>NZ_KI535340.1:0-339119 GCF_000160075.2 Abiotrophia defectiva ATCC 49176
TGATTTTTTGTTTGAAATATCTTTCCCGTCATCTATGCCCTTCTTCTATTTTAAACCTCTGAAGCGACTAGTTTTAATCCTCTTTTTATCAATTCCCTTATCTTTAAGGAATTGTTTCATAGTATTGACGTCATCAGGCTGTCCTGCTAATAGATAAGTCGCATCGTTACCATAGCGCTCAACTGCTTCATTTAAATAGGCTTGACTTTGAGAAAGACTCGAGCTGCTCTCATAGCTTAGATTTGCATGATTTTTAGCTGAATCTTCCAGTTCATTGTTAAAGGCCAACACCCCTTTACTAAAATGACTCAAGACCAATTCGTGTTTACCTAGCTCTTCTTTGATGATTGGGCGAATGGCCGCAATGCCGACATCTGAAGCAAAACACACTAGTGGTTGATCACTCTCAGTAATGGTTAGGGAGTCTTCTAGCCAACTAAGCTTTAGTTCACTTCCCTCTGAAAGGCTAGTCAGGTTATTTTTGAATAGACTGCCACTATCATGCGTCAAAATCAAAATCTCTTCTTCCTGTAGCGTTGAGGCAATAGTCAGCCAGCGACTAGCTTTCTCCTCCTTAGCATCACTCCTGCTTGCACCAGTGACTACCTCCATATTTTTTGAATTGCTATCTTTATCGTTTGACAAACTAATCTTAGCGTAGGAGCCTGCCTTCCACTGCAGATTATCCGGTTTACTTAAATGTATCAGCCTTAAATCCCCATCTACTTTTTCAATCGAGGCTACAGTGAGTGTTTGGCTCCGTCCAAGATAGGCGATAATGCCCCAAATGATAAGACTTATAGTCGCAATGACAACTAGAATTATGTATAACATTTTTTTACCTCTTTTCTGTTTACGTTTTTCCAACTTGATACTTCCTCTCTGCTGATGAGTGAATATATCCAACGTTCATTCATTTTAGTGTAAAATAAAGAATTGCTTCTTTATTTCAAAATACCTTTAACAAAGTTAGTTGCAAGTATTTCAAGCGTTCTACTTAACTCTGGCACATCTTGTTCTGTGATTTGCATATCCATGTAATAGAAAAGATTGTAGACACGTAAAATATCCTGAATTTTATCTTGCGAGTAACCTTCTGCTAACATTCGACTGGTGAAAGTTTCGACTAAAAAATTGTGGAAAGGATTTGAGACTTTGCCTTCTTCGGAGGAATAATATCCATGTAATTCATCTGCGATTGCAGGATTATACCACTCCTTAAGGATTTTGTTGGAAGAAACCAAGGAACGTGATCGTCCAAAAATTTGGCTAACGAGTTCAACCATGTCCATCTGCCAATCAATTTCTTCAATCATAGCTTGACGAGCGCGATTGTTCTCATCGATGTAGATATCCAAAAAAATGGCTTCTTTACTATCATAATAGTTATAAAAAGAGCCGACTGCCATACCGGCCTGCTTGGCAATTTCTGAAATTCCTGTCGCTTTGTATCCCTTTTTAGAAAAGACTTCATGCGCGGCTAACTTTAGGGCTTGTTTTTTATCCACAGCTATCGTGCCTCCTTTTTGTTTGAGTGAATATATTTTGTATTCATTCATATTGTAAAATAGAAAGTTCAGTTTGTCAATCATAATCCTCTCTCATCAACAACTAAATCCTAGTACTTATAGCACTAGGATTTAAATCTCTCTATTAGTTTGACAAGATAAGTGCCGCAATCAATGGGCTGATAAAGACATAAAGTAAACCCGTCACGCCAATTGCCAGACCTGCCATGGCGCCTGCGACTTGACCATATTTGAAGGCTGTCCCGGTCCCCACCGCGTGTCCCGTTCCGCCTAGGGCTAGCCCAACTGCTACATGGTCTTCAATCTTCAATACTTTTAAAACAACAGGCCCTAGAACGCTTGTCAAAATCCCAGTAGCCACTACAACGACTAAGGTCACAGTTGTCATACCTTGCATCTTGTCGATAATCCCCACCGCCATAGCGGTCGTAACTGATTTAGGGAAAAGCGAAATCGCTAGGAAGAAATCCATGCCAAAAAGTTTAGCAAGGAGTGCAGTAAATGTCGTATTAATTAACACCGCAATGGAAGTCCCTAAGAGAATACTGCGTATATGGTGTTTCATCAAGTGGAAGGTTTTATAAAGCGGAATGCCCAAAGCTACTGTTGAAGGCACAATCAAGGTGTTAAGATAACTGCCTCCCACGTAATAAGCGTGATAAGGAATGCCGGTTAGCTTGAGCACTACAATAATTAAGATTGTCGCAATCAGAAGTGGCGTCGTCAATGGGTGAGGCCAACGTCGATTGAGTCGCATACCAAGATAGTAAGCTAGAATGGATAGTCCAAGTCCAAATAAGGGATTTTCCCAAAAATTAGCAGTCACCTAGTTTACCTCCTCAGTAAAGTCGTCCACAAAACGATCCTCGTAGTTGCCTTCATAGCGGTTCTTAACGTAATTAACCACTAAGGCAATGACCACAATATTAAGCACAATGGCCCCTACTATGATGAGCACAATAGGTCCTAGAAAAGGCGCAATGACCTCATAACGGTCCATAATCCCAACTGCTGCCGGCAAAAAGAGAATGGTCATATTGGCCAAGAGAAAGTTACCTACTGCATTGACATGACGCAAACGTAGCAGCTTGAATTCAAGGGCTAAAAATAGGAGGATTAAGCCCAAAATAGAGCCAGGAATCGGTAATTGAAAATAAGTCGAAATCCCCTCTCCTATAAAGGCTAATAAAACAATAATCATGAACTGGACATAAAGTTTCACAATGAATCCTCCTTTTCTCACAATACAAGTTTACGCTTTTTCGGCCAGATTGCAAGTCAAAAAAAGGATTGGCGCTTAAGTCCAATCCTTCAACTGCTTAATGGGCAAGCTTACCTTGGTTAGCTACGGCAGACATTTTAGCTGCCAAGGCCTCTTGGTCACCTAGGTAATAATGTTTAATTGCTTGGAAGTTGTCATCAAATTCGTAAACAAGTGGAACACCTGTTGGAATATTCACTTCCATAATCTGATCTGCGCTTAGTTTATCAAAATACTTAACGAGTGCACGAAGTGAGTTACCGTGTGCTGCAATAATGATGCGTTGACCTTCTGCCATTTGTGGCCGAATCACTGTCTCAAAGTAAGGGACAACCCGCTCGATGGTAGTTGCAAGACTTTCCGCTAATGGCAAGCTATCCTCAGCAGGAACACGCCGATATTGGTCTTGCAAACGCGGGTTGCGACCATCACTAGCTTCCAAGCTTGGTGGCAATACATCAAAGGAACGGCGCCAGATTTTAACCTGTTCTTCCCCATATTTTTCTGCCGTCTCAACCTTATTCAAGCCTTGTAGGGCGCCATAATGGCGTTCATTTAACTGCCAAGCCTTATGAACGGGTATCCAAGATCGGTCTAGCTCAGTCAGAACGGCATCCAATGTATGAATGGCCCGTTTAAGATAGCTTGTATAGGCCAAATCAAAGTCAAAACCTGCTGCCCTGAGCTGGCGCCCTGCTTCATGTGCTTCAGCCAAACCTTTGTCGGTCAGTTCTACGTCCGTCCAACCTGTAAAGAGGTTAAGCCGGTTCCACTCACTTTCACCATGACGAATTAAAACTAATTGTTTCATAAAATCTCCTCCTAACATTGATAGTAGCCATAATGGAATTTGGTATTAGATCGTTTGATACGTGTTAGGCCTAAGTCTTCAAAAATAGGGTCTTGATAGTGGGCTTTGACAACGATGCGGTGCCTTGCCACCCGCTTAGCCTGCTCTAAAGCTTCCTCGGTCAAGGGCTGTCGATTGGCTAAAAGACGAATACCATCTAAGTTCTTGGATTCTTCAATTCCCACCTTGAACATTGGATCAAAGTAGACACAGTCTATACTCTTATCTTTTGCTTGAGCAAGATAGGTTTGATAATCCTGACAGTAAGTCACCAAGTCTCTCATAGCCTGAGTAAAACGACTATCTTCCATAACAAATCGAGACAGCCCATCACTTACAATCAAATGCACCAAGGGATTAAACTCTAAGGCAGTGACCTGGTAGCCAAAATACTGCATCACCAGGCTGTCACTGGCCATCCCCATGGTGGCATCCAGGACACTAGCGCCAGTTGGACAAGCTAGGGCTTCCAACAAAGGGTCGCGGCCGTTAAGTGCCCTGAGCCAAGCAGTATTGGGATGGAAAAATAGTTTCTGACCCTCCGTATCATAGTAGATTAACTCATTCTTGTTAAGGACTAAGGCACCCTCTGCCTGGCAATAGATTTGCTTCATGGTACGCTTACCACGGTCCTGATAGATTCCACCGTATAGTTGGGCCAACTCCTGGGCGCGCTTTACTAAGCCTGGCTCTTTGTCAATAGCCGTTGTGACAATCAAGGTCATACCTCCACCTCTTCCTGACCTTGGTCTTGGGAGAAAAAGAGGGTGCGTAACTCATGCCAGGTCCATTGAACCCAGAAGTTGCAAATCGTCACGAAAAAAGCAAAGATAAGTAAGATCACAATTAAAGCCTGAATACCAAAGAGCCAAGTCTTAAAATCTGAAAAGTTAGTTAGTACTTGGACGCTTTCCCAAGACAAGGTTCTTCTAAGGCTAAGTCCAGGGGAGCTAGCAGAGGCCAGCAACCGAATATCCATCATATAAGCAATGGCGATAAAGCCTATTACAATCAGTAAGGCGATGATTTGGAGGACAGACTTTTCCTTAAAGCTCAAATAGTGTCGCTCGCGACTAGGAATTCGGGTTCGCTTCTTTTTATTCTTATTTTTTCTGTGGTTGGATCGTTTTACCATGTCTTGCCCTCCTTTCTAGTTTTTCCCTTAATTGTCTGCCATATATCAAAGGCTAAATAGATTAGATGAGATGTCACCATATAAAAAATGAAAATAACAATTAGGACCGCTATAAGAGTCAATAGATAACTGAAAGATTCTGACTCAAGCATCTTTAAGTCCATCAGGCGGTTTACATCATCATGGAAAATAAAATGTACCTTCCTGACTGGAACGGGCCAACGACTGAGATAGAAAGCCCAACTTATGACCAGGGTCAAGGCTATTGATAGCCAAAACATTGTCCATTCTCTGGAATTACGAGGAGTTTTGCGGTCTACAGGCCAACCAAACCTTACTGCCTTTTTTTGCTGCCTATTGCCCATAGCTGCCTTTACCCCTTTCCTCTTTACTTTAAGTCTAGCACTTTCAATCAGACTTTTCAATTCAAGCAACCCCCACATAATCTATAGAAAAGAGCCCCTTAAAACTAAGGGACTCTTTCTCTACATTTCATTAAATATCTAGGGCAAATCGACGTTCTAACTTGGCTTGAAGCAAGGAATATGCCGTACAAATTAACCAATAGATGACCGCTACCAAGATATACATGGTCATGAAGTCATGTTCTGAGGCTCCTACCACTTTAGCCTTCTGGAATATCTCTGGTACACTAATAATGGCGGCAATCGAAGAGGACTTAACCAAATCTAGCATAACATTGGATAAGGGGGGAATGGCTAGTCGTGTAGCTTGAGGTATCACCACATAGCGAAGTGATTGTCGATAGCTCAGACCGACAGCAAAGGCTGCTTCCCATTGACCTTTTTCCACGCCTTCAATACCGGCACGAATAATTTCAGCCGTGTAGGCAGAAGCCGTAATGGACAGACCCAAAATGGCAGCCGTAAATGCCGACATGACAATCCCCATTAGTGGTAAGCCATAATAGATAAAGAACAAAGTAACTAGAAGTGGCACACCACGGAAAAAGGAAATATAGGCAATTGCAATAGCGCGTAAGCCACGCAAAGGCGCTAAACGCAAGAGTGCTAGGCAAAGTCCTCCAAACGTGGCTAAGAGAAAGCTAGCTAAAGACAAAGTCAATGTATTGCCCAGACCTTGTAGTACTGTTGGCAGTCCTTTGAGCGCCAATTCTGGATTAAAGATATAGTGCCACTTGATAGTCAAGAGCAAATGGGCCATCTTAACGATCCACTTCCACTACAGGTAGATCTTTAAGTTTCTTACCACCGATTTCTTCCTTCTCAGTTGAGACATCTTCCCCTTCATAGAACTTCTTAGAAAGTTCTGCCAAGGAACCGTCTTTACGCATTTCTTCTAAGACTTGGTTGATTTTTTCTTGTAAGGTCACAGATTCCTTGTTAAGTACGAAGGCTGCCTTACTTGGGTTATAGAAGACATTCCCTACCTTAGTCTTGAAGTCTGGGAAGAGCTTGTTGGCATTCTTAATGGCAATGGTTTGGACATAGTAATCATTTGGAATGAAGTCAGTCCGACCATTGTGGATATCCGCAATGTATTGTTCCAAGGTCCCGTTGTCATAGGTGACAGCTTCCGCACCTTTTGCTTCAGCAATGGCCATGTATTTGGTAGTTGCTTCCCCAGCTGCCTTCTTACCTTTGAAATCATCTAAGGATTTAATGCCAGAATCGTCGGACTCACGAACTACAATAGAACCGAAGCTATATTTAATTGGTGTTGAGAAAAGGAATTCTTTTTCACGTTTAGGTGTGATGTCGTAGTCGTTGGCTACAATATCCGCTTGTCCTGACTTAATGGCTGTTAACATGCCATCTGTGTTCATTTCCTTAAATTCGAGTTCAAGGTTTAATTTTTCAGCAACCTTACGCAAGATTTCAATGTCATAACCAGTTAAGACATCTTTACCCTCTACTTCTGAGTGGAAAGTTGATGGGTAGTAAGCCCCTGAAGTTGCTACAACAATTTTGCCTGATTTTTGGATGCGATCCCAAGACTCATCCGCAGCTTGCACCTGATGCACAGGCGCCAATAATGCTCCCCCTAAAGTAATCAGGCTAGCAGCAGCCACAATTTTTTTCCATTTCACATTCACCATAATAAACCTCCTAGGTTTTAAGATTTGATTTCATTCTAGCATCTAGAACAGTTACTTTCAACTGTTCTGCTCAATAAATATTGATAAACATAGCTGTTTCAGAAATAAAATAAAACAGTTTTATTATCTGTACCAAAACAAAAGAGGAGCTTAGCTCCTCTCTTCTTATCACAAACTATTGATCTTTTTCTTGTTTCTTATCGTCATCCGTTAGTTCGTGGACAGTACGTTTGAATGACACAAACATTTTACCAATCGACTCTCCAAGTTCTGGTAATCGCTTAGGGCCAAAAATCAAGAGCGCACCTAAGACAATCAAAATTAAACCCGGCGCCCCAATATCACGAAGTAATCCCATCTTGCTTCCCTCCTCTTCTCTTACGATACAAAATCCAATGGCTAATTAAAATACTAATCTCATAGAGTCCCACCAGAGGCACTAACATGGCCAAGTCGCTGACAAAATCAGCTGGCGTTAAGACAACAGCCAATACCAAGAGCACAAAGTAGGCATAGCGACGATAGGCGCTCAACCACTTAGGTGATAGCAAGCCTATATGGGTCAAAAAAGCGACTAAGAATGGCATCTCAAATAGAAAGCCTAGTGGCAAGGTCACGCCAAAGATGAAATCCAAATAATTTCCAACTGTCAGACGCGTTTCAAAGAGTTCTTGACTCCAATTCAAGAGCACTTGTAACAAGGCCGGAGCTACCAGATAAAAGCCAAAAGCTAATCCCATGATAAAGCAAAGAAAGACAGCTGGCAAGTACCAATAAATGGCACGCAACTCCTCTTGTTTAAGGGCTGGTTTGACATAGGCCCAAATCTGATAAGTGACAAAAGGTAGACTAGCGCTTAAGGCCACTAAACTGGCCACTTTAACATAGAGCCAGAGAATTTCATTAGGTCCCAAGGCTAAGAGCGGCTGGTCCAGAAATTGCGTCACTAAATGATAAAAAGGATCTACTAAGAAAATCCCAAGGCAAAACCAGAGAACAAACCAGATGAGAGAAACAATCAAGCGGGATCTAAATTCTGCCAAATGCCCTACTAGACTGAGTTGCTTGCTATCAGTCACCTGACTTCTCCCCTTTCGACACTCGAAAGAAGATGAGCAGCAAGACCAAAAGATAAAAAGCCTGGCTAGCCACTGTCCACCAAGTTGGATAAAAACCTAGCCATTCAATGGCCTGTAGGTTACCCCATACAATTGGCTTGGCTGGCAGGTACTGCGTCACAATCAAGGTATGGATGCTGACTCCCAATATCTTGAAAGCTAAGACGTAAATCCCAACAGTGAGTATCTTAAAGAGCCATGGGAGTGATAAGCGATTGGCTAAGTATTTGAGAATCAAGCAGACCAAGCTTAAAATCAATGTAGCGAGACTGATGCCAAGTAGCATTTCCCAAAAGGAAATTTTAGGCAGTATCCCCACTAAGAATAGAATTGTCTCTGCCCCCTCGCGGAAGACGGCTAGAAAGCTGACCCCAAATAGGGTCCAAAGTCTTCCACTCTTTTGATAAGCTACCAATTGGCGATCAATATAGGCTTGCCAAGAGGCTAGGCTTGAGCTCCGATGTAACCAAATCCCTACTAGGGTTAAGGTCACCACCGCAAAGAAGCCAGTGACTGCTTCAATTAATTCCCGTGCCACACCTGAGACAATAGTCGGCAATAGTGCTGTTAATGCCAGAGCCAAGCCAATACTTGCTAAGAGTCCAACACCTGTCCCTGCATAAACATAAGCGAGGGGGCGTTTGGCCTTGAGGGATTTTAGGCTAGCAACCAAGGCCAAGACGATTAACATAGCCTCTAAGCCTTCGCGCAAGACAATGAGTGAAACATCCCAGTAGGAATACTGGCTACTCTTATTAATCTGCTTAAGTTCGTCAATTAAGGCATCTAGCTTGGCTTGGTAAATCGGATCTTGCCCCTTAACCATAATGACGGGCGTTTCTTGCTCAACTCGGGTGTAGAGTTTATAATTACGGGTCGAAACCTCGCCCTCTATGCTGGGCCAGAGTTCAATGAAGGATTGCATGAGCTGCTTGGCTTGGTTGGTCTGTCCTTTAGTAAAGGCATCTTTGGCTCTATCTAAAAGTTGCAAACCATCTTTCAAGCTAGCTCCATTTGTGGTTGAAACTGCACTAGCCTCTGTACCTGTCAGAAAATCTTGAATGGCTTGTTTCAAGCTATCGCTATTGACCTCAATAACTTGGTAATCGACCGGCTCCAACTCAATCGCAGCCCGTAATAGGGCCAAGGCCGTTTCAATTCGATTGTAATGGGCGCTAGATGTTGACCGAACAATACTTTCATTAGCAGTCCAACCACTATTGACCTGCTTATAAGCCAGTTTAACTGCTTCAATATCTTGCTTGGCAATGGCAGTCTCTAATTGATTGAACAGAGGCGTCATTCTTTTCTCAAGCTTAGTCTTAGCAGCAGACTCATCCACTGGATTCTGTTCCTTGTCGAAAGCCAATAGCGCACGCGAAATGGTCACAAGATTTTCATGAGTCAAGTCTGCTTTAGCTGCCTCAATGGCTGACTTAGTTGCTTGACCCGCCGGGCTAGTCGCCTGGCTTTCCTTGGCAAAAGAGCTGTCTAAAGCCTCTAGTTTTTGCTGAGCCAGACTGGAGTCGCCTTGCTCTAGTGCCTGAGTTGCTTCCGTCACCTGAATAAAATAGGACTGCAAGTCCGTTTTGGCACTGACAAAAGGACTAAAAAACAAGATAGCAAACAGAGCTAGGCAACTAACAAATCTATTCAAATAGGCTTTGACCAAGATAGCCACCCTTTTCTACTCCCGGTAGGATAGCAAAGAGGCCACTCCCTACATGGGTAATGTATTCATTTAATTTGTCCTTGGTCCCTAGATTCTTCTGGACCTTAATGAATTGTTGGGGATCCTTTTGAAAGGAAATAAAGAGCAGGCCAGCATCAAATTGCCCTGTACGCGGATCAATACCGTTAGCATAAGAAAAGGCTCTGCGGTATATTTCTTCCCCCACTTCTTTAGCTAGCCGGACATGGCAATCTTCTGGAATCACAAGGTTGCCCTTGTCATCTTTGAGTTCCAGATCCACCGGATCAAATTCATCAACTGCCCCAAGAGGCGCCCCACTGTCACGATGACGACCAAAGGTATTCTCTTGTTCCTTTAGACTAGTACGATCCCAGGTCTCAAGGTGCATTTGGACACGTCGCACAATCAGGTAAGTCCCATTTTTCATCCAATTGTCTTGGTCACACCAAATGACACGGTCAAAATCATCTTGACTGGTCACATTAGCAGTTCCATCCTTAAAGCCAAAAAGATTACGAGGGGTAGAGCCCTGGCTAGTAATTGCAGCATAGCCCGTCTGGCTCCATCTAAGGGTTAAATGTTCGCGCCCCTTGCGAAGCAAGTTGCGAACCGCATGAAAGGCCACCTGGGCATCTTCAGCACAAGCCTGGATACAAATATCTCCACCCGTAAAAGCCTCTTGCAATTGATCACGTGCGAACTTAGGTAAGTCCTCAAGCTCAGGCAATTTTTTGCTTGTTAGTTTGAGCTTGTCTAAGAAACTCGGACTGACCCCAACCGTAATGGTAAGGCGCTCAGTCCCCATGCCGACCGCCTCGCCGGTATCGGTAGGTGGTAGCATAGTATTCGATTTATAAGCCTCAACTAGCTCACCCTGCATCATGCGAGCAATATAGGTTGTCCAAGACTTGAAAATACTACGAATAATCTCCAAATCTTCCGTCGCCAAATCCAAAACAGCAAAATAGACCTGACGCTGAATGGGTGTGGTGATGCCTGACTGACGCTTACCATAAAATGGAATAGCTTGGTTGGCGTCTTCTTGGGCTAGAGCATCTTTGGGTGAAGTCCCACCAAATAGTAATTTCATGATGCTCGGAGCCATCATAGCCCCTGCCCCCATCATGCCCGCCTTCTTAATAAAATCGCGACGGGAAATGGGTTTGTCATACCATTTTTCGTCTGATTTAGCGACCACTTTCATCAGCCTCCAAGATAACGGCCATTTGCGATAGGGGTTCCCCTAACTTAGTAACCGCTTCAGCTAGGGCTTTGGTTTCTTTCTCGTTTAATTCTGTGTAGAGTTTGTAATGGTCGGCATCCACTTTGTGGCTTGCCAAGAGATCATTGACTGCCTTAAATTTTTCGGTTAGGTTTTTGGCCAATTCAGGATCCTTGGCAGAAATTTTGTCCTTAAAGATGTTAAAGATTTTCTCTGCTCCCGCAATATTCGCTTCAAAATCATAGAGGTCTGTATGGGAATAGATTTCCTCTTCACCAGTAATCTTGCTAGTTGCCACTTCATTCAGTAAGTCTACAGCGCCTGTCAGCATGTTTTCAGGTGTTACCTCAACTGTCGCGACTTTGGCCTTAAGCTCCTTAATGTCATCTACTAGCTGCTTGGCATAGGACACTGCAGGCTCGGTCTTACCCTCTTCCCACAGGATTTGTTCAATTTTGTGGAATCCAGACCAGCCTTCTTCGGTTTGATTGTCTTCCACATAGTCTGCTAGACGGTAGTCAATCTTAACATCAGATTCTGCAAAAAGCTCTGCAATAGGTTCTGAACGCTCATAAGATTTACGAATCAGAGGATAAACTTTCTTAGCTTCATCCAACTTGCCATCTTGGATTAGCTTAGCAAAGTTTTCCGTATCTTTTAGAAGCTGATCAATCTCTGCGCTTACAAACTTCTTGTAAGCCTCAGTTTCAGCACTTAAATCTACTGATTGAGCAGAGCTTGACTCCTCAGCTAATACAGAATAGCTAGTTAATGAAACAGTGGCCACTTGAGCTCCTAATAGAGTGAGGACTGCTAACTTCTTCCAATTCTTTTTCATTTACCTTCCCGCTTTTATCGATAGATTTCTTGATAAGACTATCATACCCTATTGTAGCAAGAAAGAATATCCTTTCTAAATAAAAGAGAATTAGTTCTACTAAGGAATTACTTGTTATAATGTCGAACGAACGATTTACTAATACAAAAAAACGACCTGTTATAAGGTCGTTTAACTCTCTATGTCATTTGGTCTTGTTTAATAGCTTCCATAGCTCCTAGTAAAGCCTCAAAGAGTGGCGCATCCTGAGGCGAATGGCCTGCTTCTTCGACAATTTGGAACTTAGCATGAGGACAAGCCTGGGCTAAGGCATAGGCCCCACTCGGACGGCAATCGACGTCATAACGGCCATGGAAAATTGACATAGGAATATCTTTGAGTAAATGGGCACGATTGAGGATGTAGTTGTCCTCTCCCCAGAACATCTTGTTAGCAAAATAATGGGCTTCTAGCAGGCCGAGCGAGCGGTCAACTGGTGCTAGTTCTGCATCTGGATCAGGGAAATTTGGTCGCAGCGTAATAACGGAACCTTCCCAGGCACTCCAACGTTTCATGGCTTCTTCTGCTAGGTCCTGATCATCCCCAATCATCCGGCGATAGTAGGCTGCTACTAAATCACCTTGTTCCTCTTGGGGGATAAAATCTCTAAACAAGGCGAAGGCTTCAGGATAGAACTCGCTTGCGCCAAACTGAAAGAGCCAATCAGAATCTTCTTGGCGACCCAAGAAAATTCCGCGCAGTATCAAGCTCTTAACCCGCTCTGCATGATGAATGGCATAGGTCAAAGCCAAGGTCGAGCCATAGCTACCACCAAATACATGCCAGTCCTCTATGTTGAGTGTCTGCCTAATAATCTCTAAATCCGCCACGCTATCTAAGACAGTATTTGCTTCTAGCGAGAGGAAGGGCTGACTTTTGCCACACCCACGTTGATCAACTAGAATAATCCGATAAAATTCAGGGTCGAAGAAACGTCGAGATGCCTCCCCAACCTGGCCACCAGGACCACCGTGTAAGAAGACTACTGGACAACCTTGAGGCTTGCCTGCTTCTTCCACATATAAGGTATGTCCACAACCAACAGGAATATGATGGCTGGCAAAAACTGGTGTATTAAGATAACCTAGCATGATTTCCCCTCCTTGGAGCGACGGACCCACCATTCAAATTGGTGAGCATATTGATTTTTATCATCAACCAGTCCTTCTTGAATTTCTACACATTGCCACTGGTCTTGATCTAGGTCAGCGACAAAGGTATCTGCCGGAAAAGTTGCCTTAATCTGCGTCCGAATAACTCGGTCTGCTAAAGGTAATAAGGCAGCAAAAATCTCGGCTCCTCCAATAACCATGACTTCTTGATCTTCAGCCAGGGCTTTGATTGCTTCTAGGTTATGGACACGGTGTAGGCCTTCAATTTCAGACTTATAGTCTTCTTGTCGAGTCAAGACGTAACTTGTCCGGCCAGGCAAGAGGCGACAGCCCATGGATTCAAAGGTCTTGCGCCCCATCAGAATAGCATGGCCGAGTGTCACTTGCTTAAAAAATTTGAGGTCATTGGGCAAGTGCCAGGGTAGTTGATTTTGATAGCCAATACCGCCTGCTTGGTCTTGGGCATATACAAGCGTCAGCATGGTGATTATCTTCCTTTCTGAGCAGTTTTTTTAGACGGCAATCGGCGCCTTAATGGTTGGCCAAGGCTCATAGCCTTGTAGTCGAATTTGGTCAGTAGAGACTTGATCAAATTGCTCGAAATCGTCAATTTCCAATTGTGGCAGAGGCTTAGGCTCTCTGCTCAAGAGTGTCTCCGCCGCCTCCAAATGATTGAGATAGAGATGAGCATCCCCCAAGGTATGCACAAAGTCCCCCACCTCTAGATCACATTCTTTGGCAATCAAATGGGTTAAGAGCGCATAGGAAGCAATGTTAAAAGGCACACCTAAGAAAACATCAGCACTACGTTGGTAGAGCTGGCAGGATAACTTGCCGTCATACACATAAAACTGGAAGAGTGTGTGACAAGGTGGCAAAGCCATACTAGGCACATCCTCAGGGTTCCAGGCTGACACAATTAGGCGTCTAGAATCAGGAGAATGCTTAATCATGTCAATGAGCTGGCTAATTTGGTCCAAAGTCTCGCCATTTCGAAGAGGCCAAGAGCGCCATTGTGCACCGTAGACATTGCCTAAATTACCGTAGCGTTCAGCAAAGTCATCATCAGTCAAAACTCGTTCATTAAAGGCTGCTAATTCCTGCTGGTAGATTTCATTAAAGTCTGGATCAGCGACTGCACGCAAGCCAAAATCAGTCATATCAGGGCCATGATAGTCAGGAGACTCCACATAGCGTTTGAAGGCCCACTCGTCCCAAATATGATTATTGTGTTCTAGTAAATAGCGAACATTGGTATCACCGCGTAAAAACCAGAGCAATTCGCTCTTAATCAAGCCAAAGGGAACGCGTTTAGTCGTCACCATGGGAAAGCCATGGCTCAAATCAAAACGCATCTGATAACCAAAAAGGCTCTTGGTCCCTACCCCGGTACGATCAGTTTTGACATGACCTTCTGCTAGGATTTTTCTGACTAATTCTTGATATTGTTGCATGTGCTTCTCCTTTGCTTGGCTTTTTTCTTACAGCGTCCTATGGCGCCAATTCACTTAAATAGTCATATCGCTCATAAAGATGATAGAGGTGAGCTTCGGTCGCTTCCAATTCTGCTTGAAGACTCATTAATTGGCCAGCATCTTGACTGTTGGCTTCCATGTCTTCCTGAATCTGATTAAGGCGATTCTCAGCGTCTTCAATTGCCGCTTCAATACCTGCCCATTCTTTCTTCTCTTCATAGCTTAACTTTTTCTGTTCACGTTTCGGTTTATTGCTTGGGGCAGGCGCTATCTTTTCCTTTTCAGGGACTGTCTGCTCCTTAGCAAGGTAGTCAGAATAACTGCCCCAATAGGTGGTATAAGCCCCTTGCCCCTCTAATATCAGGTACTGGTCTACTGTCTTATCTAAGAAATAACGGTCGTGAGATACCACGACGACAAGCCCTTCAAATTGGGCTAAATAATCCTCTAAGACCGTCAAGGTATCAATATCCAAATCGTTAGTCGGCTCGTCTAAGAATAGGACGTTGGGTTCCTGAATTAAGAGCGATAATAAATATAACCGACGTTTTTCTCCCCCTGACAGGCTGGAAATGGTAGAACCATGATTAACCCGAGGGAAATTGAATTGTTCTAATATCTGTGCGGCACTTTTGGTGCGGCCATCAGGACTGACAAAGTTATCAGCGATTTGCGTCAGATAAGATAAAATCCGCATGTCTCCCGGCAAATCTTGATCTAATTGGCGGTAGTAGGCTAAGCGGACCGTCTGTCCTAGCTTCAATGTCCCAGCCGCTAAGTCATGATAACCTGCTAGGGTATTGAGAAAAGTCGTCTTACCGACCCCATTGGCACCAATCAGCCCAATACGTTCGCCTTTGGTGAAGTGCTTAGTATAGTCTTGGATGACAACTTGCTGCCCCACTTCAATCCGTGCCTGCTCCAACTCAATAACCTGGTTACCGATTCGTTGTTGATCAAATTCAAAACCAGAGGCCTCTAGGCTATCCTGACGCGCAGCAATATCTTCCTTTAATTGGTCGAATCGCTCGATTCGTGCCTGTTGCTTGGTTGTTCTAGCCTTGGCTCCCTTTCGCATCCAAGCCAATTCGGCTTGATAGAGCTTGTCCTGCTTGTCTTGCATTCTTTCTTCAAGCGCGAGTTCAGTCGCCTTCTTCTCTAAATAAGCTTGGTAGTTGCCACTATACTCGCGGAAACGACCGTGTCTTAACTCGACAATCTTATTAACGGTCCGCTCCAAGAAATAGCGATCATGGGTGACCAAGAGTAGCGCGCCCTTGTAGGAAGCAAGGTATTTTTCCAGCCATTGCACAGAATTGACATCCAAATGGTTAGTCGGCTCATCTAAGATAAGCAAATCTGGCTCGGCAATGAGGACCTGGGCAATGCCAATTCTTTTCTGTTCCCCACCTGAGCAGTCTCCTACTCGTTGATTGAGATTAACAAGACCTAATTGTGTCAGGACGGTCTTGGCTTTAACTTCAATCTGCCAAGCATCTGCCTGATTCATGGCTTCAGTGATAGACTGAAAGGCTTCCTGAAGCTTGCCATTATCAGGATCTGATAACAAGGCAAGATTGGCCGCCTCATAGTCATGCAAGAGCTTCAATTCTGGCGTATCTCCTGCAAAGACCGTATCTAAAATAGTCTGGTTAGGATCTAACTCAGGATTCTGCGCCAAATAGGCTATGCGATAATCCTTTGGCTTGTCAATAGTCCCTTGATCATAGTCGGTCTGATCTGCCAGCACCTTCAAAAAGGAACTCTTTCCGGTCCCGTTGGGTCCAATCAAACCAATACGATCCCCTGTCCGAATGGCAAAGTCAATGCCCGCTAGCAAGGTTTTGGTTCCATAGGTTTTCTCTAATCCTGTGACTGCTAAGGTCTTCATGTCATCATTCCCTCATTGTAACTCTATTTATTATAGCAAATTTGGCTAACTAAGTCTAAGCTCTATTGGCTAGGCAAACTGGGCCCGGTATAGGGCCGCATAATGACCGTCTAAAGCCAATAGTTCCTGGTGACTACCGGATTCTACCACCCCCGCCTCAGTTACTACCACGATGCGATCCACATGTTGAATGGTGGCTAAGCGATGGGCAATAATGAGACTGGTCCGTCCTTTTGTTAATTGATCAAAGGACTGCTGAATATACTGTTCGGTTTGCGTATCTAAGGCGCTAGTTGCCTCATCTAAGATAAGAATGGAAGGATTCTTCAAGAATATTCTTGCGATTGACAAACGTTGTTTTTGCCCACCAGATAAGCGTACACCTCGTTCCCCAATGGCTGTATCCAAGCCATCAGGTAACTGAGCAATGACTTGATCTAGTTTAGCCGCGCGAATGGCCTCTTCCACCTCAGCCTCACTAGCATCTAAACGACCATAGAGGACATTCTCGCGAATAGTCCCATCGAACAAGAAAACATCCTGTTGAACAATCCCAATTTGCTGCCTGAGCGATGACAAGGTGTATTCCCGAATGTCCTTGCCATCAATCAAGACTTGACCCGATGTGACATCATAAAAACGCGGCAGGAGATTGACCATACTGGACTTACCTGCCCCACTTGGGCCGACTAAGGCCACGCTCTCCCCGGGCGCAATGGACAGATTTAATTGCGAAATGACAGTACGCCCCTCTTCATAGGCCAGTTCTACATTACGATAATCTATTTGGCCTTGGAAGTGTGGCGCTGGCTGGGCACCAGGCAGGTCCTGAACCGCCACC
The DNA here is from genome assembly GCF_000160075.2 of Abiotrophia defectiva ATCC 49176. GTDB lineage: Bacteria > Bacillota > Bacilli > Lactobacillales > Aerococcaceae > Abiotrophia > Abiotrophia defectiva. The sequence goes on from NZ_KI535340.1 coordinate 17,085, forward strand.
GGTTTAGCTAGTTCTTGTCTGAAACGTTTGAAGCCGGCAAAACCCTTAGGATAAGTCTCAATCATGATATTAATACTTTCAATCGGCTTAACAAAGGTATTGGCCAATAGGACAAAGCCGACTAATTGGCCCGTCGTTAGCTCCCCTTTGAGGGTGAAATAAGCCCCGGACACCAAGGCAATTAAGGTAATAATGCGCATCAAGACATAGTTAAAGGCGCTAGAAGCGGCCATGGTTTGGTAGAATTTAAGTTTATTCTCGCGATAGTCTTGAATCAGACCTTCAAAACGCGCTTCTTCATGGGCTTCATTAGCGAATGCCTTGACTACTCGTATACCACTGAGGCTATTGGATAAACCGGCGTTAAATTCCCCCAATTGACGATAGACTTGGCTATTAATACGTCCCATCTTCTTATTGAAGATAGCCAACGCAACTCCCAAGATTGGCACCAGAATCACTGTCCCAATGGCTAATTGCACATGAACCTGCAACATGAGCCAAAAAGCCCCCACCAAACTCATCAGGGTAATGAATAAATCTTCAGGCCCATGATGGGCTAGCTCCCCGATTTCGAACAAGTCACTGGTTAGTCGCGACATGAGCTCCCCCGTCTGCTTATTATCGAAATACTCAAAGGACTGTCTTTGGAAGTATTGGAAAAGCTGACGTCGCATATCGGTCTCAATGGTAATACCCAACTTATGCCCCAGATAGACTACAATGTACTTCATCACCATGTTGAAGAGATAAAAGGCAAGCAACAAGAGACAGACCCAAATAACCGTCTGATAATGGCCTGTTGGTAAGATGGTGTCAATAACCCGGTTGACAACAAATGGAAAAGTCAACTCTAACATAGCCGAAATAACAGCGCAGCCAAAGTCAATCATGAAGAGCTTCTTATAAGGCTTGTAATAGGCAAAAAAATCGCGCAACACTCACATCATCCTTTCTCATAAAAAGGCTGACCCTCTGGCCAGCCTTGTTTTGGCTAAAAACTGTTAATCTATAGCTAGGTTAGAGACTTCCCCCTACTTAAGCTGACCTGTCTTGAGGTCATAATCCGTATAAGGTCGCTCTAAATCCAGCAATAAAGCATCGTGATGTGGCTTTTGATTCTGGCTAGGCGGTGGCGTCATATAGTCACCAAACGCCTCACTCAAATAGGCATCATAACCCGCTGGAATGGGCATTTCTGTTCCTTCAAAAGGCTTGAAAACAGCCTGATCAAAGGCCTCAATTGGATAGAGTTTGCTCATATAGTAAGGACCGGAACACAACTCAATACGGTAAGCCGCCTCTTGGCGAGTGGTCTTAGTCATCTTTTTATGAGCCAGTGACCAGATCTTATAACGGAGTTTAGAACTTGGGACTAGGCCCAGCAACACTCGACTGCCCCAGGCCAAAAGGCCCCCATGCTTTTCAGGCACGGTTTGAGCGCAGAAGAGCGAATAGATTAATGCCCAGACCTTCTGGGTCTTACGTTTCCAGGCTGAGGCCGGCGCATAGTCCAAAGGCAGTACATCTAAGGCCAGGCCATGTGGCAAGTCTAAGTCAGCTTGATAAGGCTTGAGGCAAGTTGTCTGGCGGTCACGAATCGTGATGAAGAGGTTACGGTCGACATAGCCCGCATGAGACCGCGACAGAAAATAACGCGAATCTGCCTCTTTGGGCCAGAGTTCCGCCAAACGTTCATAATCTTCCCTTGGCATAAAAAAGTCTAAATCATCGTCCCAGGGAATAAAGCCTTGATGACGTAAAGCCCCAATCGCGCCACCACCACATAAGTAGCATAAGAGATTATGCTTCTGGCAGAAGGCAACAAAGTATTGGGCCATTTCTAGGCTTTTGGCTTGAATGGGTTCCATCTAACCCCTCCTTATTTTAATTAATCACTAGATATTCCACTTAGCCACCGTTTTAAATGGTGTTTTACGGTCTTCTTCGAAGAATTGATAGATATCCTTGACATCCTCTAAATCCCCTACTTGGTGGATAATCATCCGCAGTCTTGAGGATACTTGTGGGTTTTCCATTAAGGCCACCGCCAATTGGAAGTCCTCACGTCCCGAGCGAGAAGAACCAACTAAGGTCAGGCCTTTTTCTAAGACATCACGGGTATTGACTGGCACTTCCGTCTCGGAAACTCCCATTAAAATCAGCGTTCCTTGAGGTTTAATATACTTAATAATGTCACGAATGGCTTCCTGACTGGCATCACCACCCACACACTCAAAGGCATGGTCGAAGCTGAAATCTTCCGGAATATCTTGCAATTCATATACTTCATCTACAAAGCTGAAAAGTCTTAATTTATCGTGGTTTTTACCTACTACAATAATCGTAGCATCTGGGAACTTAGCTCTTAAGACGGTAGCTTGGACAAAGGCTAGCGAGCCAGATCCCCAAACCACAATCCGGTCACGCTTGGATAAGGCCATAGAGTCAAAACGACGGGCCCCGTGCGCCGCCACCGAGACAAACTCGGTCATGGCCGCTACCACATCTGGAATGCTATGATAGCCCACAACGCGGTCTAATGGTAAATGCACAAATTCCTGCATGAAACCATCGTAACCACTGGATAGGAAGTGAGTTCCTTCCACATAGTTCTCATAGAACTCACCTGAATGGTCAAAACCTTGCGGTGGCTGATTGGGAATCATGACGACCTTATCCCCTACTTGATAGGTGCCGGTTTCGTCACGTACGACGATGCCGCAACACTCATGAATCAAGGCCATTGGTAATTTTTGCTTGAGCACTTTGGCTGAACGCTTGCCTTGGTAATAGCGTTGGTCTGCATGGCAGAGAGCCATATAATTAGGTCGCACTACGACTGGCTTAGCCGAGTCTGTCGAAACATCTTCATACTTAACTGAGAAGAAGTATGGGCGAAGTAATTGATAGACGCGATTAATCACTTTAGATCTCTCCCAACATAGCTTCTGCAATCTTCAAATCGGTCACCGTCGTAATCTTCAAGTTAGAGTATTCCCCTTTTACTAGGCCAACACTTTTCCCTTTGAGGACAAAAACCTTGCAAGCATCGGTTAAAATCTCACGCTCGTCTTGACTTAGACTAGCGAAGAGGCTATCAAACTGATTAATACGGAAGGTTTGAGGTGTCTGACCTTGGAACATGTGAGCCCGATTAGGAATAGAACTAATGGACTTACCGTCTTGGGATTCCACAATGGTATCGTTAGCCATGACCACTGTATCAGTCGCATCATAGTCAGCCATGACCTTGATGTTGTCTTGAATCATACGGTAAGAGACAAAAGGACGTACCGCATCATGAGTTATTAAAATGGCTTGGTCGGAAACAGGACCGGCCGCCTTAATATCTGCAATGATATTAAGGATACTATCATTCCGATCCCCACCCCCATCAACGGCTTTAATCTTAGACTCATGGCCTGGCAAGTGTTTGCTTACTAAATCATTGAAGTAGACTAACCAGTTAGGATGAACGGCTACATAGACTTGGTCAATGTCTGGTACTACTAAGAATTTTTCGATGGTATGAATAATAATGGGCTTATTGCCTAACATGAGGAATTGCTTAGGCATATCTTGAATCCCCATTCTAGATCCAATGCCCCCTGCTAGAATACCTGCATAAATCATGCATCTCTCTCCTTCTCACTGTCGTAAAGTGTCTTTCTATCCTAATTATTATAGCACATCTTATATCGACACGCATAGAAATCTCATTGCCTTAAGCATTTTATTAAGAAATGATCACACATCCAAAACAAAAAGCCAGACACTTGTCTGGCTTCTGGCTAATTTTTTGCTTCCATTTGCGAACGTAGCGCTTCTAAATCCTCTAGGCTATCAATTTCAAAGGTCTGATGGCCTTCAATTGGATAAACATGTACGTTTAAATCAGCTAGGTTATCCTTGACCACGTCATCCCAGTAGAGATTAGCATAATCAGCTTCTTGGTAGTAGCCTTCAATTAACTGCTGCAAATGCTGTCCATCTTCCTCACTCCAATAGGAGACGCCAGACAGAATCCGCCCTTGACCACTTTCTACCGTAATGGCCGTTACGCGAAGGTCATCTTGCTGGTAATGCAAGACCCATTCATCCTTGAAGCCTTCTTTGGCTACCCCAAAGTAAAGGGAGCTTTCGGGTGCTGATAACAAGAAGTTATCAACTAGGAAGTTATCAGCATCAATAACATAGGCATCACTCAAGTAGTGACGGACCAAGTACATGGTGTAGAAGTTATTGTAGCTTTCATATTGGTCATTGTGAATCAAGGTCACGCCATACTGGTCCTTCAGAAAATCGAATTTTTCAGCCAAGTACCCTGTCACAACAATAATGTCTTCAATCCCTTTAGCCCGCAAGAATTCAATCTGGCGCTCAATTAAGCTTGTCCCAGCGACTTCAATTAAGGACTTAGGGGTTGTAAGGGTGATTGGCCGCAAGCGAGTTCCCATACCAGCGGCGAGAATTATTGCTCTCATAGCTTAGGCTCCTTCGTGTTGTGAAACTAAGACACTGCTTACAATCATCAAAGCCGCCGATAGCAAGAGAATGGGGTTAAATTCAGCCCCTCCTAGCAAGATGGAGAAGACAATGGCCCAAATAGCGTATGAGATATTGAGTGCAGTAGCCTTTACAGGACCAATTGTATCAATTGCGCGATAAAAATTCAAATAAGACAATGTGCCTAAGACAGCAACACCTAAGATTAACCAAAGTACTGGTTGACTCATAACAGCCGTCACGCTAAAGACCAAGTCAGATTCGAAGGTAATAAAGCCCAAATAAACTAAAGTAGAGACGCATTGACGAATCCAAAGAGCTTGCTTAGGATTCAAATCTTCCTTCATCCCAATGGAACAAATCACACTCTCCAAGGACCAGCCGACTACGCTGAGAAAGGCTACTAAGAAGCCAATAAGTTGGGCATTAGATTGCATCATATCACCAGATAGACTAACACCCAAGACCGCTAACACGGCCAAACCCAAACCAATCCAAACTGGCTTAGTAATCTTTTCCTTAAGAATTAACATACCTAAAAAAGCAGCAACCACTGGGTACATCGAGGAAATACTTGCTGTTAAGCCTGCCCCAATCGCATCTACCGCATAGAGATAGGCTCGCATACCCATAGGGCCACCTAAAACAGCTGCTAACATGACCACAAAGGAACTCTTGCTAGTCAATTGTTTGAAAGTTTGCTTGAGTTGACCTTGACGAACCAACTCCCCTGTCATCATTAAGGCAGAAAAACCATCATGGAAGAGAGCCAATAAGAGAGCGGCTCCAGCCAGTCTTGGATCCACTAGCGTGAAGGGTAACATCATCAGAATAACACCATTATAATGGGTATCTGCCCCCCACAAAATACCTGACAAGAGACCGGCAATGATGCCACTTCTTTCCTTATTTTTCATCTAAGTTCATCCTTCCTTTTTTAGAGCATGGTAGCGCGCTAGGTTAGCCTGCGCACGACGGTAACGCTCAATCCCGTAGTCTCCGAAATCATCGCCTCGGCTTTCCTTGAAAATGGTCCAAACTGACCAGAGGAAGTCTTGGCAAATTTGATAGATTAAGAGCTTGGTCTTCAAGCTATCCGGCACCTCTTGATCTTGACAGTATAGGCTTAAGAAGCGGTCTTCCTGCTCTTGGCTGAAGCCGCATTCTAGACTATGGGCCGCTAAATCCCAAGCCAAGTCGTTCATACCTGAATATTCCCAGTCAATGAGATAAGATTTGCCGTCTCCACCTTTGACAAAGTTCTCTGGAACTGTGTCAATGTGACATGGCACTATTTGAACTGGTAAGTCAGCCAAATCTTCTTGTAGTTGGAAAACTTCCTGACGTGTCGCCTGATAGCCGTCAAAATAGTCCGCCTCTACTTCATCCACAAAACTCTCATACTTAGCAATCTCCTCGAAGACATCAAAACGGTTATCAAAGTCTAATCCTGATTGATGTAACTGTCTGAGGAGTCCCGTTGTCATTCGCATATTGTTAAGGTAAGTCGCTGTATTAGCATTCAAGGTTTCAGCGTCTGGAATGAAGGCTGACACCTTGGTCCCTGTCACTTCGTCAAAGTAGAGGGTCTCAGCATCTAAGCCCAGAATATGCGCTAAGAGGCTATTAGATTTTTCTGCCGAGCGATTAATAAACTTCTCCGTCCCGTTACCGGCAATCCGAATGATATAAGGTTGGCCTTTAAGGGTGACCTTGTAGTTCTTGTTAGTCATACCACCGGCACTTTCTAAGGTCGCAATTTCCTCAGGGCTGGCATCCATCTGATCGGCCAAGAACTGTTCGACTTCTTGCTTAGCAGCCTCTTCTTCCTTACGAACCAAGCGAGGATAAACGCGCTTAAGCACATGGTGAACCTGGCTAGCATCGTCAATTTCGCCCCAGAAGAAGTCATCCAGTTTAAGGTAGCCCAAGCGGTAGTCTTGCGCAACATCCAACATAATATATTCATAGTTAACATAAGGATTGAGGTTGTCAGCATAAATGGCCAACATCTTAAGGTAGAAAGGATAGGACAATTTGGACAGGCCAATCATTTCACCGTCAATACGGTTGAATTGGTGAATATCCTTACCCATCTTATATACATAGCCATCACGCAATTCCACCATGGCCTCATCATGTTGCTCACGCACACTGGTAATCAGCATAGCAGAATCACTAGCGACCTTATTCAGCCCCTTAATCCCACGAATTTCAAAGAGCAAGTCCCCTTCAATCAGGAAGAAGTCCCCATCAATATGAGGAGCCGCCGCGGCCAAAGAAGCCATGGTTCCTGTGTGGGCATAAGCCTCGTTGACTACTAGGGTCACATCAGGCATATCAGCGACATGTTGAGCCAAGAGGTCAGCTTGGAAGCCAGCCACTAAGACAAAACGCTCTACTCCTTGGTCCCGTAAAACTTGGAGCGTCCGGTCTAATAAGGTATGGTCCCCCAGAGATAGGAGTGGCACGGGTTGGTCCAGATGACGAGGTTGCCCCGCAGCTAGAATAACTGCCTGATGGATCTGTTCTTTTGCTTGAGCTAATTGAATCTTACGGGCACTAGCATCCTTAAGGCCAGTCTCTAGTAGTGCTAAGCCCTTTTCTGTCACTTGATACTGATTACGTGTCCCTTGACGCTCAATCTCAATGTAGCCTTGTTCTTCAAGACGCTTAAGAATTAGATTAATCTTGCCTAGAGATAAGTTGGTCGCTTGTGCCATATCACGTTGACTGCCCGCTTCTGCTCGGTTCAAGTAATACAGCAAGGTCATTAAGTCATTCATGTGAGCCCTTCTTTCTTCGTTCATTTTTTGAACTTTAGTCTAGTATAAACTACTTCTCGGCCTATGTCTAGGGTTTTAGCCCAAAAAGTTCAAATAATGAACAAACCCTCAGCATTTAAAGCTGAGGGTTTGAGCTCCTATTTTTTGGGAGTTTTTTTAGCGCGCCATTCTTTCCAAAGCTTGGCCAGGGAGAAGATTGGCTTATTTCTGACCAGTTGCTCTTCCGCCAGATAGTTCCGCATGGCCTTAAGGGTCTGGCCGGCTTTAGAGACGACAAAATGATAGGTGCCAGCAGACTTAGTATCAATGAAGAAGCCTCGGATAAAGCCACGTTTCATCAACATGATAGCCCGAACCTGACGAATTTCGCCCCAAGGAATCTGAACGAAATCAGCTGGATTGCGGTCATTATAGAATTCAAAGGCCTTGTTACCGACTAGAATACGGCCATGGCGCCCCATAACGCCACCAGACATCCAGTTAGCAGTCGTCACGTAGTCTGCCCGGCTATTCAAGGATTCAACCATACTTCTCTCTCCTTTTACAGTGCTTTAGAGTAGTGGAATATCAATCTGATCATAAACCGCCTCTTGATTGTTGGGCTGGTCCTTATCTCGCTTGTCTAAGTAAGCTTGTGCCTGCGCCACAGTCGTCAAACCATGTCGCTCCCAATTAATCAGAATCCGATCAATATATTTGAGGCTGAGCGCTTGGCGCAAGACAGCTTCTTTAACTGCTAGGCGAATTAAATCAGGCGCATAGCCATCTTGTTTGAGCCAGCCATTCAGGGTCTCATATTCGAGCGCTGACAGGGAACGGCCAAACTCCCCTTCTATCAGAGGAATCAACTGACTTGCTGTTATAGCCTCTTGCGAGTCGTTTGTTTGGTCTGTCTCAGCGCTAGTAGTCGTCGTCTGATTTTGAGAAGATGATGGATTCAAGGTCTCTAAGCGCTCAAACAGTGGTGCTAGACTCAACCGGTCTTGGCCCGACGCATCCACCTCAAAAACTAAATAACCCTGATCGGCCAAGAGCGAGAGCTGAGACATGGCTTGATGTGACTGCCAACCATAGTGCTGACAACATAAGTCTACAACGGTCATAGGACTCAATTGACCTTCTTTCTGACCTAATATTGTCGTTACTAGGAGAAAAGTCTCAGGGCTCAAGCCTAAATCTTGATAATGGCTGAGTAAAACCTGTGGCAAGACCACAAAGCCTTCTTGATACCAGTTATACATGATGCTCCCTCCTCTTAGTCTAGTTTTCCTATTAAGCACAGGGCAGCTTCCTCAGAATAGGAGACTGCCCTTTTACTAATTAGCTCTTAGGCCTTCTTAGCCTTTTTACTTTCACGTTCACGCGCACCCTTATCAAGGATTTGCTTACGTAGACGAACGCTCTCAGGTGTTACTTCGCAGTATTCATCATCATCCATGAACTCTAAGGATTCTTCTAGCGTTAGGATACGTGGACGTTTAATAACCGCGGTTTGGTCCTTGGTTGCTGAACGAATATTGGTTAATTGCTTAGCCTTGGTGATGTTGACTGTTAAGTCGTTCTCACGGTTGTGCTCTCCGATAATCATCCCACCGTAAACTTCAGTCCCTGGGTTAACAAAGATGGTCCCACGGTCTTCTAAGTTCATAATCCCATAAGTAGTAGCTTGGCCAGCTTCAAGCGCAACCAAAGCACCATTACGGCGGTTCCCAATATTGGAATCAATCACTGGTTGGTAGTCATCAAAGCTATGGTTCATAATCCCATAACCACGTGTCATGGATAAGAACTCAGTAGAGAAGCCAATTAAGCCACGCGCTGGTACAGAAAAGACCATACGGATTTGGCCATTACCTGTGGTCACCATATCTGCCATTTCAGCCTTACGTTGACCCAAGGCTTCAATAATCGCCCCCATGTATTCTTCTGGTGTATCAATTTGTACGCGTTCGAATGGCTCACAAGTCTTGCCATCGATTTCCTTAAGAATCACCTTAGGACGTGATACTTGGAATTCATAACCTTGACGACGCATGTTCTCAATCAAGATGGCCAAATGTAATTCCCCACGACCAGATACGATAAAGGCGTCTGGTGAGTCAGTTGGATCCACGCGCAAGGATACGTCTGTTTGCAATTCTTGCATGAGGCGATCTTGGAGGTTACGTGAAGTCACGTACTTACCTTCTTTACCTGCAAATGGTGAGTTGTTAGTTAAGAAAGTCATTTGTAGGGTTGGCTCGTCAATATGGAGAATTGGCAAGGCTTCAGGGTTCGCAGCATCCGCTACGGTCTCCCCAACGAAGATGTCTTCCATACCTGATAAGGCGATCAAGTCCCCTGCCTTAGCCTCGTTAATTTCCACGCGGTCTAAGCCGAAGAAACCAAACATCTTGGTAATACGGAAGTTCTTGCTAGTCCCGTCAACCTTCATAAGGGTTACGTTGTCGCCGACTTTCATTTTACCGCGGAAGATACGACCAATCCCGATACGACCCACATATTCGTTATAGTCTAAGAGAGAAACTTGGAATTGTAATGGTTGGTCTGAGTTATCAACTGGCGCCGGCACGTGTTCGATAACAGCATCAAAGATAGCATCCATGGATGGCTCTTGATCTGCTGGATTATCAGACAAGCTAGATGTCCCGTTAAGGGCTGAAGCATAGACTACAGGGAATTCTAATTGATCATCATCTGCCCCTAATTCAATGAAGAGTTCTAAAACTTCATCAACCACTTCTTCTGGACGAGCAGAAGGCTTGTCAATCTTGTTCACAACGACAATCGGTACTAAGTGTTGTTCTAAGGCTTTCTTCAAGACGAAGCGAGTCTGAGGCATGGTGCCTTCATAAGCATCCACCACCAGAATAACCCCATCAACCATTTTCATAATACGTTCTACTTCGCCACCAAAGTCCGCGTGACCTGGGGTGTCCAAGATATTGATGCGGGTCCCCTTGTAGTCTACGGCAGTGTTCTTGGCCAAAATCGTAATCCCACGTTCTTTTTCAATGTCGTTGGAGTCCATGGCACGCTCGTCCAATTTGGCACGCTCATCTAGGGTGTTGGACTGTTTGAGCAACTCATCAACCAATGTGGTTTTACCATGGTCGACGTGGGCAATAATGGCAATGTTTCGGATATCGTTACGCGTATTCATTAATTTCTCCTAACTGATCTTTTTCTTCTGCTAAAACGCGGATGACTTCTTCATGGACAGTGTCATGCGCGAAAATGATAGGACTAGCTGACAAAATGGATAAGGCTGAGCCGTCTGGCTTAGTTGCCTTGAAGCCCATAGCCTCACAAATGGCCCAACCAGCAGCAAAGTCCCAAGGACTTAATTTGAAACTTAGGTAAACAGCTGCCTCACCACGAATGACTTCGATCACTTCAAGCGCAGCAGAACCGTGCGCCCGAACACCTAAGACATTTTCTAAGAGGCGTTGACTATTGCAACGGTTTTGGGTAAACATGGCCACGTTCCCTACTGCTAGAGAATCTTGCAGACGGTCAATCTTAAGTGGGACTAGAGGCTGGCCGTTGAGAGTAACTCCTTGGCCTACTATTCCGGCATAAAGGTCATGTTTCATGACGTCGTAAATATAACCTGCCAATGGCTTACCATCTTGGAAAATCCCAATCAGAATCCCAAAGTTATTCTTCTGCTTAACGAAGTTAAGGGTGCCATCAATGGGATCAATGACCCAGACAATACCGGCCAAGTCTTCCGTTCCCTGACTCATACCTTCTTCGCCAATGATGCGATGGTCTGGAAAATGACTGGTAATCTTATCGACAAAGTAAGCCTCTGTCGCCTTATCCATTTCTGTAACCAAATCGCTGGCCCCTGTTTTCTGATCCACTTGAAGGGACCGTTTGAGTGATTGCCGTAAATTCTCAGCGGCTTCTTCTAGCCAGGCTAAGACATGGGCATGAACTGTCTTAAAATCTTCCATTTGAACCTCCTATGTTAATACGCACTACGGGGTTGTCCGCTGAGGAATCCTTAAGAGACTTCATTTGCTGAACGACCTGGTAGATAGAATATCCACTAGCTGACTGAAAAGCTCGATCGAGTCGCTTCTCTTCGCCAATACTAGTCACTATTTGCTTGAAGGATTGATAACGTGGCCACAGAGAATTGAGTTTAACACCACCTTGGTAAACCGATTCTACCGCTGATAGAAAGTCGATGACCGTGATTATTTCCTCTGTCGTCCAATCCGGGTTCAGAGGGTATTCAAACTGTGTCATACACGTTCCTCCATTCAAAACACTCTAACTATTATCATACCCTATTTTGACCAAAAAATAAAAGGTAAACTTCATCGTCAACGCTTACAGAATAGATTTTGTTATCATTTGGCCTAGTCGCTAGATTATTGAAGCTTAATATACGAATTTTATATAGCTCTCCTTCTCCTAATTAAAAAGCCAAGTTGACATGCAACTCAGCTTTTTCTATGAGTTTAGTTTCCTAAGGTTTGGCGCCATTCAAGAAGCGAGGCTACATCTTCTTGTGCGATATAGTCTGCTTCCAACGCAGCCTCAATTAAGGCGTCATAATTAGTTAAGGTATGGTAGCTTACCCCAGCTTCAGCAAATGCCTCTTGAGCTTTTTTCAGCTCATAGGAGAAAATGGCCACAACCCCTAACACTTGGCAGCCTGCCTCTTTTAAGGCTTGAGCCACCTTAAGCGAGGACAAACCAGTCGAGATCAAATCTTCCACTATGACTACCTTGGCCTCCGGAGTTAAGCGCCCTTCAATCTGGTTAGTCTTGCCATGTTTCTTAGCAGAGTCCCGTACGTAAACCATGGGCAAATCCAGCAAATCACTGACCCAAGCCGCGTGGGGAATACCAGCGGTTGCTGTCCCCGCCACCACTTGGACCTGAGGGTAATGCTCCTTAATCACCTGACTTAAAGCTTGGGCAATCTTGCGTCGGACTGACGGATAAGACATGGTCAGGCGATTGTCACAATAGATTGGCGATTGAATACCTGATGTCCAAGTAAAGTAGTGGTGGGGCTGCAAGGCGACCGCTTTAATGGCTAATAATTCTTGGGCAATTTCTTTAGCACTAGTCATGAAAATCCTCCTTTTCTTACTTCAAGAAGCTCTGACAAATAGCCTCATAAACAGAGACTGGATCACTAGCCAAAGTAATCGGCCGACCAACCACAATATGGCTTGATCCTAGTTGTCGGGCAACTTCCGGTGTAGCAATTCGCTTTTGATCCTGACTAGGACCACCTACCAAGCGTATACCTGGCGTGACAATGGCAAAGTCTCGGCCACATGCCTCCCGAATGACGGGTGCCTCATGAACCGAGGCAACGACTCCATCCAAACCCGCTTCCTTGGTCAACTGGGCGTAATGGCGGACACTGGTCACTAGGTCAACTGGAATCAATTGTTCAGCCTGTATTTGTTCTTGAGAGGTAGAGGTTAACTGGGTTACAGCGATAGCCAACGTTTCAGGGCTGCCCCCATCAAGCAAGCCTTGTTTGGCAGCCTCTAGCATTTCCTTACCACCCGCGGCATGAAAATTGAGCATATCCACTTTGTACTGAGCCAAACCCTTGCTTGCTCCATAAACCGTATTGGGAATGTCATGTAGCTTAAGGTCTAGGAAGATGCGATGCCCTCTTTCCTTGAGAGCAGATAAGACTTGTGGCCCATTTTGTAGATAAAGTTCCATCCCAACCTTAAGATAGAGCTGGTCGTGGCTCCTAAAGAGTGCTAGAAATGCCAAGGTTTCTTCTAAATTTTTGAAGTCTAGTGCGACGATGACATCGCTAGAAAATGTTCGGTTCATAGTTCCTCCTTATGAATCAAGTTCGACTAAGCCAAAGGCGTGATATGGAAAGAGGTGGATTCTAGCACCTTCAAGAGGGCCATACTGGTATCTAAAGAGGTGAAGCAGACGATTTCTTGCTCACTGGCTACCCGACGAATCTTAAAGCCATCCTTGGTGACATCTTTATCCTTAGAAGTAGTGTTAATGACTAGGTCTACTTGTCCTTGATAGATGGCATCTAAGACATTGTGATCTTGGCTACCAATTTTGCCTACAGAAGCTACTTTAAGTCCTGCCTGACTTAAGTAATCAGCAGTACCTGGGGTAGCCAAGAGATTGAAGCCCAAGTCACTAAAGCGACGTGCCAATTCTAAGGCTTCCGCCTTGTCTTCGTTAGCCACTGTGAAGAGGATAGTCCCTTGATCCTTGACCTGGATACCGGCAGCCACTAGACCTTTGTAGAGGGATTTTTCCAGGGTTAAGTCGCTACCCATGACTTCCCCAGTTGACTTCATTTCTGGCCCTAAGGCAGTATCAACATCCTTGAGTTTTTGGAAGCTAAAGACTGGTACCTTGGTGTAAACAGCAGACGGTTCAGGCAGCAAGCCAGTCTGATAACCAAGGTCACTTAAGGATTGGCCTAAAATAGCTTGCATGGCTAACTGCGCCATTGGGACACCTGTAATCTTGCTGAGGAATGGGACGGTCCGCGAACTACGTGGGTTCACTTCCAAGACATAAAGTTCACCCTTGCTAAGCACATACTGGATATTAAGTAGGCCTACAATGTTAAGCCCCTTAGCCAGGCGAATGGTATAGTCGACTAGTTGCTCCTTCTGAGCCTGGCTTAAGGTCTGAGGTGGGTAAACGGCGATGGAGTCACCTGAGTGGACCCCTGCCCGCTCAATATGTTCCATAATGCCCGGAATAACCACGGTTTGGCCATCACAAATGGCATCGACTTCGATTTCTTGACCGATGAGATAACGGTCTGTTAGGACAGGATGTTCCGGCGACACCCGCACAGCTGTCTCCATGTAACGACGCAAATCAGCTTCTTCATAGACGATTTCCATGGCGCGACCGCCCAAGACATAGGAAGGTCTCACCAAAACTGGATAGCCAATGGACGCCGCGTTAGCAACAGCCGTTTCCGTATCTGAGGCTGTCTTACCTAAAGGTTGTGGGATATCTAATTCATGCAAGAGCTGCTCGAACTTATCTCGGTTTTCAGCCTTGTCAATTTCTTCCAGACTAGTTCCAAGGATTTTGACCCCATGTCTTTGGAGTTTGTCGGCTAAGTTAATGGCAGTCTGACCACCAAATTGCACGACCACCCCCAGAGGCTGCTCGTGATTCAAGATAGCCATGACATCTTCTTCGGTTAGCGGTTCAAAGTAGAGTTTATCAGAAATGGTAAAGTCGGTTGAGACGGTTTCTGGGTTGTTGTTGATAATAATGGCTTCATAACCTGCCGCCTTAATGGCCAGGACGGCATGAACAGTCGCGTAATCAAATTCCACCCCTTGACCGATACGGATTGGGCCAGAGCCTAGCACCACGATTTTAGGTTTGTCCGTTACGATGGATTCATTTTCTGCTTCATAGCTAGAATAGAAATAAGGAGTTGAAGACTCGAATTCTGCCGCACAGGTATCCACCATCTTGAAGACAGGCGTGATGCCCGCTTCTTGACGTAGCTGATAAACTGCTGCCTCTGTAGTCTGCCAACGGTGGGCAATGATTTTATCAGAGAAACCGTAACGTTTGGCATAAGCTAAGAGATTGAGGTCATGCGGATGGGCCTTTAGTTCATGTTCCAAATCAATAATATGTTGCATCTTATTAAGGAAGAAGCGGTCTATTTTGGTCATGTCATGAATCTGATTAACGCTGACGCCCCGTCTCAGGGCTTCACCTATGAAGAAGAGGCGTTCATCGCTAGCAGCTTGGACCTTTTCCATGATTTCTTCCAAACTAAAGCTATCACCATTAGGTAGTCCCAGGTGATGGACGCCGTATTCTAGCGAGCGGATGGCCTTAAGCAAGGATTCCTCATAAGTCCGTCCCATAGCCATAACCTCACCGGTTGCCTTCATTTGAGTGCCTAACTTACGGTCGGCGCGTTCAAATTTGTCAAATGGAAAACGTGGAATCTTGCTGACCACATAGTCTAGACTAGGCTCAAAGCAGGCATAAGAATTCTGGGTGACAGGATTGAGAATTTCATCCAAGCTTAAGCCGACAGCAATTTTAGCGGCAATCTTAGCAATCGGATACCCCGTTGCCTTAGACGCTAGGGCAGAAGAACGAGATACGCGCGGGTTCACTTCAATGATATAGTAGTTAAAGGAATCTGGGTCCAAGGCTAATTGGACATTACAGCCCCCTTCTATCTTAAGGGCACGAATAATTTTAAGGGACACATCGCGCAACATGTGATACTCCCGGTCGGTCAGGGTTTGAGATGGGGCCACCACAACTGAATCCCCGGTATGAATGCCTACAGGATCAATGTTTTCCATGTTGCAGACGACAATGGCAGTATCATTGGCATCTCGCATGACTTCATACTCGATTTCCTTGTAACCTGCGATGGATTTTTCTAGCAAACATTGGGTCACGGGCGAATAATGGAGACCTGAAGAGACAATTTCATCTAAATCCTGGTCGTTATAACAAATACCGCCACCAGTCCCCCCCATGGTAAAGGCGGGACGGACAATAACTGGATAGCCAATTTGCGCCACAAAATCTCGAGCTTGATCTAAGTTGGTCACAATTTCAGATTCAGGTACAGGCTCACCTAATTCCTGCATGAGCTGACGGAAGAGTTGACGGTCTTCCGCTTGCTCAATGGAGGCTAGTTTGGTGCCTAGTAATTCGACACCGTATTGGTCCAAGACACCCTGACGATGAAGTTGAACAGCTAAGTTGAGCCCTACCTGGCCACCAAGGGTTGGCAACAAGGCATCAGGCCGTTCCTTACGGATGATTTTGCTGACGAATTCAAGGGTTAGGGGTTCCATATAAACCTTATCAGCAATCTGACGGTCGGTCATAATGGTGGCCGGATTGGAGTTAACTAGAATGACTTGATAGCCCTCTTCCTTCAAAGAAAGGCAAGCTTGAGTCCCGGCATAATCGAATTCTGCTGCCTGTCCAATTGTAATGGGACCCGACCCAATGACCAGAATGGTTTGAATATCTTGACGTTTTGGCATGATAGGACTCCTTTACTTGTGGCGACGAGACTGAGCTTGGAAGGCTTTCATATTCTCAATGAACTGATCAAAGAGATAATTAGGATCATGTGGTCCTGGCGATGCTTCTGGATGGTATTGAACCGAGAAGACTGGATAGAACTTATGTCGAACGCCTTCGCAGGTACGGTCATTGACTGACAAATGAGTTAATTCCAGATCTGTATCTGCTAATGAATCAATATCTACGCTATAGCCATGGTTTTGCGAGGTCAAGTCTACCTTGCCTGTCAAAAGGTTCTTAACAGGATGGTTGGCCCCACGATGACCAAATTTGAGTTTGTAGGTCTTGGCCCCTGCTGCCAAACTGATCAGTTGGTGGCCCATGCAAATACCAAAAATCGGTAGTTTGTCCATAATTTGACCAATCATGGCAATGGTCTCTGGCACATCCTCAGGGTCACCCGGCCCATTAGAGAGCATGACCCCATCAGGTTGAAGGCGTAAAACTTCCTGAGCACTAATATTATGAGGCACCACCACAATGTCACAGTTGCGCTCATTAAGCTCACGTAGGATACCTGACTTCATGCCCAAATCAACCAGGACTACTCGATAGCCCGTTCCTGACGATAGGAAGGCCTTAGATGTCGACACTTGGGCAATTTGGTCCCTAGGCAGTTCAGTCTTTCTAAGCTCTTCTAGCACTTGTTCTGGATTTTGAGACAGGTCAGTAATGATACCCTTAATGGTCCCATATTGACGAATCTTCCGAGTGAGGCTGCGCGTATCAATACCCCAAATTCCTGGAATATCTAGTTCTTTGAGGGCTTGGTCTAGGGACATTTGGCTACGGAAATTGGAAGGCTGTTGGCAAACTTCTCGGACTACTAACCCCTTGATAGAGGGATTAATGGTCTCAAAGTCATCACGGTTAATACCGTAGTTACCAATTAAGGGATAGGTAAAGGTAACAATTTGACCGTTATAGGAAGGGTCTGACAGCGTCTCCTGGTAACCGGTCATAGCTGTGTTGAAGACGACCTCGCCCACCATGGCACGGTCAGCACCAAAGCCATAACCCTTGTAGATGGTGCCATCTTCTAAAATCAATTGCTTATCATAGCTGTACATAATCTCGCTCCTTGTCTTACTCGCTCTTAGGCAAAAAATGTGGCATCTTGATAGGCGATACGGCCTTGGCTAATAGTCAGGATAGGCCAGCCATAGACTTCTTGACCGGCGTATGGTGTATTCCGACCTTTGGACAAGAAATTCTCTGGTTCAATAGTTGCTACTTTGTCTAAATCGATAACGACCAGATCAGCTGGCTGCCCGACGGCTAAGCTTCCATAAGGTAGGTCAAAGATCTTAGCCACATCAGTTGACATCTTGTCCAAGAGGAATTCTAGGGACATAATGCCTGGCTTGACAAAGTGGGTATAGAGCTGGCTAAAGGCTGTTTCAGACCCCACAATACCAAAGGCTGCCTCCTGCATTGGCAAGTCTTTCTCAGTCATAGCATGAGGTGCATGGTCAGTAGCGATAATGTCGATAGTGCCATCTAAGAGACCAGCAATTAAGGCCCGACGATCCTCGGCTGCGCGCAAGGGTGGATTCATTTTCCAGAAGCCATGGTTGTGAGGAATGTCGTCCTCATCACTCAGTAAATGATGAGGGCAGACTTCACAGGTCACCTTAATGCCGTTGGCCTTAGCCTCGCGAACCAAACGAACAGATTCCTTAGTCGACACATGGCAGACATGATAGTGACAGCCTGCCGCTTCAGCCAAGAGAATATCGCGAGCAATCTGAACTGACTCGCAGACAGATGGTATGCCTGGCAGACCCAGTTCTCGACTGCGGCAACCACAGTGCATACAACCACCCCGAATTAGGGAATTGTCCTCGCAATGGGCCACAATGGCTTTGTTGAGGCGGGCGGCAACGCACATAGATTCATACATCATATTGGCATTTTGGACCCCACGCCCATCATCACTGAAGGCAAAAACATGTTGGGCTAACTCGTCAAACTGAGCGTAGTCCTCCCCTAGCTCCCCTTTGGTAATGGCACCGTATGGGATGGCGCGAATGACAGAATCACGTGCAATAATGTCTAGCTGGGGCTTGAGATGCTCATAGGAATCAGGAACTGGATTGAGGTTAGGCATGGGCATAGCTGTTGTAAAACCACCTCGCGCAGCCGCTCTGGAAGCATGGTAGATATTTTCCTTGTATTCAAAACCTGGTTCCCGCCAGTGAACATGGACATCAATAAAACCCGGTGCTAGGAGTTTACCTTTTAAGTCAAACACTTGATCAGCAGTGGCATTGAGCTCCTTGTCCATGGCTAAAATCTTGTCCCCATCAATCAGGATTTCGACAGGCTGCAAATGTCCCTTGACCAGACGGCGACCATTTTTGAGTAATAGCATGATGTGACTTCCTTTCTATCTTGTTAGAGGGCGTTATCGGAAATTATTTTCTCCAGAATGGCTTGGCGCATATAACGGCCATTGGTCATCTGGGTGAAAATGCGAGATTGAGGAGCTTCCACCAACTCAGAGGCAATCTCCATGTCCCGGTTGACTGGTGCTGGATGCATGACAATGGCCTGTGGCTTGAGGGCTCGGTAGCGAGCTGGCGTTAGGCCATAACGGGTATGATAGTCGGCCTGGCTTAAGGACACTTGCTCCTGATGGCGTTCAAATTGGACACGCAAGAGCATGCAAACATCAACCTGGCCAATGACCTGGTCGAAGTCGACCATTTGGCCCAAAGTCGGGTCTGCAAAGACTTGAGGTCCTACAAATTGAACCTTGGCACCTAAGCGAGTTAGCATGTGATAGTTGCTTCGGGCCACCCGCGAATTCTTGATGTCACCTGCTATAACGACTTCAAGTCCTTCTATGCGGCCAAAATGCTCATAGAGGGTCATCAAATCTAACAAGCATTGGCTTGGATGCTCCCCGCTGCCATCACCGCCACTGACTATAGGAATGGTCAAGCCTTCAAGTTCTTGATAGTATGCTTCTTGGCTATGGCGAATGACCAAGATGTTGCAGCCAATCGCTTCAAGCGTCTTACAGGTATCGTAGAGGGTCTCACCCTTGTTAAGAGAGGATGTAGACGCATCAAAATTCAGGACCTGCAAGCCTAACTTCATTTGAGCCACCTCAAAACTGTGCTTGGTCCGCGTTGAGTTTTCGAAGAAAAGATTGGCCGCTATGAGGTCGGGCCGTTGAATGGGGCTAGCTCCCGCTTTAAGCTCTAGGGCTCGTTGGATAAGGTCATAGACCTCCTCCTTGCTTAAGTCCGACATTTTCACTAAGTTTCGCATACGTCTCCTCCTTATTATGGCTATCAAACTATAAGAAAAAACCACCTAATAGTCCTCGCTATCAGGTGGTTGACTTATGAGCGTCTTATTATCGCCTAACAAGACCCTTAAGTTTTCCTCTTGATAGCCTCTCTGGACTAGCTTAAAAAGTCAAATCTTAAGTGAGTAGAATTTCTTCAGTCCCATCCACTTCTTGCAGACAGACATGGACATTCTCCTCATGTGCTGTGGGAATGTTCTTACCAATAAAGTCTGCCCGAATGGGAAGCTCGCGGTGGCCGCGGTCCACCATAATGGCCAAACGAATGACCTGGGGACGGCTAACGTCGAGGATGGCATCCATGGCGGCACGCACAGTACGGCCTGTATAGAGGACATCATCCACAATGACCACAGTCTTGTCAGTTAATTTGTGAGTAAAAGAAAGATGTTTTATTTGCGGGTCATCATGATTCTTAACCAAATCATCCCGATAAAATTGAATATCGATGTGTTCTACGGCTACTTGAACCTGGGTGATGGTGGCTAGTTTCTCCTGCAGGCGATCAGCCAGATTAGCCCCTCGAGTCTTAATGCCGACCAAAACTACTTGATGAATATCGGTCCGCTCATTGATTTCATGCGCCATGCGGGTCAGCATGCGATTGATTTGGCTAGCATCGAATAAAACACGTCGTTTCATAGTCACTTCTCCATCTAGACAAAATCGTCGACATGGCCAAGTCTAAGCTGGCCTGAGCACCTTGGAAACCTCACGGGATTTCCT
Organism: Abiotrophia defectiva ATCC 49176; assembly: GCF_000160075.2. GTDB lineage: Bacteria > Bacillota > Bacilli > Lactobacillales > Aerococcaceae > Abiotrophia > Abiotrophia defectiva. The sequence goes on from NZ_KI535340.1 coordinate 37,500, forward strand.
TAAAAATTCGGATTTTGCCCCTAAATTGCTACTAGTATACCCTTAAAGCCAGCCAGTGTCAATTAAATAAGTCAAAAAGCCCCCTAAAAAGGGAGCTTTCTTTCTATTGCTTTCGTGTTTTTTTGTAACCGAATAGAACGGCTGCACCAGCGATTACAAAGACTAGAGCGAGTAACCAACCAAAGCTGGATTCTTCCCCTGTCTTAGGTAAGGCTTTCTTCTGAACTACGGGTGCTTGAGAAGCTTCAGAGCGGGATTCAGACTGGCTATTAGCTGCTGCCTTATTAGGGTCTAGCTTCTTCTCATTAGTATTTTGCTTGTTAGCCAAAGGCTTGCTGCTTTCATTGGCTTTTGATTCTGAAACAACACTATAGGCGATATCTTGACTAGCTGTATTGCTACGGCTGTTTTCATTAGGTTTAGCCCCAACTTCATTGCTGCTAGACTTCTCAACCGTTACTGGCTTATTGATTTCACTGCCACTTGCTTGACTAGAGCTAGACTCATTACTTTGCTTAGGCTTAGCTGGTTTGCTAGTGCTAGCCACACTTGCCTCACTGCTTGATTCAGCAGCTGGGGCATTTGGTGTAATGGCAGTAGGCACAGAATTGGTCGCATTCTCCCAAGCTTCACGCATTTGACGCTCTGGTTCGTATTGAGGCATCTCAATCACATTACGAACACCTGGTTCTGTCTCAGCCTTGATGCCCAAGTTTTTCAAGACATCCGCTTCTGTAGTGTAAACCATAATATCTGCTGTATAAGCTGATAGGTTACCTTTAGAAGTTGAGTATTCTGTTAAGTAACTGGATACCTTGAGGTTGAAGCGCTTTGGATCCATCATAATGCCCCGTTGGTTGAACCAATCAACTGTTTGGACAATGGAAGCATCCTTAGAAGAGTGCGTCAAGAAGTTGACTTCTTGAACAAATTCCCCTGAATATAAGTCATAGATGCTGTATTTTAAGATAGCGTTCAAGCTCTCTGCCTGAGCTGCGAAAGCTGGTACTAGAATAGTCGCAAATAATAGTAAGGTCGCGATTATTTTCTTGAATGATCTCATCATCGTTTCCCCCTTAAGTGGATTCTCGAATCTCGTTACACTCATTATACATCTATTACAAATCAATTACAAGCCTTTAGGCCATGAATCCACTACTTTTTTCATAAAAAAGCTGTCGCTTTAAGAAGCTAAGCCCTTTCACAATACTTTAAGAAAAGAGCCGAGGCTTGCCCCGGCTCTGACCAATATATCATATATGATATATTGGGAACTTAATTAGACGTGAATTGGATGACCTAAAGCCAACTCAGCAGCATCCATAACTGTTTCAGCTAAGGATGGGTGTGAGTGGATTGTCAAGGCGATGTCTTCAGCGTTCAAGCCGCCTTCAACTGCCAAGGTCAATTCAGCAATGATGTCAGAAGCGTTAACCCCTGCAACTTGTGCCCCTAAGATGGTGTTGTCTTCCTTATCAACAACTAAACGTACGAAACCTTCAGTTGCGTTCAAGGACAAGGCACGACCGTTCCCAGCTAATGGGAATTTAACAGCTTTAGCATTTAAACCAGCTTCTTTAGCTTGGTCTAAAGTGTAACCTACAGAAGACAATTCTGGATCAGTGAAGCAGACTGCTGGCATTGCCACATAGTCAACTTCTGATGCTTGCCCAGCAATTGCTTCAGCAGCAACCTTAGCTTCATAGCTTGCTTTGTGGGCTAAGGCAGCACCTGGAACAGCGTCACCGATAGCGAAGATGTTTGGTTTGTTAGTGCGACCTTGTTTGTCAACATTGATCAAGCCACGTTCGCCCACGATAACCCCTGCAACTTCCAAGCCACAGTTATCAGTGTTAGGACGGCGACCCACAGTTACTAAGCAGTATTCTGCTTCAACAGTGTGTTGTTTGCCCCCTACTTCATAAGTTACCACAACAGACTTGTCTTTTACTTCTGAGTTCAAAGCCATAGCGTTGGTGATGATATCAACACCCTTCTTAGCGAATTCGTTCTCCACTAATTTAACCATGTCTTTTTCAAAAGTTGGGATGATTTGGTTAGAACCTTCCAAGATTGTAATCTTAGTACCGAAGTTAGCGAAAGCACCTGCTAATTCTGAACCGATGTAACCCCCACCGATTACCACCATAGAAGATGGGATGTGGTCTAAGGCTAAAGCACCAGTAGAATCAATCACGCGGTCGCTGTACTTGAAGCCTTTGATTTCGATTGGGCGGCTACCAGTTGCCACGATGGCATTGTTGAAGCTGTAAGTTTGAGCTGAATCTTCTTTGACAACACGTAATGTATGGTCATCTACGAAGAAAGCTTCCCCTTCGATAATCTCTACCTTGTTCTTCTTAAGTAACATGCGGATCCCGCCGGTTAACTTAGCAACAACTTCTTTGTCTTTCCATTCTTGGGTACGTTTGAAGTCCACAGTGATGTCTTTGGCAATAACCCCAAAGTGGTCACCGTGTTTAGCATTGTGGTAGGTGTGGCCAGCGTTGATCAAAGCCTTAGAAGGGATACACCCTACGTTCAAGCAGGTCCCCCCGATGTAGTCTTTTTCAATGATGGCAACTTTTTGGCCGAGTTGAGCAGCACGAATAGCTGCTACATACCCACCAGGGCCAGAACCAATCACGACTGTGTCGAGTTCAATTGCGAAATCTCCTACTACCATAATCTATTTCACCTTAACCTTCCATCAATAATAATTCTGGGTCAGCCAATAAACGTTTTAATTCGTTCATTGCGTTTTGTGCAGTAGCACCATCGACGATACGGTGGTCGAAACTCAAGGACAATTTCAACATACGGCCAACAGCGATTTCGCCTTCAGCGTTAACCACTGGTTGAACGTTGATTGTCCCCATCCCTAAGATGGCAACTTCTGGGTAGTTAATGATTGGTGTGAACCATTGACCACGTGCAGAACCGATGTTAGAGATGGTAATAGTCCCTTGGCTCATGTCTTGAGCAGTTAATTTACCTTCGTGAGCTAAAGCTGCCTTGCCGTTGATTTCATCTGCAATGTCGAATACTGACTTGGTGTTAGCGTCTTTGACGTTTGGTACGAAGAGGCCACGTTCAGTGTCAGTTGCAATACCGATGTTGTAGTAGTTCTTGTAGACAATTTCTTGGCTAGCGTCGTCAATGGAAGCATTGAGGACTGGGAACTTCTTAACAGTTGCTACTAAAGCTTTTACCACGTATGGCAAGAAGGTTAACTTAGTACCACGGTTAGCGGCGATGTCTTTGAACTTCTTACGGTGATCCCATAAAGCAGATACTTCTACTTCGTCGAAGAGGGTTACGTGAGGCGCAGTGTGTTTAGAGTTAACCATTGCCTTAGAAATAGCTTTACGCATTGGAGATAATGGTTCGCGAGTTTCAGCTTCGCCCTTACCAGATACGTATGGTTGTGCTGGTGCTGCAGGTGCTGCCGCAACGCTTGCTGCTTGAGCTGGTGCTGCTACTTCTGCAGCCGCAACTGGTGCTGCTTCACCGTTGAAGGCTAAGACGTCAGCCGCCACAACACGACCACCCTTACCAGAAGGTGTTACTAAACGAATGTCAACACCCTTGTCACGAGCTAATTTACGAACTGATGGCATTGCTAAGACACGTTTACCTTCACCTGCAGGAGCGCCTGTTGGGGCACCTGGGCCTGCTGGTGCTGCAGGTGCAGCTTCCGCAGCTGGAGCCGCTTCTGGTGCAGCTTCTGCAGCTGGTGCTGCATCGCCATCGTCTTCGTGGCCTGGAGCGTCGATTTCAACTAAAACGTCCCCTACGCGTGCAACAGTTCCTTCTTGAACCAAGATTTTTAAGATTTTACCAGTAACTGGAGATGGAATTTCCTCAACTGATTTGTCGTTTTGGATTTCCACTAATGTATCGTCTTCTTGAATGGTGTCGCCTTCTTTAACGTCCCATTTTACGATTTCGCCTTCGGCAATCCCTTCACCGATATCAGGCAATCTGAATTTAAAAGCCATGTTATTTACTTCCTTTCCTCAACTGAATATTAGAAGTTGTATACTTCGCGTACTTTTTCTTCGATGTCTGTTGCGTTTGGCAACCAGTCATGTTCGGCTTGACCGAATGGGAAGATGGTGTCAGGTGCTGCAACGAAACCAACTGGTGCTTCTAAGGAAAGAACCGCACGTTCAGTGATTTCAGCCATTACGCGAGCGCCAACCCCTGCTTGACGTTGTGCTTCCTGAACCACTACTACGCGACCAGTTTTCTCAGTGGTTGCGACGATTGCTTCGATGTCAAGTGGTTGAACAGTACGTAGGTCAAGGATTTCAACAGAGATTCCGTCTTTTTCAAGCTTTTCAGCCGCTTTAACCGCTTCACGAACCATTGCCCCGTAAGTGATGATGGATACGTGGTTTCCTTCTTTGACAACATTAGCTTTGCCTAAAGGAATGGTGTATTCAGCTTCTGGCACTTCCTCACGGAAAGAACGGTAGAGTTTCATGTGCTCCAAGAAGATAACTGGGTCGTTGTCACGGATAGATGACAAGAGCAAGCCTTTAGCATCGTATGGACCAGAAGGAATAACAACCTTGATACCTGGAGATTGAGCCAAGAGACCTTCCAAGTTATCCGCGTGCAATTCAGGCGTGTGAACCCCACCACCAAATGGTGCACGGAAAGTGATTGGCATGTTACGGCTACCGCCAAGACGGTAACGAGTACGTGCTGCTTGAGCAACAACAGAGTCCATTACTTCGAAGACGAAGCCTAAGAATTGGATTTCAGGGATTGGACGGAAACCTTCCAAAGCCAAACCGATGGCCATACCACCGATACCAGATTCTGCTAAAGGAGTGTTGAAGACGCGGTCTTCACCAAATTCTGCTTGTAAACCTTGAGTGGCACGGAATACCCCCCCGTTCAAGCCGACGTCTTCCCCAAAAATAAGGGTACGGTCGTCATTGCGTAATTCAATGGCTAACGCTTCTGTGATAGCCTCAATCATCGTTTTTTGAGCCATTATTAGTTATTCTCCTTTGCTTCGAATTTCTTGATTTGTTCTGCTGTGATGAAGTCTGGTGTTTCGTACATGTTCTTCAAGAAGTCAGAAATCTTTTGTTTAGGTGCTTGGTCAGCTAACTTGATGGCTTCCTTGACTTCTTCCTTAGTACGTTCGATCACCGCTTCTTCTTTTTCTTGAGACCAGAGGCCTTTTGATTCTAAGTAAGTACGGAAACGAATGAGTGGATCTTTTGCACGCCATTCTTCTTGAACACCGTCTGGTTGGTAACGGGTTGGGTCATCACCTGATAAGGTATGCGGACCGAAGCGGTAGCACATTGTTTCGATGAGGACTGGACCATTACCTGCTACAGCGTAGTCACGCGCCGCTTTGGTTACAGCATAAACTGCTAAGATGTCCATCCCGTCTACTTGAATCCCTGGGATCCCCGCAGCAACTGCTTTTTGAGCCAAAGTAGGCGCAGCAGATTGGAGCGAACGTGGCGTAGAAATCGCCCAACCATTGTTTTGGATGAAGAAGATGGCTGGTGCTTTGTAAGCGCCGGCGAAGTTAATCCCTTCGTAGAAGTCCCCTTGTGAAGAACCACCGTCACCAGTCCAAGTCGCAGCAACTGCGTCTTTACCGTTCTTCTTAAGACCTAAAGCAACCCCCATGGCTTGCACGTATTGTGCCCCGATGATGATTTGTGGTGGGTAAGCATTGAAGTCAGCTGGGTAGTTGTTCCCTTCTACGTGACCACGGGACCATAAGAAAGCCTTGTGGAGTGGTAAACCATGTTTGATGAGCTGAGGCACATCACGGTAACCAGGCAAGATGTAGTCTTCTGGTTTGAGGGCTGCAACAGAGCCTAATTGTGATGCTTCTTGACCAAAAGTTGGAGCGTAGAAGCCTAAACGTCCTTGACGGTTCAAAGCAGTTGAACGTTCGTGTAAGATACGGGACCATACCATATCTTCCATCAATTGAACCAATTCTTCATCAGATAAATCTGGTAATAAATCTTTGTTGACAACTTTACCTTCTGGGCTCAAGACTTGGACCATGTCGAAGTTAAAGTTATCTGGACGCAATAAGTCTTCAATCTTAACTTTTTTTGCCATACTTGTACACTTTCCTCTCTTTATTTAACTACTACCAAGCAAGACAGACTTAATTTCTGTATTACTGGTAGACTGTACCTTATAAATTTACCACTCTTGGCAAGCAAATGCAAGCTCTAAGGCTTGATAATAGTCACTTTAGCCCCTATCGTCCGTTTTTGTGAATGATACAATATAAGGGCCTTTTATCCAAGAAAAACGGTTACTTTCCGTCGGAAAGTGGATACATTAAGGGTTGAACTGTAATACTACAATTAAATATCTGTTTCAAATTCGCCTTATAATGACGAAACAGCATGTGTTTTCTGGTATCTTTCCAACTAATATTTCAGTTAGTGAATTTTACTTCACATGGACTTATTAAAATCACGCGCTTTTGGGGTTACTCTTCACAATCTAATTGAAGCACAAAAAAAGACCTTCCCCCTGATACAGGAAGAAGGTTTATGCTTAGTTTATTAGGCTTTGGCTTTCATAACCCAATGCTGTTCTTGCGCTTGCACCCAATCATGAGGCGCCTCTAGTTCAGCTTGACTTGGCTGATAGACAATCCGTTGACGCTGACGGTCCTGATCTGGATCTGGCAAGGGAATAGCTGACAGTAGGCTCTGAGTATAAGGATGTAGCGGGTACTCATAGAGCGCTTCAGCAGTTGCTAATTCCACCATGCGACCTCGATACATCATGCCAATACGGTCACTAAAGTATTTAACCATGGCCAAGTTATGGGCGATAAAGAGATAGGTCAAGCCTCGCTCTTCTTGCAAGCCTTGCAATAGGTTAATGATTTGGGCTTGGATGGAGACATCCAAGGCTGAGATAGGTTCATCGCAGACAATAAACTTAGGTTCAACCGCCAAGGCACGCGCAATCCCAATCCGTTGGCGTTGGCCGCCCGAAAATTCATGCGGATAGCGTAAGGCATGTTCAGGTGACAAACCGACTGAAGCCAGGAGCTCCGCCACTTTGGCATCTCGCTCTGACTTGGAGGCTACCAAGCCATGGACTTCCATACCTTCAGCTACAATATCTTGGACCTTCATACGAGGATTTAAGGAAGCATAAGGATCTTGGAAAATCATTTGAACGTCCTTGTTATAATCCAGTCGCTCTCCCTTTGATAAGTCGCTTAAAGCCTTCCCCTGATAGAGAATCTGGCCATCAGTTGGCTGATAGAGGTTGACAATGGCACGGCCAATGGTTGATTTACCACTACCCGACTCCCCTACTAAACCAAAGGTCTCCCCCGCTTGCACGGTGAAGCTAACATCGTCTACGGCCTTAACGACCGTATGGTCCTGATGATAATACTGTTTGAGGTTGCGCACTTCAATTAGAGCTTGTGTCATGCGATTCAGCCTCCTTCTTAGCTTGATAATAGGCATAGCGTTCTTGAATGCTAGCCGGTGGTGTCACTTTAGGGGCATCTGGATGCAAGAGCCAAGTTGCGGCATAGTGACCCGGATTAACCTCAAACATTGGAGGCTGCACTTCAAAATCAATATCCAGGGCATACTCATTACGGCAGGCAAAGGCATCGCCCTTTGGTGGATTGAGCAAGTTAGGCGGGGTTCCTGGAATGGCATATAGTGGACCTGACGAGGTCAAGGTCGGCGTCGCTGACAAAAGTCCCCAGGTGTATGGATGTTGTGGATTATAGTAAACTTCATCCACAGGCCCAATTTCGACTAGTCGACCCGCATACATCACCGCCACGCGATCTGCGATATTGGCTACCACCCCTAAATCGTGGGTAATGAAGATAATAGCCATGCCCTTCTGACGCTGAATATCCTGCAAAAGCTCAATAATTTGCGCTTGAACCGTAACGTCTAAGGCAGTCGTTGGTTCATCGGCAATCAAAATTTCTGGGTCCCCTGCCAAGGCAATGGCAATGACAATCCGTTGGCGTTGACCACCTGAAAATTGACTTGGGTAATCCTTAAGGCGTTGCTCAGGGTCCTTAATCCCACAGAGACTGAGTAAGTTGCAGGCTTCCGCGACTGCTTCTGCACGCGAAAACTTGCGATGTTTGATGATGACTTCCACCAATTGACGCCCGATGGTCAAGGTTGGGTTAAGCGAAGTCATGGGATCCTGGAAAATCATGGCAATTTGCGAGCCACGGATTTTTTCCATTTGCTTATCACTTAAGTTGCGAAGGTCTTGACCCATAAAATCAATCTTGCCCTCATTAATAGTGGCACTCTGGCTCAATAGACGCATAATGGCGCGGGAGGTCACGGTTTTACCGGAACCAGATTCCCCTACGATTGCCAAAGTTTCACCTTTGTGGAGTTGGAAGTCCACGCCTCGAATGGCTTGGACAGTTCCCGCATAGGTTTTGAATTGAACCTGTAAATTCTCGATGCTTAAGACACGTTCTGTCATAAAGTCACCTACTCTTTCATTTTAGGGTCGAAGGCGTCACGCAGGCCGTCCGCCAGAAGGTTGAAGGCTAGCATTAAAATCGAAATGACACCCGCTGGATACCACATTAAGTGCGGCAAGAAACGGAAGGTCTTGTAACCATCGTTAATTAAGGTCCCCAGACTAGCTGCTGGCGCTGGAATCCCAATCCCAATGAAGCTTAGGAAGGCTTCGAAGAAGATAGCTGCTGGCAAAGCAAACATAACTTGGACAATAATCAGGCCCAGCATATTAGGCAGAATGTGACGGAACATAATTTTAAGGGTTGATTGCCCCAGCACACGAGCTGCTAAGACATATTCTTGTTGCTTGATACGAATAGTTTGAGCCCGTACCACACGAGACATGGAAATCCAGCTAGTCAAGGCAATGGTAATAATGATGGACACAATCCCTGGTTGGAGCACTAAGAGCATGAGGATGACAATGACTAGGTTAGGAATCCCTGATAGGATTTCTAAAATCCGTTGCATGAGGGTATCGATTTTTCCCCCAAACCACCCAGAAACCAAGCCATAAATGACACCAAAGACTAGGTTAATGGCTGCTGCCACAAAGGCAATCAAGAGGGAAATGCGTGTCCCATAGAGGATACGCGACAGCAAGTCACGGCCTAGAGCGTCAGTTCCTAAATAATAGTAGGTACCTGCCGGTACTTTGGCAGCTAGGTAACGATCGACCAATTTTCCAGCCCGGTTGGCCCCATAACCATTAAACCAGGATAAACCTTCTAGTCCTGGAATTTTAGGTGGCAAATTGGCATAGGATGGATTCTGAGCCGTTGGTGAGTAAGGCGCAATCCAAGGCGCCAGAATGGCCAAGATAATAAAGGCCAGAATAATAATCAAGGAAACCATAGCCGCTTTATTGCGTCGCAAACGGCGCCAGGAATCCTGCCAGAAACTCAAGGCTGGCACATCACTCATGGCATCTTGGCGACCACAGTCACGCTTAGCCAGTTGCAGTTTTTGCGCGGTTAGGTCCCCTGCTTGAGCTAGTAAAGCCTCATTATAGGAAGACTTAGCTAATTCATGTTGCATCTTAGGCACCTCCGGTCAGACGGAGTCGTGGATCAATTAACCCATTGACTATGTCAGAAATTAAAATCATGACCACTAACAAGGTGGAATAGAGAATGGTAACCCCCATAATGGTTGGGAAGTCGTTCACCATAATCGACTTGGTGAATTGTTCACCGATACCTGGAATGGAGAAGATATTTTCCACTACCAGGGAACCTGTCATCAAGCCAGCCGTCATAGGCCCAATAATAGATAGGAGTGGGATGATAGCATTGCGTAAGGCATGGCGCATCACTACATAGAAGCGGCTGAAGCCTTTGGCCCGAGCCAGCTCAATATAATCCGCATTGAGGACTTCAATCATTTCCGTCCGGACAAAGCGGGCCGCATCCGCCATCGGTGACAAGGATAAGGCAATGGTTGGCAGAACGGTTGAGGCAAAGCCATCACGCCAGAAGGCAATCGGGAACCAAGCTAAGACCACGGCAAAGAGAAATTGCAAGACAACGGCGAAGACAAAGCTTGGGACTGAACGGCCCGCAATGGCAAAGACCGAAGTGAAGCGGTCTATCCAGGTATTCTGGTAGACAGCCGAAATGACACCTAGGAAAGTCCCCAGTACAGTCCCCAGCAACATGGCTTGCAAGCCCAATTGCATAGAAGGACCCGCCCGGTCAATAATAAGCTGAGAAACTGGCGTATTGTTAAATTGGAAGGACACCCCTAGGTCCCCCTTGAGAATATTGAGCAAGTAACGCCCATATTGAACCCAAATTGGCTGGTCCAGGCCATACTTAGCGTTGAGGGTTTGAATTTGGGCAGCAGTCAACTGATCTTCATTGGAAAATGGCGTCCCTGGCAGGAGCTTCATTAAGAAGAAAGTGACAGTTACAATAATAAAAAGCGTCAAGAGCATGTAGGCTAGGCGCTTGACCATATAACGAATAAAGGCTTTCATAGGTCACATCCTTTGTCCCCTTGATTTGGTGTCTTAGGGGTCTAGTATCTCTTATATTATAGCCTATCTGCCCCCTTTGACTCTAGTCACTTGCTCTAAAAAATCAAAATTCCATTTGAATGTTGTCCTTTGGCCTAGGAAAGACCTGCAAAATCCTTATTCTACTGGGCTTTTTGTCTTGTTGATAAAGTCAGCAAAAAGACGAACATTCTAGTCACTTCTCCCCTACCTTTCTTATGATAGGGACAAAAAAAGCTGAGACAGCGTCTCAGCTTGAGCCTAGGACTTAGGCTTCTTCATTGCTTACTTCTTCTTTTGGTTCTAAGTCAGCTACTGAAGGACGTACGCGTTCGCCTTGTTTAACAGTGGCAACAGCGCTTAATTCGTAGGTTAAGTAGATGCCTTCGCAGTCTAAGACAACCAAACGGTTTGCCAAGTCCACTTCTTCAACAACCCCGTGTAAGCCGCCAATTGTTACAATGGCATCCCCTTTTTTGAGGGCTTGCAACATTTGTTGCTTTTCTTGAGCTTGACGTTGTTGTGGGCGAATCATGAAGAAGTACATAACCCCCATGATTAAGACAAAGGGTAATACACTAACTAGTAAATCCATTTTGTCACTCCTTATTGTGTTCTATAATCTATACTTTATCAGACTCTGCTATAAATTGCTAGCAGTTTCTAGAAATTACGCGCATTGGCCTTGCTATAACCGTATTCTTCGAAGAAGGCTTGGCGGAAGTCTAAGAGAGAGTCATTTTCAATGTGGTAGCGGACTTGCTTCATGAGATTGAGCAAGAAGTGGACATTATGAATGGAAGCCAGACGCAGGCCGAAAATCTCGTCACACTTAATCAAGTGGCGAATATAAGCTCGACTGTAGTGCTTGCAGGTGTAGCAATCGCACTTCTCGTCGATTGGACGGAAGTCGCGGGCATACTGAGCATTCTTGACTACCAGACGTCCTTGGCTTGTCATACAGGTCCCATTGCGGGCAATCCGTGTGGCCAAGACACAGTCAAACATATCTACCCCACGAATGACGCCATCAATCAGCGAGTCAGGTGAGCCAACCCCCATTAGATAACGTGGCTTGTGCTTAGGCATGACAGGCGTCAAGTAATCCAGGACTTCATTCATCTCTTCCTTGGATTCCCCAACTGATAGGCCTCCAATCGAATAACCTGGGAAGTCCATAGCAATCATATCTTGAGCATGAGCTAGGCGTAAATCCTTGTAGCCTGCCCCTTGCAAGATACCAAAGAGGGCTTGATCCTGTGGACGTTGGTGGGCCCGTAAGCCTCGCTCAGCCCAACGCGTCGTCCGTTCGATTGAGCGTTTGACATAGTCATAAGACTGGTCAAATGGTGGACACTCGTCAAAACTCATGATAATGTCAGCACCTAATTGGTTTTCAATGTGAATGGCCTTTTCAGGCGACAGGAAGAGTTTCTCTCCATTAATATGGTTGCGGAAGTGGACCCCTTCCTCCGTGATTTTACGCATGTCGCTGAGGGAGAAGACTTGGAAACCACCTGAGTCAGTTAGAATCCCCTTGTCCCAGTTCATAAATTTATGTAGGCCACCGGCTTCCGCTACCAAGTCTTCACCTGGTCGTAACCAGAGGTGGTAGGTGTTGGCTAGGACAACGTCTGCCCCCATCTCCTTGAGTTCTTCAGGCGACAGGCCCTTGATGGTTGCCAAGGTACCGACCGGCATATACATGGGGGTCGGGAAGGATCCGTGCGGGGTATGTAAGATTCCCAGGCGGGCGCCAGTATGTTTTTCTTCTTTGATGAGTTCATACCAGACTGCTGGTTTGGTCATGTCATCGACTCCTTTATCTGTTCAGTGCTCTCCCATTATAGCAAATTTCGCCTGTCAAAACCACCACTTTTGACGTAGTCCGACTAGACAAAAAGCAGCGAGACCTAGGCCTCGCTGCTCATGCTTATTTTGGTTGTTTTAAGACATCGTTCAAGGCTTCCGCAATGGTTGGATGGGTGAAGAGGAAGTCGCGAATTTCAGTGTAAGGCACCTTGGTCTTGATGGCTAGAGCCAAGAAGTTAATGACTTCTGGCGACATAACCCCATAGTGAGTCGCACCTAAAATAGTTTGATCTGCCTTGTTGACAATGATCTTGAAGCTACCGCGGTCATTGCCGATGACTTTGGCTTTAGGCACAGCCGCCATTGGTAAGCCGAAGACTAAGACCTCATGGCCCGCTTCCACAGCTTGCGCTTCCGTCAAGCCCACATGTGATAATGGGGTTTGGAGGAAGACGGTGTAAGGAATTAGATTCCGGTCAGACACCTTGCGAGACTTGTCGCCCCAGAGTTGGTCTTTGACAATGCGGAAATCATCTAGAGATACATAGGTGAATTGTGGGCCACCTTTGACATCACCCAGAGCGTAAACGCCAGGAACTGCTGTTTCTAAGTGCTCATTCACTACCACTGCACCTTGAGCATCCAATTCAATATCCGTATTTTCTAAGCCTAATTGCGCAGTATTTGGACGGCGACCAGCTGCCACCAAGATGGCATCAGCTTCTAGACGTTGACTTTGCCCTTGGTAGTTATAGGTCACAGTCCCACCGTCAAAGGCCAAATCTTGAATGCCTAAGTAGAAGGTCAAACCAGCAGCTTCCATATCTGCCTTAATTTGAGCGGCAATTTCTGGTTCTTCACGTGGCATGAAGCGGTCAAAAATATCCAAGACGGTCACTTCAGAACCGAAGGTCCGGAACATATCGGCCATTTCCAAGCCGATATAACCTGCCCCTACCACAACTAAACGTTTTGGCAACTTTTGTAAATCCAAGGCTTCTGTTGAAGTTAAGACAAAATCATTGCCTTCTAAGCCAGGAATAGCTGGTAAGGCGGTCTTAGCCCCAGTGTTAATGAAGATGCGGTCCCCTGTCACTTGACGAGTTTGACCGTCAGTCAAGGTGACTTCAAGGCTGTGGTTGCCAGTAAAACGAGCCCAACCAGTCCAAACTTCGGCACTCGCTTCATCTGCAATCATGTGATAGTTTTTGTCGTTTAAAGCAGCAATTAACTTAGCCTTACGAGCAGCCGCTGCTTCGAAGTCTAAGCCTTGGCCTGCTGCTTCAATCAAAGTCTTAGATGGAATACAGCCGATGTTGATACAGGTCCCCCCGTACATCTTAGGAGAAGCTTCAATTAAGAGCACTTGTTCTTGACGACCAGCCAAGGTTTTCGCTAGGGTTTTGCCCCCTTTACCAAAGCCAATCACGATATTTTGATAATGTTGTGTCATGTTAATCCCTCATTTCATTCTTGCTATAATCCTAGTTTAGCTCGCTTGCCAGGAAAAAACAATTAGGTACTTTTTGGTAACTAGTGGCCCCCAATCAAATCTGCCCGCTGGATAGCGGTCGCTCCCGGCAAGAGACTGCTGGCGCGGACTAAACTACCATAGCCATAGCGTTCCCTAACAGCATCCACCACACGTTCTGCCCTTTCTTCTTGGGCGGACTGTTCCGGGTCTTGGAAGAGAGAGAGCTGGATTGAGCCGGCTGCCTGCAGGTGACTGACGGTCAGATGCAGGCTCTTAACAGGTAGGCGGAAATAGTGACGCTTGAGCAAGGTCTGGCTGTGGGCCATGAGTTGCTTGCTACTGGAGGTCAATTCAAAGGTCATTTGACCCCCCGAACGCTTGGGGACGATGTCCTTGCCATAGCCTATACCCAAGCCTAAACAAGATGTCATCCGCCCTTCTCGTCGCAGGCGGCTAGCTAGGTTATCAGCCATTTCTCGGACCACCAAGGCGACTTGCCTATAGTCCAGATAGTTCCTTTCCAAAATCTGGGAAGCACTATAAACCTGGCTCTGAGGACTATAAGCCTCACGTATGACACTGGCATCTAACCCATTGGCGTGATAATAGAGTTCTGCCCCCTTGACCCCAAAGCGGGCCTTGAGTTTGCCCAAATCGGCATGGGCCAAATCCTTCACTGAGTAGATTCCCATAGACTCTAAGGACGTCTGAGTGCGACGACCAATCCCCCAGAAATCACTGAGCTTTTCAATCTTCCAGACTGTCTCTGGAATCCTAGCGTAGGACCAATAAGCTAGATAAGGTGACCGGTACTTGGCCACATTATCCAGGCAGAGCTTGGCAAGTAGCAGATTATCCCCTATGCCCACGCAGGTCGGTAGGCCATAGCGCTTGTAAATTTCATGCTGAATCTGCCAGGCAATCTGATAATTGGAACCAAAAAGAGCATGACTGCGCCCCACATCCAAGAAAGCCTCGTCAATCGAATAAACATGCAAATCCTCCCAAGCCACATACTGGAGGAAGATTTGGTTAATATCATGGTTACGCTGAACATAAAGATTCATACGCGCCGGTGCCAAGACGATATCCGAATCCCGCTTAGGTAAATCATAGACCCGACTGCCCGTGCCGATGCCGTATTCTGACTTCATACGAGGACTGCTGGCCAGGACTAAACCTCCTTTGAGATGAGGCCTGGAGACCACACAAAGCTTGGCCGTCAGCGGGTCCAGTCCCCTTTCTACGCATTCAATACTGGCGAAGAAGGACTTGCAGTCAATGCAGAGGATGTCCTGTTTGGGGAAGAGGTCAGTGTCACGCTCA
Organism: Abiotrophia defectiva ATCC 49176; assembly: GCF_000160075.2. Taxonomy (GTDB): domain Bacteria; phylum Bacillota; class Bacilli; order Lactobacillales; family Aerococcaceae; genus Abiotrophia; species Abiotrophia defectiva. The sequence goes on from NZ_KI535340.1 coordinate 52,651, forward strand.
AGCATGGTCCCACCACTTGGTCGGCTCATAGACTTGGACGTGGCGGATGGTCTCGTATTCAACCGGTGAGTTGTCGATGAGGACAAATTGATCCGCCCGTCCAATGACCTGCCCCATATAGTAAGCATGGCGCTCTGCTACCTGCACATTGAGGGTCACCTTAACCCTCAGTCTTTCTTGAAAAGCCCGCTGGAGTTGGGCATCAATTTCGGACTCGGTCATGACCTCTGGCGCCTGATAAGTCGCCAAAACCTCCTCTCGATTAGCCAGAACACTGGCCTTCAAATGAGGGCTGGAGAAAAAAGGCTGCCACTTCTTCATGCCACGGTCATGATAATTTGTATTCATTGCCATTGTATTCACCTCATCTTAAGTATACGAACACATGTTCGTTTTGTCAATGGACTTGCACCCTTTGAAATAGAAAAAGCCCCTTCCCTAAATCTAGGGAAGAAGCTTCTCTCTTCTTTATAATGTTGCCAATTTGGCTGCAATAGCTTGTCCTAAAGCTTGATGATTTTCCTCGTCCATGTGAACGAAGTCGATATTGGAAGGTTGGGCCACGGTTTTAGCATCTAAGAAGGCCACGCCGTACTGGTCACAAATTCTTTCCAAGATATTGGCTAGGTATTCTGATTGCATAACGCCATACTCATCAATTTCCTGGTATAGGAATTCGGGATGATTCATAAGGCCACGCCCCACCACGATAGGAGATACCACCAAAATTTTGGGTGGAGCCTGATGACCCCAGTTAGCAGGATTCTGAATGTACTTAATCATTTCCCCAATACCTAAGGCAATCTGATTGGCGCATTTGCCAAAATGACGTTTGAACTCATTGGTTCCCAACATGATGACTACCTGATCCAGCGGAGCATGGGATTGCATGACCATTGGCAAGGCCGTCATGCCGTGTCGCTCAGGATTCTTATGGTCGGGGCTATTGACCGTTCGGCCATTGAGCCCTTCTTCGATAATTTCATCCTCTGGCCGCAAAGCTGCTAAGACACGGGTCCAGCGCTTGGGGTGACGACTGGCATTAAGGGGATTGAGGCCCCAGGTATTGCTGTCACCAAAACAAAGAATTCGCATGCTAGTCGCCTACTTTCCTTTGGCGGTCTTAACCTTACCTGTCCACTCAGTCATCCCACCCTTAAGGATGTAAATGTCATTATAGCCATTGCGTTTGAGACGAAAAGCCGCACGTTGGGCGGTCCCGAAAGCCTCGTCTACTAGGTAGACCGCTTGGTCCTTACGGATTTCCTTGAAGCGCATCTTGAATTGAGAACTTGGGATATTCCGCGCCCCTAAGATATGCCGAGCCTCAAACTCAGCCGCTTCACGAACATCGATTAATTGTCCCTTACGCCCTGCTGCAATCAGGTCTTCCTGCTTAATGGCTTTGGCAGCATAACGCCCCATTCCCCACAAGATGCCATAATAGAGGGTGTAAATCACAATAATACTTAATAAAACAACGGTAATAAAATTCAGAATTTGCATGCTTCTACTCCTAGTCCTTATTTAGGGCAAGACGTACTAATTGGGCTGCCCCGATAACCCCAGCATCGTTCCCTAACTCTGCCAAGACAAGCTGAGTGGTGTCTTTAATTGGCGGGAAAACATATTGATTGAAAAATACTTGGATTTTGTCCAAGAGGAAGGTACCGGCTGCGGATACCCCGCCACCTATCACAATCTTAGAAGGGTTGAGGGTATTGGCCACATGAGAACATGCCAAACCTAAATAGCGGGCGAACATATCCACAATATGGTTAGCGAAGAAATCGCCATCCTTGGCTGCGTCGAAAATTAATTTAGAAGAGAGCTCGTCGCCATTATCAACGGCTGCCTTAATTGGTGAATCACCTGCATATTCTTCAGCAAATTTACGGGCTAGGTTGACAATACCAGTGGCTGAAGCGACTGTCTCCAAGCAACCTGGCTTACCGCAGGTACATGGAATTGGGTCCGTTGTTTCAACGGTGATATGGCCGACTTCGCCAGCTGCCCCGTTAGCCCCGCGCACCATTTGGCCGCCAGAGACGATACCGCCCCCAACACCTGTTCCCAGGGTAAACATGACCACATTGGCTTCGCCATTACCGGCCCCTTTCCACTGTTCGCCTAAGGCTGCCACGTTGGCATCATTATCAAGGAAGAAAGGCATATCCAAGGCTGCTTCGAAGGCATCTTTCAGGCGCTGTAGGGTCCGCCAGTTAAGGTTGAAAGCCCCAATTACCGTCCCAGCTTCTGCGTCCACCTTACCCGGTGAGCCCATGCCAATCCCTAAGAAATCTTCTTTAGTAAGGCCATAACGCTCCATATGTTCCTGAATGGACTGGATAATGGAAGGCACGATGTGCTTGCCATCCTCAAGGATGTTGGTCCCAATGGTCCATTTTTCCTGAATTTCCCCTTCTGAGGAAATAATCGCAAACTTGACGGATGTCCCGCCTAAATCAATACCTAAAATTTTCTTTGACATAAATCTCACTCCTAGCGATAGATAAGGCTATTATTGAATCTAACAATTCCAAAATAAATCAGGCCGGCGCTGATAGCCAGAATAACTAGCAGGGCCAAGAGGCGATGCCACCATGTGCGGCGGAAAGAATGTGGCAGTTGCAAGACATAAGTCAAGCCAACCCCATAGAAGGCGCCACCTAAATGGCCAAAAAAGTCAATGCCTGGTGACAGGAAGGAAAAGACTAAGTTAATCACGATTAAGGCCGCATAGTTCTGGGCTCTTGCACTCAGACTGTAAGAATCCGGGTAGAGATAAGATAAGGCCAGATAACTAGCAAAGAGTCCAAAAACAGCCCCACTAGCCCCGATTGAGACACTATTATAATTAGAAAAGGCAAAGGAGACAATGTTGCCGCCAATCCCCGCCCCTAAACTTAGTAGCAAGAAGCGCCATTTGCCCATCAGAGGCTCTAATTCTTGACCTAAGAAATAGAAAGAGACACTGTTCAAGGCGATATGTTGCAAGTCAGCGTGCAAGAAGACAGCCGCCACTAGCCGCCACCATTCATTCCTAAGAACAATCGCAATATTATATTTAGCTCCCAGTAGAAGCAAGGCGCTGCCCCAGTCTAGTCCAGTTCGGGTTAACCCAAAGGTGCCAATAAACATGGCGACACACACCAATAAAAAGAGGTAGGTCACCCAAGGGCCGCGTTGAATTCGGCGCCAGGTTCGTTTGATTTCCATAATACCCTCCGTCCTCTAAATCGTTCCCAATTATTATACCTTATTTTTGGCTTTTCGCCTAGGGCTGATTCAATGAGCGCGCTAACAATAAACGTCCCACTGCCTGATCATGTACCTCTGCCTGCCAAGCCGACTGGTCATAATATTGACATGGTAAGACCAGGCTCAGCGTTGGCGTCTCGATCTGAGCCAAGAGGCGATCATAGTAGCCACCACCGAAGCCAATCCGCTGGCCATCCTCCCGGAAGGCTAGACCCGGCACCACCAAGAGATCTAAGCTAGCTAGATCCACTGCTGGCTCCGCCTGACTAGGTTGGTAGATGCCACGAAAAACTTGTTCCAAACTCTCCTGTCCCTGATACAAACAGAAATCCAAGGCTCGCTTAGGCATCATGCGCGGCAAGAAAACTTGATAGCCTAAGTCTACCAAAGGGTCTAGCCACTTGGCTGTGGGCACTTCTTCTCCTACGCCATAATAGAGGCCAATGCGCTGATAGCCTTCGTCCGCAAATAAAGCCAAAAACTGTTGCCATAAATCATCCGTTAATTGCTGGCGACTAGTAGCAGGCATGGACTTAAGGGCTGCTAGGGTAGCTTGCCGCAGGCTAGCTTTTAAATCTGTCACGTTGGTCATAGGGGGCCTCCTTATTTTAAGCGTACTTCAAAGACATAGGGATAGTACTTGCCGGTCACATAGAAGCGGTCCCCTTCAATATGGGCGATGCCATTAAGCACATCAGGTTTACCACCCGGTGTCAACTGAGCTTCTAGTTTATGTTCCTTAATCAGTGACGTAAAATCATACTGACTCTCAATGACGCCCGTCTCAGGGTCCAATTTCACTATAAAAGGGCTCTGCCAAATATTGCCGTAGAGCTTGCCATCGACGAATTCTAATTCATTGAGCCATTTAACAGGCTTACCTTGGTCCGTCACCGTCACCTCGCGCTTGAGCTCAAAGTTTTTAGCATCTCGTTCCTGCAATTTTGTAGAACCATTGGTCATCCAGAGACTGTCGCGACTGGCATCATAGGCCAGGCCCCAGCCTTCCCCCTCATAGTGAAAGGTCTCCAAAATGGCCAGGGTCTTAGGGTCTCGTTTGTAGGCTAGACCCTCTTTGTAAGTAATCTGCCAGACCGCATCCGGCGTTTGGGTTAGCCCCTCACCAAAGACTTGGCGGTCTAGTCGATCCTTAACTTCTAGCTGGCCCGTCTCCAAATTCAAGACGCCTACAACAGAATCGCCGTATTGGCCTGTCGACATAAGCAATTGGCCCTCAGGACTTACTTCCAAACCTTGGGTAAACCAACGGTCATCTCGCTCATATTGGGCCAGTACTTCATAGTCAGCCTGGTGGGCTGCCTGCACTAGCTGATTACTTGCACCTAGAGAAATTAGGGCCAAGAGCCCCAAAACTAGAGGGTATTTTTTCATCTCACTCACTTCCTCACTTGAGTTTCGCTCCATGACTTGATATGATGATAGTAACATATATTGAGTGAAGGAGCTACTTATGCTATATAATTTCTTATTAACTTTTATCCGCTTCATTTTCCGCCTAATCAATGGCCGTGAAGTGGTCCAAGGATTAGAGAATCTACCTAAGGATCAACCCTACATTATTGCCGCAACCCACCGGTCCTTGACTGATCCCTTGTTTGTAGCCTTTGAGACCTATCCTCATCAGATTGCCTTTATGGCCAAGGAAAGTCTCTTCAAGTTCAAGCCACTGGGCTGGCTCTTCCGTAAGGTCAATGTCTTCCCCGTCAATCGCGACAAACCCTCAACCAGCACTATCAAACATGCGGTTAAGATTATGAATGAAGATGGCAAGATTCTAGGAATCTTCCCTTCAGGCTCTCGTCATACTACTGAGATTAAGGGTGGGACAGCCTTCATCCAAAAACTCAGCAAACAAGCTATCGTGCCTTGTGCCATCCAACCACCTATCGGCTTCAAGCAATTCTTCTTGCGCCGTCGTTGTAAAATTGCCTTTGGTGCCCCAATTCCTTACCAAGAAGGTGTCAAGTACGACAAGGACAAGTTAGCTCAAATCGATGCCCAATTGGCTGAAGAATTTGCCAAATTAGATCATCAACTAGATCCTAACTATCACTACCAACCACGCAAAAAATAAAGCATATCCACTCCCATTATATCATATAGGATATAATGGGAGTTTTTTTCATTCAAAAGACCCTGGCAATTGGAAGGTACTCCAACTGCCAGGGTCTTGACTGATTTTATTGATTATTCTAAGCCTTCAAAGAGAAAATCAATGGGCTTAGGATTCTTAGCGGTACTGTAGTAGCGGCCGAAAAAGAGAATAGCATGGTGAGCCTGAGCCCAATCTTCCTTGGGGATAATTTCCATCAAGGCTTCTTCTACCTCCAAAGGAGTGGCATTGGCTGGCACAAAACCTAAACGTTTGGCCACCCGATCCACATGGGTATCTACCGCCAAGGCCGGAATGCCAAAACCTACAGCCAAGACCACATTGGCAGTCTTACGACCAACCCCTGCCAAGTCCATGAGCTCCTTGCGGGTTCTAGGCACTTCCCCACCATAGCGCTGCATCAACTGCTCGCAGCATTGATAGATAAACTTGGCCTTATTGCGATATAGGCCAATGGTTTGGATATAGGGCTCTATTTCCTTAGGCGAAGCTTGCAAGAAGGCTTCCGGTGTAGGAAAGCGTTCAAACAAGGCCGGCGTCACCTTATTGACCGAGACGTCGGTGGCTTGGGCACTCAACATGACCGCAATCAATAATTGAAAGACATTGTCATGGATGAGTTCGCAATGGGCGTCCGGATATAGGGCTTGAATTCTCTTGACAATCACCCTAGCTTTGTCCAAGGGCATGGTAATCTTGGCTGACATAGCATTTCCTCCTGATAGTCTGGCAAATTCCCCTCTATTATAGCTCAGGCCTCCGTCGCAGCCAAGCGACTTGCTTATCCTATTGGGCAGGGAAAAGAACCGTCCGACCTGCTTGGGCATCATAGCCTGGCATAGCCAAACGCAGGGCATCCTTACCAGTCATAGGGTCCACAATGCCTAGGCTGTATTGATAATGCCCTGCCTGAGAACTTTCTTGGGTCGATAGTTTTAAGGCCACACTCACCTTCTCTTGGCGCCCGGGCACTAGCTGAGACAAGGTCAGCGGCACTTCAATCTTTTTAAGCTCTTTACCCTGATTATCTTGAAGATAGAGGTATACCGGCCAGTCATAGTAGAAAGGCGCAGCCCCCTTATTTTCAAAGGTCAAGGTCATAGTCTGCTCTTGCCCTTTTTGCTCTAGCTGAGCCTGAGAGACATAGATTTGATAACCTAGTTGGCTGAGTATTTGCTGATAGGCTGTCCGGCCTAAATCAGCTTTGGGCGCCTTGGGCCCAATAAAGGTCATATGCGAGGCTTTGACATGCTTCAAGACTTCTTTGAGTCTTGACCCCATCAAGTCTTCCATAGAGTGGGCGCTGGTCATTTCGCCACCAATAGCGACGGTCTTCCAAGCCTGTGGCATGGCAAGCAAGCTCTTATTTTGAGTCTGGTCATAGACGCCCCCACGTCTAATCCAGTCAAGCCACTGGCTGGTATTGAGGGCTTCCCCGACCATGTCATTATAGAGCCCCAATTGATAGGTCTGACCCCATTTAAAAGGCCGGCGCATGAGAATCTGGGTCTTAGGAAAAGCCGTGCGCCAAGGCGCCACGTAACCTTCCAGAATGTCTTCAGACGGTAACCTTTTGAGTCCCTTTTCATAGTTGACATGCCACTCGCCCCAGTGGCCGACACTGCCCAACTCAATGAAGGAGACAAAGCCATCCTGCCCCCAACGCTGCCCCATGGCAGCCACCGCCTTATCATGGGCTTTAATCAGGGCCTCTTGACTATAGTCTGGCGAAAAGCCTTGGCCATAATCGGTTTGATACCAGTCACCGGCGCCCTTAATACGTTGGTAGAGCCAATCTGGAATATCCTGATGGCGGTCTTGGCCAGGCATATCCAGTACAAAGCGCAAAACCAGATGCTTGCCTTCTTTGCGCCAACGGTCAAACTGATTGGCCTTCTCAATGGCCTCAAAATCAAACTTGCCTTCCTCTGGTTCCAGCTCCTTCCAAGTCACATCCACATAGAGGAGCTGCACATCAGCCTCTACTTGGGATTTTTCAGCCTGGAGGGCATAGCCCATGAGGGGGTTGCCTGATTCAGGATCTTGCCAGTCAAAGCTAGCCTCTCGCAAAACTTGGTCTTGGGCATTCACTCGACTGGCTTGGGTCAGACTGACCACTAGCAAAGACACCATGGCCACCCAGCTTAGAAAATGTTGTCGCATATGCTCCCTCCTAGTTGCTAGCTAGCTTTTAAGCGACTAGCCATGATACTCGCCATTGTACTGAATTAAGGTTATATCTTCCACGTCCTCAAGGGCTTGGATTTTCTCCATAAAGAGGAAATCATTTTGTGACTTACAGAATACCTCAATAGCGGCTTCGATACTGCCGTCTTTGCGCATGGTGCGAGACTTGATGAAGAATCTCATTTTACCAAAGGCTTGCACAATGGCATCCCCTGTTTCTAGGCCTTTGTAGTGAATGACTGCAATGTAGACCTTGCCAGACTCCTGACGGAAATAGAAAACTACAATCATGAGAATCACAATCAAGGCCGCACAGACCGACAGCACAAACATACCAGCCCCTAGCGTAATACCCGAGGTAATAGCCCAAAAGAGATAGAGCAAGTCCATGGGGTCCTTTACTGCCGTCCGATAACGCACAATAGACAGGGCCCCGACCATCCCCAAGGAAATAACCACGTTGGTCGAAATAGCTAGAGTCACCATACAAGTCAGCACCGTCATCCCAACCAGTGTCACCGCGAAGCTACGCGAGAAAACCACGCCAGTATAAAAGCGACGATAGACAAAGTAGATAATGCAGCCCATAACGAAAGCCAGCAAGAGCGAGCCAATCAGTTTGGGCAAGTTTTCAGCAGCAAAACGCTGCGTTTCGATAAATGAACGTTTAATAACGTCTTGGACGCTAGTATTCATTCAAACCCCTCCTTCATCGACCAAATTAGAAATGCTCATGGTCGAACCAATAATTGAAGCCATGTTTATAGGCTGTCTTTTCATAGCAGAGCACGTATTTAGAGACTGCCGTATACTCCAAGGCTCCAGTCGGCACCAACTGACGCACGATTTGTGGCATAAGTTCCGTATATTTGACTTCTAGAATTAACTTGTCAGGCGGCAAGACCGGCAAGGTGGGCAACTTAGCGTCAAAAATATCAAAGGAACCAACCGCCGCACGCACATCTGTATCGAAGGTTACCCGCACCGTCCCAGCATCTAGAATCCAAGGCTCTCGTTCGTAGTCCACAATGACGCGCGGACGCATCATATTGGTCACGCACTCGATATAGAACTCACGCGCTAGGGAATGAGGACTTTGCTTAAGAAAATCATAGTGGCCTAGCAAAATATCCTCTACCTGGGCCCGTGTCAGCGGCGCACTTTCCTTATAGATATAGGCGCCGAATTTCTTCTTACGTTCAAGCCGAATATAGTGGTCCTGAAAGTTATAGATACGAATCCGATACTTCTTCCGCATCAGAACCCCGGCATCTTTTTCTTCGTAGGCAGATTGCCAGTAATCATCAAAATAGAGACTGCGAATAGTATAGCCGTCGCCCTTGACATGCTTGTCCAAGGCCAAAACAGGCGACAGACGACGTCGCAAACTGTCCTGATCATGATAGGAAATCAGATACTTGTTCTCATGTCGATAAGTCTCTCCAGAGGCTTGAATTTCTTCTTGCCAAGTCAAGTTTTGAGACTGCCCCCACAGGGAGCTTAAAAACTTATTCTTCATAAACATCCTCACTAATCTTCCCATCAGACTGAATGAAGAAACTCTTAACGCCGAAGTGTTTACCCGCTTCTGTGACATAGTAGTCGAAGGCATCGCGGCTCTCCCCAGCTTCATTAGTAGCTGTCACACGAGCAAAATAGTGCCCTTTTTCCGGCATGTCTAGGACTGTCTCAGGAAGAGTTAAGCCTTCCTCTGTATGGATGACGTCTTTGAATTCGAAGTCTTTGGCTACTTCAACCTTATAGGTTATCTTTTGCCCCTTCAAATCATAAGCCGCATCCCAACGGACTTTAAGTTTGCCATTCTCGTCCTTCTCAGGAATCCCGATAAAGAACGGCATTGGCTTCTTAAGGCTGTCCAGATAGTCCTGATAGTTGCTCTCAATTTCTTGCGGAATTGCCGCTGCTACTTCCTCATATTGGCTAGGCGTCAAACCTAGGTGCGTGCTATCAGGTTCCTTGGTTACATATGGCTGGACGGTCGCCTGATACTTGGCTACTTCTTGACTCAGATAGTCAGGCGTCAACTTGCTTCTCAAATCTTGAATGGCATCATCTAATTCCTTTCGGAATGTTTCAGACTTAAGGGCGCGTTGGAAAAGACGGTTCCCCCAATAGTTGCTGATACCAGACTCCCAGGAAGTCTTACCCGCAAACTGCTCAATCTCATATTCCTTCTTGAAGAAGGCAGAATCATGATCCCAGGGGATAAAATACCAACGCTGACTGTTCTGCGGGCTATAGAGATAGACATTCCGACTCTGAGTATCGGTGTTACCAATTAAAATCTGGAAGGCCAACCAGTAGGTCAAATTTTCTCGATCAAAGTAAGTATCCAAGGTCTGCTCAATGGGTTGGTCCAAATCATTGACTGCCTGTAACATCTCAATCAATTTACGATGATCGTGATCACCCTTAATTTCTAGCAACTTCTCAAAGGCTTGCTTATCGAAGTCTGGATCATTTTCTGGTTTAATGACCTCTTCATAAGGCAGAAATTCAAAGAAGTTGACCTTATAGAGTTGGGCATTACTATCCAGACCATGTGCCTTTAGGCCAGCCCCATTGAGCTGTTCCACTTGGGTATAGAGGCCATAATCCACAAATTTATCTGGCTCAGAACCATTTTCATCCTTAACATAGAGATGAACAAATTGTGTCCGTAAACCCATGATTTGAGGAATGCCACGAATCAAGTCATAAGCCAACTTGTTACGAAAACGCAGGCCATCAGTTTGGTGCTTATTAAGATTGAGGGTCCGCTGTCCTTGCCAGCTCCCCTTATTCTTCTTAAGCTTAATCTTGTAGTTTTTCTGTTGGTTACGGCTGGAAGTCTGACCCCGAACCTGGACCGTCGCATTCGGTACTGTTTCATTGTAACCCACCTGACCTGCCAAGGGACCCGAGTCATCCCCTGCCTGTAAGATGGCCGCCACTTGATAACGTGGCACGCCCCATTTCTCGTAATCATAAGCAGAATAAGTATTGATTTCTTCCCAGGTGTGGTTGGTATTTTCTGACTCGACGCCTGACTTAATGGTCAGGTAGAGGGTCTTAACCGACTGAGGGTCTTCTTGATAAAGCAAGTCCTTATCTCGCAAATGATAGTTACTTTCGGCAAATTCGACAGTATTCTCCTGACTGACCGAGGATGATGTGCTAGTTTCTTCTTGACTACAGGCTCCTAGGACACACGTCGCTAGAATCATCACCAGAAGCCCCGCAAGTTTAGGATTTTTTGGTGGCACGAGCGCCCACCCCTTTCAGATAATCATAAAGTCGACTGAATAAGCCTTCATGTGTTATTAAGGTCATCGGCTGGGCACTAAGTGTATAGTACATTAACTTCTTAGTAAAGCGGTCGAGACGCCAAAGAGCCAGCAAGAAGAAAATACTTGCGGCTACTAAAAAGCCAAAACCTAGAAAAGCACGATTGAAGAATTGCGAGGCCATGGTAAAGACTGGCGAGGCAATAGCGAAACTAGTAGCAGCCATCAAGGCTCCTTGATAGTCCGTAAAGTACAAGAGCATGGACAAGAGGACATTGGCAATGGCATAGATTCCATAGCCAACACACAGAATCCGGAAGTAGCCTCGCATGAGGTCATTAATCCCTAGTGGTAGGACATCCAAGAGCGCATTCCCAGCAGAAATGGCTAGGACCGTTACGAACAATTGCTTCCAAGCCAAGGCAAGGAGTTCTCGAATCATAACCGTAATCATCTCAACTTCTGCTTCCTTAATATCAGCAAGCGTCCCTTTCTCATTGAAAAGTCCATAGTAACGCTGATATTTAGGATAGAAATGGACCTCGGTTGCTAAGGCGAAGTTGATGGTCGTTACTAAAATTGTTAGGAAAGCCAAGAGTACCGGCACATCATAGACTTGAGAGGCATAGAAGAGACCTTTGACACGGCTCCCCCAGGGACCAAACCAGACCACAAAGATGTGGCCAAAAATCCCGATATGCAAGAAGAAACCAATCAAGGTCAAGTCGAAGAACTTGTCCATCCATTTGAAGAAAAGGAAGGACTCCTTTAGCATATCCAAATCCAAAGGGAAATAACGTGCCAGCAAGTAGACAATCCCCAGAAACATAAACCCATAACCCACGCAGACACTCAGCAAGAGCGCCGTTAAGGCTGGAAACTTAATGGCTAAGAGGCACCAACCTACCAAGAATGTCAGGACACTTGCTGCCAAAAAGGCTAAGAGAATGGACTTATAATCTTTGAGGGCGGTCAGATACTGGACCCCATTCCAGACAAAAATCAATTCCATAAATAAGATCAAATTCAAGACTAACTGAACAGGCGTTAAGCCAGAAAATATGAGAAATGGCGTATATAATAAGGCCCCTATTCCAATCATAGTAGCCGAAGAGCCCCAAAAAGATGGAATAATATAAGCTTCTTTCTCTTCATAAAGCATATCCGAGGCAAAACGCGTCACTGCATAAGAGAAGAAAGAATTGACTGTCAGAGAAGCTAAGATAGCGTAAGTAATCATACTAGTCAAGAAATCTCGATCTAAACGATTGAGGCCCACATAACCTGCCAAATAAGAAATCCCAAAGATTAAGGTTCCCCCAAGGACCATGGGGCCAGCATAGATTACGCCCGTATAGCCATAGGCTTTGGCACGTGAGAAGAGGCCTTTTTGGTCAAAGACCTTACGTAGTTCAAATCCAATCCCTGCCATTAGGCACTCACCTCCTCATACATGGCCAAATAACCCTTGAGCATACGGTCATATTGATAATAACGTTGAACACGTTCCCGCCCAATGGCGCCCATTTTGAGTCGATCTTCTTGCGAACGACACATGGCTTCCATGGCATCCGCCAAACCCTTTTGATAAGTTGGCGGCACAATATAGCCCGCTATTCCTAAGTCATCACCAGGTCCGCCTTCTAACAGTTCCCGACAGCAACCCACATCGGTTGTCACACAAGGACGACCTGATGCCAGTGACTCTAAGACTGATAAAGGCTGAGCCTCCGAGATGCTGGTCAGAATGGTAAAGTCTAAGTTTTCCATATAGGAAACTATGTCCACCCGACCCGTAAAAATCACATTATCCAATTGCATTTGCTTAACCAAGTCATAGCATTCTTGGGCATATTCCTCATCATCCACGCCACCCATAATATGGAGGCGAACATTATCAAGCCGGTTACTTAACTCGTAGAAGGCATAAAGCATGGTCTTAATATCCTTAATAGGTGCCAGACGCACAACCGCTCCAATATCTACCACACCATCTGGAATCTTGGCAGGAACAGAAGCAAAGCGTTGGACATCAATCCCATTCTCTACCACACGGCAACGTGCTGGATCACATCCAATCTCAATTTGAGTCAAACGCGCTTGGGTGAAAAGGCAAGAGATGATTTGGGCACGACTGTAAATAATATCCGATAACATGTAGAAAAACTTAATCCAGTGTTCCTTCATACTTGGTAACACCCAGCTAGAGCGGATGATTTCTTCCTCTCGCTCCCGGGTATAGATACCGTGCTCACTCAACAAGATAGGCTTATCGTAGCGATATTGGCCTAAAAGCGCCAAAATTCCACTATAGCCAGTTGAAATAGCATGATAGACATCTGCCTGAGGAACAGACTGGCCTAAGAGATAGAAGACAGGCAAAAGCATCGAGCGAATGGTATGGAACACTTCAGCAAAAGCGTTATAGGCATATTGCTGCTGAACCATTTCCACCATCATCTCAAGGAAATTCTCACTCTGGAGGAAGTCAACAGGGTTCAGTTTCTTATCCTGATAGAGCTGGCAAAGCACCTGCCAATCAGGCCGACCTGTCTCCATGACCTGTCTTAGGGCGTCCAGTTCAGAGGCCGTAAAATGATAATCAAAGAGTCGCTTACTTGGCGCCACATGTAGCGCATCATCTAGGAATACTTCATGGACTTCAACCACATTATCTGGTAACTGGTAGACAAATTGTCCTTTTGATTTGGACTTAGCCCCAATCACCCAGAGGACAAATTCGTGTTGAGGCATATTTTGGATATATTGATGCATCCAAGTTGAGACCCCACCATGGACATAAGGATAGCTTCCTTCTAAAATCAAACAAATTCTCATCCTTATTCCTCACTCCAGTCCATGGTGACTTTGGCTTGCGTTGCTTTCAAGAGATAGAGATCCCCCGTTAAATGCGTCAGGGTTCCACCATTTACATGACTTCCCACTTGACCTTCATTGATACGCACAAAGAGATAAACCTCATCATAGAAATGCTCAAAAGTCCATTGGATACCAGTAGAAGTCACCTCTTGCTTAGGTGCTAAAGCCGCATAACGCTGTACTGCCCCAGATAACTGTGAGCCTGTGAGGTCACGTAGACTTGGTGCTGATTCCTTGAGCCAACTAATATAGTGTTCCAAGTTCTTCTTGAGAGTACCCCAGCCTAGTTCAGCCCCTCGATCAGTGTCCAAAGGATCATCCGGATGGATAAAGTGACTATTAACGAAATGCAGATTAAGCTCAGAGAAAGCCGCTAGCTGCATAAAATCATCAATTATCCCACCCGAAATAACACGAGGCTGTTCTACCATACCATCGGCAGCCCATTCAAATTCTTGCGCGTAGGCGAAATCCCCGGGGAAATAAGTACTGGCAATGGTTTTAACTTCCGGTATCTCGTGGGTCAATACTGCTCGACCTTCCGGTGACAAAACATTGGAAGGTGGAACATAGACCGATTTTTCCACATTAGGGAAGAGTTGTTCATTAAAGCGAACTAATTCCTTCATGGCCGATATCATAGCGGATTTATCCCAGGTATGATAAGAGTAAACTCCTTTATAGTCTAAGCTCTTAGGTGAAAGAGGTTGGTGGTTATAACCATGATACCCAATTTCACCACCTGAACGCAGCAACATATTCCCAAAATAAACGAAGCGGGCAATATCTTCCTGGTCATGAACTTGGCCAGAAGTGTCATCTTCGTAGTTTTCAATCGTTGCGCCGGTATACTTAATCCCGTATTTATCAACAAAACTTAGCATGTCTACCCACCAAATATTGGTGTAGAAGTCCGCCACATTGAGATTATAGTCCCGCTTGACGTACTTACCATCACCACTCGGTACTGGCGCTGGAAAGTCATCCAGATAGAAGGCCGATCCGTTAATAACTGGATAACTTGAAACCTTGCCTAAAAGGCTAAAAGAAGCCGCATAAAGTCCCCGAGTCACCTTGTTATAGATTCCAAAGTTATCAATCACAAATTTGCCTTTACCATAACGATGTTCCCAAATCAGAGGTAAGAGCCCCTGACCTTCCTTGCGACTGACAAGAACCTTAGCCTTGTCCGACAGGTCCACCTTAAGCGCTGAGTCAAAGGGTTCCTCAATCACATACTCTCGGCCACCGCCAATCATGAAGTCTGGTTCTACGTAAAACTTGTCTACCAGTCCATGGTCAGCTTGAGACTGTTCAATCCCAAGCGCCTGTTCAATTAAGGACAGGCGACTAGATTTTTGAAGGGTCAAGGCAAATTGAGCATAGCCTCCTGCCTCTACCCAGTCTCGTAAAGCTACGAGCTCATCATCTAGATCATCTAACTGGGAAATCAACATCACGACCTTCTCGTAGCCAGACAAATCCGGAAAAGAATCCTTGGCAATATCAATCTGCTTGTAGCCGACCTTCATGTCCTTAAGAATTTGTTGGAATTGCTCCTTGGCTAAGTTACTAGATGGATCGCGACTATCCGTCACAACCAGTGTATTAACCGGCACTTGGGCTTGGGCTTGATCTGCTGTCACAACTGGCCCCGTCAAGTAAGTAAAGGGTTGTTTTTGGACTTGATAGCCAATCCCTTGGCGTTCAATAAACAAAGCTATAGCCAAGACCAAAAAGCCAATAAAGACTAAAACTAGGCCTCTATATCTAAATTGTTGCCATTTTTTCATGCAATCCCCCCTATGCTTGAAGTCGCCAAGCGTCAATGATTTGGCGATTATGGCGTGACAAATAGACTTGTCGTGTCTCAATATCTTGGTAGAATTGCTGCAAACCTAATCGATCACCTTGAGCGACCAAGGCCTGAAACTGAAAGACACGATAAGCTTCTTCCATTGGCCATTGAACTTGGCAGTAATCCAAGATTTGGCGCAGGCGCTGTCCTTCTCCTAGCGCTAGATACTGACCGCCTAACCGAAGATAGTCCTTTAATTCATGGCTAATCGCCACTTTACGTCGCAATAAATCAATGTATTGGCGTCGTGAGCTCTCAGCAAACTTTCCAGCTACTAGGCCAGATGCCAAATAGTCTTCTAGAGCTAGACAGAGCTTCTCCAAAATGTCAATATCATCCGGCTGCTTAAGCAATTCTTGCTTAAGTTCTTGTATCTTTAAATCATATTCCTTATGTAACTCGGCTAGCATAACTGTCGCATAATGGACTACTTCCACGTCTTCATTCATACGCGCTTGCTGCAACAAAGCGACGACATTGCTTGGTTGGTCCTTGAGCATACTCATGGTCAATTCGCGCTTGATAGCTGAATCATTGAGTAAAAGTGCTTCTTCAATTGGCACCCATAAGCGCACATCCTCAGATGATTGTAGAGAAATCGGTGCTTGGTCTTCTTCATCCGATAGCTGCTCGTCCATATCCTGAGCGCTTGCTTCCTGCTGACTCACCACAATAGACTGGAAGCCTTCACGACTATACATGCGCCAGTAGACTAAGGCAACCGATAATGGGCCTATGTATGGCATCAAAAGAATCGGTAGCCATAAAATTGGATGTAAAGTAACCTTGCGGGCCAGCATCTGCCGATAGAGGCCGTAAGCTAGGATGCCGTGTCCTAGTAATAAGACAAGCAAAATTAAGGTCGGTAGCATAATGGTTTCCCCTTCTTTTCTTTCTTGCTAGTTGTCATCGGTTAGCGACCATTCACTTCCAAGGCGTGTTGGAAAGCTATTTCGATTAAACCAAAGATGACACGGAGTTGGTTATAATGAGCCAAATCCATCGGATCTAACTGGCCTTCTTGTAAACCGATGACAATGACTAACTGACTACGGTAGCGTAATCCAGCAACATAATGTGGCAAATTAGGATCTAGTTGTCGATTAAGCCAAAGCTCCCCCGACATTAATGGCTCTGCCAATTGACCCAGTGCCCCATCTAAGAGCGGGGTCGTCAAGGTCTGACTCAGGCCAGGAACTGCAGCTAATTGGTTGGCACCTGTTACTTGATAGAAGACTAAAGCCATTGGATCTACTAATTCTACTAGTAGTTCTTGAGCTACCTTAAGTACCGCTTCCGGTGTTGCTTGGTTAAGTCGCTCCACCCAACTATATAGACGGCCATAGGAATCCCGTCGCCCCATAATTTGCTTTTTCAAACTGGATTTTTCAAGTAGCATATCGCGATAGAGATGGCGAACTAGATGTCCTTTATCCCGCAGCAGCTGGTTCTCTCTGGATAAGACTGCTTTGTCCTGTAAGGCTTCTGCCCGTAAGCGTCCTACCATGGCCCCTGTTACCAAATAGACTACAAAAGGCACCCAGTTGAGTGGGTCGTAGAATACGGTAATCCAGTTATTTCCTGAAGTGATGTAGACATAGAGCAAGCCAATAGAGGATAAACTAGCTGCTAATAAGCCCATCGATATACCGCCCGTCATGGCCATCATCACAATGAAAAGCAAGCGGACATCAATCACTCGGAACTGTTGTTGGTTACTTAATAAGAGCGCGAAGATTTCTGACAGCCCAAATAAAAGCAACAATTCTAGAATACGAACAAGGGTTGGATGAAGTCCCATCCAGGTCTTCAAGTCCTGCCACCAAGCAAAGATAGACGTATTGACCTTACCTAGGTAGGATTCTTTTAAAATCCCTTGCCAGTCTTCAAGTGGATTCAACTGAGGGAACCAACCATAGCGTGTCCGTAGTGAAGGTTCCGTCACCTGGCTAGCATCAACTTGCTGCAAATTACCTTTGGTAAAGCTGATTGGTACCTTGGGCTGTAAGTGATGCATACTTAAGGCTAAATCTTGATAGGTCAATTTGAAGCTATTTGGCACCAGTAAGAGTTCTGATTCATCCGTCCAATCATCCAAAACCTTATGCAATAAGCTAGCCAAATCATGAATATGTAAGAAGAGAAAGTCACTCTCTCGATTTTCTTTGAAACGTGCAGGCTTACCGGCAGCCCATTGGCTAAAGATCCGATCCAAATAGTCAGGTAATAAATGGTCTGCATAGAGATGTAGCAGGCGAATGACTTTGACTGCTACTCCATGGTCATGCCCTTCGAACAAACAGAGTTGCTCATAGCTTTGCGCCAATTGGGTGCCCTGTTGCTTATCTTGATAGCCAGCTTGCGGACCTTCCAAATAACAAAAGCGCTGAATTTTATGGGTTTTACAAGCTGTTAGTAACTGTTGAAGTGATTCCCCTTCCCCAACTTCCTGAGAATGTAAGGTTAGGAAGTTTGAGAAGAAGACTACCTGGTCAATATCATAGGTGTCAAAAATCTCCTCCAAGGCCCAGTCCTTATTATCAGGAGATAGCACCGTCAAACGTTGGCGATAGGAAGATTTTAGGTCGCAGGCTCCCAAAATAATGACACGCATGTCGGGAAAGGCTTCTTGGATAAATTCTCGCGTCAGGTACCGCGTGTTTCCAGTTACAAGTATGTTCATGATTGTTTCTTACCCCTCGAATTTCTTTTGTGGCAGCGTCTCCTTGTAATTGCCGAAACCGCCTATAATCATCACAATATAAATAGAAATGAATTTGTCAGTTATAAGACGGAATTACAAAATAAAATCTTAGTTGCTTATCTTTAAGCACCTTGATAGACCCTACCCTAAGGTCGGCCCTATTATATCATTCTATAAATGTAGGTCAAAGGTTATCTCATTTTGGTAGAGGGTCGTTACCAAAAAGTAATCCTTCCGTAACAAATTTCCCTACTTTTTTGGTGATTTCATCACAACCTTACTTTATCCTCACTTTCCTCTCATAATCGACTTTGTAAACGTTGTCTGATTTTTGACAGAAACTTTATGCCATCTAAAATTGCATTGGCATATACAAAATACCTAAATTCTATTTTTGGTAGCGTCAAAATAATATCTATCATTTGAATACTAACAATCTCATGGAACAATTTTTTGTTCCAACTATTAATAAATAAATGGAGATGTCTATTTATAAATGCCAATCTTAGCGTCTCAACGTCACTTATTAGGCTGGCATGAACATAAAATAAAGACAAGATTCAAAGATATTTTAGCGACTTTAACCCTAAAAAGGACTAGACAAAAAAATGTCATTCTTATTCATCTAACAAAAGTTACTATTGATAATATAAGCTAGTATCTAATTGGATAGTGACAATGCTCCTTTACTCACCTAGCGACTTCACTTCATAAGCTTCAAGTAAACAAAAAAAAGAACCCCAACCGTCCAAAGACGATTGATGGTTCTTTTCTTGCTTCGGTATGTTAGCGGCCTCTTTCTTTGATACGTGCAGCCTTACCAGACAAGGCACGGATGTAGTAGAGCTTAGCACGACGTACGCGACCTTTACGAACAACTTCGATTTTAGCAACACGTGGAGTGTGTACTGGGAAAGTACGTTCAACCCCTACACCGTTCGAAATTTTACGAACTGTGTAAGTTTCGCTGATGCCAGCACCGCGACGCTTGATTACTAACCCTTCGAAGATTTGGATACGTTCGCGTGAACCTTCGACAACCTTAGCGTGTACACGTACAGTGTCACCAGGGCGGAACTCAGGAATATCGCTACGTAATTGAGCTGAGGTAATTTTTTCAATCACTTTACTCATGTTTTTTTCTCCTCTCGACTAACACTCATAACTAGCCCTAGGGCGTAGCCAGCGGAATATTGTGATATCTGCGGTTTTTCACCACTTCTAGTATTATACCAAACTCTGCCTATTTGTAAAGCCTAATTGACATTTTTTTCGGCTTGAATTTCAGCTAGCCACTTGCATTCTTCTTTGGACAAATCGGCCTGCTCTAGAAGGTCTGGACGGCGCTCCAAAGTCCGGCGAATAGCTTCCTTGCCCTGCCACTGGCGAATCTTATCATGATGGCCACTGAAGAGTACCTCTGGCACCTCCATGCCACGAAAATCTCGTGGACGGGTATATTGAGGATGCTCTAAGAGTGACCGTTGGTGGGACTCGCCCACAATGGACTCCGCATTGCCTAAGACTTCAGGAATCAGGCGCACGGTAGCATCGATCATAATCATGGCCGGCAGTTCCCCATTGGTTAAGACATAGTCCCCCAGTGAAACTTCATCGGTTACAAAAGACCGCACCCGCTCGTCAAAGCCCTCGTAGTGACCACAAATAAAGACCAACTGCTCCGCCTGAGACCATTCCTGGGCCAAACTCTGACTAAATGGCACCCCGGTTGGATCCATCAGAATAATGCGGGCATTTTCCTTGGGTGCGATATGTTCTAGCATATGAACAATGGGATCCACTCGTAACAACATACCTGCCCCTCCGCCAAAGGGATAATCATCCACATGGCCATGTTTATTCACCGCAAAGTCCCGGAAGTTATGGGTCTGGAAATCAATCAGCCCCTTGGCTTGAGCTTGCCCCATCAGAGAATGGTGCATTGGCTCAAACATCTCAGGGAAGAGGGTCAAGACATCAAGCTTCATCGTCAATCAGCCCTTCCATTAGTTCAACCTTAACCTGTCCGGCCTCCAGGTCAACGGTTTTGACCACATCGCCAATAAAAGGAATTAAGGCGTCTTTGGCCTTGGGAATATTGCGTTGAACCACAAAGACATCATTAGAACCTAGCTGAAGAATTTCCTTAATCTTCCCAAGAGTCTTACCTTCTAGGGTGACAACCTCCAAGCCCAAGAGTTGATGATGGTAGTAGCTATCCTCTTCTAGCTCCTCTTGCTCACTCTCGTCAATGGCCAGCCAGCAGCCCTTGAAGCCTTCGACCTGGTTAATATTGTCGTAATCAACAAAACTAATGAGCCATGTCCCCTTATGGATGGCCGCCTTAGCAACTTGAACACTGGCTAGCGGTTGGGAATTCAAATCCTTCAGAATATAGAGGGTCTTGCCACTTGCAAAGCGCTCCTCTGGAAAGTCAGTATCGGCAATTAATTTGAGTTGACCCCGAATCCCGAAGGTATTCACAATACGGGCTACACGATAATAAGTCATACTTGTCCTCCTTTTATGCCTAATAAAAATCAGGCCTACCCTCTCAGTATACCATGAAAGGGAGCCTGATTCTAGTTGTCTTAACGACGGCCCGCTGCTTGTTTGAGGGCCATATATTCGTCCTTATGGTCAAATCCAACTAACATTTGAGGATAGCTTGCATCCAGATATTCCATCAGTCGATTTAACTTGGCTTCAGTGTCTTTAACTGTGTGTTTGGCTGGGAAGACAGCTAAGCGTTTGAAGTCTTTGGTATGGAGATAAACCACAAACTTGACGGTCTTGTAGAGGTTAAAGCGTCTGGTTTCCTTATAGACATAGCTATAGATAATGTCACGCAAGTCCACAATGGCATTCTTACGCCCCATGACAATCAATTGATCCTTATAGACATAGACGCCCAAATGCTTCTCGTAGTAGGTCGCACCCTTACGTAAGGCTTGTTCATCTTGACCTAGCTCAGGGAAGGTTACTAAGAGTTGGTCGTAGAAGCGTTTATTGCTTGCATAACGGAAGACTGCATAGGCTAGGAAACCTAAGCCTACTAAGGCAGTCCCTGCAGTCATAATGGTACCAGTGCTTTCAACACTAGCAACACTTGTTAGATTGAGTTTCTTAATCTCAAATTCCTTATTGTCTGTCACTCCAGGCTCTTGCTTTTCTAGAGATTGTCTAGTGTTTTGGAGGGAAAGGCTACTGAGCTCCTTGACTTCCCCCATAATCGTAATCGGATTGGTTGCTAAGGTGCCCTTTCTTTTCGCTTCTTCTAGCTTTTTGATAATGGCTAAATCTGGCTTTGCCTCAGTCACCAGAAGGCTCTTATCATCGGCCATGACAAAGGTTTGTTCTTTTTCGTACTTGGTATCTTCAATTCTGTAAATAGCTTTTACTGCGAAGGTGGTCTTGCTACCCTTAGTGGTTGCACGCGTTTTAGGATAAACATAACCTTCACTGGCTAACTTGTCAGGTGTCGATTGAGTCGCCACATAATGGAAGAAGCCAGCCGCACTTAAAAGCAACAAACCATAAATCACAAGACTGATCACGCCACGCTTAAAGTTTGGTTTCATAGAATTCCTTCTTTCTAGTTATTATTCGTTACTTTATTATAACGAACTGCCTTTTCCTTGTCTAGCCAACTCCTAGATAGCCAAACGCTCATCAGCTAGCAGGATATGAGGATGGTGTTTTTCAAGACAGGCCATCAGACCTTCTAGGAAGGCACGCGCCTCCTTCTCTGGATAGGGGCGAAGTTTAACTGTTTCAAACTGGTCTCGGTCATAATAGAGGATTAGCCGGCTCTTCAAGCGGCCATTGTTGCTTTCATAGTTCAGATTTAAGCCCAATACCGTGCTAAGGTCAATCAAGCGCTCCTTAGCTCCTAAGACAAGGAGATAGTTACGGTAGAGATAGAGTCCCAGTTGCTTAGACTTGAACTGGCTCTGACTCACTAGTAAATCCTGGTCCTCTGCTAACTCTGGCAAGACTTGGTAAACTTGGCTCCAAAAACGTCGCATGGCACTATAGCGATAGGCTGTGAATCCCAATACCGCCAGCGCTAAAGCAAAGAAGATATAGCTGACTAACTTCATGGATTGAATATAGGTTTCCGCCTTGTCTTGATTAAGCAAGGTCCCACCTATAAAGACACGGTTGCCCGTCTTATCGGTGACATAGCTTTCGATTGATTGTAGAAATTCTTTACTCTTGTCACCGTCATCAACCATGGCTATGACATAATGGGGCTCAGTCGCTAGTTGCCTCTGGTCGCTTTTTTCTTTGAGTATAGAAAGAAGAGAGGAGTCGTCTCGGAACAAAATTGGGATATCCAATCCCCCATCACTAACGAGTAAAAGACTCATTCCGGTCTTATCATCGCGATAGACAATCTTACCTCGCTCCTTGACCACATTGCTAACGGCAGAGACATAAGTGATTCTGGTTACTGGGACGACAGTCAGACGGCTGACTCTAGAGACATTGGGATAGACCAAGCCTTGGGCACGGAGACTATCAGCGCTCGTCCCTTGGCTAATAAAGGCAAGGCCGCCCCCAATTAAGAGGCAGATAGACGCCACGATTAAATAAGGCAGGAGCTTCATTAATTTATATCTTTTCATAGTTTGTCTCCTTCCACAGCTACTATGTCTATTATACAAGAGTGTCTGTCTTATCACCACTATCAAAAAGGACCAGGTTACCCCAGTCCTTTGCTTAGTCACTTATGGCTTAGCCACGTGCTTGACGTTTTAATTCTTTATAATCGGTCGCATGTTGAACGCCTACCAACATAGATGGATAGGCTTCTTGCAAGTAAACCATGAGACGATCTAACATGGATTGCGTGAAGTCTCTTTGATAGCGACGCGGTTTGACCACAAGACGGCGGAATTGGTTATTATGCAAGTGAACTTGGAAGGTAACCACTGAATTATTGGTTTGACGGACTGCATAAGTATAGATGATTTGAGTCAAGTCGATGATACGATCATTACCCCCAATCACTACTAGGTGATTCTTGTAGACATAGAGACCTAACTCAGGGCTATGGAAATCACTGTCGGTCACTAATTTATCCAAGTCTTGAGCTAATTCTGGGAAGTGATCATACAAGGTACTGTAGAACTTAGTATTTTTCCAGTATTTCCAGAGAGCGGTAAGTAGCAATAATAGAACCGCTGCGCCTAAGGCAAAGCTTACGAAAAGCATGATGTTAAGGCGATTCTCAGCTTCTGCCACATCTAAGAGCGCAGAATCATCATAGCCTGATTTGACAGAAGCATCAACATCAGCACGTTGGATCACTTTTTCTGCAATTTGCAGGTCATCCTTACTTTTTGAGGCATAAGCCACAACGTTTAGGGGATTAGATTCCAGTTGACCAGCCTTAATCCGTTCCTCTAGGATTTTAACTACTTTGGAATCATCATGTAATACTACTGGAAAAGCCCGCTCGCCGTCAGAGACCAAGTAAGCAACCAATCCTGTATTTTTGTTTTCAGACACTACTACCCCATTTTTTGTTTTTGTGATGGTAATCTCCAAAACAGGAATAATTTCCTTAATAGTGACTGCGGTATGCCCCGTCAGAGCTTCCGTCTTAGGATAGACCAAGCCTTGTTCTACAAACTGGTCAGCACTTGAATTCTGACTCTTATAGAAGAGGAAGCCACCAAGGGCAGCGCAAATCATGGCAAAAATTAAATAAGGCCAAACATTACGTAGATTATTGCGTTTCATAACTTACCTTCTTTCTTAAATGATAAATTTATTATACTCTTTTTAGTGGGGCTTGTGAACCCTTTCCATGAAAAAGAGCCAGCCCTAAGGCTGACTCTCCCGGTGAGGGCTTATTAAAGACCTGCAGCATTTTTCAATGCTTGGTATTCTGGTGCATGATCAGCACCCACTAGAATTTCAGGGTAGTGCTGATCTACGAAGTAAGTAAAGGCATTGACATCATCATCATAGGTCTTCTTAGAGCCTAATAATGTGCTAAGAACATGTTTCTTGAAGTTCTTATCATAGGCCTCAACTGTGTAGTTAACATGGCTAGCAATGCCCTGATGAATGGTTTGTTTAACAGCCACCAGGTAGAGGACATCCTTGGCAGGCACGATGGTGTTTCGTTGAGCTAAAGCAATGAGGTGGTCCTTGTAGACATAGAGGCCACGCTTGCTGTCAGCATATTGTCCACCTGATACCAAGAGATCCAAGTTGCCTTCCAATTCTGGGAATTGGGCATAGAGATCACGATAGGCTTTCTTACGGCGGGAAACATTGAAGGCAAAGAGCCCGATGAAGAACAAGGTAATCGCACCAAAGCCATAGGCACCGTACATAAGCATTTGGGCATTTGATTTATGCTTTTGGACATCGATGAGATAGGAACCATTTAAGGACGACTGAGCTTCTGCTTTAAGGTTTTGACGAATTTTAGAGATGTTGTCCTTGGCACTTGAGTTATCAGCCTTATCCCCTGCTACAAGAACAGGACTATTAGCTAATTCACCTTTTTCCTGAGCGGCTAAGGCAGCTTTAATATCTGCATCATCCTTGGATGCTATAAGGGCAACAAGTTTATCCCCTGATTGAACTAAGTACATTCCGGCCTTATCATCACCTTTAATGGCGCCAATTTCTTGGATAGCCTCCATTTTGATGGCTACATTTTGGCCAAAATTACTTGGGAAGAGGCCACCCCGGTCCACAACATACTGCGGGCTACTTGCAATCCCACCTATAAACCACATTAAAATAGCAAATCCACCAAATAAAACGGTGAGAAAAACAGTTGCCCAAAGGCCACGCAAGTTCTTTTCCTTCATAAACACCCTTCTTTCTCCGTAAGTATAGCTCTATTATAAACCCCTTTCATAGAATTGTACAGCTATTTTCAAGCGATTTCTTACTTAATAAGAAAGATTCCCTTAACAAAAGCAATGAGTTTGATAATAGAGACTCTGAGACATATGACTTGCCAAATGAAAAAGACGCCCCAAAGGCGTCTTAAGCTTATTTAGAAGTGATTTTCAAATCAGGATAGCCTTGCCCTATCACAACTAGGAAGGTCTCCAAGTCTTCCGCCAGAGTTTTCTTGCGACCATGATAGGATCTAAAGGTATGGAATTTCCCCTTCACATCTCGTGCTCGGAAGAAGTAGTTTACTTGTTTGACCCCGTAACGGCCCTGCGAAACTACCTTATTCAAGGTCAAAGCGACTAAGTCATTTATAGGCAGAACGGCCATGCGCAGCCCCAAGCAAATCAAACTGTCTTTATAGAGGTAGAGGCCACGATAGTCATCTGCATAATCACTGGCTACTTGCAAGTGGTCAAGCTGGCCCTTGAGTTCAGGGAAAGCTTGATAAAGACGATTATAGATTTGATGGCGGCGATAACGATTGAACAAGCCCCATACGATACACAAGACAGTGGCTGCTGTAAAACCATAAGCTAGCCAATGGATGGTCCTTTGTGACTGACGATATTCTTTCATGTTGACCAGATATTCCGTCCATAGCTGATCACGGTATGGAAGACCCGTTTCACTATTATCTGCCATCGTATCTAAGAGTTTCTTGGCCGCGTCACTCTTATCCACTTCCCCAATCAGCTTGGCAGGCTCATTGAGCAGTGCGCCATAGGTCTTAAGGCGAGCAGCGGCGACATCCGGATCATCTTTGCTAGCGACCAAGACTAGGTAAGGCTTATCTGTTACTTTAGCAGCTGAGACAAGGTAGATAGCCACATTATCCTCTTCAGCCAGGAGAAAGATCGACTCTGCTTCTACCACTACATGCTTGCTCGAGCTTTCTGGGAAAGGTTCCTGGCCTGCCAAAAGAGCTTGGGGTTGGGTCGCAAGGAGGGCCAGATAAGCAAAGAACGTAAAAATTAATAAGAACAGCAAGAGGCCACTACCGGCCCATGTCCGCCAACCATATACTTCTTTAAGCTTTTTTCTTTCTTCTTTCTTCACCGATTTCCTCCTAATGAATATAGAAAAACGCCCCTAAGGGCGCTTGATTATTCTGCTGAACTTTCTTCCGCATGGTCAGCAATGACAATGCGTGACCGCTTGCGACCACGAGTCTTAACGCTGTAGACGATAGTCCGGATGGCGCGGGCTACACGGCCCTTCTTCCCAATCACACGACCTACATCTTGCGGATTCAAGTGCAAATGATACTCCATGAAGTCATCGGTCTCTACTTGTTCCACGCCAAAATCTTCTGGGTGGTCCAAGAGCGGCTTCACGATTGCAGTAATTAATGCTTCAATATTTACCATATCTCATCATCCTTTATCTAGAACACTGCTCGAGACTATTTGCTTTCGTGGAATTTCTTCATGATCCCTTTTGAAGACAAGAGGTTACGCACGGTGTCAGATGGTTGCGCACCATTTGATAACCATTTCAATGCGAGTTCTTCTTCAACTTCTAAAGTAGCTGGGTTAGTTAATGGGTTGTAGTGACCGATTTTCTCGATGATACGACCATCACGTGGAGAACGTGAGTCAGCAACAACGATACGGTAGAAAGGTGCTTTCTTAGAACCCATACGTTTCAAACGAATTTTAACTGCCATGTTAATTTCACCTCCTCAATTGATTACAGACACTAGTCTAACATATAAAAAAGCATCTGTAAAGTATTTTTACTTTACAGATGCGAAAATTTTGTTTACTTAGCTAAACCTTCTGAGATCTTATCTAAGTTATACTTCATCATAGAGTAGTAGCTGTCGCCTTCTTGGCCTTCTTCAGCAATAGAGTCAGTGAAGATTTTAGCGTAGATTGGAATACCGGTCTCGCTAGAGATGGTCTTCATTGGACGGTCATCCACACTTGATTCTACGAAGAGAGCTGATACCTTAGAACCTTTGAGCTTCTTAACCAAATCACGAATTTGGTCAGGTGTGCCTTCTTCTTCGGTGTTAATTTCCCAGATGTAAGCTGATGGTACATTGTAGGCTTTAGAGAAGTACTTGAAGCAGCCTTCGCTGGTAACAATCATTTTCTTCTCTTCCGGAATAGCATCAAACTTAGTTTTAGCTTCCTTGTCCAAAGCTTCTAACTTGGCAACATAGTCATCCAAGTTCTTTTGGTAGAAGTCCTTGTTGCTTGGATCTTTTTCAATCAGGTGTTTAGCAATGTTCTTAGCGTAAATCACCCCATTTTCTAAGTTCAACCAAGCATGAGGGTCTTCCTTACCGGTTTCGCCCTCACCTTCCAAGTGAATGACTTTCACGCCCTCGCTGACTGCGAAGTAGTCTTTATTTTCCACTCGTTTGGCATTTTCTACCAATTTAGTGAACCAAGCATTGCCCCCAGTTTCCAAGTTAATGCCATTGTAAAAGATTAAATCAGCTTGGGTAGTCTTCTTAATATCGTCAGGTAGTGGCTCATATTCATGAGGGTCTTGGCCTACTGGTACGATGGAGTGAAGATCGATTTTATCACCCGCAATGTTCTTGGTGATATCGGCGATAATAGAGTTAGTTGCGACAACTTTGAGTTTTTTATCTTGGGCGCTCACGCTTGGTACCAAACAAAACAATACCGTCAAGAGTGCCACTAATTTCATTAGCTTATGTTTCATTTGCGTAAAACCCGCTTTCTAAAGAATTGTTGTTTTGGAGAGATGAAGAAGCTAATCGCGAAAATCACAGCTGAGGTGAGTACAATGCTGGAGCCGGCCGCCACGTTGAAGCTAGTCCCGAGGAAGAGACCTAATACTGAAGTCACAGCCCCCAAAGTCGATGAGAGGAGAATCATAGACTTAAGGCTATTGACGTAGAGATAGGCGGTGGCAGCAGGTGTAATAAGCATGGCCACAATCAGGATGGTTCCGACACTTTGCATGGCCGTTACAGACACTAAGGTCAAGAGAATCATTAAGAGGTAGTGGTAGAAGTTAACCTTCATACCCATGGCTTTAGCCATTTGCGGGTCGAAGGACGTAATCAACAACTCCTTGAAGAAGAGGATGATGACGATTAGCACCGCTACTGAAACCCAAATGGTAATCCACTTGTCAGAATCTTGAACCGCTAAGATATTCCCGAAGAGAATATGGAAGAGGTCTGTCGAACTCCGGGCCAAGCCAATCAGAATGACCCCCAAGGCCAAGAAGGAGGAGAAGGTAATCCCAATCGCTGTATCCCCCTTGATAATTGAATTTCCTCGAATGAAGGTAATAATCATGGAGGCAAAAAGCCCAAAGACAATGGCCCCGACGAAGAAATTAATCCCCAAGATGAAGGATAAAGCGACCCCTGGTAACACCGCATGGGAGATAGCATCCCCCATAAGAGACATCCCTCTTAGGATAATGAAACACCCTACAGCCCCTGAGACAATCCCAATGACAATGGCGGTGACTAGCGCATTCTGCATATAATGCAGGGTCGACACATTCTCAATAAAGTCATGAATCAAGGTCATACCAGGTCACCTCCCTTACTAAAATAAACACTGTCGCCATAGGCGGCCTTCATATTCTGGTCATTAAATACCTGCTCAGTAGGCCCTACAGCAATCAGTTGCTTATTGATGATAATCAACTGATCGAAGTAACGCCGTACCTTATGCAAATCATGATGGACAATCAAGACGGTCTTGCCTTGGGTCTTGAGATCCTTCAAGATATTCATAATAATCTCTTCACTGACCGAATCAATCCCTGTAAAGGGCTCGTCCAAGAAGATGTAATCTGCTTCTTGAACCAGACAACGTGCCATCAAAACGCGTTGGAACTGTCCACCCGAGAGGGCTGAGATTTGTCGGTTAGCGAAGTCACTCAAGCCAACTTGGGCGAGCGCTTTTTCAACTTTATTCCATTCTTTCTTACTTACCTTGCGGAAAATACCGAGATTACTATACGTGCCTAAGGAGACACATTCTTTGACCTTAATTGGAAAGTTGAAATCAATGTCGCTCTTTTGGCCGACATAAGCTACTTTCTTCAGCATCTTCGTGGCAGGCACCC
The DNA here is from genome assembly GCF_000160075.2 of Abiotrophia defectiva ATCC 49176. GTDB lineage: Bacteria > Bacillota > Bacilli > Lactobacillales > Aerococcaceae > Abiotrophia > Abiotrophia defectiva. The sequence continues at coordinate 81,963 of NZ_KI535340.1, forward strand.
CGTCTAGAAACACCTGGCCATCATGGTCTATCATGTTCAAGATTGCTTTGACAAAAGTAGATTTACCAGCACCGTTGGGCCCAATAATGCCGGTAATGGTCGGACCTGCTAATTCCATATTAACTCCTTCTAAAGCGACCACTTGATTGTCATAACTGACAGTTAGATCTTGTGTCTTAATCACATGAATCATCTCCTCTCTTACCGCTAATTATATTGTACACCAGAGAAAAGATTAGGTCAACCTAAAATGTTTAGGTTTGCAAAAATTTTTTCTTGCGATTTTAGGTTTAGGGGCTTTTAGCTTTCAAATTTATGTTTATCTATGGTCATAGGCGCTTTTCATGGCTAACTAATTATATCGGTTTCTTGTTAGCAGTGATATTAGTTTTGGCCACTGCATTTGAGACACCCACCAAAAAAATTAATGGCGAAAATTTTTCAAGCGGCATAATAAAAAGCCCCGCCCTTTTCAAAGGACAGGAGCCGAAATGTTAGGATAGGATTAAGTCCACCAGTTCTTGGGCGCTGACTGGACCAAAATAATGAGCCAAGTCTTGTTTGGATAGGACTTCTAATAAATCTTGCTTGGTAACAGGTGTGCCCAGTAAGGCTTCTTCAATATCTTGGATGGCCCCTTTACCGAAGAAATCACCATAGATGCGGCATTTGCTAATGCGACCAGCCTCAACTTCTAGGCTGAACTCTACAGTCCCGATAGCTAGATGAGCATCGCGATTATAGCTATAACGTGGCGAATTGCCATAGTTCCATTCCCAGTTGCGATACTTAGCATCCGCCAAGGCTTCAATGGCTTCCCAATCTTCTTCAGTCAGCTGATAGCGCTTGGCTTGATCAATGGAGTCAATCCCCATTAGACGGCAAATGACCTCATCCTTAAACTGGTCAATGGTCATATGGCGATAGGGTTCGTCCAAGAGTTCGCGCAAGCCCATAACCCGGCTGCGCACCGACTTAATGCCCTTAGAATCAATTTTCTTACGGTTAGGATTGAGCACTTCCACCATAGCTTCATAATCGACATCTAATAGGAGGGAGTGACCACCATAAATCTTGCCACCTACCATGGTCATGGCAGCACCTGATACCTTTTTACCTAGTGCCGTCAGGTCATTACGACCACTTGGTTCGACCTCACTTGCCCCCATATCATGCAAGAGTTTGACAACGGGTGCGTAGAAACGTTGATAGTTGCCATAGATATTGGTATGACCTGGCATAATATAGCAGACATTGACGGCCCCCTGATCGCAGTAGACCGCCCCACCGCCCGTGTCACGACGGACTAACTGAATATCATGTTCCTTAAGATAGTCATGGTTGACTTCAACTTCTGCGTTCTGGAAGCGACCGATTTCCACCTTAGGTTTACAGTAATAAGGGAAAAGTATGGTCTCGTCTAGGTCTAAATGATTAAGGACATAGACTTGCATAGCCAGCGTTAAGGCCCCATCAGGCAGATATTGGCCATTTCGAATAGGTTCAATTAGATACATGTGATCCTCCTAGGCTTGATTAGCCACACAGGCCAACAAGAGGTCTTTACTGTCTTGAGACAGCCAGACCGTCCGGTCTTGAATGGCGCGTGGCATGCGATATTGTTTTTGATTTAAAGTCACCAAGAGGGCATCCGGATTGGCCATGACCGCTTGGTGGAAAGGTTGCTTAATAAATTGTGGTGTGGTAAAGCCTACCCCGATTTCAAGATAGAGCACCTTGTCCCCTTCATGGTTAGCTAAGAAATCCTTGTAGCGACCCAATTGGGCCATAAAGTCTCCATCTTCCACCATGCCCTTTTCAGCATTTCGCTTGTTGATTTCTAGTGGCGCCCCACACTTAGGACAGAGGGGAATGTCTTCATAGGCCACCTGGCCTTGGACTTGGTGCTGAGCCAGATGGCGAATCAGCGCATGATCCCGATAGGTCTGGGCGTGGCAATGGCGACTGCACTGCATCAGGCCATACTCCCCCTGGATATGGAAGACCTTGTTAGGATCATAATCAGCCACCCAGAAGGCATTATCGGCATTGGTCGTAATGATATGGTAGTCCTTGTCCTTGAGTAAGTCTTTAAGAGCCAAGTAAGAAGGCCCCACGGGTTGATCCAGGTAGTTGAGGCAGACAAAACGACTTTGGAAGGCCCAATATTCCGACCAACTAGGGAAATCAAAGAGACTGGCCTGCAACATATCGAGAAAGCCATACTTTTCAATAAAGTCAGGAAAAGCCTCTTGGAAACGTGGGCCAATATAGGTAAAACCATCCGCAGCTGACATGCCAGCCCCAATCCCCACAACTACAGCCTGAGCTTCCTTAAGCAGGGCCAAGAGTTGTTGGGCTTGATTGGGATAGGTTTTAGTTAGTGCTTGCCACATGGGAGGCCTCCTTAGAATTAAGTAAGTCATGATAGAGTTGGTACTGGCTATCTGTCCAGACATTGAAGATGACCTTGAGCTTGGAACCTGTCTCCGCTAGATAAGCGGAGACAGTCTCAATGGCAATCGGCGTCGCCTCTTCAATAGGATAGGAAAATTCACCAGTCGAAATACAGCAGAAAGCGATTGTCGCCAAACCCGCTTGGTCGGCGCAAGCCAAGCAAGCTCGATAAGCCTTTTTGAGTAGGTCCTGCATCATGGGCGATACCGGCAAATGATGAATGCGTGGCCCTACCGTATGAATGACCTGCTTGGCTGGTAAATTAAAGCCGGATGTCATGAGAGCTTGACCGACAGGCAGCGGCTTACCACCCCGGGCTTTTTTCAAATCAGCACAGGCCAAGCGCAAAGCAACGCCGGCAAAAGTATGAATTTGGTTATCAATGCAATAATGGTTAGGTTCAAAGCAACCTAGCATGGCCGAATTAGCTGCATTCACAATAGCATCTACCGCTAAACGGGTAATATCGCCCTGCCAGAGATAGAGTGAGGGACGCGCTGTCTTCTGGCAATCTGCTAAGCCATAAATAGGTTCCTGCTGGCGCCAGGCCGCCAAGAAGCGACTTTCCAAATCCAGATAGTCCTGACTAACTGGATAAGGCAGGCGTTGATTAACTAAGCCACGATATTGCCGGAACTTTTCTTCATCACTGCCCGGCTCAGGGCTAGCCCCAAGATGACGAATCAGGGCGTCCAATTCTTGCGCAAACATGTCAGCCCCTCCTGTCTTAGTCTAGCGGATCTGGTAAGGCTAAGAAGGCTGCTTCCTCAACATCTGTCAAGCGCACCAACCAGGATTCTGCTGGATTGGCTGAGTTAAGCAAGGTTGGTTGATCTTGAGCAGCTGTGTTAACCTCCACAATACGCCCAGACAGGGGTGAGAAGATATCTAGGACGGTCTTAGAGGCTTCTAAACTTAAGAGAGAGTCGCCAGCCTCAACTTGGCTTTCGCGGGTAAATTCCACATAGCCGACTGTCCCAACATCGTCTTGTAATTCTGGTGTCATGCTAAGAGTATAGGTATCCCCTTCTTTTTCAACCCATAAATAGTTCCCTAATTTCTTCATTATAATTCCTCCGATTTCTTATCTTGATTTAGTTGATAGGCTTGCGCTAAAGCCTGGAGTGTCGCTTGTCGATTTTTAATGTCTGGCACTAAAGGAATGACCATTAGCTCCTCAAGGTCTAGACTAGCCGCCAAGTCATCTAGCTGCTGCTTGACTTGGTCAAGGGTGCCCACGACTACCCGCTGGCGATTAATTTCAATCTGTGCTCGGTCCTCCTGACTTAGGGGATAAACGGCCGCCTCCTGGACTGTTGGGAAGGTCTTGAATTCAGCATAATCTTGCTTGCCCAGTTGCCAGACGTCTAAGGCTGATAGGAGTTGCTGACACTGAGTCTCATCCTGTCCTAAGACTACAAAGACCGCTAGGCTAGCTTGCGGCCTGTGGCCTGCTTCTTGGCAGGCAGCTCGATAAGTAGTTAAGGCTTCTTGGGCACTGGCTAGTGGGTCTTTGCCTGGTGCTAGGAAATAGCCATAGACATAAGCCTGACCTAAACTTCCTGCTAACTGGGCTGACTGAAGGCCAGCCGACAGCAACCAGAGGGCTTCCTGGCTAGGACCTGCCGCATGTAAACCAACTGCATCAGGATCTGCTAAATACTCAACCAAGTCGGTCACTTGTTGGGCATAATCGGAACGCTTAAGCTCGCCCGTCCCCATCAATTCTCTGACAGAGCTGGTACCTGGATTATTTCCTAAGCCCACATTGACACGACCAGGATAGAGAGACCTGAGGGTAGTCACCCACTCAGCGACCTTATAAGGCTGGTAGTGAGGTAGCATGATGCCACCCGAACCAATCATAATGCGCTGCGTTTTACCCAACAAATGCATGATCATGAGCTCCGGGCTAGCACTGGCTAGGGCTGGCACCTGATGGTGCTCGGCCACCCAGAATCGGTGATAGCCCAATTCATCTGCTAATTGCGCTAGGGCCACTGTCTCCCTCAGGGCTTCTTGGCTTGTTCGGCCACTGTCTACCATGGCATAATCCAAAACACTTAATAACATGTGACCCCTCCATTTTCATCAATAATTTTATTATCAATCAGACCTAGGGGATTGTCAACTCATGGCGATTGACCAGATAAAATTTTCGTGCTAACGTGTAAGTATCTGATTATGCTAGCTGATTGAACAGCTGCCGAAGGAGTGTCTCACATGCCATCCCCCCTGCTTAGCCCACTAAGTCTAGGTGCCCATAGCTTAGCCAATCGCTTCGTTCTCTCACCTATGACCACTAATTCCTCAACCGCTCAAGGTCACATTACCGAAGAAGACTTGGCCTACTCCCGCCGCCGGGCCCAGTCAGCCCCCCTGCAAATCACCGGGGCTGCCTACATTCATCCCCAGGGACAACTCTTCGAATTTGGACCCAGTCTGGCTGAGGATGCCTGTGTACCGGGTTTGACAAAACTTGCTCAGGCTATGCAGCAAGATGGCGCCAAGGCGCTCATCCAATTGACCCACGCGGGACGATTTGCGGAGCCTTACCTGCGACGTCAGGGCTATGTTTACGGCCCCAGCCCAATGACCCTAAATTCCCCTATCCCCCACCAAGTAAAAGCCTTAGATCAGTCACAGATTAAGGCCATTATTGGCTACTATGCGGACGCAACGCGCCGAGCCATCCAAGCGGGCTTTGCCGGCATCGAGTTATCCAGTGCCCAACGTCTGCTGCCTCAGTCCTTCTTGTCAACCTTCTCCAACCAGCGGACGGATGCATATGGGGCTGATAGTCTAGAAAATCGCGCTCGCTTGATTTTAGAAATTTGGGACGCCATTATGGAAGTCGTCGAACGACTAGCACCTTCAGGCTTTATCCTAGGCTATCGCTGTACGCCTGAGGAAACACGTGGCCAAGAAGTCGGCTATACAGTAGAAGAATTCAATCAAGTGACGGATTGGATTTTGGAGCGTGTGCCCTTGGACTACCTCTGCCTAGCAAGTTGGGGACGGGATGTCTTCCGCAACCGCGTGAGAGCTGCGGGCCCCCATCAAGGCCGTCTAATCAACCAAGTCGTCCACGAGCACTTAGCTGGTCGGCTTCCTCTCATGGTAACGGGTGGCATTAATTCTATTGCCAAGGCCCAAGAAGCCCTAGAACATGCTGAATTAGTGGGGATTTCCACCCCCTTTGTGGCGGATCCAGACTTTGTCAATAAGTTTGCTGCAGGAGATCCTAATCCGATTAATCTGCAGATTAGTCCTGAAGACTTGGCCGACTTGGCCATTCCTCAGGCCGCCTTCAAGGACATTGTCCGCATGATGGATATCGGCCAAGCCCTGCCACAAGATACCCGCGACCAATTCCGCAAGTTGGAAGAGAATTATAAGGGCGATAATACCTTCAAAGAAGTTTAGACTTTCGCTTATATAGCTAGAAAAAGAGGCTGGAATATCCAGCCTCTTTGCTTATCTTAACGACGTTTCTTCAATTTTTTGAGTTTGCGTTGTAAGTCCTTTTCAGCCTTACGTTTAGCTAACTGTTCGGGTGTCATGAAGTCGGTATCACTCATACCGCCGCCCCCCATACCTGGGAAGCCACCACCGCCTTGTTGGAGTTGGGCCATCATTTTCTTCATACCGCCCATCTTACCATTAGACATTTGGCTCATCATATCGCGTGACTGATTGAACTGTTTAATCATGCGGTTAACATCGGCTAGCGACTGACCACAACCAGCTGCAATCCGTTTACGACGGCTCTGAGAAATAATATCTGGATTCTCACGTTCAGCTGGTGTCATGGAGAGGACAATGGCCTTAACACGCGCCATATCCTTCTGGTTGACATCTAGTTCATCCAGGCCAGGAATCTTGTTAATACCTGGGATTAACTTAATCAAGTCCTTGAGTGGGCCCATCTTGTTGACTTGGTCCATTTGCTCGATAAAGTCATTAAAGTCAAAGCTATTGGCCTTAATCTTATCCGCCATCTCTTGGGCGCGGGCTTCATCAAACTCCTGTTGAGCTTTCTCAATCAGGGTCATCATATCCCCCATACCTAGAATCCGGCTAGACATACGGTCTGGATAGAATGGCTCCAGGGCGTCTAGTTTTTCACCTTGACCGGTGAACTTAATTGGACGGTCAATGATTGAGCGAATCGATAAAGCCGCCCCGCCCCGGGTATCCCCATCTAATTTGGTGATAATCACCCCGGTAATATCCAGAGAATCGTTGAAGGCCTTGGCCACGTTGACCGCGTCTTGACCGGTCATGGCATCCACTGTCAGCAGAATTTCGTGCGGGTTAACCGCTGCCTTAATTTGACGTAACTCTTCCATCAGGGTCTCATCGACGTGCAGACGACCTGCCGTATCGATTAAGACCACATCATTGCCTTGTATACGAGCTTGAGCCACCGCTTGACGGGCAATTTCAACCGGGCTAACATCAGAACCTAAGCTAAAGACATCAAACCCTAATTGCTGACCAATGGTTTGGAGTTGGGCAATGGCTGCTGGACGGTAAATATCGCCCGCTACCAGCAAAGGACGCTTCTTGCCTTGAGCTTGAACGTATTTGGCCAATTTACCTACGGTTGTCGTCTTCCCGGCCCCTTGGAGACCAGCCATCATGATAATGGTTGGCGGTTGGGTCGCAAAGTTAAGTGGCACCTGTTCGCCACCCATGAGGGCGGTTAATTCTTCGTCAACAATCTTGACTACTTGTTGAGCGGGTGATAATGAAGCCAAGACATCTGAGCCTAAGGCCCGTTCATTGACTGTCTTAACAAAACTCTTCACCACTTGGAAGTTAACGTCGGCCTCTAAAAGGGCTAGACGAATCTCCCGCATCATCTGTCTTAAGTCTGCTTCGCTAATGGTACCTCCGGCACCAATGCCGCTAATGGCATTCTGCAAGCGTTCGGATAATCCTTCAAACGCCATTGTGTTCCTCCTTCTTGGCTAGCACTCAACTAGCCCCATGTTTTGATTTTATCTTGTTCATCATTACAGGATCAAGCTACTGATCCATGGCCCGAATTTCTGCTAGGAAAGTCTGACCCACTTGGTCCGTATGACTGGCTATCTGGTCTAGCAAGGCTAGTCTTGCCTCTCGACGTGCTAAGAGATGGAGCTGATCTTCATAGTGCTCTAAAGTCTGCTCAGCCCGCTTCAAATTATCCCGGACGGCCTGGCGACTAATATCATAGTGGTCAGCAATTTCAGCCAGGGAAAAGTCTTCCTCGTAGTAGAGGCCAAGCATAGCTTGTTGCTTATCAGTCAAGAGCCCGCCGTAAAAACCAAGCAGCTGATTGACCCGCATTACTTTTGCTAAATCCATTAGAGACGCCTACCCTTCAGGATATTGGATATAGGCAGCCAAGCGATTGGCCAAATCCGTTGAAGTTGCGTGTTCTAAGAGCTCAGCCAATTCATGGACTTCCGTCTTAGTATAGCCTAGTTTGTGCTCTAAGAAATATTCCCAGATTTCATGCTTACGCACTAGTTCAATGGCTAATTTCTGACCTTGAGGCGTTAGCATGGCTCCGCTATAGGGCTTATAGGCAACCAAGCCTTCTTGGGCCAATTTAGTAATCATCTCACTCACCGAAGGGGGGGCTACATTGAGACCAGTGGCAATTTCCTTGTTAGAAACATATTGTCCATGTCCTGCCTCGTGAATGAACTTAAGGTAGTCTTCTTGACTTTGGCTTTTTTTCATTGCGACACCTCGTCTCCTAATCCTTCTTGTCTTATTCTACCATGTTTCTAGAGTCAAGACAAACTAGATTAGGCCTGCCTAAGTCTTATTGTTATAAAAACAACCTAGTGCCCAAAGAGCACTAGGTTATTTTAGCTATCTGCTTGCAAAAATGATAAGAGATAAGGTTCTAGAATAAAAGCCACACTTACCCCAACTGCCCATGACAAGGGATAATCGGCTAGGAAGGCAGGGCCAGTTGCCGGCCCAAAGCCAAAGATCAGCAGCTTGAAATAGATGGTCACAGCCGCCGCGACTACCGCACAAATCATGGCGTTCGTTGCCAAACGCAAAGGCCAGCCGCTTAATGACAGAGTTGACTTAAGTGGCTTGGTGATCAAGTCAAAAGGAAAGCCCACGCCGACCAAGACACTGATAATAATGGCTTGTGTCGTATCCACGGCCAACTGCCCCCAAGAAAACTGACTATATTTTATTAAAATAGCGGCTGAAATGGCCGTACTAGCAAAGATGGATAAAAGTAGATTATATTGAATGACAAACTTAAAGGAAGATTGTTTTTCCATAGGACCTCCTCAAACAGATAGATTGTTAACATCTTATCCTACCCTAAAAAAATCCCACACGCAAGTAAAGTTTTCCTTAAGATTGCGATAATCCAAATCACAGCGACTTCATCTCCATTACAAAAAGAGGCTGGGCTAACCCAACCTCTCGCTATCTTAATGCTTCACTTCTAGAACATCCTTGACCAAGCTGTACATATAGGCTTCAGCATCAAACTTCTTCAAGTCAGTCGCCTTCTCACCGAGACCAATGTACTTAACTGGAATATCCAATTCATAGCGAATGGAGAGGACTACGCCCCCTTTGGCTGTTCCATCTAACTTAGTCAGCACCAAGCCGGTAATCTCAGTTGCTTCATTAAATTGTTTGGCCTGGATGAGCGCATTTTGCCCGGTTGTCGCGTCCAAAGCTAATAGGACTTCTTGGACCCCATTTGGGTTCTCACGCTCAATAATCCGCTTAATCTTAGCCAATTCTTCCATGAGATTGGCCTTGGTCTGTAAACGACCGGCCGTATCAACTAAGAGATAGTCATAACCTTCAGCGTTGGCTTTCTTAACCGCATCATAGACAACCGCAGCCGGGTCACCTTGGGCCTTGCCCGTTACCACCGGAATATCCAGACGCTCGCCCCAGACATTCAGTTGCTCGACAGCACCAGCCCGGAAGGTATCGGCAGCCGCCATGAGGACCTTGTGGCCTTCTTGCTTGAGCTGATAACCAATCTTACCGACCGAGGTTGTCTTCCCTACCCCATTAACCCCGACAAAGAGGATAACGGTAGGGCCATCTGGGTTCTCCTTAAGTGAAACCAGATTTTGGCCGCCTCTCTCATAGACTTGGACCATTTTCTCCAGAAGGACGCGTTTCACATCTTCTGGCTTGTGGACCCCGGTCCGTTCGATTTCATCACGAATGGCATCAGTAATAGCGATAGTCATCGCAAAACCAACGTCCGCCCCGATAAAGGCTTCTTCCAAGTCCTCATAGAACTCCTCATCCACTTCGCGGAAGCTCGTGAAGAGGTTGGTCATAATATCAGTGAAGTTGCGACGGGTCTTGGCTGTCCCTTGGTCGTAGGAGTCAATGACTATCTGGTCTTCTTTTTTTACTTCTTCTTCTTTGACAACGGCATCTTCCCCGGTAAAGGCACGCCGTATACGATCAAATAACCCCATGGGTTCACCCCTTTCTAAGTCTTAGCTGACTTTTGGTTTACACAATAAATTTATGAATAGCGTGAGCCACGCCATCTTCCTCATTAGTTAAGGAGACATATTGGGCAGACGCCTTAACTTGTTCAGTAGCATTGCCCATGGCTACGCCTAGACCTGCTAATTCAATCATAGACAGGTCGTTTTCCTGGTCGCCCATGGTCATCATTTCTTGCGGACTAATATCTAAGAGTTCCCCTAATTTAGCTAGGGTATCACCCTTGCTGACGCCTTTTTTCATGACTTCAAGGAAGAAGGAGCGTGACTTGAAAACAGCGTATTGGTCCTTGAAATCCGGATCCAACTTAGGAATTTGAGCATCCAAATGTTCCTGAGTGGTGACAATGACGAATTTATTAAAGGCATGATCTGGATCAAAGGTCTTGTAGTCTTGGACCACACTCGGCACATTAGTGACATTTTCCAAATAGAGGGATGGATAGCCTACCGGATAGGCAGTCGGCTCATAGAGACGATCGGCATCAATGACATTAATTGGTAAATCCAAATTTTGTGTCACTTGATACCAAGCCAAGACATCTGATGTCCCTAGAGTATTAGAGACTAATACCTGGCCATCCTGAGCCTTTTGGACCATACCACCGTTGAAGGTCACAATGTAATCTTCTGGGTCTACCAAGCCTAAATCAGCTAGGAAATGTTTCATGGCAAAGTAAGGTCGGCCAGTACAGAGCACCACCTTGACCCCCTTGGATTTAGCATAGGCTAGTGCCTGGCGGTTAGCCTGGGATACTTCTTTTTGAGCATTGAGTAAGGTACCATCGAGGTCAATGGCAATTAGCTTAATCATAGCCTTCCTCCTTCTATAAATAGGTTTGAATCTAATACTTAGTCGTAGTTGGCTTCACTCAAACGTACTGAAGCCAACTTGGAGACACCGGATTGCTCCATGGTAACCCCATAGAGCACGTCGGCATGTTCCATAGTCCCCTTACGGTGAGTAATGACGATGAACTGCGTATTTTCAGTAAAGTTCTGCAAATATTGGCCATAACGGAAGACGTTGGCATCATCCAAGGCCGCCTCCACTTCGTCCAAGACACAGAAGGGAACAGGACGCGTCTCCAGAATGGCAAACAAGAGCGCAATGGCAGTAAAGGCCCGCTCGCCCCCGGATAGGAGGGCTAGATGCTGCTTACGCTTGCCTGGCGGTTGAGCAATAATGTCAATCCCTGTTGTCAACAAATCACTTGGATCAGTCAATTGCAGGGCGGCTTCCCCACCAGCAAAGAGTTTCTTAAAGATTTTCTGGAATTGTTGGTTGATTTGATGGAAGGCCTCGCTGAATCGCTTGATTACTTCCGCATCCATCTCATCCATGGTTTCTTGTAATTGTCCCATAGCAGTCAGCAGATCGGTTTCTTGCTCCCGTAAATGAGTGTAACGCTCATCTAGGGCAGCATAATCGTCAATGGCTGCCAAGTTAATGGGACCTAAATTGTCAATTTGACGCTTAATCTGCTTAACTTGTTGGCTAACTTGACTAGCATCTTCTAGCTGACTAGCTTCTGTCTTGGCTGCTTCATAGGTCAGTTGATATTCTTGGCTTAAATAATCCAAGTGAGAATCAATCAGGGATTCATTTTTCTCAATCTGAGCCTGTGCTCGTGCTTCATCCTTATAAAGTTGTTGAAGCTGACCCTGAAGTTGGCGATCTTCTTGTTCATGAGCCCGATAGGCCTCGTTGAGAACCCGCCGCGCTTCTCTTAATGCTGCCAGTTCCGCTTGTTGCTCCTGAGCCGTGGCCTCTAAGTCCGCTAATTGCTCTAGCAAATCAGCCGATTGACGCTCTAATTCGGCTAAATCGGCAGTATTCTGGTCTGCCAGATTCTCATACTGCATAAGAAAATTCTGACGTTCCTCTAATTGACTCTTAGCTGTTGCCAGGTCATGTCGCAACTGCCGCACTTCTACTTGCTTAACGGCTTCTTGAGTCCGGTAATGGGATAGCGAGGCATCTAGAACTTGTAGTTGCTGTTGACGATCCTCTTCGCTCAAGTTCAATTGTTGTAAATCCTGACTGAGACGGGCAATGGCCGCTTGAGCCGCTACTAAGTCTTCCTGAGCTTGTGCATAGTGGGCTTCCGCATTGGCAATAGTCTGGCTTAGCTGACTGACTTCGTCTTGGGCAATCAATTGATGTTGAGATTGATGCTTGACTTGGCTGGCCAAGTGACCTAAGCCTTCTTGGGCTTGTTGGAAGGCTAAATCCGCCTGACTCATGCTAAGTCGAGCGGCTTCCACCTGCCCCTGCAAGTCTTGAATTTGGACTTGGAAAGCTTGCCATTCAGCTTCCGCCTGAGCTCGGTCTTTGATGACTTGCGCCAAGTCGGCCTTGGCTGCTTCATACTCTTGGTTACGAGCTAACATGGAGCTAGTTTGTTGCTTCTGGCGTCCACCGGTGATGGAACCACCCGGCATGAGGACTTCTCCATCCAGGGTTACAATCTTGACCTGATGCTTAAGGGCTTTGGCAAGGCTTTGGGCCGCTTCGATACGGTCACAGACTAAGGTAGTCCCCAGCAAATTGGCCACAATTATCTGGTTCACTGGATCATACTCCACTAAATCAGAAGCTAGGCCAATAAAACCAGTAGTCTGACTAGCTGTTTGGATTTGTCCAGCGCCTAGATGGCGGGCCTTCATGCTAGCACGAGGCAGGAAGGTAGCACGCCCTGCTTGGGCTTGCTTAAGGTAGGCAATGGCCGCCCGAGCAGCCGCATCATCTGTTACGACTACGTGTTGGACACTAGCACCTAGGGCCGTATCAATGGCTACTTGATAGTCAGCCGGCACCTTAATCAGGTCTGCCACTGTCCCTTCAATTCCCTGCAATTGCTTTTTACGCTTCATAATGGCTTTGACGCCTGCGTAATAACCCGCATAGTCGGCTTGGAGTTGGGCCAAGGATTGAACCTTAGCATCCAGCATCTGGCTTTGGCGCTCAAATTGGAAGAGTTTGGCCTGCAAGGCTTCACGTTGGCTATTGCCTTGACGCAACTGTTCATTCAGAGTCTGGAAGACTTGGCGAGCACTGGCTTGAGTCTCACGACTGCTTTCGTAGCGTTCCTGAGCCTCAAGGTATTGACTCTCTAAGTCTCCTTGATCCGCTTGTGCTTGAGCAGCCTGAGCCTGGTAATGAGCCAGACGTGCTTGGGCTTGTTGCTTAATTTGTTCTTGGTGAGCCAACTGGTTCTTAGCACTGGCTTCAGCCTGATAGGCATCAATTAAGTCTGCTCGCAGGCGCTCGGCCTGGTCTTCTGAAAGACCCGCAAGACTGGATCGCTCGGATTCCAGCTTGGCCAGATGTTGCTTGATTTCTGCCATTTCCAACTGAACCTTGCCTTCTTCTTCCTTCAAGGCTGATAGGCGCTCAGTTAGGGTTTGAGCCTCCGCCTGATGTTGTTGGTAGCTTAGTTGCTTCTCATGTAAATTGGAGGTGTTGAACTGGATTTGTTGGTCCAGCATTTGTTGCTTGGCCCTGGTCTGTTCAATGACTTGAACCTGAGCTTGGTTGCGCTCTGAGGCTTGCTCAATCTGCTGGATATAATCTTCTAAGCTAGCTTGTTCTTGCTCCAGTTGGGCGGTTAAGGCCTCTAACTGGGCAGTTACTTGAGCTAATTCTTGGCTAACGGCCTGATTCTTAGCCTTGGCCGCTTGCCAGGCATCACGATATTGTTCAACCTGATAGACATAGAGGGAAATCTCTAATTGCTTGAGGGCTTCCTTCTGTTCCAAATAAAGCAAGGCCGCTTCTTGTTGTTGCTTGAGTGGCTTAAGTTGGAGCTCCAACTCATGAATAATGTCCCGCACCCGGCTAAGATGGTCACTGGATTTGCTGAGTTTGCGCTCGGCTTCCTGCTTACGGAACTGGTACTTCTGAACTCCTGCCGCCTCTTCAAAAATAGAGCGGCGTTCTTCCGGCTTATTGAGGAAGATGGATTCCACCTTACCTTGGGAAATCATAGCAAAGCTGTTCTTACCCAAACCAGAGTCTAGAAGTAAATCGACGATATCCTTGAGTCGGACCGCCTCATTATTAATGAAGTACTGGGATTCCCCATTACGGTTGTAGGAACGCGTAATGGAAATTTCGCTAAAATCATAGTCCAAGTATCGGTCTTCGTTATTGAGGACCAAGGTAACTTTGGCTAGGTTGACCGCCTTACGGGCTTGGGTCCCGTTAAAGATGACGTCCTCCATCTTATTGCCCCGTAAGCTCTTAGCGGATTGCTCCCCTAAGACCCAACGGATAGCTTCCGAGAGGTTAGACTTGCCCGACCCGTTAGGGCCGACGACCGCCGTCATCCCGCGGTCAAATTCAATGACAGTCTTGTCGGCAAAAGACTTAAAACCTGTCATTTCAATACGTGCTAAATACAAGGCTTAACCTCCCTTTCTAAGTGTTGAATCTGGCAACTTGAGGCTGCCGGTTTTGGGATCTACGGATGCCATCCCCAGCTCAGCCGCCTGCATTTCAGCTTGCTTCTTGCTGGAACCTTGGCCAGTGGCAATATGTTGGTCATTAACATAGAGCTCGACGGTGAAAATTTGGTCGTGGGCAGGACCCTGCTTATCTTTGAGGCGATAGTCAATCTGGACCGTCCCTTGCTTTTGAACTCGCTCTTGGAAGAGGGTCTTGTGGTCTTGAGTTACTCTGCCCAGCAAGAGCTGGTGTTGACTGAACATAACCCGGTTGAGATAGTCTTTGGCGACCTCTAGTCCCTGATCTTCATAGATTGCGCCCAGAACCGCTTCGAAGCAGTCGGCTAAGATCGAGTCACGCTCCCGACCTCCGCTCAACTCCTCCCCCTTACCCAGTTGAAGGAATTGGTTAAATTTTAATTGGCGAGCCAAGTAGGCCAAGCTCTTCTCTTGCACGATTTGGGCTCTCATGCGGGTTAATTTACCTTCGGGTAAGTTTGGATAGCTGTGATAGAGAAATTCACTGGATAACAGTTCTAAGACGGCATCGCCCAAAAATTCCAAACGCTCATAATGTGGTAAGTGGCGTCTGGCTTGTTCATTTGCATAGGATGTATGGCGAAAGGCCTGTTGAATTAATTCCGGCTTTTTGAAAGTCAGATTCAACTGCTTCTCTATTACACGAATGGTCCGATTCATCGCCATTCACCTCCTCTGTATCATCCTATCTATTTTATCACGTTTGCCCCCCTTTTGACAAAGGGAAGTCAAGCTATAACTTAAAACTATAAGACCTAATAGTTATTTAACATAAACTATTCGCTTACATTGCCTTGAAAAGGCTTGAAAATAGGAGTAAACTGTTACAGTATCTTACAATTAATTATTTTGTGGAGGGATATACATGAATCATTCCGTACTGCGTAAAGCAGCGATTTTAGGCTTGGCTGCCTTTACCTTGGCAGGGACCTTCAGCCCTGCAGTTAATGCACAAGTTTCGCTTGAAACAAGTGTCGACAACGAAGGAACCCCTATTCAAGGTGGGACTTTGAAAATTGCGGCGGTAGCTGGCGAGCCATTTTCTGGTGCCTTCAGCTCTCTAGTGGCTGACCAATCGACTGACTTAAGCGTCGTGGAAGGCTACATCAACACTGGGCTTTTCGAATATGACGAAAACCTTCAAATTAAGGATACTGGTTTAGCAAGTGCCAAACTAGATCCTGAGAACAAGAAAGTTACCATCACCATTCGTAAAGACCAAAAATGGTCAGATGGTCAACCTCTTACTATCGATGACGTCATCGCGCCTTACTATATCATCGCCAATAAGGACTACACAGGTATCCGCTATGGGGATGACTTCAAGAACGTTGTCGGGATCGAAGACTACCATGACGGCAAATCCGACACCATCTCAGGTCTCAAGAAGATTGACGATTACACGCTTGAAATTAGCTACAAGACCTTCTCTGCTTCTATGAAGCAAGTTGGGGGTGGGATCTCTCCATACGTAGAACCTAAACATATTTATGACAAAATTGCCATTAAGGATATTGCTGATAGCGACCAAGTACGTGTCAATCCAGTCGGCATGGGGCCATTCCGCGTTAAATCCATCACGCCAGGTGAAGCCATTGTCTTAGAATCCAACGAATACTACTTCAAGGGCAAACCAAAAGTTGACGGTGCTGTCATTGAGGTGGTCAACCCATCTACTGCCGTTGCTGAAATGAAGGCTGGTAACTACGACTTAGCTGAATTACCAACTGATGCATACGATACCTTTAAAGATGCCTCCAACTTCAAGACCATTGGGACAGTTGAAAACACCTATTCCTACATCGGCTTCAAGTTCGGTAGCTGGAACAAGGATAAGGAAGAAGTTGAGATGGACCCTAGCAAGGTCATCCAAAATAAGGCTTTACGTCAAGCCATGGCTTACGCCTTCGATGCAGACGCTGTCGGTCAACGCTTCTTCAGCGGCCTCCGCTTCCGTGCTAACACCTTGATTCCTTCCCTCTTCAAGAGCGTGCACGCTTCAGATCTTCCTGGCTTCACTTATGACCCAGAAAAATCTAAACAAATCTTAGCTGATGCGGGCTTTGTAGATAAAGATGGCGACGGCTTCATAGAAGATCCTAACGGTAAGCCATTCACCCTCAAATTCTTAGCTCGTAGTTCTAGCGATATTGCTGAACCACTCTGGTCCTACTTCGTTGACTCTTGGAAGCAAGTGGGGATTAATGTCGAATTGTTAGACGGTCGTCTCTATGACTTTAACTCCTATGCTGATATGCTCCGCAGCGATGATCAATCATTTGATGTCTTTGAAGGGGCTTGGGGTACCGGTGGTGACCCAAATCCAACTGGTTTCTATAGTAAGAAAGCACCATTCAACTACGAACGTTGGGCTGATGATAAGAACGAAGAATTGTTAGATGCCCTCTCTTCTGACAAGGCCTTCGATGAAGCCTACCGTAAGGAAGCCTTCCATGCATGGCAAGCTTACACCAACGAGGAGCTTCCTGCAATTCCTTACCTCTACCGTTACGGTATTCGTTCTGTCAACAACCGTGTTAAACACTATGATGTTGCGAACGGCTCAAGCTTCGGGATTGAACAGTTAGAATTAACTGCTGACGAACCAATTAAATAATTTGGCTACTGCCCTAGGCTAGGATTATCACTCATAATCCTAGCCTATTTTTAATCAAGCAAAAAAGATGCAAGACTGGAAAGTCATTGCATCTTTTTGTGTTTTATTCTTTGACAGGTTGATCAGCAGTCAATTCAACATCTTGCCATTCAGTGCCAGAACCCAGGGTAATATCAAAGTTCTTAACCCGGTTGTTGATTGACACGAGTGAGTGACGGTAGAGAGTTGGAATAACCGGTGCTTCATCGATGACGTATTTTTGCCAATCATCATAGGCTTTCTTACGGGCTGAATCTTCGAAGGCAGCGTCAGAGTTAATTGCTGCTAAGAGCTTATCATTCTCTTCAGTTGCCCAACGCATCATGTTGAACTGGTTGTCACGACCAAATTGGCTAGATGGGTTAGGGTCGCCCCCTACCCCCATGGCAGCTTGGAAGACATCAATATCAGCATCGCTATCTAAGAGATCGTAGAAGGCGTTAAACTCAAGCAAACGACCTTCATAGAGTTCAATATTAACCCCGATTTGCTTCCAGGCATCAAGATAGTATTGAGTGATAGGCTCGGCCACATCAGAACCTGACATGGCAGCGAAGGTCAGCTTGAAGCTCTTGCCATTAGGATCTTCTACAAAACCATCGCCATCCTTATCGACGAAACCGGCATCAGCCAAGATTTGTTTGGCCTTCTCTGGTTGGTAGGTGTAACCTTCGATACTACCATCATTGTAGCTTGCAAACATGGATGGAATTGGAGAGTTAGCTCGTACCCGTAAGCCTTCGTAGAAACGTTTGCCAATGGCATCATTGTCAATCGCATAAGCCATGGCTTGACGGAGCGCTTTATTGGACACTGGCTTGCTGTCATCTGGTTGGACTTGTTCTTTTTCCTTATTCCAAGTCCCAACGTGGAAGCCAATGTAGCTGTAGACGTTGGTCAATCGACCTAAGGTCTTGAAGTTGCTTGCATCTTTATAAGTGCTGTAAGTCTCTTCAGGCAAGGCCGCGTAGTCATAGTTACCAGCCTTCATTTCTGACACAGCCGTTGAAGCGTTGACCACATCGACTTGTAGGCCTGCTACTTTTGGCTTACCTTTGTAGTAGTTGTCATTACGTTCGAAGACAACGGACTCACCTGGGGTGATGGATTTAACTTTGAAAGGACCAAAGCCGATTGGATTAGTCCGAACTTGTTCGCTATCTTCAAGATCCTTGATTGGGGTCTTCTCTAAGATATGTTTAGGTTCTACGTAGGAGGATACCCCACCACCCGCCTGAAGCATGGAAGCTGAGAATTCCTTGTAGCTAATCTCTAAGGTGTAATCATCTACCTTCTTAAGACCAGAGATGGTGTCAGACTTACCTTCATGGTAGTCTTCCATACCAACCACATTCTTGAAGTCAGAACCATAACGGATACCGGTATAGTCCTTGTGCCCTACCACGTAGTAAGGGTAGATGACGTCTTCAATGGTAAGGGGCTGGCCATCAGTCCAGGTCACACCTTCCGGGATCTTGATGGTGACTTTCTTGTTAGCTTGATCGAAGGTCAGTTTAGCCAAACCAGAATCGTCAATCTTATAGTCACCATCAGAACCGTAGAGGCCTGGGTTGATAAAACCAGTAATGGTCATGTCATTAGATTTCTCAGCATAGAGGCTGCTGAGTGCACCAGAGAAGGGATCCCCAACTAAGGCATATTTGAATACTCCACCATCAATCGCAGTTCCTTCGTTAGTCACTGATAATGGTAGATTGGCGCCTTCAGCCACGGCAATAGCTGAAGGCCACATAATGGCGCTGACTGATAAGGCCGTGGCCATGAGGGCAAGATTTTTTCTAAAGGTTTTGTTCATGTTTTTCTCCTCCAAACATAGGTATCATTTTATGATTGAGTTTACTATACTCCTATTCCTATGAAAAAGCAATAGTTTTTTCACCGTTTTTTAATTTACGTATCATCTTTTTCTTTTGAAAGCCATCAAATGGCCATTTTCACTACTGTTTTTACCCTGTCAAAAGAAGAAAGGCTGGGATATTCCCAGCCTTTTCGTTTACTTATTCTTTTATTGGTGAATCTGCTGTTAACTCTACTTGGTTCCAGTCGAAGTCAACCCCTGGAGTTGCATCATAGTGCTTAATCCGGTTGTTAAAGGATGTTAACTGGTAACGATAGAGGGTTGGCACCATTGGGACTTCATCCATAATGAAGTCTTGCCATTTCTTGAAGGCTTCCTTACGGTAATCCGCGTCAAAGGAAGCATCAGAGCGGATGTCTTTGAGTAAGCTATCATTTTGATCACTAGCATAACGCATATAGTTGAATTGGGCGTTGCGACCAAACATAAAGGCTGGGTTTGGATCCCCACCGAAGCCCATAGCTGCTGAGAAGACATCAATGTCTGCATCTGTCCCTAAGAGATCGTAGAAGGAGTTAAACTCATGCAAACGACCTTCATAGAGTTCGACGTTAATGCCGACTTGCTTCCAAGCATCTACATAATATTGGGCAATTGGCTCAGCCACATCAGTCCCTGACATAGCCAAGTACTTGAGGCTAAATTGATTACCCTTAGGATCTTCTACGAAACCATCGCCATCCTTGTCCACAAAACCTGCATCAGCCAAGATTTGTTTAGCTTTTTCTGGTTGGTAGGTATAGCCTTCACGACTGCTGTCCGCAATATCCTTGAAGGTTGGTGGAATTGGTGAGTTAGCTTGCCAACGTAACCCTTCATAGAAACGCTGACCGATAGCGCCATTGTCCACAGCATAGCCCATGGCTTGACGAAGGCTCTTATTATTAATAACCTTGCTTTCATCCACTTCAACTTCTTGCTTATCAGCATTCCATTTACCTAAGTGGAAACCCAGGTATTGGACCGTATTCTCTACTTGGCCAATAGTCTTGAAGTTCGTGGCATCCTTATAGGTGCTGTAGGCATCCGCAGGGAGACTAGCAATATCATAGTTACCGGCTTTCATCTCAGAGACAGCGGTTGATGAGTTGACCACATCCATTTGTACTGTGTCAATCTTAGGTTTACCCTTGTAGTAGTATTCATTTGCTTCTAAAATAACGGATTCGCCAGGCGTAATGGACTTAACTTTGAAAGGCCCAAAACCAACTGGTTTCTTACGCACCACATCACTGTCCACTTGATCCTTGATTGGGATATTTTCAAATGCATGTTTAGGCACGATGTAGTTACTTACCCCGCCCCAAGCTTGTAGCATGGAGTTAGAGAATTCTTTATAGGTGACTTCTAAGGTATAGTCGTCCACCTTCTTCAAACCAGAGATGGTATCAGTGGTACCTGCGTGATACTCTTCCATCCCTACGACATTTTGGAAGTCAGAACCGTAACGGACACCGGTATAGTCCTTATGACCAATGACATAGTAAGGATAAATGACATCCTCAATGGTTACTGGCTCGCCATCATCCCATTTGGTTCCTTGCGGAATGGTGATGGTTACCTTCTTGTTATCTTTGTCGAACTTAATTTTACCAAAGCCAGAGTCGTCTAACTTATAGTTGGCGTCGTTCCCAAACAAGTTAGGTGAGAACATGCCTACGATGTCGCTGTCCTTGCTGTTGCTGGTATAGAGTGGTGATAAGACACCTGAGAATGGATCCCCAACCATGGCATACTTGAGGGTCCCACCTGAGATTGGCGTCCCTTCATTATCGATTACTGTAGATAAATTAGCATCTTGGGCCTGAGCACTAGCCCAAGGGGCCAACACGCCAACTACAGACAATCCCGCTACCAATGCAGTCAAGGACTTGCTAATACGACTTTTCATAAGATTTCCTCCTTCATATTGGCTTAGTCATTACGATTAAGGATACTATAACTGATAACTGAGAAAATAGCAAGAGATTTCTTCATTGTTTTCTCATCTTCGGCTTATCATATACTCATATTAAACCTTTGATGAATCCCTTCATAAAAGATATGGTAACGATTTCCAAAAGAGACTTAATGCTCTTCTATTTTTTTGTGGCGAGAAGTCGTCTCTCACTTAGCTAGACATAAAAAAGACTAGGACAAATGTCCTAGTCTTTTATCTTCCATCGGAATTATTTAGCTGGTTGATCAGCAGTTAATTCAATTTCAGAGAGGTCAAATGTTGAACCCACTTTGAAGTCAAAATGCTTCACACGGTTGTTAACAGACACTAACTCTTGACGGAAGAGGGTTGGGATAACTGGTGCTTCTTCAGTGAAGTATGTTTGCCAGTCAGTGAAGGCTTTCTTACGGAAGGCTTCGTCAAAGGATTCAGTAGAACCTAACGCATCCAAGAGCTTGTCATTCTCTTCAGTTGCCCAACGAGTATAGTTGAAGGCTGCCTTACGACCAAACAAGTTAATTGGGTTTGGATCCCCACCTACACCGAAGGCTGCTTGATAAACATCAACGTCACCATCAGTCTTGAGTAAGTCATAGAAGGCGTTGAATTCCATGAGACGACCGTCTACTAATTCTACGTTAATCCCTACTTGTTTCCAAGAATCGATGTAGTATTGAGCGATTGGTTCAGCAGTTGCGCCCCCTTGCATAGAAGCAAACTTAAGGGTAAAGCTCTTACCGTTTGGATCTTCTACGAAGCCGTCACCGTCTTTGTCGACGAAACCAGCATCGGCAAGGATTTGCTTAGATTTTTCTGGTTGGTAGGTGTAACCTTCGATAGAACCATCGTTGTAGCCCTTAAAGACAGGTGGAATAGTGGTGTTGGCACGTGTACGCAAACCGTTGTAGAACTTCTTGCCAATTGCGTCGTTATCAACGGCATAACCCATAGCTTGACGGAGAGCTTTATTAGAGACAACGCGACTTGGGTCGTACTCAACTTCCTTCTTATCAGCGTTCCATTTACCCATCTTGAAACCGATGTAGCTCATAGCGTTTTGCCAGTGACCTAAGGTCTTGAAGTTAGTTGCATCTGCGTAGGTTGGGTATTCGTCTGAAGTCAACTTAGCAATGTCGTAGTTACCCGCCTTCATTTCAGAAACAGCAGTTGAAGGGTTGACTACATCTAATTGCATGCCGTCAACTTTTGGCTTACCTTTGTAGTAGTATTCGTTGGCCTCGAAAGTAACAGATTCCCCTGGTGTAACCGATTTAACACGGAAAGGACCGTTCCCTACTGGGTTCTTACGAACTGCATCTGAATCTTCTTGTTCAGCAACTGGAATTTTCTCAAGAACATGCTTTGGTGCGATATATTGAGAAACACCGCCCCCTGCTTGTAACATACCAGCTGGGAATTCCTTGTAGGATACTTCTAAGGTCCAGTCATCAACACGCTTAAGACCCGAGATTTCTTCAGCTTTACCTTCATGGTATTCTGCCATCCCTACAACGTTCTCAAAGTCATCGCCATAACGAATCCCTGTGTAGTCCTTGTGCCCTACTACATAGTAAGGGTAAATTACGTCATCGATAGTCAATGGTTCACCATCATCCCACTTAGTATTTTCAGGGATTTTGATGGTTACTTTTTTGTTGTCCTTATCAAAGGTCAGCTTTGCAAAACCATCATTAGTGATGACAAAGTTCTCATCATAACTGTATAAACCAGTTGTAAAGTTATCAACGACATCTCCATCTGGACCAGTTGAATAATAGAGTTGGCTTAAGACACCCGCAAATGGGTCCCCTACTAAGGCAACTTTCAAAGTTCCACCCGAAATTGGTGTGCCTTCGTTATCTACCACTTCTGGTAAATTAACACCTTCAGCGTGAGCTAAGGTTGGCGCAAAAGCACCAGCTACAGTAAAAGCAGCAGCTACTAAAGCTAAGCTCTTCTTCATAGACTTCTTCATATTGTACCCCCAATGGATAATATTTTTATATGCCCTTATTCTACCCTTTTTTATGGGCAATAGCAAGCGTTTTATTATAAATTTCTCACTTTATATTCATGTTTTTGTAGGGAAAAATTTATTTAGGTCAAATCTGACTATATTTGGCCTGAGAAAGTGGATTTTGGTAGACAAATCATCCTTAAATACATGCAAGGCTCTTAGTCTTCTTGTCCCTACTCATCAATATAAACTGGACGTAAGTTATTGGAGCGGCCAAACGGCAATACTTCAAATTGCTTAACCTTTGGCTTGAGTAAGTAGGCTGCACTGGCTTGATAGATAGGGGCGACCACGCCATCTTCTTTAACTAAGATTTTCTCTGCCTCAATTAAGGTCTCGCGACGCTTAGCAGGATCTTTAGCATAGTCATTGCGTGCTAATTCGACTAATTTATCAAATTCAGGATTAGCATATTTGGCGAAGTTAGTCCCGCCACCTGTCTTGTACTGTTCAATAAAGTTAACCGCATCCTGATATTCAGGCGTCCAAGTCCCATAGAAAATATCGTAGTCTAGCTTGCGTTGAATTTCTAGACGGTTCTTAAGTGGCACCGAAAGGACGCTTAACTTGAGACCTGGTAAATTTTTCTCCAGCTCTTCCTTGAGGAATTCAGCTGTTCGTTTGGAGAGGCCTACATCTGACGTTAAGAGTTGTAACTCAATGGTCTCTTGGCCTAGTTCTTCCTTAGCCTTAGCCCAATCAGCTTGTGCTGCTTGGACATCGTAGGTCAACATGGGTCCAGCCTGCTCTTGGTAATCTTCACCAGCCTCATTGACGTCGAAGGCTTTAGGCACTAAGTTGTTGAGCGGCTGAGAACCATCCTGAATAACGGAATCAGCGTAAACTTGCTTATCAAATGCCTGGGCAATAGCCCGACGGAGAGCTGCATTGCCTGTTGTTGGACGAGTCGTGTTGAAACTCAGATAACCGATTGTCGCTTTGGGAATACTGTGGAAGTCTGGCGCACCTGAGTATTCTTGGACAAATTGGTCGGACAAGGTTGTGAAGTCCAACTGATTACTATCAAATAAATCTGCCCCAGTCGAATTCTCCTTAATGACTTGTTGGTGCACCTGAGTCAGATAAACATGACTGGCATCCCAGTATTGAGGATTCTTAACTAAGTCCCACTCGAGGTTGGTCCCATTCCATCCTTGAATCGTGAAGGGCCCATTAGTCACCACATTATCTGCTGTGGTCCCATAACTATCCCCTTTTTCTTGGAAGAAGGTTTTATTAATCGGCATGTAACGCGAACCAGTTAGAATCTTAGCCAAAGCCGGCACTGGGTATTCCAAGGTTAGTTCCAGAGTTTTGTCATCAATAGCCTTGACCCCTAATTCTTCGACAGGCTTGTCACCATTGCGGATAGCCGCCCCATTCTTAAGAATTTCAATCGAAGTCACGCTCGTACCAGCTTGACGATCCGCTAGACGGCGGAAGGCCAACTCAAAGTCTTGTGCCTTGACTGGATCACCATTGGACCAATAAATGTCATCGCGTAGAGTGAAGGTGTGGGTTAAGCCATCCTCACTGACCTTAACGGAAGCTGCCTGCCCCAGTTCCACTTCTTGCGCATTCTTAATTCGATAGAGACCTTCAAAAACTTGCCCAATGACATCCATGCTGGCGATATCTGAATAGAGGCCTGAATCCAAGGTGGCCAACTCAGACGGAGCAGGAATACTTAGTTTCTGTTCAATGGCAGGATTAAGGCTTACTTCTTGCGCTGATATAGTGGCCTGCTGAGCTGTAAGGAGCGTGCTAGTCGTGAGTCCTAGCGCGAGTAAGGAACGAAAAATAGTCTTGATTCTAGTCATAAGTCAACCTCCTTAGGGCTAAAAGATATGTTAGGGACTAGTTTAAGACTTTTATTAGTGATAGTCAAAGATACTTTTACTATAAGCTACTATAGCGAATGGCTATATGACATTATCATGTCATCCCCTTAGCCTTGGAGCATAGACTTAAAATTAAGCACAAAAAAACTGAGCCCTAAGGCTCAGTTTTTCTATTAACCTAAACGTTGACGAGCGTCAGTTGTACGCTGTAAAGCTTGACCTACATAGTTAATACAGAGCATCATAACAAGAATGAAGAGTGCAGCAGGTAGCCATACCCATTGTTTATTCTCGATAATATCCGCAGTCTTAGCAGCCCCAATCAAGGTCCCTAGTGATGGCGTACCGATTGGCAAACCAAACCCTAAGAAAGATAGCCCTGTTTCTAACCCAATATTACCTGCCAAAGCTAATACTAAACGCGTAATAACGATAGAAGAAATATTTGGGAGAAGTTCAAACAACATAATCTTCCAGTCATAGGTTCCCATAGTCTTAGACGCACTAATGTAATCTTTGGATGCTTCACTTAAGGTTCTCGTTCTAATTAATCGAGCAACCCCCATCCATCCTAAGAAACCAATAGTCAAGGATAGGCCATAGATATCATTACTCTTATAAATTGTCCCAATTGCAATTATCAGAACTATCGTTGGAATGATTAAGAAGAAGTCAACCACTCGCATAATGACATTGTCAACACGACCGCCATAGTAACCTGATATTAAACCTAAGATTACCCCAATAACCATTTGCAAGCCAGTAACAATTAAGGCAATCGAGACAGAGTTACGACCACCCAAAATTAACTGTCCTAGGACATCACGACCACCTTCATCCGCGCCAAGAACATATGTATGTCCATCTACTACTGAACCAGGCGTTGTGTAACGGTTAAAAATCTGAACTTTGGTTGCAGACTCCAAATTCAAGAAATATGGAGCGACATAAAGGAACAAGAAGATTGCAATCAATACTAATAATGAAAACAAGGCTAGCTTATCCTTCATGAATTCACGACGAATGACCTCAAAGCCCATTGGTGGGAGAGATTCTGGATCTTTATTTTTTGTTTTAGCTAATTTTGCGCTTTTATCTTTTGTCATACTCTCTCACCTCCTAATCTAACCGTACTCGTGGATCTACGAATACCATGATAATATCGGACAAGAGACCACCAAGTAGTGTCAAGAAGCCATAGAACAATACTAGGGTAATCATAACACTATAGTCGCGTCCAGAAACTGAAGTAATGAATAACTGCCCCATCCCTTGATAAGTAAAGATTTGCTCAGTAATCATTGCCCCGCCAAAGAGCCCAGTAAGCTCGTAACCAAAGAATGCTGCAATTGGTAATAACGCGTTTCGAAGGATGTGTTTGTTATATACAACACGTTCTGGCACACCTTTTGCACGAGCAGTCCGAACATAGTCATCTGCTTTAGCATCTACAATCCCAGAGCGTAACCATTGGATAGTCGAAGTTGTACTTAAAACGGCCAAAGTAAAGGCAGGTAGAATCATATGGTAGATACGAGACAATACATAGTCCAAAGTACCAGGTTGCAAGCCAGCTCCAACTGTACCACGTGTTGGGAACCAACCTAAAGTATAGCCAAATAACCAAAGGAAGAATAGGCCTAAAACAAAACTAGGGATAGAGAAGGTTAAAAAGTTGTAAAAGTTAACAACTTTATCAAACCAACCACCACTATAACGCCCTGACAAGATCCCTAATGGTAAGGCAATCATGTAGGTGATAATTGTTGTGAATAGAGACAACCATACCGTTGGCCAAATGCGTTGGGCAATAATAGCCGTTACAGGCTGTTTGTGGGCAAAGGAACGCCCAAAATCACCATGGAACATACCAACCATCCAGTCGATGTATCGTTTCCAAAGCGGTTGGTTCAAACCTAATTTTACCCGCATAGCTTCAATTTGTTCAGCGGATATTTTTGGATCAACCAAACCAGTCAAAGGATCCCCTGGCATTAACTCAGCCATAACGAAAATCAGAACACTGAGCGCCAAAAGTTGCGGAATCATCAGTAACAAACGTCTAAATATCACTTTCCACATTTTAGAGCTCGCCTCCTTTATTAGTGTCTACAGTTCGAAGAGCCGTTAAGTGGGTCTCAGAAACTGGTTTAAGGTCATACACTCGACCGTTTTCGTCATAATAAAGCGACGCATTTTCACTGTATTCCTTTTCGACCCGTAAACGATTAAGCTTGTTTTGCTCACGATTATTAGGGTTCATTTCTGGAATAGCCGACAAGAGGCGACGGGTATAAATGTGACGTGCGTCATTATAGATATCATCACGTGTTCCATACTCAGTGAAGCGACCACGGTACATAATAGCAATCTCATCACACATATGCTTAACGACACCTAAGTCGTGCGAAACGAAGAGATAACTAACATTATATTCTTCTTGAATCTGCTTCATGAAGTTAAGAACTTGGGCTTGAACAGATAAGTCCAAGGCAGAAACAGGCTCATCGGCAATCACTAATTTAGGGTTGAGGGCTACAGCACGTGCTACCCCAATCCGTTGACGTTGACCACCAGAGAACTCATGTGGGTACTTGTAGAGTGCTTCTTCCGATAACCCTACGATATCTAAGAGCTCCAACTTGCGCTTCTTCTCTTCATCAGGTGTTAAGCTGAGGAAGTTCCGCATTGGCTCCCCTAAGATGTCGGTAATCCGACGTTTAGGGTTGAAGCTAGAGAGGGAATCTTGGAAGATCATTTGCACGTTGTGACGGTAGTTAGAACGGCGATGACGCGCTGCTTTAGAGACTTCTTCACCCTCATAGTAGATTTTCCCTGAGGTAATCTTCTCTAAACCAATGATGGCCTTCCCGATGGTAGACTTACCAGAACCTGATTCACCAACCAAGCCATAAGTCTTCCCTTCTTCTAAGGTCAAGTTGACGCCGTCTACAGCATAGACATAGTCGGTCACACGGTTCAGGAAACCAGACCGAATAGGATAGTGGACCTTTAGGTCCTCAATGCGCATAAATTCAGCCATTAGTTCTCCTCCCCTTCAAAATGGAAATGTTTGTAACAAGTACAACGGACAAAGTGCCCTGGTGATACTTCATGTAAGCCTGGGTTTTCTTCGTGGGCGTCTTCCGCAATCCAAGGAATACGTGGCGCGAAACGACAGCCTGTCCGAATCATCTTAGTTAATGGTGGTACCGCCCCTTGAATGACGTGAAGCTTATCAGAGCCACCTTCTAATTCACTGGTTTGCGGAATTGAACGCAAGAGTGAACGTGTATATGGATGTTGCGGATTGTTGAAGAGTTCTTCAACAGGTGCAATCTCAACGAATTGACCGGCATACATCACGGCTACGCGGTCAGCTGTCTCAGCTA
This sequence comes from Abiotrophia defectiva ATCC 49176, assembly GCF_000160075.2. GTDB lineage: Bacteria > Bacillota > Bacilli > Lactobacillales > Aerococcaceae > Abiotrophia > Abiotrophia defectiva. Next base: position 110,146 of record NZ_KI535340.1, read on the forward strand.
CGACCCCTAAGTCGTGAGTAATGAGGATAATCCCTGCTTCGGTCTCCTTCTGGATGTCGTTCATCAAGTCCAAGATTTGAGCTTGAATAGTCACGTCCAAAGCGGTAGTCGGTTCATCGGCAATAATAATCGGTGGCTTACATGCCAAGGCAATGGCGATGATAACCCGCTGACGCATCCCCCCAGATAATTCGTGTGGGTACTGACGAGCAGTCCGCTCTGGGTTAACAATCCCTACTTGATCCAAGAGCTCTAAGACGCGTTTTTGACGTTCTTCCTTGTTGAGTTTGGTGTGGTAGTAGAGGGCTTCATCAATTTGAGCTGCGATGGTCATCAATGGGTTGAGCGATGCCAATGGGTCTTGGAAGATCATCCCAATATCGTTCCCACGGATTTTGTTATATTGATTCTCAGTATATTCTATTAAGTTATCGCCACGGTAGTTAATTTGGCCTTCAATCTTAGTATTGCGAGGATTATGCAAACCAATGATTGAAGTGGCAAGAGTTGACTTCCCACAGCCTGACTCCCCAACAATGGCTAATTTTTCATTCTTTGATAAGGTAAAGCTAACGCCGTCTACTGCATTGTAGAAGGTATCCTTAACGCGGAATCCAACGTGTAAGTCCTTTACATCTAGAATAACTTTTTCGTTATCCATTCTAGTTCCTCCATTCGTGATCATGTTTTATGTCTTCATCTAAGTAAAAAAAGTAGCACTGCATAGATAGAGCGTGCTGACTTCATCGTCTTTTCAGTTCTTAGGGAGTAAGCTGGTCGATATAAGTGACCACATCGCCTACATTCTTAAGGGCTTCAATACGACTATCCTCAAATTGAACACTAAAGGTGTCCTCGAGCTCCATAATCAGTTCGAAGACGTCAATTGAGTCTGCACCGAGATCTTCAAAGGTCATCTCATTGGTGACCTTGTCTTCAGTTAAACCAAATCGTTCAACAATCAATCGCTGGACTGTTTGGAAAACTTCCTGGGTCTGGGGCATCCATGCACCTCCGTTCAATATGACATAAAATCTACACTTCCTTATTTTACTAAGTTTTAAGCCAATTGTCCATGGTTTTGGCAGAGAAAATTATGAAATCTCTCATTCTTCTCATTTATCCCTCAAAACTTGCTTAGACTTTGCCCATGATTGCGACCAAGTAAGCGATATCTTCAAAATCATTCCTAATAAAGCTAAAAATTACCTTTTTATCCGCCATCAATCAGTCATCAAGAGGCCATTATAATAATCCTGTTTTTCAATATGCATAGCCTATTATGGGTTAACCAGAAATAGGATATGCATATTGAAAAGCAAGATGGCGATGATACGTCATAGGATTACCTATTTAACCTAAACTGCCGATCATCTTTTCTTTTTATTTTTTTATTCCTCAATCATTTTTCAAGCTTTTTGATGTACCCCGAACTTCTTTTGATATGCAAAAAGACCAGGCTAACATGGCCTGGCCGAATAAGACTATTCTTCTGTTTGAGCTGGTTGCTCCTGACCGAAGTAGTCAGTTGCTTCCTGGATAATACCAGATTCCACAATCGTGCGAGCCTGACGAATAGCATTGAAGATGGCTTGTTCGTTAGAAGAGCCATGGGCTTTAATGACTGGCGCCTTGACCCCTAAGAGGACTGCCCCACCCTGTTTGGTATCATCAAAGTTGTCGCGGAGGCCAGATAAGGCGTCTTTGACTAAGAGGGCTCCTAATTTAGTCTTAAGCCCACCACCCAATAATTGGGATTTAATCAGGCCAAAGAGGGTTTTGGAGGTGCCTTCTAAGGTCTTCAAGACAGCATTTCCGGTGAAGCCGTCGGTGACCACAATATCAACCGGTCCGTCTAGCAAGGTCTTAGTCTCCACGTTGCCGTAGAAGTCTAGGCTAGTCTCAGCAGCCAAGAGTTCATAGGCCGCCTTAGATAGTTCATTACCCTTGGTAGCTTCAGTCCCATTGTTAAGTAGTCCAATCTTAGGCTGGGCGATGCCCAGGACACGTTGGGCATAAAAGTTAGCTAGAACCGCAAATTGCAGTAAGTTGACTGGCTTGCAGTCAGCGTTAGCACCGGCATCCATCAAGACCAAGTAAGGATGCTGACTAGAAGCAGTTGGTAAGACTGGCATAAGGCCTGGACGATCAATATTCTTAATCCGTCCCACAATCAGTAAGCCACTGGCTAAGAGGGCCCCGGTGTTACCTGCTGACAGCAAGGCATCAGCTTGGCCTTCCTTGACTGCTTGCGCCGCTAATACCATGGAGGCATTCTTCTTCTTGCGAATAGCACGCACTGGCTCGTCATCCCCATTGATTTTTTCTGGGGTATGGATGATTTCGACCCGCGCTGTCGCTTCTAAATATGGGCGAATTTTATCTTGGTCGCCAAATAAGAGCACTTCGATGTTATCGAAGGCTGCAATGGCAAGATTTACCCCTTTTACGGCTGATTCAGGCGCGAAATCCCCGCCCATGGCATCTACTGCAATTCTAATCATTCCTTGTCTTCCTCCTTATAAACTAATCATATCTATCAATATTTGGCAATCGCTATACCAATTCTCGTGCTTTCATCATAACAAGTCCCTGCCAAGCCGTCAACCTAGATGAGAATCTGGCAGTTTGGCTAGACCTCAATCGCTTGCGTCTGACTCCATTGATTAAGCGCCTGCCATTCGGCTTCCGATAGGCGTTCTGGATGCTTGAGTAAGTCCTGAACATCCTTGCGGGCAACTGTTAAGATTTTTTCGTCTTCAATCAAATTAGCATAGTGGAATTCAGGCAAACCACTTTGGCTGCGGCCCATTAAGTCCCCCATACCGCGAATCTTCAAATCTTCACGGCTAATCAGGAAACCATCTTGGTGGTCCACCATAATCTTAAGTCGCTCCTTACCCTGTTCAGTTGAAGGACTGCCAATCAGGTAACAATAACTGGCAAGCTGGCTCCGCCCTACTCGCCCACGCAACTGATGGAGCTGGGCCAAGCCAAAGCGCTCGGCTGACTGAATGACCATAATGGTGGCATTGGGCACGTCAACTCCGACTTCCACCATGGTGGTCGCCACGAGAATCTGGACCTGATTTTGCTTGAAGCGGTCCATGACGGCTTCTTGCTCTTCCTTATTAAGTTGGCCGTGTAAGACATCGACCTTAAAGCTTGGGAAGCGGTCTGCCAAGCGGTCTGCCACCTCTAGCACGTTCTCTATCTGCTCCAAGTGTTCAGAACTCTCAATCAGAGGGAGCACATAGTAGACCTGGTGTCCGGCCTCTAATTCTTGGGCCACATGGTCTTCTAGTTCCTCTAATTGATCTTCCTTGAGCCAACGGGTCGTGATAGGCTGACGGCCCTTAGGTAACTGATCAATGGTGGAGACGTGCATCTCGCCATAGAGGGTCATGGCTAGGGAACGTGGAATAGGCGTTGCGGTCATTTGGAGTAGGTTGACGGCTATTTTGTCATTTTTATCTACTAGGGCTTGGCGCTGACCAACCCCAAAGCGATGTTGCTCGTCAATGATAACCAAGCCAAGTTGCTTGAATTTGACCGTTTCTTGGATCAAGGCATGAGTCCCGATGACCACCTGAATCTGCCCATTAGCCAAGCCATCTAAGACTGCTTGCTTGGCCTTGGCTGTCATGGCACTGGTCAAGAGCGCGGCTTCTATCCCCATGGAGGCAAAGAGCTGGTTGAAAGACTGGGCATGCTGTTTAGCTAGAATCTCAGTCGGCGCCATGAGGGCTGACTGGAAGCCTCCACTTAAGCTAGCTAAAATAGCCAGAAAGGCTACTAGGGTTTTCCCGCTCCCAACGTCCCCCTGCACCATGCGCCGCATAGGGTGCTGGGCCATAAGGTCACGACAGATTTCATTGACTACCTGCTTCTGTGCTTGAGTTAGCTCATAAGGCAAACGTCCGATCCACGTCTTAAGCTGGTCATTGTCATAATGAATCTGGATGCCTGGCTCTGTTTCATGCTGCTTAAGGGCCGCTTGCAGACGCCATTGGTAGAGGAAAAACTCCTGATAGATAATTTTCCGTGTAGCCTGATGATGCTGTTCTTGATCAGCCGGAAAATGCATGGCATAGAGGGCCAAAGGCAAATCTAAGAGCCGATACTGGTCGTTGAGGTGTTGAGGTAAGACCTCTGGGATGGCCTCCTGATACTGATTGAAGGAAGCTGCAATACTAGTCACAATGGCGCTCTGCTTAAGGCCCTTAGTAGCATGGTAAACTGGCGCAAAGTCCTGGCCTTCCTGAGCTACTTGAATCAGCTTCATACCCAGTAGGGTCTGGCGATTGGATTGCCATTTGCCATAAATGGCTCGCTCCTGCCCTAGCTGGATGGCTTGCTTAAGATAGGGTTGATTGAAGAAGGAGACAATGATAATTTCGTGGTCATTGACCGCCAGCTTGAAAGAAACCCGGCTCTTCTTGCCACCAAAGTAGGCTACCACAGGTGGGGTCACGACCTTGCCCTTAAGGGTGACCTTCTCCTGATCAAGGATGGTCGCCAAAGGACGCACGGCTACCGATTCAAAGCGGAAGGGAAAATGAAACATGAGGTCGCGAACAGTGGAGACGCCGACCTGTTGGAAGAGCTTAACTCGCGCGGGTCCCACTCCCTTGAGATGATCAATGCTGTCTAACCAATTAAGTCCCATAAGCCCCCTCCTTTCTGCTTGTCTGTCTCATTATTATAACATCTTCATAGCCAGATAGCGACTATTCAAGCTGGATTCCAAGCTCGCTCGGGCATAGAAAAAGACCAAGGCATGAGCCTTAGTCTTTTAACTGATTTGATTATTCCACTGACATCATGTAGTGGTAAACTGGTTGGTCCCCTTGGACGATTTCAACTTCTAAGTCATTGAATTTGTCAGTTAAGAGCTCTGCGACCTCATCTGCTAATTCAGTAGTTCCTTCTTCCCCGACAATAATAGTTGCCAACTCAGAGTCTTCATCCACCATAGCTTCTAAGGTTGCCAAGAGGGCATCCTTCAAATCAGGCAAGGACAAGACAATCTTGTTGTTAACTAAGCCTAGGTAGTCATCCTTCTTGATGGACACGCCATCAATCTCGGTGTCACGAATGGAGTAAGTAATTTGGCCAGATTGGACGAAATCACGTGACTCATTCATTTGGGCCCCATTGGCTGCTAAATCTAAGCTTGCATCGAAGGCCATCATAGCCGTAATCCCTTGAGGGATTGTAGTGGTTGGTACCACAACGGTTGGCACTTCCGCTACTTGGGCTGCTTGTTCAGCTGCCATGATGATGTTCTTGTTGTTAGGCAAGAGGATGATTTGTTCTGCATTGACTGCTTCAATAGCTTTAACGAAATCTTCAGTTGAAGGGTTCATGGTTTGGCCACCGGCCAAGACTTTGGCAACCCCTAGGTCAGTGAAGAGTTGACCCACACCTTCACCTGCTGCTACCGCAATAATCGCATAAGGAACTTTTGGTGCAGCCGCTGCTGGGGCTTCCTTCATAGCATGTTCTTCCGCTTCTAAGCCACGGACTTGTTCACGCATGTTGTCGACTTTGATTTTGATCAGTTCCCCAAATTCTTGACCCAATTGCATAATTTCGCCTGGGTTTTCAGTATGGATGTGAACCTTGACGATTTCATCGTCCGCTACTACCAAGAGGGAATCCCCTTTGGTGTTGAGGGTGCTACGGAAAGCGTCATAGTCAAAGGCCTTCTCAACAGTTGGGCCTTGACCAATGCGTACCATGATTTCTGTACAGTAGCCAAAGGTAATATCTTCTAAGGCCATTGGTGGCTCATTGCCATCTTCGAACATAGCGTGAGAGTGGCCAGGAGCTGCAGGAGCTGCCTTAACTTCTACTACGGTCTCTCCTGTCAAGGATGACAAGAAACCTTCATAGACGCAGAGCAAGCCTTTACCACCAGAGTCTACTACGCCCACTTGTTTCAAGACTGGCAATAATTCAGGTGTCTTGTCTAAGGCCAATTGAGCGCCTTCGACAATAGCTTTCATAACTTCAACAATGTTATCGGTCTTCTCAGCTGCCTTCTCACCGCGCAAAGCAGATTCACGGGCAACCGTCAAAATAGTCCCTTCGACAGGTTTCATAACTGCCTTATAGGCTGATTCAACCCCACCTAAGAAGGCTTGGGCAAAATGCTTAGCGTCTAAGACTTCTTCTTCCTTAATCGCTTGTGAGAAACCACGGAAAATCTGAGATAAGATAACCCCAGAGTTACCACGCGCCCCCATCAAAAGTCCCTTGGCTAAGGCGCCCGCTAATTCACCGACGTGACTTGCTTGACTGGATTTGAGGTTTTCCGCTCCAGAAACGAAGGTCATGTTCATGTTAGTCCCGGTATCGCCATCTGGCACAGGGAATACGTTGAGTGAGTTAATTAATTCGACATTGGATGTTAAGCGTTCCGCTCCGGCTACAACCATAGGCACAAACTCTTTTGCCGTTAATTGTTTCAATTCCAATTTTTATCCTCCTTACCGTTCTATACGGTTGACTTAATCAATTTTTACGCCTTGTACGTGAACATTGACATAGCTGACTTCGAAGCCCAGCAATTGTTCAACACTGTATTTCACGGCTTGTTGAATGTTTTGGCAGATAACTGAGATCTTAGTCCCGTAAGACACTAAGATGTAGACATCTACTAGAACGTCATCCCCATGTTGGGTGATAACAACCCCTTTGGAGTAGTTCTCCTGTCCTAGAATCTCAATTAAGTTATCACGGAAGAAGTTCTTACTTACCATTCCGACCACACCGTAGTTATCTGTTACGGCAGTGCCGACAACTGTTGAAATCACATCTTGGGTTAGGGACACTTGTCCATTGGGTGTTTGGATTTTGATTGTCATGCGATTTCCTCCTCACATCTAATATATCATATCTATTTTAGCATAAAATGCTTGATTGTGCACTCATTAAGATAAAGACCATTCCAAACTGGGGGACTGTCTTCTATACTTGTCTAGACAGAGGAGGTCTTACTCAAAAAAAAGCCCCAATCCAAGGGACTGGGATCATCGCTATTAAACGCGTTCTACTTTACCTGATTTTAAAGCACGAGCAGAAACCCAAACTTTCTTAGGTTCGCCATCTACTAAGATGCGTACTTTTTGTAAGTTAGCGCCGAAACGACGTTTTGTTTTGTTCATCGCTTTTGAACGAGTGTTACCTGAACGAGCTTTACGCCCAGTGAAATAACATTCTTTAGCCATTCTTGTTTCCTCCTTTTCGCTGCAGGAGCTTAATGTCTCTGCTTTATCATACTGAACTAATTTATCATATTTTCCCTCATTTGACAAGTATTTGAGGGGGATTTTTTCGGTTTTTAGACTTGGTTGACCCAGAAAATCATGACTAGACCCGACTCAAAGGCAATTTCCACAGGCTCCTGACTGGCTTTATATTCGTTGCTAATCAGGGATTGGGGACTAGCATAATCAGTTGCCGGCAAGGTGTACTTGGCGCCTTGAATAGTCAGGCCTTGCACTGGTGTCAAGCTAATGACTGATAGATAGAGACAGGGCTCATAGGCCAAAACATGCTGCCCCGGCTCTAAGAAACGTACCTTGTGGTGAGCCTCCAGCAAGGTCAGACGAGACAAACCTGCTTGGAAGCGTGGCTGATGGGCCAGCCAGATATTAGCCAAGAAATGGTCCAGTCGCCCACCCCTTTCGCCTAGAAAACCAAGCGCTACATAATCAGCCTCCGGCCAGCGGTTCATGGCCAGGTCTAAGGCCAAATGACCATCGGTATCGTCCTTCTCGCTAGGAAAGGCTTGAAATTCCTGACTGTGCGCCTCAATGACTTGACGCTCTTCTTCTGACACCGAATCAAAGTCGCCCAAAGCCACATCTAGCACATAACCTGCTTTGACTAATCTTAAAGCTCCACGATCAGCCCCTACAAAATAGACTTGGTCATAGGCTTGGATTAAATTCTCAATCTGATCAAGGGCTGGATTAGGTCCACCCCCACAGACAATGACACATGCTGTTGCCACTTAGACTGCCCCCTACTTCCTATTCTACCTAAGCTAAGTCTTTGAGCGTCTGAATCGCTTGGACTGGATCTGAATGCCCGAAGACGTAAGAACCTGCTACTAGGATATCTGCGCCCGCCGCTAGACAGTCAGCAGCCGTCTTGTCATTCACCCCACCGTCAACTTCAATTAGATAACTATAGCCTTGTTTTTGACGCAAATCAGCCAATTGGCGGACTTTGTCCAAGGTTGCGGGAATAAAGGCCTGGCCACCAAAACCTGGGTTAACTGTCATAACCAAGACCTGATCAACTTGACCCAGAACTGCTTCAATGGCCGCAACTGACGTGCCTGGATTAATGACAACGCCCGCCTTGGCACCTGCTGCCTTAATTAATTGAAGGGCTCGGTGGATATGAGGTGTCGCCTCCACATGAACAGTCACCACATCAGCGCCCGCCTTGACCACTTGGTCCACATAGCGTTCAGGATTGGTCACCATCATGTGAACATCAAAGACTAGCTTAGATTGAGCGCGCAAGCCTTGATAGAGCATAGGCCCAAAGGAAATGTTGGGTACAAAATCCCCATCCATAATATCAATGTGTAGGTAGTCAGCCCCAGCCTCTTCAACCATTCGAATAGATTGGGCTAGGTTATTAAAATCGGCACTCAACATGGAAGGTGCAATATACATATAGTTTCCTCCTTAACGGCGTTTTTTAAGATGATATTGGGGTTTGCGCTGATCAATTTTTTGGACTAATTGACAATAGGACTGATAGCGACTAGCAGCCAAACTTCCCGCTTCTAGCGCTTGCTTAACCGCACAACCTGGTTCTTCCAAATGAAGACAGGAACGGAAGCGGCATTCTTGACTGAGTTCTTGAATTTCCGGGAAGAGTTGGGTCACTTGCTCCTTCTCAATCTGCTCGAAATCTAGGGCAGAAAATCCTGGCGTGTCAGCAATCAAAGCCTGATTCAAGGGATAGAGGTTCACTTCCCGTGTGGTATGGCGCCCACGCCCCAGATAGTGGCTAATTTCGCCGGTTTCAATGTCAGCTTGAGGTAGTAGCTGGTTAAGTAAGGTGGACTTACCGACCCCAGACTGGCCCATGACCACGTAGAGTCCTTGGTGCAAGAGTTGACTAAGATTAGCAAGCGCATCCGATGCAGGATCCATGACAGTTACTGTATAACCAGCCGCCTCATAAAGAGCTTGTATCTGGGCGACACGGTCTTGGGCTTGTTTCTCCCCTTCTTGTGCTAGCAGGAGGTCGTATTTGGTCAGAACCAAATGGGGTTCAATGCCATGGGAGGTCACAGAGGCCAAAAATTGGTCGACTAGGGAGTAGGAGAAGTCCGGCTCCACCAGCGACATGACCACGAGCGCATCATCCACATTGACCACACTTGGTCTAACGAATTGATTACGACGAGGCAGGACCTCAATCAAGCGTCCTAAGGCTTGGTCGGCCTTGGGGTCTAAGCCCTCCTCCCATTCAAAGGTAACATGGTCTCCCACCAAAGGCTTGAGCTGTTGGTGGCGAAAATTTCCCCTGGGCTTGGTCACATAGGTTTGGCCCTCAGACCGCACTGAATAAAAGCCACTAAGAGATTGGGAAATAATGCCTTCTTTGATGATTACTTTGTCTTCTGCCATACTGTCACCCTCTGCTTTATACTGACTTAATGGTACCATATTTTAAGCGCCTTGTCAGTTCTGGCTGACAGGACAGCCTAGACTAATCAGGACTCATATTTTCCCATCAAAAAGAGGCTAGAAGTTTCTAGCCTCTTAGGGTTAATTATCATTTGGATAGACTTCATTACTTTCAGCAATGACTTCGCCATCCCGCATGACGCGGTATTGACCAACGCCGCCTTCCATAATATAGAGCAGAATCTCGATACTACGTGATTCTGAAATCTCAAATTCTTGGGCCAGCGTATTAATATTGTTGCGGCTATCGCCAATGAAGACCTGAATCTTATTCGGCAATGGGTTACGTTGGTTGACGTCCGTGCTAGCATATTTTGGCACGTACTCAATATTTACCCGTTGAACGGCCGTCAGGATCTTCTCTTCCTTGCGCCCTTTAGAAACGGTAACCTTGATGGTATCGCCTTGACTTAAAGCCACGCCATATTTAGGACTTTGGCTGATGACACGCCCTTTTGGAATGTCATTATCGTAGTCTTCTCTGACGTCAACAGTCAATCCGTTAGCTTCCGCGAAGTTTTGCACCATTTCCAGTGGTAGGTTATTGAAGTCCTGCATGGTGGTGGAGTCTGCCACCTTCCCTACAGTAAAGACTAGGGAAGTAGTGCTTGGCACCACCTTGGAACCTGGTTCCACGCTTTGGGCTAAAATCTTCCCATTATTCTCTGGCGTCGAAGCAAAGTCACGACGCTCTACGATAAAGTTAGCCGCGGTCAATTGGGAGCGAACCGATTCATAGTCTTGACCGACATAGTTGCCGATTTCAACTTGTTCTTTCCCGTTACTGATTTCTAAGTCGACTGTTGAAGCCTTACGAATCCGAGCGCCAGAGCCTGGTGTTGATTTAATCACCTGACCCTGAGGAATACTGTCACTCCAAGTCTGCTTAATGGCCCCCACTTGTAGATTGGCTGCTTGAATTTTCTGTACCGCCTCATCCTTGCTGAGTTTGGCCACTTCTGGCACAGAAGTGTACTCGGTCAAGCGCGTATAGGCGATATAGACCCCGCCACAAATGACTAAGAGACTGATGATGGCCAAGAGCCAGGCCGCAATCCGACGTTTACGTCGTGGCTTGTCCAAGGGCGCTACCTCGTCAATGCGTTGATAGGCATCATAATCGATGGGTTCTGGCGCTTCAATTGGAGACGCAACCGGTGTTTTGACTGGCTTAATAGGTTTCATTTGAACTCGCGCCTGACCACTGGCATTAGGGACAAAGACCGGCTCATTCATACGACTCGCATTGAGTGCCGTCGACAAGTCCGCTAACATGCTGTGAACAGAATCGTAGCGATTAGCTGGGTCCTTGGCAGTAGCCTTGAGGACCACGTTTTCCAAGCTTTGCGGTACATAGTCCATTTTGTCCCGGATACGTGGAAATTCTTCCTGGAAGTGCTTGAGGGCCACGGAGACAGCTGATTCACCATCAAATGGCACAGAGCCAGTAATCAATTCATAGAGGACGACCCCTAGGGCATAGATATCTGACTTAACGGTGGCATTGCTACCACGCGCTTGCTCAGGTGACAGGTAATGAACCGAACCCAAGAGGGTATTAGTCTGCGTGATGGAAGTATCCGACAGAGCAATGGCAATCCCAAAGTCGGTAATCTTAATAGCACCTGTCTTGGTAATCAAAATATTCTGAGGCTTAATATCCCGGTGAATAATTTGGTTCTTATGAGCCACTTCAATAGCCGAGAGGATCTGACTCATAATCAGTACCACTAGCTCTAAGGATAGGGGCGCATTTTGACGAATATAAGTCTTGAGATCTGTCCCATCCACATACTCCATGACGATGTATTGCTGGTCTTCTTTCTCCTCGACATCATAGATTTCGACGATGTTGCGGTGCAGCAATTGGCTAGCCGACATAGCTTCACGTTGGAAGCGACGGATGGCATCCTGGTTGTCTTGGAAGTCAAAACGCAGGACTTTAACGGCTACTTGTCTTTCTAAGATTAAGTCTTGGGCTAGGAAAACATTGGCCATCCCGCCCTGACCGATAAAGTCTGTCAGCAGGTATCTGCCTGATAATTTATCGCCTATTTCCATTCAGATACCTCCTCTAAGTTTTCAGTGCTTAAGTCTGAAGCAATAATAACGGAAATGTTATCCATGCCTCCAGCTTCGTTAGCTGCTGCAATTAATTGTTGGGCAAAATTAGCCTCTTGGCGCGATGATCGGAAGAGCTCTTCCAAGGCCTCAGGCGTCACCATATTAGTCAAACCATCTGAGCAAAGGAGCAACATCTCAGCCTCCTGGCTTGGAACGGTCTGAATGGCTACCTCAAGTGGATGCGTCAAACCAATGGATTGGGTGACGGCATTGCGATGAGGATGAAGATAAGATTCTTCCAAGGTAATTTCCCCAGCACGAATCAATTCATTAACCAAGGAATGATCCTCCGTATATTGCTGGAGCTTGCCTTCTTTATAGATATAAGCGCGGCTATCCCCTACATGGCCTAAATAAATAGTGCCATCGACAATTAAGGCCAAGACAATAGTAGTCCCCATGCCGTTTAAGTTCTTGTCGGCTTGGGCTTCTTGATAAATTTGCTTGTTGACAAGCTGTAAGGTCCCTTCAATCCAAGCTGCTACCTGATCAGGTGCTAAGGCTTGGTTCAAATCTTGGAAATATTGTCCAATATATTGCGTCGTGCGTTGGCTGGCTACGTCACCACCCAAATGGCCACCAACCCCATCACAGAGGATGAGCAAGAGTTGGCCAAAATCATTTAGAAAATAATCCGCGTAATCCTGATTGGTCGTTCGACGCTTACCGATATTGGAGCTTAGTGCAAGTTTCATGTAGTCACCTCTGTTTCCTTCATAAGTTGATTTTATCGCAAGCTAGGCTGACTTGGTCATACGTGCAATGAAGAAGCCATCGGTCAAGTAGTCTTGTGGCAAGACTTCAATCATGCCATCTGCAGTCAGAACTGAGGCCCCTTGGACTTCTTCTGGCCCTATCGGACTGAGTTGGAAGTCAGACTGTCTTGCCAAGAAGGCCTTGACCTGGTCTTGGTTTTCAGCTTGTGCCAAGGTGCAGGTTGAATAGACTAAGGTTCCGCCTGGTTTGAGTAGACTGGCAACATGGTCTAAGAGCTGACTCTGAAGCATGCTAAGTGCTTCAATATCGCTTGCTTGCTTAGTGTATTTAATTTCAGGTTTGCGACGCATGAGGCCGAGACCTGAACATGGTGCATCCAAATAGATTATATCATAGAGTGTCCCACTTGGGGGCATAAAGTCTAAGGCATCTGTAGCATGAAGTGATATAGTCAAGCCCTCTTGCTGGCTTAAACCTAGGCGTTCCATGTGCCCCGCCACCAAGTCTAGCTTGGCTTGAGAAATATCTAAGGCATCCAAGTGACCGTTTTGCAGTAGAAAGGCCATATGTGTCGCCTTGCCTCCGGGCGCACTGCAAGCATCCAAGAGTCGTTGGCCTGCTACTGGCCGGCCGATTGGGGCCACCAACATAGAAGATTCATCTTGAATGGTCAAACGCCCTGCTTGAAAGGCTGGCGACTCTATGATTCGACCATCTAAGCTTTCAATAGCATAGGGCGATAGGTTGCCGGCCTCAACTTGATAGCCGGCTGCCCTTAGCTGGGCCAGGATTTGGTCGCGCTCATTAGGATGGGCTTGAATTCTAGCCGTTAGGCGTGGCCGTTGGTTAAGGCTAGCCAGTAAATCAGCCAAGCTTGCCTGATCATACTGTTTTTGTAAGAGGGCCACAATCCAAGGGGCGACACTGTATTGAATGCTGAGGGCTTCAATTGGATCTGTCACTGAATCCAAGGAGCGCAGTTCCTGACGACGGAAATTGCGCAAGACGCCGTTGACTAGACCAGCCAGTCCTGCATGGCCATTAAGCTTGGCGATATTAACCGCTTCGTTAATGGCTGCATGGTCTGGAATTCGCTCCAGATAAAGCATCTGATAGGCGGTCATTCTTAAAAGGCTACGAATCCATGGCTCTAACTTCTTGCCTTTGATGAAAGGTTCCAAGTAGAAATCCAAGGTCAAACGATGCTGGATGCTACCGTAGACTAAATTAACCAAAAGCCCTTGGTCGACTGGCTTGAGTTCTGACTGGCTCAGCGCCCGATTGAGAAGGACATTGGAATATTGATCATGCCAGTCAATCTCTACCAAGAGCTGCAAAGCCTGAAAGCGAACATTATGCTTGAGCCGCTTAGCGGCTTGTGGCTTAACTTTCATGAGCTTCCTCTTCTTCTACTTGAGGCGAAGCGAAAACTTGGCCCGCTAATTGCGCTAAATCATTGCCCTTGAAATAGTCTTCTAGGCTCAGGCGCTTCTTACCAGACTCCTGCCACTCACGGATGCCATAATAGGAATGATGACCACACTTCACAATCAGGTGTTTACGTTTATAGGCCAGAATGGTACCTGGCTCTGCAGCCTGATCTTCTGGGCTTGGCTCATAAACCATGGGTGCTCCTGCCCAAACCTTAATCCGTAAGTCACCTAAGACCGTATAAGTCGAAGGGAAAGGATTGAAGGCCCGAACATGACAGTCTACCTGGTGAGCAGACTCATGCCAGTTAAGCTGTTCTTGTTCCTTGGTAATTGAAGGCGAAAAGACCACTTGGCTGACATCTTGCTCGACAGCTGTAATCTCATTTGCAAAAAGTTTGAATAGGGTATCAAGAAGTAATTCTCGTCCAATAATGGCTAACTTCTCAAAGAGTCCCCCTACGGTTTCATCTGATTCGATGACACAGGAACGTTGGGCAAGAATATCACCCGCATCCATTTCCTTGGTCATGTAAATAATAGAAATACCGGTCTCATGATCGCCCTTCCAGATGGCGTAGTGAATAGGCGCGGCGCCACGATACTTAGGTAGTAGCGAAGCGTGAACATTAATGGCCGTATGGGGTGTTGAGTTAATGAGACGAGTGGGAATGAACTGGCCATAAGCTGCCGTCACAATAATGTCGGCATCTAAATTTATCAGTTCTTCTAACTCCTCAGAACGGCTAATACGTTCAGGTTGATAGAGGGGAATATCATGAGCCAAGGCCAATTGTTTAACAGGTGACTGAGTCAAGACCCGTTTACGGCCAACCGGACGGTCAGGCTGGGTCACTACCGCAATGACCTGGTAGGAGGCATGCTCGAGTAAGCCTTGGAGAATTTCTGCCGCAAACTGTGGCGTTCCCATAAAGATAATTTTTTTCATGTTCGATACACCTCGCTAGTTGAAAAAGAGTGGCTCGTGGTCAATGGTAATATAAATCCCCTGCTTGGCTTCAAGCTGGGATTGGTCTAAGATGGCCCCAAGGCTTTCCTTAATGACTTGACCATCCTTGTACTTGAGCAAGAGTTGGAAATAATAGCGTTCATTAATCCGAGCAATCGCGCCTTGGCTGGGGCCTAGAATCTCAAGCGCTGCCCCGCTTGCCAAGAGGGCTTGCTTAACTTGATGACTCATAGCTTGGGCTTTGGCCTGGTATTTGCTAGAAATAGTAATTAAAGTGGTATAGAAATAAGGCGGATAATGGCCTAGATGACGTCGCTTCATCTCATAGTAGAAGAAGGACTCATAATCATGTTGCTGGGCCAATTGCATAACATAGTGGTCTGGATTATAGGTTTGAATCAGGACCTCACCTTCGAAACGTCCCCGGCCAGTACGACCGGCTACTTGGGTCAAGAGTTGGAAGGTCTTTTCCCCTGCTCGGAAATCCGGCAGATTGAGAGCCGTATCCGCATTGATTACGCCAACTAGGGTCACGGCCTCAAAGTCCAGACCCTTGGCAATCATTTGAGTGCCTAGGAGAATGTCTGCCTCATGGCGACGGAAGCGATCCAAGAGGGCTTCGTGTTGGCCCTTCTTGCGTGTGGTATCCATATCCATGCGGATTACACGCGCGTCAGGAAAATGCTGATTGAGTAATTCCTCAATCTTCTGGGTTCCTAAGCCAAAAGTTCTGAGATAGTCACTATGGCAGTTAGGACAGCGGTCAGGTACTGGGCTTTGGTAGTCACAGTAATGGCATTTGAGCCGATGCTCATGCTTGTGATAGGTTAAGGAAATATCGCAACGCGGGCATTGAATGACTTGGCCACATTCCCGACAGAGCATATAAGAGGCATAGCCTCGCCGATTGAGTAAGAGTACAATCTGTTGCCCTTTGGCTAGCCGGTCGGTAATCTTGTCTTTAAGCACAGAGGACAGCTCGTCGGTCGTTTGCTGGGCCATTTCCTTAGTCATGTCTACTAGGGTAACGGGTGGCAAAGGTCGTCCGTTCACACGTTCAGGCAGGCGTAGATGTTGGTAGCGCCCTACCTGGGCTCGAGAGCGAGACTCCAGTGAAGGGGTCGCAGATCCCAGAAGCAGCGGTGCCTGGTGATAGTGGCAGCGCCAGATAGCCACTTCTCTAGCATGGTAGCGTGGCGTATCCGATTGCTTGTAGGTGGTCTCATGTTCTTCGTCAATGATGACTAGGCCTAAATCACGAATAGGCGCAAAAATCGAAGAGCGAGCACCCACGACAATGGTAGCTTGACCGCGGATAATGCGGCGCCACTCATCGTATTTCTGGGAATTAGTCAAACCTGAGTGCAGAACCGCCACCCCAGTTTGAAAACGACTCTTAACCTGACGTACCATTTGCGGGGTTAAGGCAATTTCAGGAACTAAGAGAATAGCGCCCCGCCCCATTTGGCTGGCCTTAGCCATGAGTTGGAGATAGACTTCAGTCTTGCCACTGCCGGTGACACCTTCTAGCAGGAAGGTCTGATCCTGATGTGCTTCTAATGCTTGGGCCACCTGCTCATAGACCGCCTTCTGAGCCTCAGTCAAGGTTCGACTTTGACTCTGCTCAACCTCCAGATGAGCCAAAGGATCCCGATAGACGCTGACCTTTTGGGACTTGATATAGCCATGTTTGAGGGCCGTCTTTAAGCTACTGGCGCTGACTTGGCTTGCCGCCAAAAGGGCTTGTTGCTCCCACTGGGGCTGACCTGATGCTAAGAGATAGGTCAGGAGCTGGGCTACTTTCTGGCTTCTAGCGGGTAAGTCTTGGATAATTTGCTTGATTGACTCAGCCGGCATAGCCAACTCAATCATGGTTTGAGTCTTAGTAGTGGTCTGGTCTTGGACCTGATAGACCAACTCCAGGACGCCTTGGTCTAATAGTTGCTTGATTTGCTTGCGACTTAACTGCGCCTCTACCTGATCCTTGTCAAGTTGACTCTGATTGAGCCAGTCACTTGGTAGCTCATAGTCGCTGAGACCTTGGGGCTGATGAATCAGAAAGATGTTCTGGTATTTGACTTTGAGCATGGCAGGCAACATGGCTTGTAAGACATTAATGCGGAAGGCATGTAAGGTCTGGGCCAAATGCTCACTCAGGTCTAGTAGCTCCTCGTTAATAAAGGATTCATAATCTAGGACTGCTGTAATGGGTTTGAGTGTCCCCTTGAAGTCACTGGTATGGTGGATGCCCACCACAAAGCCAAGCAGTTGGCGATTGCCGAAAGGAACTTGTACCCGCATGCCGAGTTGTAGACTATCCTGATAAGCCTCAGGGACTTGGTAATCAAAGGGTCGATTGACCTGGGCAGCCGGAATATCGACAATCACCTTGACAAACATGGGCAGGCTCCTTTCTCCGAATGAATTCAGGGGAATTTGTAGAAAAAACTACTATGATATGAACTGCATACACACGTCCTCATAGTAGTTTCTTGACTAGTCTTCTTTGATATATAATTTGCCGTCAATGACTTCTTCGAGTGACTTACCTACGGCCTTAACTGACTCATACTTGTCTAGTTGTGGGTTCTGGTAGACTTGCAAATCGTGTGATCGTTTGCTAGCTAAAATAATCAAGCTGTATTTGGAAGGTACTTTCTCTAATAATTTATCAATTGATGGGTATAACATCATGGCTAAATCCGCTCCTTTTCGTAATAAGTTTCCATGTCGTGTCGGATTTGATCCACTACACGTTCGACCTTGAGATGTTCTGATTGAATAATGGCATTAATCTTGTCGACTGCATGTTGGACTTGGTCGTTAACTACGACGTAGTCATAATGCTGCATCAATTCGATTTCTTCCTTGGCCGTCGCCATGCGCTCTTGGATGACATGCGCGGCATCTGTGCCCCGACCTGTAATCCGGGATTCTAGCTCTTCCAAGTTAGGTGGTGCTAAGAAGATGAAGATTCCTTCTGGCATACGCTCCTTAACCTTCATGGCACCTTGAACTTCAATTTCCAAGAAGACATCGTGACCAGCCGCTAGGTTTTCTTCAATTTTCTGAATAGGGGTACCGTAATAGTTGCCCACATATTCAGCATATTCTAGTAGGTCCTCATTTTGGATCATGGTCTCGAACTCTTCGCGACTTACAAAATAATAATCCTTGCCATCAACTTCCCCTGGGCGCTGCGCGCGTGTAGTGGCTGACACTGAGTATACATACTGAAACTGATTATTGGCAAAGACTGCTGCCCGCACTGTTCCCTTCCCTACTCCGGACGGGCCAGATAAGACAATGAGTAACCCACGACTTGCTGACATTTCGAACCTCCATACCTTCCATTACTTGCAGTAAATCAATAGTTTTATTCTACCACAAAAGGCCCCATTAGAAAAGTTTCAAACCCTATTTTTAGGGACTTTTTTGCTTACTTGCTCTCATGCTAGTCCTAACTTTTTCTAAGTCTCCCTGTCTTGTGACAAAAGTAAAAGAGGCTGAGATTTCTCAGCCTCTCATCATATAATTAACGTCGTGTTTGTTTACCTGCATTGCGGCGTTTGGAGCCTGCTGCCCCAACACTTTTCTTAGTTGGAACCAAGCGGTTACGGTTAGCTTCCTTGGTTGCTTGGGCCGTTACGTCTTTACGCGGACGGCGTGGAGTTGCCTGTACGTTGGCCATGTCTTGGTCGATGATTTCTTGAATCTTTGGTTTAACCACATGGTTGGTGTAGAGTTGTTGGCCAATCATGAAGACTGCCCCTGCCAAGAAGTAGAGACCTAAACCAGCGTCTGTGGTCCAAGTCATCCAACCAAAGAGGATTGGGTTCATCCAGAACATGACTTGGCTTGTTTGACCGGCCTTCTCATTACCTGGCGTGCTTGGCATTTGTTTTTGCATAAGCCAGCTTTGAAGAATCGATACAGCAACCACCAGAATCACAATGAGGGTTGAACGTTGCCCTAATTGGATACCTAAGAAGGTGGAGTTTTGAATGGCTGACGAAGTGCGAATGGCTGCATAAACGGCCGAGATGACTGGCATTTGTAAGAGCAATGGCAAGCAGCCTGATAGGCCACCCAACATGTTGATGTTGTATTTTTTGTAGACACCCATCAACTCTTGTTGCAAGCGAGCACGCTCTGCTGGATCTTTACTTGCATTGATTTCTTCTTGAATCTCGTTGATTTCTGGTTGGGCCACCTTCATACGCGCCTGGCTAATCATGGTATCACGCGTCATCTTCAGGGAGGATGGCAACATGAAGACCCGCGTCAGCAAGGTCACAATGATAATAGCTAAACCATAGCTGTTGAATAAGAAGCCCGCTAAGAAGTCTAGGAAGGCAGCGGCTGGTTTACCCAGGTATTCGTAGACCGCCCCATAAGGTTGACCATTAGCATCATAGGACACACAGCCTGATGCAATCAATACAACGACGACCAAGAGGGCCATCAATTGCCAATTACGTTGTTTTTTCAAAATTACTTCACTCATTTCCGAAAGTTTTCACCTTCTAACTATATAAAAATACGGACCCTTTTTCAAGTATTTTCGTCTCGTCCAAGCTAAAATCCTCCTCTAGCCCTAGGGCTGATTGGGCTAAATACAAGCAAAAATAAAAGGATGGGAAGTTTCCCATCCTCTCAAAATTATAGACTCTTGGTTAAAACCTTCTTCTTATTCTTCTCAATTTCTGCTTTATCTAGTAAAATTGGGAATTCTACATAGAAGATAGAACCATGGTGAAGCACACTCTCCACATAGATACGGCCCTTGTAACTGTCTACCAATTGCTTGGCGATACTGAGGCCTAAGCCATTCCCACCTTTCTGGCGGGAACGCGCCTTATCCACACGGTAGAAGCGGCCGAAGACTTTCTGCTTGTCTTCCTGACTCATGCCCTCACCAAAATCTTGAATGGCGATTTCGACTGTCGTGAAGGAAGCACTCACCGCGATATGGATTTCTTGGCGATTGGTACTGTACTTAACCGCATTATCTAGGAGAATAATCAAAATCTGTTCAAAATGATTGCGGTAGATTTTGACGTAAAGCTCCTTGTCCTCTCCTTCCGAGTCCAAATAAAAACGGAAGTTAGGGTAAAGCATTACGAAGTTGTTGAAGACCTGGCGAGTAGTGGCATAAATTTCGGTCATTTCATCCTTATAGTCGACTTCAGCATGTTCTGCCCGCGATAAGTCTAACATCATTTGGACTAGGTCTTTCATACGGGTGATTTCTTGTAAGGAGGCATCAATCGACTCCGCTAGAATCTCAGGATCATCCTTGCCCCAACGATTGAGCATCTGCAAATGACCTTCAACAATGGCGACTGGCGTCCGCAACTCATGAGAAACATCTTCCACAAATTGCTTTTGATTTTGAACATAACCATCAATTTTGTCCAGGAGGCGATTGACGTGAATGTTCAAGTCACTCCATTCGTCATTACTGCGCGGTTTACGGACTCGAATGGTCGACAAACTCTCTTCTTCCACCAAGTCCAGTGTATTATTAAGATACTCCAGAGGAAGCAAGAGATAGCGCGCCAAGCCATAGGCAAAAACAAGGGAAATTACTAGAATCGCAACCAAGACCCAGTTAATTAATTGTTGCTGTTTAGCTAGCCAATCTTGGTATTGTAGGGGGCGATAGATATACTGCAGGGTACCCGCAGTCCCATCCCTTCCTGGCAAACTAACCGTACCAATCACAAAAAGTTGTTTCTTATAAGGATAGATATCCACTTGTGGCGAGGCCGCCACAGTCGGCACATCCAATCGCCGTGTCTCATAGACCAACTGATTGGCACTATTATAGAGGCGCAAACTAGTTTCAGAATTTTCTAAGGCCGTTAAAAGCGACAAGTCATCAGCTGAGGCATTTTCTGCATTGGTCCCCAGTCGATCTATATCTAATTTGGCTGCCTTGAGAACAGACTGCGTCTGATCCAAGCGCATCTGGCCATTAGCCTTGATGGCGGCGAGGGCTTGTTCTTGACTCAAATGACGGTAGCCCATCAAACTGGCAACCCCGATTAAGTTAAAAACTAAAAATAACAAGATAGTCCACTTCCATTTAAGCGAAAGTGGCTGTTTAAGCTGAAAACTCAGTAATCTCATGACTAGGTTCTCATGACATAGCCTGTCCCGCGAACGGTCTGGATATAAGAATCCTTGCCAGGAACATCAATTTTGTTGCGGAGATAGCGAATGTAGACATCCACCACATTGGTTTCGACTTCCGTTTTGTAACCCCAGACCTTGTCTAGCAGGACTTCACGAGACATAACCGTATTGAGGTTTTCCATCAAGTAGAGCAAGAGTTCGTACTCACGCTTGGTCAAATCAATGACTTGATCATCACGTTTAACAATGCGGCCTTTCTTCTCGATGACCAAATTACGGTATTTAACAGAAGACTGCTGGGATTGATTCTTCTCTTCCTTGTTATGGTCAATGCGACGGAAAAGTGCACGTAAGCGTGCCAACAATTCCTCAATGGCAAATGGCTTAACAATGTAGTCATCTGCCCCTTGGTCTAGACCAGATACGCGGTCAATAACCGAATCCCGTGCCGTCATAATAATAATAGGGGTGT
Organism: Abiotrophia defectiva ATCC 49176; assembly: GCF_000160075.2. Classification (GTDB taxonomy): domain Bacteria; phylum Bacillota; class Bacilli; order Lactobacillales; family Aerococcaceae; genus Abiotrophia; species Abiotrophia defectiva. The sequence continues at coordinate 131,725 of NZ_KI535340.1, forward strand.
CCTTAATGGGACGAATGCGACGGCAGACTTCCAGACCGTTCAATTCAGGTAACATTAAATCTAATAGGATGACATCCCACTCCTGATTGAGGGCAGTCTCCAAGCCCTTACGCCCATCATGACAGATAGCTGTCTCATAACCTTCGTGTTGAAGTTCTAAGTCAACGAAGCGGGCTAGGTTTTTCTCATCCTCAATAATCAATACGCGGTGTTTCTTTGTATCTTCCATTTAATCGCCTCCTAATGCAATCTAGATACTCTCTTCCCTATTTTACACAATTATGAGAAAAAATTCTAGTCCAGACGCTGATTATTCTCATGATTTTGCCACTTTTTTAAATTTATCTACTTATTCCCTATTATTTGCACAAAAAAAGAGGTGGAGTATTCAACCCCACCTCTTTATTACTATGGTTGCCAGTAGTAGGCCCCGTTAGTTAAAATTTCTGCGATTGTATTAACATTCATGCCTGAATTCAACTCATAGGTCCCTGCAATCAGAAGGGTTGATAAATCCCATTGATCTACCACTTCCAAGAAGACATCTGGTGAGCTAATAATCCCAGCATCATACAAGTTTTGAGCAACATCTTCGGATGTGTCCCCTGGGTTAACAGTGAAGTTACCACCTTCAGTGGTCCATTGCCCATCGCTAGGTGCTGTAGTACCAGTAGTACCCGCATGATTGGTTTCTTCTTGACTTGCTTCTGTTGTGTCTGCTTGGTTTGCTTCATTAGAACTTGAGCTTAAACCTTCGCTTGAAGTGCTTGATGATTCATTGCTTGTACTTGAAGATGAAGTTGAATGACTCTTCAAGGCTTCTAACTCACTGCTTTGGCGTGAAGCTTGTTCCTTAAGCGAAGCTAAGGACGCGTTCAAGGTGTTTTGGGTTGATTCCAAAGCTGACTTTTCGCTTGATAAGGCATCAAGACGAGCTTGTTGATCAGCGTTGGCTGTCGTTGTCCCGCCATTCAAGACATTAGTCCCATTGACACCTTGGACAGGCAATTGACCTTGTGACAGGGCAAAAGCAGCCGTAACCACTGCTGAGGCTAAGACGCCGACAGCCAGTGAGCGTAAGGTGTTACGCGATAATTTCATACTATTCCTCCTTGTCGTCTGTTAACGGTTCTCAATGTAATCGTCAACGATAGATTGGATAATTTCTTGAGATAAGGCCACATGGTGAGAAATCTCATGCATGGTGTAACCTTGTGAGTAGAGACGGATTACTTCTTCGCGAGTTAAATCAGACACGTCGTCAAGATTAACTTCTAAAGCTGGTTCTGCTTCAGCTTCCACATAGTGGTTACCTGTTTGTTCAGGTACTTCAACTTTGACGGCTTCTTGCTCACGAGCTGCTTTCTCAAGCTCAGCTAAACGCGTCTTCATGGCATAGAATTCTTGTGATTGCTGAGCCGTAAACTCATCCAATTGATCCTGAACGTTGTCATCTTTGACATAAATGGATAAGGCAAATAAGACGATGGCTACAACCAGTAAAATACATACTAAAATCCAGAGTTGCATACGACACCTTCCTTTCGATAGTTACTTCATTCCTATTGTATCAAAGTCACGGAAACTTACAAGGGTTGGCGGATAACAAATATGTTACAGGCATATTGTAGACAACCATAATTAAAAATCAGATGCATAATCCTAACTAATTTTGTATAAAACTAGCCTATTTTACTTCCTATCTCCCCTTCTTCTCCTGTTATAGCCCAAAATCAGTCTAAAAAAGCAAACTAAAAAGCCTGAATCATGGATTCAGACTTTTAATTTTTACTTTTGGCTTTATTTGAGTCCATCAGAGAAGACATGGCGGGCATGATAAAAATATTCCAAACCCGAATAAATGGTGAAGAAGAGGCAGACATACAGTAAGAGATTAGCCAGGGAGAAGCCCCAAACTGACCGCCCTAGATCTTGCAGTAAGAAGCAAAGAATGGCTAGCATCTGCGTTGTTGTCTTAATTTTACCCGGCATAGCCGCTGCCATCACCTTCCCATTGGATTGGGCAATCAGCACTCTCAGGCCCGTTACCATCAATTCTCTGGCTAAAATGATAAAGACTATCCAGCCCGGAACAGAAGCGACTTGAACTAACAAAATCAATGCCGCCATGACTAACAATTTATCAGCCATAGGATCGAAGAAGGCCCCAAAGGAGGTTACCAGATGATATTTACGAGCTAGGTAGCCATCCAAAAAGTCCGTAAAGCTTGCTAGAGCAAAAACCAAGGCAGCCCAGACTTGATTGATAGGAATGGCGGTTCCTAACCACACAACTTGGTCAGCCGAAGGATTTAAGACCAAAAGGATAAAGACCGGAATCATCAGCATGCGCAAGAGTGTTAACTTATTGGCGATATTCATGACAATCCTCCCTCTAGACTAGGCCTTATTGCCCATTGTTATTGTTGTTCTGTTGGCGGTTCGGATCCAGAACGGCTGGACCTTGATAAGAGCCTTGACCTTGGGCTTGATTTTGGTTTTGACCTTGCTCTTGGCCTGGTTGATTTTCGGCGCCTTGATTAGCTTCATTAGTGCTTGAGCCAGTTGGCTGGTCGGCATGTAGGCGGAAGACAATAGAATCCGTGATATAGTCGTTGGCGATTTTAACAGTCTTACCATTCACCTGAATCTCAGCCCCTTCAGGGTAGCCCAAGCGTATGCGTACGCTACGGGTTTGGCCTTTGACCTTAATATCTAAGGTTTCACCTTCAGTTACCGTCGTATCCATGGTGATTTCCTCATCCTCATAGACACCTACCCAGACATAATTCTTGCCTTTAACTGTGAACTTAAATTTATTCATCGGCGCATAGAGCTCGTAGGTTGTTTCTTCGCCTTCACCAGATACGCGCTTTCCTTGGACATCACCAAAGAATTCAGCGCCGTCAATCTTCGCTTGGGAAGAAGTCTCGCTACTACTGCTAGCTGCATGTTGGGCTGCCGAACTTGGTTCTACTGATGATACCAAGCTAGTGGCGCTAGAACTATTGGCTTGTTGTTGGCGCTCACGTTGGGATACAGAGTAAATGGTCCAAGTAATAAAGGCCATGACTAGAATGAAGACACCGGCCAACATTAATACCGGTAGGTGCTTAGCGTAGCGGTCTAAGAGGGATTGCTCGGATTGGGCTTGATTACGATTCAAACGACTTGGCATAGCTTCTGTCTCCTGCTCTTCATATTGAGACAAGCCATGCTCCACCGCTTCAATCTCACTTTGATAATCCAAGAGTAGACTATCCCCATCTAGACCTACCATATCAGCATATTGTTTTACAAAAGCTCTAGTATAGAAGTTACCAGGAATTTCTTCAAAGCGCCCTTCTTCAATGGCCACTAGGTATTTTTTTTGGATTTTTGTCATTTGTTGTAAGGTATTTAAGGTATAGCCTTTTTCAATGCGGGCATCGCGTAATTTTGTTCCTAATTCACTCATCGCCGTTCATCCTTTTCTTTCTACATTCAAGAAGTATTATATCATATTCTGACTAGGGGAGTTAATCTTTTTCTCCAAAACTTGTAAAACTTCTGCTAAAAAATCAAGAGGCCAAGTCCCACTAAGGACTTGGCCTCTCGGCTTATTCAGTTATGGGATTAACTAGAACCTCAACTGCCTCTGAGGCTCCTGAGAGCACTTGATGACCAAAGTCCTGGAGGTCTGACAGTTTGATTTCCTGAAGGCAAGTTAGGATATCGGCCAATTCATAGCCATCCATTACAGCTTCAATCAATTCATAGGCGATAAACTCCAAGGAATTCAGGTGCTGTAAGAAATCACCAACGCGCCCTGTCACCACTTGTTTCAACTGTTCCTCAGTCAAATCAGGGTTTTGCTGCCAGTTAGCCAAGAGTTCCTTGATTGCAGCAATCAAATCTGGCGCATGATGGCTCTGGGCATGAATAGCCAAATGGTGCATCATATGGTCTAACTGATAAGACTGGTAGAAATTGGTATCTACCCATTGTTGCTGGTACCAGCTAGCATAGGCTGTCGACATAGGTCCCATTAGCAATTCGAAGAAGACTTCTCCTATAATGCGTTGGCGAATCATTTCTAGGCCCGATAATTTTTGTGGTGAAAAGCGCCAAGCCAACTCGATAATTGGCTGACTGATGTCCCGCTCAAGCTGAGTTTTAGGCAGAACGGGAGCTGTCACCCCTTCTTCTACCCTTTGATAGCGAGGTGGCTCAAATGTTTTGCGGGCCTGATTGGCTTCAATAACAGCTAGCAAAGCTTGCGGGTCAAAGTTCCCTACCACAATCAAATTCATATTGCTTGGATGGTAGAAAGTATCATAAGCCAAGCGTAGGTCTTCATAAGTGGTGGCCTTAATGCTTTCTTCCGTTCCCAGGATATCTATGCCTAAAGGATGGTCAGGATAAAGGGCCTGATTGAGAGCTTGATAGGAGACCCCGAGAGGATCATCTTGATACATATAGAGCTCTTGCGTGATAATGCCCTTTTCCTTCTCAATGCCTTCTGGTGTGAAATAAGGTGTCTGCACAAAATCAAGCAAGGTTTCGACATTGCGTTCAATATAATAGGAAGCAGAGAATAGATAGGAAGTCTGGAAGTAGTGGGTGAAAGCATTGGCCATAGCCCCCTGCTTCATAAAGAGTGCAAAGGCGTCTAGCCCTCCCTGGCCTTCAAACATCTTGTGTTCTAAGAAATGGGCAGCTCCCGCAGGAATGGTCTTTTCTTCTCCCGTTTCCTTGTCTCGCACCACTTGATCCACCGAACCATAGTGTGTCGTCAGAATTCCGTAACTGCGGTGGTAACCTGGTTTAGGTACCAAGCGAACGGTTAAACCATTAGGCAAGACCTTTTCAAAGAAGGTTTCATCCAAAACTTTATGATAGTGTTCTTTCATCTTTACCTCCTACTAGGGCATAGGCCCCCACCAAGTGCCATTTACCTAAGCAAGCAATGACCTCTTCCGCCTTGAGAGCTCTCACCACTGATTCAAAGTAGTCTGTCGACAAATCGAAGTCAGGGTACAAATCCTGGGCAATCATCTTATCCGTCTCCAAATGTTGATAGTCTCGCGACTGTACATCAGCACTCAAGAGAGTCAGTTTCACTTCCTCTAAGTAGTCTCCTTCCTCCAGGCTGGCCATTAAATCCGCCAACTGGGCTTGGACTTCTTCATAGACGTGTCCCACCTTATCGGGACTAATGCCCGCCCGAACCAAGGCAAAAGAGCGATGAAAATCTAGGCCAGAATGAATGGCATAGGCCAAACTCTGCTTCTCCCGAATTTCTGTAAAGAGGCGAGAGACTGGCAGATAGCCAAAAATCCCATTAGCCACTTGAAGTATAATACGTTCCTTAAGGCTCTTGGCTGGCGGGAAGGCAAAAGCCATGGCCAAATTAGCTTGTTGGCCTTGGACCTTCTCCTCAATTAATTGGCCAACAGAATCCAATGACAGACGCTGATCTAAGGCCAGATAGTTATCACCATAATCCCAGTCAGCCTGGCGGCCCTTTAGTGACCAGCTCTCTAGCCACTTAATCAAGTCACTATCGGTCAAATCACCATTGCTGACAAGATAGAATTGGGCTTCCTGGCAAATTTCCTTATGAGCCTTAGCCAGGTCAGCTAGGGTCAGGGCTTGGACTCTGGCCTCATCCCCTAAATTTGCCAAGGCATTATCAGGAGTCTCACGGTAAAGCTCCTGGTAAAGTTTTTGAACCACCAAGCGACGTTTATCATCGCTCATCCGCTTAATGCGTTGCAGCTGAAAGACCTGCTCCCGTTCAAAACGAGCCTGAGCTTGCGGCAAGGCTAGGGCTAGCGACTCCTGTTCAAACAACAACTGCCCCATTAAGTCTAGCCAAGCCGGCACTAAGTCAGGCATTTGGACTAAGCTTGGCCGAACACTTTGGCTTGCCATAACAAATTCTAGAAAATGCCCCTTACGTTGGACCCCTACTGATAGAGAGGCACCATAGAGTTGGGCCAAAATTCCTTCTAGGGCCGCCTTACTTGGAATACGGTCACTCCCATCTTCCATCATACGAGCCAGCAAGGACCAGGCTGCCGCCCGCTCAGCTTGATAAGGTAAGATAGCCTTTATAATGACTTGGTTGGTTTTATATTTAGTGGAGGCAACCGCCTGATAGTGGATGCCAGCTTGCCATTCTTGCATGGCTTTCTCTCCTTCATTAGGAAAAAAGCCCCGTGCCAGCCCCTGAATGGAGCCAACACGGGTCTTTCTCCTCTTATTTTGATTTGATATAGGTTGTACCAACGGCTTCTGGCGCCTTGGAGCGACCAACGAAACCAATCAATACAATAATTGTAATCACATAAGGTGCAATTTGCAAGTAAACTGACGGGATATCCCTAATAACTGGAATAGAAGCCCCGATAACGGCCAAGGACTGAGCTAAACCGAAGAAGATAGCTGCTAACATGGCCCCAATTGGGTTCCATTTACCGAAAATCATAGCGGCCATGGCCATAAAACCTTGACCGGCAATGGTTGATACCGCGAAGTTTTCTGAAATAGTATGGGTGTAGGCTGCCCCACCAATCCCACCTAGTAAGCCAGAAAGCAAGACGCCAGAATATCGCATGAGGTAGACATTAATGCCCAAGGTATCGGCAGCTTGTGGGTTCTCCCCGACTGACCGCAAGCGCAAACCAAAACGCGTCTTGAAGACTAAATACCAGACCACAAAGGCTAGCACAATCCCCACATAAGCCAAGATAGAAGTCTTGGCGAAGAAGATAGGCCCAATGACTGGAATATCTGATAAGACTGGGAAGTCAAATTTACCAAACTTGGTTTTGATCGAGTCTGTTTGACCCTTACCTTGGAAGAGTACCTTGGTTAAGAAGATAGCCAAGGATGGTGCAATCAAGTTGAGCACGGTCCCTGAAATAATGTGGTCAGCCCGCAAATTAACGGTCGCTACCGCATGAATCAAGGCAAAGAGCAAGCCACAAAGCCCACCGACTAGGAGCGCTAGCCATGGGGTGAAATCGCCAAATTGACCGGCAAAAGTCAAGTTGAAGACAACCGATGAGAAGGCCCCAATGACCATGATTCCTTCCAAGCCTACGTTAACAATCCCACTTCTCTCAGAGAAGACGCCACCAAGGGCAGTAAAAATCAGCGGTGTTGCGTACAAGAGCGCATTGGATACAACTAAAGCGAGTATATTTTGCATTATGCTCCCTCCTTGCTGCTGACTTTATTGCTGCGAACCTTCTCCATAATGAAGCGGAAGATATAGCTACATCCGACGAAGAAAATAATACAGCCAATGACGACGTTGACGATTTCACTCGGAATCTTAGCAGCCAAAGGCATCAAGTTCCCACCGGTCTTGAGACCACCAAAGAGAATACTTGAGAAGAAAATTCCGATTGGATTGTTCATCCCTAAAAGGGCAACGGCCATACCATCAAAGCCAATATCTGGTGCTTTACCATTCATCAAGAAGATGTTACGGAACTCACCTAGCCCGTTCATGACCCCACCTAGACCTGCAAGAGCACCAGATAGGACCATAGATAGGATAATATTACGTTTTGCGTTCATGCCCGCATAGGCTGAGGCAAACTTGTTCATCCCTACGGCTTTGAGTTCAAACCCAAGGGTCGTACGCGTCATTAAAATATGAACGACTAGAATCATTAAGACTGCAATGAAAATACCAGCATGTAAGGTAGACCCATTGGTCAAGTCTGACAACCACTGCATTTTTAAGGTAGCATTGTCTTTCAAGATAGGCGTTGCATCCAAACGGCTGGTAATGACATTACGCAAGAGATAGTCTGATAAATAAATCGCCGTATAGTTGAGCATGATGGTCACAATGACTTCACTGGTATCAAAGTAAGCCTTAAGGAAACCAGCGATAGCTGCCCAGAGGGCACCTGCCACCATCCCAGCTACAATGGCAATTGGTAAGACGATAAAGGATGGTAAATCACCTAAAGTCAGCCCCACCCAAACGGAGACTAACCAACCACAGAGGGCCTGACCAGCCAAACCGATGTTGAAGAAACCAGCCGTATAGGCTACTGCGAAGCCTAAACCTGTTAACATAAGTGGAGTGGCAGCCCGTAGAGTCTGACCAATATTGAATGGTTTACCAAATGCTCCATTGAAGAGGGCCTCATAACCTTTAACCGCATCATAACGGAAGAGCCACATAATCAAGGCTCCCACGATAATCCCAATCACAACAGATGCAATCGGAACAAAAACGGCACGTAGTTTATCCTTCATGATTAGCGTCACCTCCTGTTTGACGATGGCTTAATACTTCTTCATAAGAGGTCCCCGCCATCATCAAGCCGATTTCTTGTTCATTGGTTTCAGATGCCGGAATGTCTGCCATGATATGGCCGTCGTGCATGACAATAATGCGATCAGATACATTGAGAATTTCGTCTAATTCGAAACTCATCAAGAGGACAGCCTTCTGATCATCACGTTCAGCAATCAAGGCCTTATGGATAAATTCAATGGCCCCTACGTCTAAGCCCCGAGTTGGGTTAGCTGCAATCAGGAAATCAGGGTTCAAGCTTAACTCACGGGCAATAATGGCCTTTTGTTGGTTCCCGCCCGAGAGTGACTTAACTGGGACTTTTTCAGAGACGGTCCGCACATCATACTGCTCAATCAAGGCCTTGGCCTTCTTCTCAATAGCTTGGAATCGTAAGAAGCCTTTTTCAGAGTATGGCGTATGATAGTAGGATTTGAGCACTAAGTTTTCCTCAACCTTCATAGGCAAAACTAACCCATATTTGTGGCGGTCTTCAGGAATATGACCAAAGCCTAACTCCGTAATTTGACGTGGAGATTTACCTACAATATCCTGGCCGCCCAATTCGATCTTACCTGCTTCAATTGGAATGAGGCCCGCAAGTGCTAGAATTAGCTCGGACTGACCGTTCCCGTCAATCCCGGCAATCCCCACTACTTCGCCACGTCTTACTTGGAAACTCAAGTTCTTAGTAGCAACAATGCCCCGTTCATCCTTAACCACTAGGTCTTCCACATTCAAGAAGACCTGGCCAGGACTAGCAGCCTTCTTCTCGGTCTTGAAGGAGACGGAACGTCCCACCATCATATCGGCTAATTCCTTAGCAGAAGTAGTGGCTACATCAACCGTATCAATGGACTCCCCACGCCGGATAATAGTACAACGGTCAGCTACCTGCTTAATTTCTGCTAACTTATGGGTAATGATAATAATGGACTTACCCTCACTCGCTAAGGACTTGAGCGTAACCATAAGTTCATCGATTTCTTGTGGTGTTAAAACTGCCGTTGGTTCGTCGAAAATCAGAATATCGGCGCCACGATAGAGGGTCTTGAGGATTTCCACCCGCTGTTGCATCCCCACCGTGATGTTGGCAACCTTAGCGTCTGGATCAATGGCTAAACCATATTGCTTGGATAAGTTCATAATATGAGCCTTGGCCTTCTTATAGTCCAAACGTAAGCCTTGAACCATTTCATTCCCTAACATGATATTCTCAACGACCGTAAAGTCATTTACCAACATAAAGTGCTGGTGAACCATCCCGATATGTAGGTTATTAGCGACCGTTGGATTGGCAATGTTAACCGCTTGGCCATTCATATAAATCTGCCCATCAGTCGGTTGTAAGAGACCGGACAAAATGTTCATCAGAGTGGATTTACCCGCCCCGTTCTCACCAAGCAAGGCATGAATTTCGCCCTTCTTGAGCTCGAGGTTAATATTTTTATTGGCAAAAAATGTCCCAAACTGTTTGGAAATGCCACGCATTTCAATCACTGGATGCGTCACTGTTTCCATAGAATCCCTCCTTCTTAATTAATACTTACCTTATTTTATAAGTGCATTTTACTTTCAAAAAAGGAGCCAGGTTGCCCCAGCTCCTAGTACCTAATCCTTTATTAACGATTTGGTTTTTCAGGTACAGTGATTTCACCTTTGACGATTTTAGCTTTGTATTCTTCAACAGCTTTTTTAGCTTCAGGTGATAATTGGGCAGTCGTTAAGTCAACCCCGCCGTCTTTCAAGCCGTAAATAGTGTTACCAGATTTGAATTGACCTTCTTTGGTCTCTTGTGCGAACTTCTTAACCGCAGAGCCTACCCCTTTGAGTGTTGAAGCTAAAGTTAAGTGACGTTCTTTGCCATCTACAGTGACTAGACCTTCTGCATCTTGGTCTAAGTCAACCCCGATAACATATACTTCACGTTTAGGATCGTTAGTTACGATATCCTTAGCTTCAGAGAAGACACCGTTCCCGGTACCACCAGAAGCGTGGAAGATAACATCTGCACCACCTGAGTACATAGCAGCAGCTAATTGTTTCCCTTTAGCTGCATCAGCAAATGAACCTGCGTATTGAACTTCAACTTTGATAGAAGGATCAACTGCTTTTACGCCTTCAACGAAACCAGCTTCAAAACGGTCAATAACGAAACCTTCGACCCCACCGATAAAACCAACTTGTTTGGTCTTAGTGGTCTTAGCAGCGGCTACCCCTGCTAAGAAAGCTGCTTCATTATCCTTGAAGGTCAAGGAAGCAACGTTTGGTAAGTCAACTACAGAGTCCACAATAGCAAAGTGCTTATCTGGGTATTGAGTGGCTGCTTCTTTGACTGCAGCTTCTAATTTATAACCAATCCCGAAGATTAAGGAGAAGTTTGCTTGGACTGCTGAGTTAAGGTTAGTCACATAGTCAGAGTCGCTATTGGATTGTAAGTAGTCATAGCCACCTACCCCTTTTTCTAACTTGTTTTCTTTACCGAATTGCTCAAGACCTTCCCAGGCGCTTTGGTTGAAGGACTTGTCGTCTACCCCACCTACGTCTGTGACAATCACTGCAGAAAAATCAGCCGCATTTACGGCAACAGGTGCTACCAAACTTGCTACTGTCAAGGCTGTAGCTGCTAATCCAAAAGCTTTCTTCATTAAAACATCTCCTTTGAATATTTCTTACTCGTGAACTCGCTCTGAATTCCCTTACATTATATCATTATTAGGTCAATCTAGCAAGAAATTCTATGATGTTTTACTAAAACCATTCTCAATCGTTCGTATATTTTCATGAAAATGTCGCCCTAGTGCGCTAGATAGCCGAAAAGTCAACTAAATCTTGCTTAAAGCAAGGCAGTCTAAGCCCTAAAAGCATAAAAAAAGCGAACCTTCTAAGTTCGCTTCTTATAGGCTTAATGTTGTCCCTGACGCTTAGCCAGTTGTAAGGTCACTTGATAGAAAATTGGGGTTAGAATAGCTGCCACAAAAGCTTCCAAGATCCCGTTGGTCGCAATGATTCCCCCTAATAATTTCCAAAGGCCGGTCTGGTCTACCCCTTGAATGGTCATATAAGTTTCTTGCTTGAATAAAACCATAGCTCCTAAAACCAAGAAAGTATTGAGAAAACTACCACTAAAGCCAGCCAAGGCTCCCACTAGACGTGGATTTTTACTCCAAGACTTGAAGACCACAATCAAACCGGCCAAAATCAATGGCATGAGCATACGTGGCAAGACGCTGACCATGACATCACTTAAGACTTGGGCATGAATTGGTGACACAGGTGCAGTTAGGGCACGAATCCAAGAATTTAATCCCCAAGCCGTCCCAACCAAGACGCCCTCTTTCCAACCTAGCCAGAGAGTTGCTAAAATGACGGTAACATGGATGTAAGTAATGGATAAGACTGGGGTCGGAATGTTACCCAACATAGGCACCCATGATTGGATAATAATCAAGGCCACAAAGACACTTAATTTAACTAGTTGGTTGGTTTTATTTTGCGAACCATAGCGTTGATTTTGAGTCATGTCTTAAGCCTCCTTCACTAGGGGATTGACAGCCACCCCATCTTTGACAAAAATATAGGCCGGCTCACCATGACCCTCATCAAACTCAACCGACAAATCATGTCCATCGAAGAACCATTCGTCACGACTCTCAATATAGAAGAGCACGCCGTCTGCTTCATAAGTGACACCTGGTTCACTCGGGTAGTTGGTTTCCATAGCGAGGGAAAAGCCGCTGTTAATAGGGCTACAACCATAAACCTTGACTAAAAAACGTACGCCAGCCCCTTGGGGCAATCCTACTTCTTCCTTAAACCAAGCAACTGATGCTGGATCTACTTTTAATTCCATCCCTTACACTCCTTCTCTTGACTTGCTGTTTTTATTATAGCATGGTCCTTGAGACAGGACCTAACTAGGTGCTCACTGACCGTCCAAATGATGGTGAACCGCGTAAATAGCCGCCTGGGTCCGATCCTCCACTTCCAACTTGGTGAAGATATTGGAGACATGGGTCTTAACCGTTTTAAGGGTAATGACCAGTTCCTCGGCAATGGCTTGATTGGAGTAGCCTTGACCTATTAGACGTAATACATCCAACTCCCGATTAGTCAACTCATCATGAGGCTTAGGGCGCGCTTGGTCCAGTCGGTGCTCGATAATTTTCTCTGTCACGGCAGGTTCAATCACCTTATGCCCTTGATAGGTAGAACGGATGGCCTGGGCAATTTCAGCAGCAGACGAGGTCTTAAGTAAGTAGGAGCTAGCTCCCGCCTCCATGGCCGGATAGACCTTCTCATCATCTAGGAAGGAGGTCACAATAATAATCTTAGCTTGAGGCCAATCTGCCATAATTTTCTGAGTGGCTTCAATTCCATCCATGACATCCATGACTAAATCCATGAGGATAATGTCTGGTCGTAATTCAAGGGCCTTATGATAGCCTTCTAAGCCGTTACTGGCTTCCCCCACTACTTCCATGTCAGACTGAATCATTAAATATGATGAGACTCCTAGTCGGACCATTTCATGGTCGTCCACTAGTAATACCTTAATCATCTACTTACCTCCTTAAAATCTAATAGGCAGGGAGATATCCAAAACAGTCCCCTTACCTGTCATACTGAGAATCTTACATTCGCCCCCAAGATTGGTCACCCGTTCTCGAATATTACGCAAACCATAGGATCCGACCTTGTCAGCCTTATCCATGTCAAAGCCTAGGCCGTCATCCACAATTTTGAGCTGAGCCGAGCTCTCATCCACCTGGAGGTAGACCTCCAGACGGTTAGCTCTAGCGTGTCTTAAGGTATTAGAAATGGCTTCTTGTACAATGCGGAAGAGATGGTCCTCAATACCGGATTCCAAGCGCACATCGGCCAAGTCCCAGACAATCGTCGTCGGAATCTTGGTCTGGAGCTCAAGTAATAACTGTTCAATCCCCTGCTTAAGGGACCGATCTTCTAATCCAATCGGTCTCAAATGTAATAAGAGGGCTCGCATCTCAATTTGAGCCGTCGAAATAACTTTATCGACCCGAATAATTTGTTGGCGGATAGGTTCTGCAATCTCAACCTGCTCTTGGTCTTTGATAGCTGAAAGCATCATGGTGGCTGCAAAGAGCTGCTGACTAACCGAATCATGAAGCTCCCGCGCAATCCGATGGCGTTCAGTCTCGATAATTTCTTCCTTGGTTTCTTCCCCTACGAAGGTTGGGGAAGCAGCAAAATCCTGCAGGTCTCTAGACAGCTGGACCAGCTTGTCACGGATACGGTTGAGATCTGATGAAACCACACCACTATAATCGTACCAGGCGTGCAGCCCCTTGCCAGAATCCTTAAAAATAGGATGTTGATATTTTCCTAGCAAAAGCCAATTAATCTTAGCCCGAAGCTCCTCATAAGGGCCACTGAGGAAGAAGGTCAGGAAACCCGATACTACTAAGGCAATACTGAAGTTAGCCCCTACTAAGACCAGATAAAATGGAATTTGGAACCAGGTCAACTCCCAGAGACTAGCCAAACTCAAGGTCTGGAAGACGTAGACTTGAAGACCCACCATGATGGTTGTAATGGCCAAATTAACCAAGAGTTGATAGAGGAAGAGACGGCGCCATAAATGTAGGTTCATAGCACAATCACCTCCACTTCACCAAAGCCAACAGAAATCATGATATTGAGACGACGTGGCGTTGCGGCATATCCCGCAGTCTCCCAACGAAAGTTTTCCCCTACTAAGGAATAGCTTTGGTTCTCGAAGACCACCGCACCTGATACAGCTGAGATATTGAGCCGGAAACCTACATCACGCGGAATAATCAGCCGCGTACGGCCAAATAATTTACGAATGACAATGGTCGATTGTTCCGGTGGTAGGAGGGTATTGCCCAAGTCGACAATGGAGCTCCCCCCTAAGAAGACAATATTGATATCATCCCATTCATAATAGTTGGTTTTAGATTCCATAGAGGCAATCAGGGATTCACGCTTGATTAGGGTCCGCTGGCCGCTCTGAGGTTGAATTAACTTAACCCCATGATAGGCTTCCTTGGAACCACCGAAGGGATGGAGTAGTGACTCTCCCCAAACTAGGAACTCATTGCCGTTAGGTCCCCGGAAGAGCCAATAAAAGAGCACCAAGACCAAGAGCACTAGCCAGATAGACTGAGTCATAAAAATGGCTACGAAGAAACTCGTCAAGGCCAAAACCAGGATCATGCCCCTGAAAATTCCGATTGGGATGTAGACACTGGCGACTAGCAAGACTAGGCTGCCTAAAAACAAGAGAAAGGTGACGCCCCGCCCCATGAGTTCAAAGACCAAGGCTGTCCCAGCCAAAGCCAAAATCTGGAAAATATGGCGCTTTAAAAAAGCTATCATCTGTCCGTCCTCCTTTCTTAGCTTACGCTTCTTATTATAAACAATTTTAAGCCATAGGAAAACCCTTAACCCCCATCACCTAGGAAAAGCTGCTCCATAATTCGGCATAAAGAAAAGAGGCTAGCATCTCATACTAGCCTCTAAGCAAGTTAATTTTTCTCAATTTTGGTAATCTTCAAATCGAAGGAACCGCCTGGAGTTTCCACTGTTACGACATCCCCTAATTTTTTACCAATAATTGCCTTAGCAATTGGTGAATCATTAGAGATTTTGGCTTCTAATGGATCTGCTTCAGCAGAACCCACAATGGTATACGACTCTTCGTCACTACCTGGCAATTCAATGAAGCTTACCGTACGACCTAAGGTTACTACATCATCTGCCACATCACGATCATCAATGATTTGCGCAAAACGAATCATTTTTTCAATGACAGAGATGCGGCCTTCAACGAAGGCTTGTTCGTCCTTAGCTGCATCGTACTCTGAGTTTTCAGATAAGTCACCGTATGAACGGGCAATCTTAATACGCTCGATAATCTCCTTACGTTTATTAACTTTTAAATCTTCCAATTCAGCCTCTAATTTGGCTTTCCCTTCCAGGGTCATTGGGTATACTTTTTCTTCCATATACGTCTTAACTCCTTATTTTTAATGGATAGATGCTTCTCGTCCCCCCATGAGAAACAAAATAACACGAGCGAATTGGCCTTACGCCAACTCACTCGGTCTTGCCTCTGTCAGAACAGAAATAATATAACACTATCTTGGTCATTTAGCAATCATAATTTGATAGTTAGGCATAAAAATTCATAGAGCATCTTTTGCTTAGGCTTCTTGTTTGGCTTCGAGAGCCTTGCCTTGTAGGATAGAATGAATCTTGGTGGCTAAAAGATCAATCGCCACTTGGTTATAGCCCCCTTCTGGGACAATAATATCGGCGTAACGCTTGGTTGGCTCAATAAATTGGTGGTGCATTGGCTTAACCACGTCCACATATTGGTTAATAACCGATTCTACTGAACGGCCACGCTCTTTAATATCGCGGAGAATCCGGCGGGCCAAACGAATATCGTCATCGGTATCAACATAGACCTTAATATCCATCAAGTCGCGCAGGCGCGGATCTTCCAGAATGAGGATTCCTTCCACGATAATGACATCCTTAGATTCTTGATGAATGACTTCACTGCTACGCGTGTGGTTGGCAAAGTCATAAACCGGTTTATCAATGGCTTCCCCTGCTAAAAGTCGATTGAGATCGGCCACGAATAAATCCGTGTCGAAAGCCAATGGATGGTCATAGTTGGTTTTAAGTCTTTCTTCAAAAGGTAGGTGCGATTGGTCCTTATAGTAGAAGTCATGTTGGAGCATCATGACAGATAAATCGGCGAAAATCTCCATGAGTTTCATACTAACACTGGATTTTCCACTCCCGGACCCCCCGGTTACGCCAATTACAATCGGACGATTTGACATACTATTTTCCCCTCATTCTATTCTTATTCTGTTTCGCTTGATGATAGGCTTGATTCTTGACCGCTATTCTTATTGACATACTTAGCAACTAGGGCTTCATGTTCTTCCAAGGTTGTCGCATAGTAGACATTCCCGGTCTCGATATCCGCTACAAAGTAGAAGTAGTCTGAGGCTGTTGGATAAATGGCAGCCTGAATGGCACTGAGACTTGGGCTATTGTAGGGCCCTGGTCCTAAGCCCGTATGCTTATACAGGTTGTATGGTGAGTCCACTTCAGTATCCTTAATGGTCACCAGTTCCTTGTGTTCACCTAAGGCATAGAGGACGGTAATATCGGATTGCAGTGGCATATCGTTGTTCATACGGTTATAGAAGACACCAGAGATGAGCTTGCGATCTTCATCTGTGACCCCTTCCTTCTCTATGATAGAAGCTAAGGTCAAGATTTGATGGAAACTTAAGCTAGTATTGCCCATATCTTCCTTGAGTTTTTGGTATTCAAGGTTCATCTTACCCACCATTTGTTTAATCAGGTCTTTAACATTGGTACCAGCGATATAGTCATAGGTTGCCGGATAGAGGTAACCTTCTAACTTATATTTGAGCCCTTCTACCCCATCCAAACCTGAAATTAAGCTCGGATATTGAGATTTTAACTCTTCGATGAAGCTAGCATCATTAGCAGTTGCTAAGAAATCAGCTGCCTTAATTGGGGTGTTTTCTTCCACCATTTGGGCAATTTGTTCCAGTTGCATACCTTCAACAACGGTTAGTTTGGTATCCACATCGACTTCGATCGGTTTACCACCCTTTTGAAGGGTTGCAATAATGGTATCGGCATCCATGGAAGGACTTAAGTCATAGTGACCAGCTTGGAGACCATTGACACTTTTGGCCTTCATATAGAAGCTAAAGATATCGGCATTCTTAATTAAGCCCTGAGACTTAAGTAAGCGCGCAATGTCCTTACTGCTAGAACCAATCGGAATCGTTACTTGCACAGCCTCTGTCTTTTGGTTGTTAACTGCCTTTAGGGAATCGTTATAGTACCAGAAGCAACCTAAACCTACAACTAAGGCCAAGGCAACTAATCCTAAGATAATGTATTTGACGATGCGTTGGGTCATCAATTCTTCTTTTACCTGATGATCTTCCTTAAGTTCCGCATCTTGTTTGACTTTGTCCCAATCTACTTTCACTGAGGAACCTCCTTCGCTATGTGATAGATTCAATATATCCTATGCATTATATCAATTTTTCTGTTAAATAGCCATTATTATCCCTTTACAAGTCGGTTAAGCTACTTCCTTTTATTTGTAAACCAAGGATAGACAAGGAAGAGGTCAATAGAATAGTTTGAATATCAAAATATTTCATAGTTCAATAAAGTAATACCTCGCATTCGAGATTTTTGATGTATAATAAAGTTAGCAACTTTCGTATATTTCGTTTTTTTATCAAACTCTTCCTTATTGATACTATAGGGTTTTTGTTTTTATTAACCAATTTCTAATTCTAAATTTAAAATTTTCATCAAACTATATTTGCCTTTGAATTTTATTTTTGCTATAATCGTCTACAGTGTTGGAAATCCGTATTGAAACTGAAACATTGGACACAAAAATGTTAGGGGCGTTCAATGGCTTTGGTTTTCTCGGCAGGACGACCAACATCTAAAATAAACTCTATATTGAGAGGGGAAAACTACCTATGAAGAAAAAACTTCTTTTTGGGTTAGCGGCTGCAGCTTTGTTAACAGCCACTGCTACTAACTCAGATGTTTCTGCGGCTCGTTCGCGGAACAACTACAATAGCTACAACAGCTCTCGTAGCTATAACACTCGTTACAATACTCGCAACAATTACTGGAACTACGGCTACAACAACTACAGTAATTCTCGCAACAACTATTGGAACTATGGTTACAATAACTACAACAATGGTTATAACAACTATTACTATGGCTATAACTACGGTAATGGCTACAATAACTACTACTATGACTACGGCTATAACTACGGCTATAACTACAACTACAACAACACGACTCGTCGTATTACTTATTCTAATGGTCGTTACTGGTATACTGACCGTAACAACGTAAAATACTACTATAGCAATGGCCAATGGGTACGTTACGTTGAAGAGTCTACCTCTAATGACTACTTCTACTACAACGGTCGCTACTACAAATTGACTGGCGACAACAAGTACCTGGTATGGGAAAACAACCAATGGGTACCTTTAGAAGAGGAAGATAACTCTTCATCAGAATCTTCTTCTGAATCTTCTTCTGTTTCATCTGAAGCATCTTCTGAGTCTTCTTCTGAATCTTCTTCTGTTGTATCTGAAGTATCTTCTGAGTCTTCATCAGAATCTTCTTCTGTAGCATCTGAAGTATCTTCTGAATCTTCATCAGAATCTTCTTCTGTTTCATCTGAAGCATCTTCTTCATCATCAGCGGAAAACATCTTCCCAGGTCTTGAAGAATCTTCTTCTGTTGAATCACACAGCGACTTTGACTTTGATCACTTGAACAGCTCAAGCAGCTCAGAAAGCTCTTCAAGCAGCCAATTATCTTATCCAGATCCAACTTCAACTAGCGAATCTACAGATATCTCTTCTGTATGGAGTGGTAGCGAATACCCTATTCCAGCTGAAGGTTATGCTCGTGTAAGAACTGCTGTTTACCCTCCAGGTACACCTAATAACCCTAAAGTCTACAACGATTCACGTTACCGTTACAACAATGGTAAGCACTACTTCGTTGAAAAAGACGCAAAAGGTAAAGACATTTACTGGTGGACATGGGAAAAAGGCAGATGGTTCCTTCACGGTGAGGCATACTGGCCAGGCGACCCAGGTTTTGAATCAGGCGTTCACGAAAATCCAAACAACAGTGACGAGTACGGCTACACTTACGATGAAACTGTCTCTCCTAAACTCTACTCTGATATCATTGTAGGTAAAGGTAAAGCAGGCGATCCTCTTCCATTCAGCAACACTGAAGAATTCAAGAAGTATGTTT
Source organism: Abiotrophia defectiva ATCC 49176 (assembly GCF_000160075.2). Taxonomy (GTDB): domain Bacteria; phylum Bacillota; class Bacilli; order Lactobacillales; family Aerococcaceae; genus Abiotrophia; species Abiotrophia defectiva. Next base: position 150,917 of record NZ_KI535340.1, read on the forward strand.
TATCTAAAGTTAACCACGTCTTCAAAGACAACTATGGTTACGACTTAAAAGTAACCTACTCTGTTGAAGATGAAGACAAACTCAAAGGTAACGCTGCAGGCGCTTGGGGTGGTCGTTACATCTTAGAAGCTAAGATTACTAGCACCGGTAAAGAAGAATACGAATGGGGCTATGTCAACTACGTCTACGAAGTAGAAGGTATTGCACAAGACGAAAATTCTGAGTACGGTTACGAAGACATGGCCAAGGCTAAAGAAGCCTTTGCCTTAATCAACCAAGCTCGTACCTCTAAAGGCTTACCTGCCTTGACTTGGGACGATGCAAGCTACTCAGCTGGTCAAGAAGCCCTCAAAGGTCTCTTAAAGAACTGGGATTCTAGCGGTATGGTAGCTCGTGCAACTGCGTCTCCTTCTGACGTTGTAAACAAATTCTTAGGTAATGCACACGCTCAAACCTTATTAAGCTCACGTGCAGTTTCTGGTTCTGTTTCCTTATTACAAAAAGCAGACAGCACCTACTACTGGAAGATTACCATCAACGAATCAGCTGATGGTGGTGCAGCAAACGATGGTTTCCAACCATTACCAGCACAAGACGACGAGTATGATGCAGCAGCTTCACACGAAGCTTTGATTGAAGAATTAAACTCTCGTCCACTCGAATGGAATAACTAATATTTCATTTTCAAGAGGGCTAGGATCACTCCTAGCCCTCTTATTTTTATCCTTAACCATAATAATTTTGGGCATAAAAAAGGGAGTCAATAGACTCCCTTTTTACTAGCTTAGAAATTGCCTTCTTCGTCTAAGAAGGTATTGAGGACTTCCTCAACCATATCCCATTCTTTCTCATCTTCGATTGGCAATAATTCACCAGACTGTCCGTCCTCGCCTTCCGTAAATGAGTAAGCTTGAAGCTCTACGTCCTCATCGTCAATAGCACCCGCTGGGTAGAGAATGACGTAGTTCTTACCATAATCTTCAGATTCGAAGGTAAAGAGAATTTCATATAAGGCCTCATTGCCGTTCTCATCCACAATGGTAATGTGTTCGTGGTGGTCGTGTTCATGATGATGATCATGATCGTGATGGTGGTCGTGTTCGTGTGGCATAGCTATGCCCCCTTCCTTAATTAATTCGGTCTAAATAATTCTGTAGGATAATGACCGCAGCTAGCTTATCAATAACTTGCTTGCGTTTCTTGCGGCTAACATTTCCTTCTGTGACAAGCATACGTTCTGCTTGCGAAGTGGTTAAGCGCTCATCCTGATAGTGGATAGTCAATTCAGGTCTTAACTTACTAATTCCCTCTCCATAGGCCATTGAGGCTTCTGCTCTTGGTCCCAGACTATTATTCATATTCTTGGGCAAGCCAATAACAAGCTCCTTAACCTGGTGCTGATCAACTAGTTCTAGCAGGCGGTCATAACCTAAGTCCCCCGCTGCCTCGTCAATACGAATGGTCTCAAGTCCTTGAGCAGTCCAGCCCATTAAGTCGCTCACTGCCACTCCTACTGTCTTGGATCCTACGTCCAAGCCCATAATACGTTTATACATGGTTTAACGATTTCCTTTAACGTAGTAGCGGACTAAGGCTTCCACAATCTCATCGCGCTCATAACGGCGAATTAAGTTTCTGGCGTCACGATGGCGTGGAATGTAGGCTGGATCTCCTGACAAGAGATAACCCACAATCTGGTTGGTTGCATCATACCCTTTTTCTTCTAGGGCGCTAAATACAATCTCTAGTACTTCGCGAATGGTCTGTTTATTGAGATCATCTAAGCTAAATAAGATGGTTTCATCTAATGATTGCATACTATCACCAATCCTCTCGTTTAATCTTATTGTACATGACTCTGTACAAGATTGGAACCTTTTTGCAACAATTCCGGCAAAAAAGCCTATAATTGTTCGTTAATTACTGCGCTGACTTGCGCCAATAATTCTGGAATCGCTTCTGGTTTCTTACCACCGGCTTGAGCCATTTGTGGCTTACCGCCACCGCCACCGCCGACAATTGCCGCTAATGGTTTGATGAGGTTACCAGCCTTAAGACCAGCAGCCAAGCCTTGCTCATCCACTTGGACCATGAGACTAACTTTTTCCTCTTGGCTAGCAACTAAGACCAAGATATTAGATGGTGCTTCTTTCTTCCAGATGTCAGCCATTTGACGCATCCCATCAACAGATTGATTGCCTAAGTTAATGGCTACATAAGTCACATCCCCAACACTTTGAACATCTTGGAAGACTTGTCCTGCTTCAGCTTGCAGTAATTTTGCGTTGAGCGACTCCACTTGAGCTTGCGCTTGACGGAGTTCTTCTTGCAATTGCTCTAATCGTGGTAAGAGTTGGCTAGCTTGAGCCACTTTGAGATGATTTTGCACTTCTTGTAGGAGTTCAGCTTGAGCCTGATAATCCGCAACAGCAGCTTGACCAGTCAAGGCTTCAATCCGACGAATCCCGGCCCCAATCCCAGACTCAGCTAGGAGTTTGAAGGTGCCAATCTCATTAGTGTTGTTCACATGGGTCCCACCACACAACTCGATAGATTCGCCTGCAATATTCACAACCCGTACAACATCACCATATTTTTCCCCAAAGAGAGCCATAGCACCCGTTGCTTTGGCATCTTCAATGGACATTTCAGCGATATCAACATTAGCAGAGTTGGCGATCCATTGGTTGACGAAGGCTTCAATCTGCTTGAGTTCCTCAGGTGTCACTTTACCAAAGTGTGAGAAGTCAAAGCGTAAACGATCTGGCCCAACGTAAGACCCCGCTTGGTTGGCATGGCTGCCCAAAACAACCTTCAAGGCGCGGTGCAAGAGGTGGGTTGCAGTATGGTTTTGGTTGGTCTTAAGACGCACTGCCCGGTCCACTTCCAAGGTATAAGATTGACCGACAGTCAATGGCATCTCCCCTGTTTTGATGCGGTGCATAAACTGACCTTGAGGTGCTTTCTTAACATCTAAGACTTGGCCTACTTCTTGATCGCCATCTAGGATGATCCCAGAGTCCGCTACTTGCCCCCCCATTTCTGCATAGAAAGGACTACGGTTGAAGAAGACCCAACCCTCTTGATGAGCTGGTAACTGATCTACCTTGGCTTCATCTAGCACAATGGCCTTGATAGTCGCGTTTGTGACAAGCGTTTCGTAACCCACGAAATCAAAGGCATCAGTAATGTTTTGTAAGAGGTCGCTTTGGACTTGCATGCTCTCTTCCTTAGAACGAGCTGCACGAGCCCGTTGACGTTGGGCTTCCATTTCTGTCTCAAAACCTTCTTGATCAACTGAGAAGCCTTGGCTATCAGCCAATTCAACCGTTAACTCTAACGGGAAACCAAAGGTATCATAGAGTTGGAAGGCTTGGGCGCCCGGAACCACGGTTTTGCCCTCAGCCTTGAGGTTAGCCATCAAATCATTCAGGTGAGCTTCCCCACCTTCAATGGTCTCGTGGAATCGCTCTTCTTCATTTAAGATGACCTTTTGAACGAAGGCTAATTGTTCCGTCAATTCTTGATAATAAGCCCCCATAATGTCCGCAATAACAGGGACTAATTCACTTAAGAAGCTACGGCTAATCCCCAATTTTCGGCCATGCATGACACTACGACGAATGAGACGACGTAGGATATAGCCACGCCCTTCATTGGAAGGCAATGCCCCATCACTAATCGCGAATGAAACCGCGCGAATGTGGTCGGCAATGACCTTGAAGCTGACTTGTTTGTCACCAGCTGAAGCAAAGTCTACACCAGAGACTTTTTCAATGGCTTGAATAATTGGCACAAAGAGATCTGTCTCATAGTTGGTTTTAGCATTTTGAATGACAGAGACTACCCGTTCCAAGCCCATCCCGGTATCGACGTTCTTGTTAGGAAGTGGTTGATAGGTGTCATCTGGCAAATGGTTAAACTCAGAGAAGACTAAGTTCCAGATTTCCAACCAACGCTCATTTTCACCACCTGGGTAGTTTTCAGGGTCGTCTGCTGCTAAATTATTAAATTCTTGGCCACGATCGTAGAAAATCTCCGTATCCGGACCACATGGGCCAGCCCCTATATCCCAGAAGTTATCTGCTACTGCTACCAAATGGTCAGCAATAAAGCCTGGCTGTTGTTTCCAGATTTCAGGCGTTTCCTTGTCTTCTGGATAGTAGGTAGCGTAGAGTTTGTCTGCTTCAAAACCTAACCAACGCTCGCTCGTTAAGAATTCCCAAGCCCAAGCAATAACCTCTTTCTTGAAGTAATCGCCGATAGACCAGTTGCCTAACATTTCGAAGAGCGTGTGGTGGCGGGCAGTATAACCTACGTTCTCAATATCATTGGTCCGGATACATTTTTGTACGTTAGCCAAACGACGGTTGTCTGGTACTTCCGTCCCGTCGAAGTATTTTTTAAGAGGGGCCACACCGGCGTTAATCCACAAGAGGGTTGGGTCATTGACCGGAATCAAAGAGGCACTTGGAATAATTTGGTGTTGTTTCTCTGCGAAGAAATCAAGATACATTTGGCGAATTCGCGCACTCGTCAATTGTTTCATATACGATGAACTCCTTTTCTAATAAAAATAAAAAACACATTCATTACATGCAAGGGCGATAAGCCGCGGTACCACCTTGCTTATAACGAATCTGCTTCATTACATCTTTAATGATTGTTAACGCCAATCCTACGCTAGTGTTGCCACTAGTAAGACCTAAGGGAGCATTGAGACCCGTGACTTCTTCCACCATATGAAGTCTCTCTGAGGCTGGGTTCAACATAGCCTTATACCTCTACCATTATACGGCTAAAAGGCCCTAAAAGTCAAGGTTCTGCTAGAATAAATGGATAAGTCAACCAATCAATGGTCAGCTGACGTGGCGCTGCCTCCTGGACCTCTCCGTCTACTTGACCTAGAATGGCTTGTTTAATGTCCAAATCAATCTTTTGACTGGTCCAACGGCTGACTTGAGGCGATTGGTCCTGCTGATGGCTGACTAAGACCTGCCAAATCAAGCCTGGTAAATGCCGTGCCTTGATACTGTGAAAGGCCATGACACTAATCTCTGGATTGCTAGCCTGACCTAGATTATCTAATTTTATGCCCCCACCCATATAAGGATTCTTGAGGACACTGAAGAGGTAGCAGTCAGACACTAATTGAGGCAACTGATTATCTAGGCTGAGGCTGACCTCAAAAGCCTCTAATTTAGGTAAGCTAGCAAAAACAGCCACTAGGTAGGACAACTTGCCCAAATGCCATTTAGCAAGCAAACGCCCCAGTCTCAAAGCCTTTGATTGCTGATTAACCATGGCATCAAAACCTATCCCTAGGCTATTAATGCCATAGCTAATTTGTCCACTGACTTGATCTTGCAAACGCAGAATGGGTACCTGACACCGGCTACCTGCCTGCCATTGATCCAAGGCTTCTGTTAGGCTTCGCTTAGCCTGCCAGGCTCTAGCAAAATCATTACCACGTCCCGCCGGCAAGTAGAGAATAGCAGGTGGCTGTGAATGGCCAGCTAGACTGGCCACAACTTCGTGCAGAGTCCCGTCACCACCAATAACCGCAATGACTGGCTCCTGGGCCAATTGCTGAGCCAAAATCTCACTGTGGCCAGCATAAGTGCTAATATGGACTTTAGGCTCTATCTGGCGCTTACCCAGGGCTGCCAAGGTCTCCTCCAAGACTTTACCTCCTTGTCCACCTCCAGCCCCTTGGTGGGCGATAATTGCTAATTCTTGCATCTGCTCTCCTGCCTCCTTAACGCCTTAAACATGGTCTGTCTGGCGCTTACCTTAACCTATTAATTGTAACGCAGATAGTTGTCATTTTCTAGGCTTTTCGATACAATAAATCTAGCAAATCGATTAAGGAGTTCACTTATGACAGATTATCAAATGCTGGTCTTAGATATTGACGATACTTTGATGACCAGTGAGAACACTATCTCTGATGCCACCTACCAGGCCTTGATGAAGGCTCAGGAGCAAGGCAAGAAAGTCGTGCTAGCCAGCGGCCGACCAACCCCTTCTATGATTGAAACGGCTAAGCAGCTCAAATTAGACCATTTCGATTCTTACATCATTTCCTTTAATGGCGCTGCCATCACCAGCATGGCGGATGGCCAGGAACTCTTCAGCCAACGCCTAGAAGCAGAGGCTCAAGATGATATTGTCCGATATATTCAAGCTAAGGGTCTGACCGTCCTAACCTATATGGACGACTACGTGGTCATGGATAAGGCCAATGATTATAGCCACATTGAAAGTCAATTAACAGGTATTCCCGACCGTTATGATCCTGAGGCCATCGCGAACCTGTCTCAACTAGCTAAAGCCCGTATGAAATTCATTGGCGTGGGTGACCCAGATTTAGTTGCAGCAGCCGATGCTGAACTTGAAGGTCGCTTCGGTGAATTAACCTATGCTACCACCTCTAAGCCTTACTTCTTAGAATTCGTTCACCACCAAGTCTCTAAAGGCCAAGCCATTAAAGTCCTCTGCCAACATCTTGGTTTGACACTTGACCAGGTCATTGCCTGTGGCGATGGGAATAACGATTTGACCATGATTGAGACAGCCGGTTTAGGCGTTGCTATGGCTAATGCCACCCCACTGCTTAAGGAAGCAGCCGACCATATTACCCTCTCCAACGACCAAGATGGTCTAGTTCCCATCATTCGTGACTTTATGGGAGTTAGCCTCTAGTCCAGTAAAAACTTAAACGCTTTTAGACCTTTGTCATTCCCTTTTTCAGCAAAATGTAGTATAATACATTTTGTGCTAAGCGGAGATGGCGGAACGGCAGACGCGCATGCTTCAGGCGCATGTGTCCAATAGGACGTGAGGGTTCAAATCCCTTTCTCCGCATCATAAAAGAGCCCTTAAAGGGCTCTTTTTTATTTCTACAAAATCATAGCTAATAGAATTTACATTCTTCTTATCACCTTAAATTGAGATTGCAAATCAGCTACATTATTCTTAAAACGCTTTATTAAGCTGCTTAAGGGTCTCCTTAACAACTTTACTACCCAATGAGCTATATAATTTCTGACTGCCTATAATATAAAATTCTTCCTTCGCCCTTGTTGCAGCGACATTCATAATATTTGGTGTACCAACTGCCCAAAACGCTGCACCCCTGCTATTTTCATCTGCACCAAGGACTAGATAAACAACTTTTGCTTCTTTTCCTTGAAATGTATGTACAGTTCCTACAGAAATATCCTTTAAATTTTCTTTCGAGAGCCTTGAAGATATCATAGTAGCCACCTTCTTGAAAGGTGATATTACAAAAATTTCTTTAGGCAAAACAGCATGCTCATTAATTTTCATTCTAATCTCTTCAATTAAGACATTAACCTGTTCAGTAACGAATTTATCGTTAGCAACACCTTCTACATCAATCCAATTCCCTTTGCCGTTCGAATCTTTTGCTAATTTTCCTTGAACCATCAGCCCATCATAGGAAATGGCATTAGAAATTGAGAACATTGGATCTTTACATCTCCGATGAACCCACAGAGGTATTCCAATCCATTCTCCCGATTGTCGTTCATAACCATACTGACTAGCTCGATCACATAATGTTTGAGCAGAAGCCTTTGATGAAAGATAGTTATCGTCAAGCGTATACTTTTGTTTCAGCAAACTAAATACTGCAGAATCTAGTGTAACGACTGGTTCGATTTGAGAAGGGTCGCCTACCATCACAATACGTTTAGACCTCATCACTGCTCCTACACAAGCTTGGGGTAATGCTTGTCCTGCCTCATCTATAAATACATTTGGCAAAGATGCATCACCAAAAGCTGAAAACATTCTTGAAAAACTTGCTAATGTCGTGCTTATAACTGGTACTACAAAATTTATCCAATGCCATGCTGAAATAATTTCTTTCTTCTCATAGTTAGCAGTATTATTCCACACCTTAAGAGCTTCCCTAAGATTTTGGCGGTTTTCGTACAAGTATTGCTTCCTAACAGATAAAGCTAAAATAAATAATTCATTTTGCATATATCTAAAATTTTTATCGAACCAAAAATTAGTCTTTTGTAGTGCTTCGTAGTCGCTTGAAAAATCAGGGATCTCTTGATGATAAAGTTTAATTTGCGATTCAATTGAATCTATTTCTCCCTTAATTTTTTCGGATTGACCAACGCTTTGATCTATCAACTTTTCGTTTTCAGATTTATCCTTAGAATATTTCTCTTGGATTTTCGCTTTTTTTGCTTTTTCTAGTTCTGTTGCCCTCTCCAATTTATGTTTCATCTTAAGAATATTGGCCTTATCTTTTGTAGCTAATAAAATCTTTTCCTTAGCTACGGCAATATCCTCTATATATCGTTTCACATCGGCGCCTCCGAATACTTTTCTCAATAGAAAGAATGCTGGTTTCTTCATTTGAGTCAACTCTAGTTCTTTTTCGTAAATTTCAATAGAAACAGCTACCTGAGATAACTTAGAGTCTAATAATCCTTGTTGATCACGCAACTTAGAAATTTTATTCTGAATCTTATCTATATTCTGACAAAACCGCTTATAGATTTCTTCCCTGCGCGTTTTATTTGTTTTAATCTCTGACAAACCTTGATTATATTTTGATTGAAGCTCTTTATTTTTGATTTTCAATTCGTATATTCCTTGCTTTTCATCCCGAGCACTCTTCAGCTTTAAATAGTGAGTTCTAAATTTTTCATATACTTCTGGGTTATTTCCATATGAATCTTCAAGGTTATCTATTACTGATTCTAATATCTCTTTTAATTTTTTTCTGTTTGCCATTTTTCCGGCTTCCGCTGAAATAAGGCCCCAACACTTTATCGTGTTATTATCCTTTGAAAGCAACTCTGTCGCAATGTCTTGAAAATAATCTGTTATTTGCAGCTTTTCAAGAAAGTCATCATTTGCTATTTCTGATTTCTTAGGGAGTTCATTAACAATATTTTGAACTGCAGCATTATTGCTACTTGCGACAATTATGCCCAAATCTGATATTTCACTAGGTAGAGGAATCAATTTACTCTCATCTCGCTTACCGACATTAGACATACTGCAAATGAAACGCGCTTGCTCAACTAGCATGTCCGCAAAGATATCTTTTAGCAAAGTAGTTTTCCCAGTACCTGGTGGCCCATTTACACTTCTGATATTATTTTTATCATTTAGTATCAGGTTAACTGCTACTTGTTGCATTAGAGACAAAGCAAATTCCGGATTCGAAGGAAATCGTCCTAGCGGATAATGTTTAGGTTGGAGAATCTCCGCAATTTTTTCTATAGATTTACTAGAGTTATTTTTGGTGTCTAAGGTAGTTCTTTCTTCGCACCCAAGAAGATATCTTCTTAGATTCGAAGAGGTTGAGCGATCAGCAAGATTTAAGTCATCTAGATAAAACGAATGGAGATTGGAATTTGCATTTTTGCAGTCTTTTAAGTACTGAAATCTCGAATTCTTCAAACAAATCCCAAAACGACGAACCATATTTTTAAAAGCATTATTAAAGTCATAAACTTCAAAGTATTCGCTGATGATATTTCGTATAGTGTCCTCTTCCTCAATCATATTTTCAGGAAGCCGCTTATGATTTCTTACATAACCACTTATACTGTAAAAGAAATATTTGTCTATATGCTGTAAATCGTAATTGAAATATACTGCAAAAGAGAACTTTTCTGTAGAGATTATTTCTTCATCTGAATCAGTAATATCTAAGTTTTGTTTGATTATATCAACAACTTCCTGAAAATCAAATATGTTTAAATAAAGTACTATTCCTGTATCTTTTACCTTGGTATCATCTAGTTTTTCTTTCTGATTTTCTTTATCTAAAAACTGTTTAAAATATACATAATAATCCTTTACGTCATCAAATACTTTCAATGCTTTGTTAGTAGACTTGATAGAGCCTTCAGATAGTTGCTCTACCACTTTCCAAGACTCTAGAATATTCTTGATCTGATTCATTATATTAGTACACCCCTTCCTAAAAACGTCTTATATTTATTCTGATAAGTCCTTGCATATTAATCATTGTAATTAACAATATCTTTTGTTTCCCTAACTTAAATTGTTTATGCTAGAAATAAATATTTATTAAGAAAACTGGGGCGGTACCCCAGTTTTCTTAATTACTTAGAGTCAATGATTAGTGTCACAGGCCCATCATTCTCAATTAAGACCTGCATGTCTGCTCCAAAGCGCCCGGTTTCCACTCTGAAACCAGCTTTCCTAAGAGTCTGGTTAAGCGCCTCATAGAGTGGTTCCGCCACTTCCGGACGAGCCGACTGGGTAAAACTTGGCCGGTTGCCCTTACGGACATCGCCATAGAGGGTAAATTGGCTAATGGATAGAATGGCTCCGTCAGGAAAACTATCTAGACTGGCATTCATCCGCCCCTGCTCATCTTCAAAGACACGCAGTTTGCTGATTTTGCGGGCGCAATAGGCCACATCTTCTGGACCATCTTCATGACTCACACCGACTAAGAGGACAAAACCTCTGTCAATCGCTCCTACCACTTGGCCATCAATTGAGACCTGGCCTCGACGGCAACGTTGAATAAGCACTCGCATTCAGAATCCTCCTACTTATTATTGACCCGGGTTACTTCATAAACATCCGGAATGCTACGTAATTTAACCATGAGGTCTTCTAGTTGAGCCGTATTGGAGATGGCAACCTTAATGGTGACTGTTGCCGTTGAAGTCTTGTCGTCAACTTTCCCGTTAACATTGCGCAAGGTCTTAACCGAGTGGTTGACCACATGCAAGACTTCATTGATGAGACCATTGCGGTCAAAGCCCACTACCCGAATCTCAGTGACATAGTCGGCACCAAGCTGGCCAGTGCTTTCCCATTCAACTGGAATGGTCCGTTGCTGCAAATCAGGTTCATTGAGTAGGTTAGGACAGTCTTTACGGTGAACTGAAATCCCCCGTCCTCGTGTCACGTAACCCACAATTTGGTCACCCGGAACCGGGCTACAACAACGACTGAGCCGAATCATAAGGTTATTAACCCCACGCACCATGACGCCATTTTCATGTTGGATCTTCATGGCCTCGGTCTCAGGTTTGTTGAGGGTTTGTTCATTAGTGAGAGGCTCTGCCGGTGGGACATCCTTCTGTTCCTTGCTATGCAAGAAGTTATAGACACTAATGGCCGACACTTCGCCCAAGGCTACGGCTGCAAAAAGGTCCGCCAAAGTCGGCACATTATAGCGTTCAAAGAGTTCCTTCTCATAGGCCTTCTTAGCCAATTGTTTAAGGCTATAGCCATTTTTCTTGAGCTCTTCTTCCACCATGGCTTGACCACGTTCACTATTGCGATCGCGATCAAGTAGCTTGAAGTAACGCTTGATTTTGTTACGTGCCTTGGAAGTAGCGGTATATTTCAACCAGTCACGACTTGGCCCATTGGAATTGGGGTTGGTTAAGATATCCACGATATCCCCGTTTTTGAGCTTATAGTTAAGCGGCACAATCTTGCCGTTGACCTTGGCCCCAATGGTTTTCTGCCCCACATCCGTATGGACATGGTAGGCAAAGTCCAAGGGTCCCGCCCCATTAGGCAGTTCGAAGACATCCCCCTTAGGTGAAAAGACATAGACTTGGTCTTTGAAGATGTCTTCTTTCACGAAGTCCATGAACTCGCCAGCATCTTTGGCTTCATCTTCCAATTCCACAATATCGCGGAACCAAGTTAGTTGCTTCTTAATGGCTTCATCTTCGCGGACTTGCTGGGTCTTACCTTCCTTGTAGGCCCAGTGAGCTGCAACCCCGTACTCCGCCACTTCGTTCATTTGGAAGGTCCGAATCTGAATTTCGACTGGCTTACCATGTGGACCGATAACCGTCGTATGAATGGACTGATAGAGATTGGCCTTAGGCATGGCGATATAGTCTTTGAAGCGACCAGGCATTGGTTTCCACTTGGTATGGACCGCTCCTAGGACAGCATAACAGTCCTTAATGGTCGGTACCAAGGCCCGAATGGCTAAGAGATCATAGATTTCATCAAAATCCTTATTTTGCTTGACCATCTTACGATAAATAGAATAAATGTGCTTTGGACGACCATAGACATCGGCCTTGATATGTAGCTCTTCGATGGCCTCGTTAATATCCTTGATGGCCTCTTGAATATAGGTCTCGCGCTCTTCCCGCTTGGACTTCATCAAATTGACGATCTGATAGTAGGCATCGGGATTGGTATAGCGTAGAGCGATATCTTCCAATTCCCACTTAATCAGATTCATCCCCAAACGGTCAGCCAGAGGCGCATAAATCTCAATGGCTTCTTGCGATTTTTCCACTTGCTTAGCCGGCTTCTGGAATTTAAGGGTCCGCATATTATGAAGGCGGTCAGCCAGTTTGACCATGATAATCCGCATGTCTTTAGCCATGGCCAAGAGCATTTTACGGTGATTTTCCGCTAGGGCTTCTTCCTTACTCTGGAACTTAAATTTCCCCAACTTGGTGACGCCATCTACCAAGAAGGCGACCGTCTCAGAAAATTCATGGACGATATCTTCTAGAGTATAGTCAGTATCCTCCACCACATCATGGAGAAAGCCGGTCGCGACCGTATCAGGGTCCATCTTGAGTTGGGCGAGAATTCCAGCAACTTGAATAGGATGCACGATGTATGCTTCTCCCGATAAGCGAAATTGCTCCTTGTGGGCTTCTGTGGCGAAATCCAACGCCTTTTTAACGAAGGCCACATGCTTTTCATTCATGTAGCTTTCGCAGAGGGCCATGACATCTGCGGCCGTTAAATCTGGTGCTTGTGCCATCCTACTCTTCCTTTCTTACTTGCAATTACTAATAGCTTCCTGGTGCATTGCTTGTAGCCTGACCGGTCACAATCGCAATCCCCTTGGAGGCGCCAATTCGGCTGGCGCCCGCTTCAATCATAGCCAAGGCATCCTCTCGATTTTGAACACCACCACTGGCCTTAACTCCCATGTCAGGTCCGACTGTTTCCCGCATTAGGCGAATATCTTGGACAGTTGCGCCGCCAGTTGAGAATCCGGTCGAGGTCTTAACGAAGTCAGCGCCAGCTTCCTTGGCTACTTGGCTGGCTTTGACGATTTCTTCCTTGGATAAAAGACATGTTTCTAAAATCACCTTAACTAAAGCTTGATGATTAGCAGCCCCCACTACGGCTTGGATATCCGCTTTGACTAGGTCCCAATTGCCGTCTTTTGCAGCACCAATGTTGATGACCATGTCGACTTCATCCGCCCCTTCTTGGATAGCAGTGCGGGTCTCAAAGGCTTTTACCGCTGAAGTGTTGGCCCCCAAGGGGAAGCCAATAACCGTGCAGACTTTAACATCTGAACCTTCTAGTAAGCTATGAGCGGTAGCCACCCAAGTCGGGTTGACACAGACCGACATAAAGCCATAGTCGCGGGCTTCTTGGCAGAGTTTTTCAATAGCGGCACGGCCAGTATCGGCCTTAAGCGCCGTATGATCAATGTATTTTGCGAGTTCCATAAAATAAACTCCTTCCTTATAATTCAAGTTCTAGGGCATAGGATAAGGCTGATAAGAAATAGATTGGGGCCGTCTCCGCGCGGAGAATCCGCGGTCCTAAGGCGACCGTCTGGAAGCCCGCTTCACATAATTGAGAAACTTCTTCTGGCGCCAGGCCACCTTCTGAGCCAAAGACGACCAAGACCTTGGCACCTGCTTGACCCTTAAGGGCTTGGCAGGCTTGACGTAAGCGACTATGCTCGCCTTGTTTGGCATCCTCTTCATAGGCTACTAAGCAAGCATCATAGTCAGCCGACTGAGCCAGTAATTGAGCTAAACTTAGGGGCTGGGCCACTTGAGGGATGCGAAGGCGGTGACATTGCTCGGCTGCTTCTTTGGCAATTTTTTGTAGGCGGTCTAGACGTTGGCCAGCCTTCTTGCTATCCCATTTGACGACATCTCGACTGAGGGCCAGGGGTTGAAAATGGCTGGCGCCACATTCGGTTCCCTTTTGGACAATGTAATCTAGCTTATCATTTTTGGACAAACCACAGGCAATGGTGACCTCAACAGGTAATTCTACTCGGTCTGCCTCTGCCTGGAGCTCTAAGAGGCGGAACTGAGCTAGTCGGTCTACCTCTCCTTCTAATTGGGCCAAGTAACATTGCCCGTCTCCAGTCACTAGCCAAGCTTTAGCACCAGGCTGAGATCGCATAACTCTTAGGAAATGCCGACTATCATCAGCCTTCAGACTCACTAAGTCCTGGACAAGTAAGCCAGTTTGGTCGATAAAATAACGTTGCATGCTTTAAACCTCTTGCTTCTGAGTTACCAGACCTGTCCAGCCCTTTAGTTGGACCCGTTGAACAAGGTGGAAACCATGTGCTTCTAAGTCTTCTATCAGTTGGTCAGCCTTCTCATTGAGAATTCCACCCAGAATCAGGTAACCATCTTCTGTTAGTAAGCGATGAGCATCTTCTAACATATTAACCAGAATATGAGGCAAGATATTGGCGACAATCACTTCTACTGGCCAGTCTACCCCTTTGAGCAAATCCTTAACTTGGAAATGAATCGGCGTTTCCTTGAATACTTTAGCCAATTCATCTTGACGTTCCTGCTGGTGAACCAAGTTTTGAAGCGCGCTGTCAACAGCTTGAGGATCTAAGTCGTAGCCCCACACTTCTTTGGCACCTAAGGCGGCCGCTACAAAGGCTAAAACACCCGACCCCGTACCGACATCTAAGACGCGTTCGCCTCCACGCAGGTACATTTCAAGTGCCTGAACCCCTAGTTGAGTAGTTGGGTGATTGCCTGTCCCAAAGGCCAAACCTGGATCCAAGTAGATAACTTGTTCACCTGCTTGGGCTTGGTAGTCCTCCCAAATCGGCACAATGGTTAGGTAGCGACTGATACGCTCAGGCTTATAGTTAACCTTCCAATTTTCCTGCCAATTTTCATTTTCAATCTCGCTGGCTTCAAGGCGAAGCGGATCACTATACTGGCTCTCCAACTGGGTCTTGAGACTATCTAGATCTGGCATCTCTTCGAAGAAGGCGATTAACTCTGTCTCGTGCTCCAGACGTTCTTTGGGCAGTGGTTCCGCTAATTCTCCAAATAAATTAGGGTGGTTCTCCAAATAGCCTTGGGCATAATCCACTTCCACCCCAATGGCCCCAGCTTCAAAGAGTAGATGACTGAGTAAATCAATCATTGCTGGATCCAGAGTGTCGAGTGAGACTACCACCTTAGACCAGGTTTCAGCCATATTAACACGTCCTTTCACGATTATCTATGTTCTTTATTATGAAACAAATACGTCAAAAATTCAATGACTAGGCTGTTAAAAATGCCCAAAATCAGGAATATTAGTTGATTTTTAGGCACTGACCCCAAGATATAGGTCAGTTTATTAGCTTATATGCAGAATATTGGCTCATTCTCTCCCACCAGTGGCTAAGCAAAACTAGCCTAGTTTGAACTAGAAGTGCTATAATAAAAGTGTATAAGACCTAAGTCCAAAGGAGTGACTGTCATGTTTCAGCCTTTAACTTACGATGGGCTAGCCCATCGTTTACCTAAGCGACCTAGCCAATCCCATAAGGGAACTTTTGGGCGTACGCTCCTTGTAGGAGGCAATGCTCAACTAGGTGGTGCCATTATCCTGGCTGCTCAAGCGGCTGTCTACGCAGGTAGCGGACTTACGACAGTTGCAACGGATGTCGCCAACCACACCGCTCTCCACGCTCGCCTGCCTGAGGCCATGGTCAGTGACTGGTCTAATCTAGCTCAGCTTAAGGAGTTAACGCAAGCAGCTGATCTAGTTTTGCTAGGACCAGGTATGGGACTGGATGCTTTTTCCTGCCAACGTCTGCATCGGATTCTAGATTGGCTAAAGCCTGGACAAAAATTAGTCTTAGATGGTGATGCCTTAACGCTCTTGGCTCGCCATCCCCATCCTGTACCTAGTGGAGTACCTATTGTGATTACACCCCACCAGGCTGAATGGCAACGTCTATCTGATCTAGCTATTGAGGACCAGACTCCCCAAGCCAATCTAGCCGTTCAAAAACAACTTGGCTTCAACCTAGTACTCAAGAAACCAGGCACGGAACTCTATCTGACGGATGGTTCCTGCTACCAATTGACAGTCGGCACACCGGCTATGGCGACCGGCGGCATGGGCGACACTTTGGCAGGGATGGTCGCCGCCTTTTTGGCTCAATTCCCTGATGACTTTAATTTAGCCCTATGCAGTGCCGTTTTCCTCCACTCCTACCTAGCACAAGAATTGGCTCAAACGCAATGGGTGGTCCTACCCCATCAGATTAGTGAAAAACTCCCTAGCCTAATGAAGCACTTCATTGGCTAGGGAACTAATAAAAACAGCAAGCCTGAATTATTAAGGCTTGCTGTTTCTTTATTTAAAATCCTACTTTACTGAATCAGAACTAGTAAACCTAGGACACAAATGCTAACAAAGAGTAAAAGGAAGATAACAATGGCTCCGACTAGCTGCCAGGTCTTGAGATTCTTTTCAGCCATGGCTTGATAGAAGGCATAATAATCGCTAATCCAAGAGCGACCATTGAAGAAGTACAGCTGCGGTAGCCCCTTAACTAAGAGCCAGTAGAGTACTTCACCCAACAAGATTGCTAGAATCACTTGTAACCAGAAGGGACCATTTGCTAACCAGAAAGTCACAAAGGCATAGGCCACATAATAATGAATGAGACGGTGGCCCAAGGCCACACAAGCTGAAAACTCCAGAATACGACGCAAGACTGGAGTCCCGGCTACGTACGACAAGATAAGCCAAGTGGTAAAGAGTGGCACTACTGCAGTCCATACCAGACCCATAAGCGCAGTTGTCCAAATTTGGCTAAGGAAGAAGGCCAAAAGCATTAAGCTACCTAGTAGGCCTAAACCCATTAAGAAGACATACTTGCTAGAAAGACGGTAAATTTGATTGAGCAGAACCGGTACGAGGTAGACCATGGAAACCCCAGACACAAAAGCCAAGGCATAAAAGGCTAGCTCGATATAAGCAAGTGGGCTACCATTCATCACACCAAAACCAGCCAATAGCCATAGGCTAGCCTGAATGACCATCCAAACCATGCCTTTACCTAGCAGACTTAGACTTGTACGACCTAGAAGCCAGCTAATGAGCGCAACCAGCCCTGCTACTTGCACCCCATGACCTAGATACCATAGGCTCTTAAGACCACTTGTGGCATCGAGACTTAAACTAGTTACCCCACCTAGCCAAAGCTGTCTGATATTTTCGACTAAAAGCGGACTAAAAATCAAATCAAATTTACTTTGATTTAAGAGCGGAAAATTAAGTCCTAAGAGGCCAATCGTGGTGATAGCCGTCAACCACAAGACTGGCAACCAAGCAGACCAGACGGCTTGCCAGTGACGCCAAAAGGGAAGGTCCTGCTGCCGTTCTAAACGATAGGCCCACTGATAACCAAGGACAGTGAAGAGACTGAGGGGAACCAATTGGCCCGCCAATAAGTCACCTTGAAAAATCCCAACGCCTATAAGAACCAATAAAAGTAGACCTTTAAGTCCATCTAGTCCTCGTAATTTTACCTCCTGTTGCATACCATCACCTTATTCTTTGTTTAAATATATAGACACTTCTATTATAGGAGATTTAAGCAAGAATGGAAAGACTGATTTACCCAAATCAGCTGAATTTTATCAAAAGATTCCAGTAAATTTATCTACTTGTCATGCCAATAGCTCAAAAGGCAGGAAGTCACTTCCTGCCTTAAGCTTATTTATAGGCACCCTTAAGCTCCATAATCATGTCACGCAGATCGGCGGCAGCCTCGAAATTGAGATCCTTGGCGGCCTGTCGCATTTCCATCTCCAAGCGTTCCAGCTGTTCTTCTCTTTGTAGGCGAGATAGCTTGCGGAACTGCTTGAGGAGGGATTCTTGCTTATCTTCGTTCTCAACATCGTGGGTAATTCGAATCAAGTCACGGATTTCCTTCTTAATAGTTTTAGGAACAATCCCATGTTCTTGGTTATAGGCCATTTGGATGGAACGACGTCGCTCTGTTTCTTCAATAGCATACTGCATAGAAGCCGTAATTTGATCAGCATACATGATGACGCGCCCATTCGCATTACGGGCTGCTCGACCAATGGTTTGAACTAAGGAACGTTCACTCCGTAGGAAGCCTTCCTTGTCTGCATCCAGAATAGCTACCAGAGTGACTTCTGGCACGTCCAAGCCCTCCCGCAAGAGGTTGATACCCACCAAGACATCAAAGACACCCAGACGAAGGTCACGGATAATTTCCGTTCTCTCCAGCGTCTTAATGTCGCTATGTAGATACTTGACCTTGATATCTAACTCTTTGAGGTAGTCGGTCAAATCTTCTGCCATTTTTTTGGTTAAGGTCGTAATGAAAACTCGCTCGTCTCGTTCAGTGCGAGCCTTGATTTCAGCCACTAAGTCGTCGATTTGGCCTTCAATTGGTCGTACTTCAACCACTGGGTCCAAGAGGCCCGTTGGTCGAATGATTTGTTGAATGACTTCTCCACCCGTATGCTCTAGCTCATAAGGCCCTGGTGTCGCAGAAACATAGATAATCTGGTTAACATGCTCTTCAAACTCTTCCAGTCGCAAAGGTCGGTTGTCCAGTGCACTCGGCAAACGGAAGCCGTAATCAATCAACTGTTGCTTGCGTCCCCGGTCACCATTATACATACCGCGGATTTGCGACATAGTGATATGGGACTCATCCACTACAATCAGAAAGTCATCTGGGAAGAAGTCTAAGAGTGTGTATGGGGCTTGACCTGGTGCCCGGCCATCAATATGGCGCGAATAGTTCTCAATCCCACTACAGTAGCCCATTTCCAACATCATTTCCAAATCATAGGTGGTTCTTTGCTCCAGACGTTGCGCTTCCAACAATTTATTGTCTGCCCGTAATTCGGCTAGGCGCTCTTCCAATTCTTGACGAATGGACTCGACTGCCACTGCTGTTTGTTCCTGGCTGGCCACAAAGTGAGTCGCAGGGAAAATAGGATAATGGTCTACATCATACTTAATTTCGCCAGTTAGGAAATCAACGACGCGGATGCGTTCAATCTCATCCCCGAAGAATTCCACCCGAACCACTTCCTTGTCGCGTGAGGCCATGAAGATTTCCACCACATCACCTCTTACTCGGAAGGTCCCCCGTTGAAAGTCAATGTCATTTCTGACAAATTGCATTTCAACCAAACGCGCTAACAGAACATTACGAGGAATTTCCATGCCTTCTCGCAAGGACAAGACATGATTGCGGTAGTTCTCAGGGTCAACCAAGCCATAAATACAGGAAACAGAGGCCACCACGATAACGTCTCGGCGTTCAATTAAGGCTGAAGAAGCCGAATGACGGAGCTTGTCGATTTCGTCGTTAATGCTGGCGTCTTTCTCAATATAAGTGTCAGACGATGGCACATAGGCTTCAGGCTGATAGTAGTCATAGTAGGAGACAAAGTACTCGACCGCATTGTTTGGGAAAAATTCTAGAAGCTCGCTATAAAGCTGCCCAGCTAGGGTCTTATTATGGGCCAAGACTAAGGTCGGTCTGCCCGTTTGCTTAATAACATTGGCAATGGTAAAGGTTTTACCGGTCCCTGTCGCCCCTAGCAAGACCTGCTCCTTAACGCCATCATTGACACCTTGGACCAAGGCTTCAATTGCTTCTGGTTGATCCCCACTTGGGCTATAGGGAGCTACTAATTGAAAATCCATGCCCTCTCCTCCTTCTGACTGCTCAATCCATGCGCGAACAAATTTTCGCTTCTTTTCTCATCATAACAAAAACCTAGCCCCCTGTCTAGTCCAAGGACTTAGAAGTAAAGCTAGACGAATTTGAATTATTTTCCATCTTTTTATTGCATCCTGACCGGGTTTTCATGTATAATAAGGCTTGTTGACTTAGTCCTTCGGACTATAGACAAATCGCAATGAAAGAGGTGACTCAAATGGCTAACAACCCATCAGCAAAAAAACGTATCCGTCAAACAGCTACTAAGACTGAAAGCAACCGTGCACACGTTTCTGCAATGCGTACTGCGGTTAAACGTTTCCGTTCTGCAGTAGAAGCTGGCGAATCAAACGTTGAGGAATTATTCCGTCTAGCTGCTAAAGAAATCGACAGCGCAGCAACTAAAGGTTTAATCCACAAAAACAAAGCAGCTCGTGACAAGTCACGTTTGGCTCGTTTACTTAAAGCTAACTAAGAAAGTAGGCTACCTTGAGGGTAGCTTATTTTTTTTGCCCTTGAAACAAAAAAATTACTGGAACAGTACTTGCTCCAGTAATTAGGGACTCCCGGTCATATAACGACTCACTAACAAGTCAAATTGTATCTCCTTGACGCCAATGCCTTGTTTGAGCTGAAAATCAGCCTCAGCCAGCGCATGATAGAAATCATAGAGCTGTCTTAAATCTAAGCGTCTGACAGTCTCTAAAGCCAATTTAACGCGATAAGGATGGACACCCAACTGTTGCGCTATCTCAGCTTGCTGATAGCCTTGGTGGCCAAGCAATTTGACCTGAATCAACAAACGAAACTGACTGACCAAGAGCGCGTGCAAGGCCACGGGCTCGTGTTTGGCTAGGAGTAAATCTTGGTAGATTTGGACCGCCTGACTCAACTTTCGCTTCAAAACTGCCTGTGACAAGCTAAAGACATCCGTCTCAAGGCTTCTGGGTACTAAGTCTTTGATGACCTCTAGCGTAATTGGCTTTCCCTGATTGCTGTATTGGGCTAATTTATGGAGTTCTGCCATAGCCAAGGTCAAATCGTCATTAACCCTCATACGTAGCTCCTCTAGCCCCTCACGGCTAATCTGGAGGCTACTTTCCTTGAGGTAGGCTTGGAGATAGGCCCCCATTCCCTTGGCGTCTAAAGGCGCCACATCGACCCATTTTGCCTGGGCCTGGAAAGCCTTAGTCAGCTTCTTGCGCTTATCGACTTGGTTACTGTCACAGATCCAAATTAGCAAACTCGCAGGATTAGGATCTGCCAAATAAGCAAGGAGACGCTTTTGATCTTGATCATCTACCTTAACCTTAGAACTTGAAACCAGAATCTGAGCATTATCGATTAGGACAACACGCTTATCAGCAAAGAAAGAGAAGGCATCTGCCTCGTCCAGAATGGCAGCTAATTCCGTGTCATTCAAGTCAAAGCGACTAACTTCAAAGCTACCTGCCTGATCTACTTGATCAATCAGGGCATCCTGCAACTGTTGCCGCAAATAGCGCTCGGTACCAACTAGAAAGTAATTGGCCCCTAATTGGCCCTTGCGGATTTGGTTGATGCTAGCTTGAAAAGTCATGCCTGTTCCCTCCCTTCTATTTACTCCTTGGCTTTACCTAGGCTTGCTTAGCCTCAAGCGCGCGCTCGATTAAATCTTGGAAAATCGCCATGCTGCATTCATCGTGTTTGGTCAAGCGCTCTGGATGCCATTGAACTCCCAGAATGAGGGAACCTTCTTGGCTTTCAATCGCTTCGATAACTCCATCCTTACTGCGGGCTGACACGATTAAGCCCTCTCCTAATTCACGAATGGCTTGGTGGTGAATGGAGTTAATAAGGCAACCATCGGCCACTAATTGAGACAGGTAGCTACCGGCTTTTACCTTGATGGAATGGGTTGCCATGCTTGGACGTGATTTTTGGACGTGCTGAATGGTCACATTGGCTTGACCCGCTAAATCCTGATAGAGGTTCCCACCCAATACAACATTGACTAGTTGCATACCTCGGCAAATGGCTAAAATCGGCTTACCTTGTGCCAAAGCCTCCTTAATCAAAGCTGTTTCAACCGCATCACGCGTTGGCGAAGTAGCTTCAATATTAACATGAGGTTCTTCATTGTAGAGATAAGGCGAGATATCTTCCCCGCCAGTCAAAACCAAACCATCAATGAGACTGACATAGTGGGCTGCACAAGTCGGTTCCGTCAAAGGTAGGATGACCGGAGTCCCGCCGGCCAGGCGCACTGCCTCCGTGTATCCCCATGGGGAATAGTTAATTTTAAAGGATTTGAATTTATCTTCAGGGGCTTGCATAATGTTGCCCGTTACACCGATTACTGGCCGCATGGTCATTCCTTCTTTCTATATCTAGCTAGAGAGCTAGTGAGTGGGGTTATTCCTCTTCAGCGAGTGCCTCAAAAGCCTGAGTATCCACTTGGCTTAATTCAATTAGCCAGTGGTCCGACGGATTCTTAGAATCCAAGAGGCCAGGATTTGTCTCCGCTGCCTCGTTCCGCGCTACTACCTGACCTTTGAGGGGACTAGCGACCTCAATGGCCGCCTTAGAAGCTTCTAAATTAACTAGGGTATCATCGACATCTAATGCTCCTAGTGGTGCAATATTGGCGTAAGAGATATCGCCTGCATCACATTGGAGCTGGTCTGTCATGCCGATACGGTAACGGTCAGGGCCAACTACTTGGACCCAAAGTTGATTGCCATAACGTTTCATAGTACTTAATCCTTTCTTCATCGGTTAGAATTCTGAGTCGTTCTGGCTAGAGAACATGTAGGAGCGATGGTGATAACGCATGGAAAGTATCAAGCCAATCCCTATCATATTTCCCAAGAGAGCAGAACCCCCTTGCGAAACGAAAGGTAGCGGAATCCCTGTAATAGGCAGGAGCCCAATATTCATCCCGATGTTTTCTAAAATATGGAACATAATCATAGTGATAACACCTGTAGCAATATAGGTGTAGAATTCATTTTTGGTCTCAAAGCAAGTTTGCACCATTTGGTAAATTAACATAAAGTAGACAAAGAGTAGCACCCCTGCCCCAATGAAACCAAAGTTCTCGCCAATGGTTGTAAAAATAAAGTCAGACTCACGGACTGGCACAGGTACTTGAGAGATACCAAAGCCCTTACCAGATAACTGTCCTGACCCAATGGCCTTAATGGATTGAGCCAACTGATAGGCATCCCCACGTGTGTCATCGAATGGACGGAACCAAGAGTCAATCCGGGCAATTTGGTAAGGTCGAACTAAGCCCGTACTCAACAAGAAATCACGTTGGAAGGCAGCTAAGTAAATGAGCGTCCCCCCTACAATGGTGACGATTAGGGTAATAGGTAATAGAATCTTCCAGGAAATACCTGACATTAACACCATACCCGCAGTAATAGCTAGCAAGACTAAGTTAGTCCCCAAGTCATTTTGACGTTGAATCAAGAAAAGGGCCGGGGCAGCGAATAGAAGAATTTTCCCTAGCAGTAGCCAGTCAGTTTTGATACTACGGTTGGTGTATTCATTATTATGTTCCGTAATAATCCGGGCCATAAAGACGATATAGGCAATCTTGAAGATTTCCGAAGGTTGGAAACTAATCGGCCCTAAGCGGAACCAAGAACGCGCCCCTGTATCGGCCGCTAACCCTCGGTCGTGGAAGAAGAGGACGGCAATCAAGAGGACTAGCCCCACCCCATAAAAGATAGTAGACAGCTTCCAATATTGTTCGCTATCAAATTGAATAGCCACTAAAATAGCAATGGCCCCAATACAGTACCAGAGTGCATGGTAGAGTGTCGGCAAAATGGATTTGTTCTCAATCATGACGGTTGTGGCATAAAGGCTCGCTAAGCCAATAATGGCCAAAATCATGACGTTCAGGATAATCCCATAATCAATGCGCGACTCTGAATGGTTATTCAGGCGTCTCACTGTTCTCATTAATAATCATTCCCTCGTTGTTTATAGTTTAATAGTTCTCTGTATTTTTGCAGAGTAGAATAGACAATATTAAGGTTACCACATTTTAGCCTAAAATGCACTTACTGGCCAAGTCTTTTAGCTGATTTTATTCCTATAGTTGGTTATAAGCAAAAAACATAACCTCAGATGACAGTCGGGGGCCAGAATGATATAATGAAACTGTATAAGATAAGGAGGCTATCCAATGACTAAAGGTGTTACTTTCTACTTCGTCAGACATGGCGAAACCTATCTCAATCGTTTGGGACGTTTCCAAGGTTGGGCTGATGCCCCTCTGACCCCAGAAGGCCTGGAAATTGTCCACCAATCAGGCCGTGGCCTTGCGGACGTCAAATTCGATGCGGTCTACACAAGCGATTTGGGTCGGACCATCAAAACGGCTCAGATTTTATTAGAGGAGAATCACCATAGCCAAGATTTAACCATTACCCCCATGCCAGAATTCCGTGAAGTCTTCTTCGGCTATTACGAAGGCCTTGAAGCGCAATCTATCTGGCGGGACATGATTGCTGAAACTAACCATGAATTGGGACTGCCACGTGATGCCGGCATCCAAGTAGAGGCGACCATGAACAAGATGAAGGCCTCTGATCCAACTGGCTTGGCAGAAAACTATCTAGAATTCTGGCAACGTGTCGAAACAGGCCTCTTAGAACTCTTAAATCGTCATGCTGGCAGCGACCAGATAATTTTGGTAGTCTGTCATGGCCTCACCATTCAGAACCTCATCCATGGTCTAGTAGCGGATTTCGAGTTAGGCGAACCCTTAGCCAATGCCTCCGTCACAACCGTTAAATACCTACATGGCCAATTCCAGCTCATTGCCTATAATCAGACTGAGCACTTTAAGGACATGGTGGATGTCATGGAGCTTTTGTAGCATAAAATAACTAGGGACCTGGGTTAAACTCCCAGGACCTTTTTTTTACTATCAAGTCACTTGTCCTAAACAGAAAAAGAGGCTGAAAGCTAAGTTTCAACCTCTGTTACTTACTTATGAATGACTGTTATTATTTAACAGCGTCTTTCAAGGCTTTACCAGCTTTGAAACCTGGAACCTTGCTTGCAGCGATTTTGATTTCTTTACCAGTTTGTGGGTTGCGGCCTTTACGAGCTGCACGTTCACGAACTTCGAAAGTACCGAAGCCGATTACTTGAACTTTTTCACCTTTTGATAAAGTTTCTTGGATGGTTTCGAACAACGCTTCAACAGTTGCCGTTACATCTTTCTTAGTTAAGTTAGTTTTAGCTGCTACTTTTTCTACTAATTCAGCTTTGTTTGCCATAATAAAACTCCTCCTAAAGTATGCGTGGTTACGCGTTTTTCCATAGCATATTGCTATTTCTTGTATAGATTACCACATAATAGGCTTTAATACAATAGATTCGCCCTTTAAAATTTGATTTTTTAGCACTTTTCGCCTTATTGTCGCGCTCTCGTAATCAATTTAATCGGGGTTCCCTCAAAATAAAATGATTGACGCAATTGGTTCTCTAAGAAACGCTCATAAGAGAAGTGCATGAGCTCAACATCATTAACAAACGCCACGAAGGTTGGTGGGTTGACAGCTACTTGAGTTAAGTAGTAAATCTTGAGGCGACGGCCCTTATCTGTTGGGGTTGGGTTCATAGCGACTGCATCCATTAAGACATCATTCAAGACTGAAGATTGAATGCGACGGTGACGATTATCGTAGATGGTCTTCAAGAGTTCAGGCAACTTATTGAGCCGCTGGCCTGTATGAGCACTAACGAAGAGGATTGGCGCAAAAGTCAAATATTGGAAATGCGCACGAATCTCCTTGGTAAAGGTCTCAAAAAGTTTATCACTCTTGTCTACGGCATCCCATTTATTGACCAGAATGACCATGCCCTTGCCTGCCTCATAGGCATAACCGGCTACCTTCTTGTCTTGTTCCCGAATCCCAGTCTCAGCGTCTAGGACCAAACAGACAATGTCAGAACGTTCAATGGCGGACATGGCCCGCAGCACTGAATACTTTTCAGTGTTTTCGTAGACCTTGCCTCGCTTACGAATACCGGCAGTGTCAATCATGGTATAGCGCGTTCCCTCTTCATCTGTGAAATGGGTGTCGACTGCTTCACGCGTGGTCCCTTCAATATTGGAGACGATGACCCGCTCTTCCTTAAGAATGGCGTTAACTAAACTGGACTTACCGACATTAGGACGACCAATAAAGCAGAACTTGATGACATCTTCTTCCTCAGCTTCAGCCAAGTCTGTTGGAAAATGGCTCACAACGGCATCCAAGAGATCCCCTAAACCCGTCCCATGGGAACCGGAAATAGGATAGGGATCGCCATGCCCCAAGGCATAAAAATCATAGACCATTTGGCGCATTTCTGGGTTATCTGCCTTATTGACAGCCAGGACAACTGGCTTATTAGTCCGGTGCAAGCGATGGGCAATAGCCTCATCTGCATCCGTCAAACCTTCTTGCATGCTGGTCAAGAAAACAATGACATCTGCCTCTTCCATGGCAATATCAGCTTGGTAGCGCACTTGATCCATAAGGGGCTCATCAATCATATCAATCCCACCGGTATCAATGACACGGAATTCACGGCCTAACCATTTACCCGTCGCATAGATACGGTCACGCGTCACCCCTGGATAATCTTCAACAATGGAGAGTCTCTCCCCCACCAATCGGTTAAATATTGTGGACTTCCCCACATTTGGGCGGCCTACGAGGGCCACGGTTGGCATGGACATAAGGTCTCCTCCTTCATTTTGGGTTTATGACACGAAAAAGACTGACGCTCAGGCCAGTCTTTCGTGGTTACAGTGGCTTATTCTTCGGTGTTAAGGTCGCCGAAAGCACCAGCTAACACATCACCTAAAGTGAAACCTTCTGCTTCTGCTACGATTGTAGGAGCTGGTTCAGCTTTAGCTCTAGGTTTACGTGGTTTTGATTCGCGTTTTGGTTTGTCGCTTACTTCGCCTTCAGGGCGTGCTGGACGTTCCAACAAAGCCTTGATAGACAATGATAAACGTTGGTCTTCTGGGTTAACGCTCAATACTTTCACGTCAACTTCTTGACCTTCTTGTAATTTCTCACCTGGAGTTGCAATGTGCTCGTGAGAGATTTGAGAAATGTGTACCAAACCTTCTACGCCAGGTAATACTTCTACGAAAGCACCAAAGTCAGTCAAGCGTTTAACAGTCCCTTTGAGGACAGTCCCTTCACCAGCTTTTTCTTGGATGTTATCCCATGGGCCTTCTAAAGTATCCTTGATAGAGAGGGATACACGGCCGTCTTCTGGGTTAACTGAAAGTACTTTAACATTTACTTTGTCGCCTACGTTCAAGACATCGCCTGGTTTGCGGATGTGAGAGTGAGAGATGCGGCTCAAGTGAACCAAACCATCTACATCGCCCAAGTTAACGAAAGCACCGAAGTTAGTTAAGCGAGCAACTGTCCCTTCAACGATAGAACCTTCTACCAAGTTAGCTAAAGCAGCTGCACGTTTCTCTGCACGTTCGCGTTCAGCGATTTCTTTGTGAGAGAGGATTAAACGGTTTTCTTTTTCATCAAGTTCAACGATGACAAAGTCTAAGGTTTGACCTACGTATACTTTGAGATCTTCTACGTAGAAAGAATCCACCATAGAAGCTGGCACGAAGGCACGTAAGCCTAAATCTACCACTAAACCACCTTTAACAGCTTCTTTAACAGGTGCTGTGATGATTTCTTTGTTATCGAATTTTTCTTTGAGCTCAGCCCAAACTTTCTTAGACTCAAGACGTTTTCTTGAGAGTAAGAAGTTCCCGTTTTCTTTATCACGGATTGGTTTTAAAACCACTACTTCAACTTCGTCACCGATATTTACTACTTCAGTAAATTCGTTGAATGGTTTTGCTGAAAGTTCACGACGTGGAATTACACCTTCTAAACCGCCACTTTCTTTAATTGAGACACGCACTTGGTTATCTTCAAAAGCCAAGACGTCCCCTTTTACGACATCACCAGGTTTGATGTCTAAGACGCTATCCAAAGCATCCTCCATTGTTTGTAATTGTTGGTTTTCTACAGTTTCTGTCATCTACCAGTTCCTCCTAAGGCAATACTCAAGCGTTGTTCAGAAAATTTTTACGATTTGTGAACCTACTTAGCATCTATTTTATCAAATTCTAGCCGATTAGTCTAGTCATAATTGCAATTTATTCTTTAATAGTCGAATTTTACTTGGCTTTTAAGGCCTTACATTCGCTTTTGAATCATCTCAGTGAGTTTGGCCAAGAGCGAATCTAGAGTCTCGTGGCTTGTATCCACTAAAATAGCATCTTCTGCTTGTTTAAGCGGACTATGTTCCCGAGTGCTATCGTATAAATCCCGCGCCTCAATGTCTGCTTCAATCTCTGCTAAGGTCTGATCGGTCATGCCCCGTTCAATGTTTTCCTTATAACGACGCGCAGCACGAACTGCTACATCGGCAACAAAGAAAAATTTAATGCTGGCGTTAGGCAATACCACGGTACCAATGTCCCGGCCGTCCATTACAACGGATTCTTTAGCTGCCATGGCTTGTTGCATGGCTACCAGAGCCTCACGGACCAGCGGTTGGGCTGATACCTCAGAGACTGCTTGCGTTACTGCAACACTACGAATAGCAGATGAAACATCTTCTTCTCCCAGATAAACGTGTTGTACTCCATCTTGACGACGGAAGGACAAATCAAGTTGGGCTAATAGGTTCTCTAAGGCCAACTGATCCTCTACACTCACTCCTTGTCGTTGCGCCGCTAAAGTCACTGCACGATACATCGCTCCTGTATCAATGTAAGTAATACCTAATTGGCCAGCCAATAACTTAGCGACGGTACTTTTGCCTGAGGAAGCAGGCCCGTCAATTGCAATTGTCAAATGTGTCATCTATGCTTCATCCTCTTCTATCTCTCTACAAAAAAATAGAGCTTAGTTTCCTAAGCTCTATTCTACCCTAAAACTAGGGAGTTCTCAATTTTTTTTATGGAATAACAATGGTTTGACCAGGCAATATGGTGGTTTCAAGTGAGGCACCATTCGCTGCTAATAAGGCGTCTAAAGAAACTCCGTTATTAGCTGCAATTCGATACCAAGAATCCCCTGCTTGTACCACATAAGTCGTACCACCTTGGTTTTGCTGTTGCTGACCTTGTTGGTTTTGACCCTGTTGTTGACCTTGCTGGTTTTGGCCTTGTTGTTGACCTTGTTGATTTTGGTTAGGTTGCTCACCTTGCTGGTTATTCAAACCATGGCCAGATTCACTTGCTTTGGATTCAAGACTTGAAGCTGAGGCTACAGCTGAGCTAGATTCGCTAGCACTGCTAGAGCTTGCACTTGAACTTTCAGCCCGAGAGATAGAAACTTGTGAAGCCGTCCGTGGTGATGGATTCTGTGGACGTGACGCATTGACCCAGAAGAAAAGGATGAATGGTACGATACATACGCAGATAACCATAAAGAGCAAGACCTTGGATAAGGTAGTTGCCTCACGTTCTGGCTGGTTACGAGCCGTCCGAGAGTATTGTCGATTTTTTAAGTTTTCGTCTTCGCCAAATTTGTTGTTCCATGGCATTCTAAACTTGCCTGACGTTTCCGATGATTGATTTGATGATTCATTCAAATTTTCTTGATCGAAATTTGATTTTTGTTCTTCAGACATCAAAATTCCTCCTAAAATATGATACAATGTGACTAGATCCATAAAGGGCACATGTTGCACATATTAGTATTTACTAGTTTATAGTACCATATTCTAAGCGACCTGTGCTAAAAATACGGTGGAAGTAAACGCTTTTATATGAATTTGATAAGGCTCTGTAACATTTCTGTAATATAAAAGGAGGTTTTTGTATGTCTAAGTTAATTGTTCAATCGGAAAAATGCATTGCTTGCGGTAAGTGTTATCTCAATTTTCCACAAGTCTTTGATTGTGAAGACGATGGAATTGCCTTTGTGCAAGAAGATGCCACTGAGCAAGCACAGCTTTTAGCACGGTCTGCCATCTTTGATTGTCCGACTCGAGCGATTGAGGAAGTAGACGATACCTCTGCCACTTCACACTAAGTATAAGCACATAAATAATGACCGGGACTAGTCCCGGTCATTTTCCTTCTTATTGGTAGTTTACTAGTATGAAGCCCCTCTTAATCAGATATGCCTTTAATTGGTTGTAAACCAAGGACAAGAGAATCCCTAAGATAGCTCCCTTAAGTAAGTTAAATGGCACAATGGCTACTAAGACCATTTCTACCATATTTTTGATTGGCCAATGCATGACCTCTACATAAATAGGGAGCGCAATGAAATAATTGAGCAAGCTCATAATAATAGTCAAGCTAACAGCCAAGCTGGCACATGTGAGCACAATCTGCTTAAGTTGCCATGTGCCCTTGTTGCGACGCAGGTAAAAATGTAGCATCAACATCATGGTCATGGTGCCAATGAAACTCATGCTAACCCCTAGCGGAATCCCTGCTTCTCCTCCCTTACGTAGGTATTCAATGAAATCGCGGATGAAAGCTACCACTGCAGCCCCAATTGGTCCATTAATCAAGAGCCCAATGAAGACTGGCACATCACTAAAGTCGAACTTAAGAAATGGTGCCGATGGCAACAAAGGAAAATCGAGCAGTCGGAAAACCACTGCCCAGGCTCCTAAAATAGCCAGTAATACTTGACGTGTCAATCGCATGTTTTTCATAGATATTCCTCCTTTTATTCGTCTTCTAGAAGCCAAAAAAATACGCTTACTTGGGAAAGTAAACGCAGCAAAGACAAATAAACCCTGTGAATCTATCTGTTAATTAGCTTACTTCTCCCATCCAGACTTTACTGTCGGTACTGGAATTTCACCAGTTCAACCTAGACCCTAAGGTACCAGGCTCGTGGACTTTACCACCGGTCGGGAATTTCACCCTGCCCTGAAGACTAATTGTATTATTCGATTGATACCTTCATTATAGCACAAGATGCCCGACTTGCCTAGCCGGGCATCTTCTTATTAAAAATTTCTGGCAGGTTTGGGCTTGGACTGCCCTTTTCTAGCCTTACGGGCTGAGCTAGACGCAGATGATTTGCGAGAAGGCTTTTGACCAGTTGGACGCCCCATTATACGCTTAGGTTTAGCTTTCCTTGCTTCTTGACCGGCTTGTCCCTCGCTCTGACTCATTTGCTTAAGCTTATTGACTTCATGAGCGGTTAACTCTCGCCATTCTCCTGGCAAGAGCTTGCCTAGCGTCAGAAAAGCATAGCGTTCCCGCTTGAGTTTGTTGACTGGGTGCCCCACCGCTTCAAACATACGCTTAACTTGATGATTCCAACCTTCACGAATGGTCAGCTCTACAATTGCCGTCTGGTTATCCAGATTCTGGCTTAAGAGCTGAGCCTTGGCTTTGGCTGTTTTCTTACCATCTAACACAATACCCGCTTCAAGTCGAGCAAGTGACTTTTCAGATGGAATCCCTTTGACTTTGGCTACATAGACCTTATCAATTTGGTGGCGCGGATGCATGAGTTGATTAGCAAATGCCCCATCGTTGGTCAAGAGCAGAAGCCCAGTCGTATCATAGTCCAAACGTCCGACCGGATAAATTCGCTCTTCAATGCCTTGAATGTAGTCTAGAATGACCTGACGGTTCTTGTCATCGGACACGGCACTTATGACATGTCTTGGCTTATTAATCAGAATATAGCGGGGTTCTTCTCGATAGATTGGAACGCCATCTACTTCTATACGGTCCTTACTGGATACCTGAGTTCCTAATTCACGCACTGTCTGGCCATTAACGCTAACCCGACCTTCCGTAATCAAGCTTTCGCATTTACGACGACTAGCAATTCCTGCATGAGCCATCACTTTCTGCAAACGATCCATCTAATCCTCCTCCCCTTCTTCTAAATCGGAATCAAGGAATGGCACATCCTGATAAGACACTTCGTCATCTAGACTAATCTGCCATTGCTTGGTATTAAATAATTCATCCGAAGTGACCTCATCATTGAGGTTAAGTGGCTCAATATTTGGTAAATCTTCCAAAGACTTGAGACCGAAATAGTCCATAAAGTAATCCGTCACCCCGTAGAGGACTGGACGCCCGGGCGCTTCAAGCCGACCCACTTCACGAATCAAGTCGCGAGCAAGCAACTTTTGTAGCATGGTGATACTGGATACGCCACGAATCTCATCAATCCCCATACGGGTAATCGGCTGACGATAGGCTACAATGGCTAGCGTCTCAACGGCAGCGCGACTGAGCTTCTGGGTAAAGGGTGAGTGAGCATAAGCCTCCACATCAGGCGCCAATTCTGCCTTAGTCACCAGACGGTACTGATCATTGTAATTAACCAGTTCTACCGGTGATAGCGGATCTTCCTGTAAATTCAATTGTAATTGTTGCAAGGCATCTGTCACTTGACTTAAGGGCACCTGAAGGCTAGCCGCCAAATCTTTACGACTGACACCTTCAATTCCTGTTACAAATATAATGCCATGCAGGCGGGTAATTAATTCCATCTATTCGACTCCGTCTATTTTTTCAATTTCAATTGGTGCCAAGGCCTCAGCCTGGTAGAAAACAATGAACTGCTTACGTACTAGCTCCAGAAGCGCCATAAAGGTCGTGATAATTTCTGGGCGACTGGCCTTGTCAATCAACTGCTCAAAAGACAAGCGTTCTTGCCGCTCTAATCGCTCCAAACGCGCCAAAATATCATCCATCTTCTGCTCCACTGTCAAAGGATCATGATGAATTTGGCGTTCTAAAGGCTGACGAGCTAGTTGGCGGGCTAAGACATCTTGCATACGCGCCACCAGTTGATCCAGGCTAATTTCCCCTTCTTGTAGCGGGATTTGGTCCTGGTAGTCCGACAAGTCATCTGCTTGCTTAGAAAAGAGGGCTGCACGAGCTTCTTGGCGCATTTCTAGTAGTGAGGACACATCTTGAAATTGTTGATACAAGAGCAGTTGTTGCACCAACACTTGACGTGGATCACCAGGCTCATAGTCGCCATCCAATTCAGCATCCGGCTCGATAGGTAGGAGCAGACGACTCTTGATTTCCAAGAGCGTGGCCGCCATCACTAAGTAATCACCAGCTTGGTCCAACTCTAGCTCTTGCATAGAGTGAAGATAAGCCAAGTACTGACTAGTAATTTCGGCCATGGGGATATCATTAATATCCACTTTCATCTGTTTAATTAAGTGCAGTAACAAGTCAAAGGGCCCCTGAAAAGAGGCCAATTGGAGCTTGAGCTGCTGCTTGTCCTTGGTCACGGAGCTATCTTGCCCCTGATGACCTTTAAGATTCTTGGTGTTCTTGGGCATAACGACTGCTCCATTTGACAAGAAGTTCTGAGGTCAGACGAGACCCTAAGAAGGCGCTATTAGGATAACGCTCCTTAAGTTCACAGAAAATCTGATAACCTACAGACTCATTGCGGAATGATGGTAAGAGGGCAATACGGTCAATAACGACTGACTCTGGATGTTCTGACTCGTTGCCAGGCGATTGAAAGGTTTCAACCCCAACTAAGCCAATGAAATTATCTTGGTCTTGCTCTCGATAGAGATAGATTTCCTTGCTATCAGATTGCCGGTAGGTTTCCAAAATCGACTGCAAGAGGTCGGTTTGGTGCTGCCCTTCCTCTAAGGTATAGGACAGCAGGCCGAGAATAATCTTTTCATTTTTATTTTTAGATTTAATGAGCACGGCGTACTCCTTTCTTCCCTAGCAATCTGGCAAGTCGCTTAAAGTAAAGCTAGGGTATTTTTAATTAAGTTCTTAAAGCGTGGTTTTACCTTAGCAGAGATTTCCATGACTTCCTCATGGTTGAGGCTAGACTGCATGCCACTTGCTAAGTTGGTAATGCATGAAATCCCTAAGACTTCCATACCACAATGTTTAGCCACAATGGCTTCTGGCACGGTTGACATTCCAACTGCATCACCACCAATGGTCCGCATGTAGCGAATTTCAGCAGGCGTCTCATAAGACGGCCCGGTAACCCAAGTGTAGACCCCTTGTTGGAGATGAATTCCTTCTTTGGCAGCAGCTTGACGTAAGATGGCTTGACCGCGCAAGCTATAGGTCTCTGTTAAGTCCACAAAACGTGGGCCATGAGCATCTAAGTTAGCCCCAATCAGTGGGTTATTACCCGCTAGGTTAATGTGGTCCGTGATAATCATTAAGTCCCCTGGTTGGAAAGAAGTGTTAATCCCACCTGCCGCATTGGTTACAATCACAGTTTCTACCCCAAGTTCCTTGAAGATACGAACTGGGTAAGTCACAGTGTTCAAATCATAACCTTCATAATAATGGAAACGGCCCTGTAAAATCAAGACTTTTTTACCTGCCAAGTCCCCATAAACTAATTGACCAGCATGGCCAGCAACTGTAGAGACTGGAAAATTAGGAATATTTTCATATGGAATGCGGATAGCATTTTCCACATCTTCAGCAAGCTCTCCAAGGCCACTACCTAGGATTAAACCAACTTGTGGATGAGTTAAACCCTGGTCTTGTAAGTATTGAATGGTTTCTGTAAACATTTATTTTCCTCCTTACTGACTATGCCCTAATTTAATTGGCTTAAGAATGAAGAACCTTGTTCAGTCTTGGCAACACCGAAGTTATCGGAAATGGTGGCTGCGATATCGCTATAGTAACGCGCCTTGAGCTCACCAGGTTGCTTGAAGGATGGGCTATAGGCCAGAATAGGCACATATTCACGGGTGTGGTCAGTCCCGCTATAGGTTGGATCGTTGCCGTGGTCAGCAGTAATCAAGAGCAAATCATCTTGACGCAGCTTGCTATAGATTTCTGGCAAACGGTTGTCAAAATCTTCTAAGGCTTGGGCATAACCTTCTGTGTTACGACGGTGACCGTAAATGGCGTCGAAGTCCACTAAGTTAGTGAAGGACAAACCAGTGAAGTCACGGTCCATAATCTTAAGCAGTTGATCTACCCCGTCCATGTTAGACTTGGTCCGAACGGCATCCGTAATCCCCTTAGTGTTGAAGATATCGTTGATTTTCCCAATGGAAATCACATCATAGCCGCCTGCCTTCAAGAAGTCCAGCGTTGTATCTGCAAAAGGACTTAAGGCATAGTCATGACGGTTGGCAGTACGAGTCCAGTTGCCAGGGGTCCCAATGTATGGGCGCGCAATAATACGTCCCAACATGTAGGGATCTTCTAAGGTAATCTCACGGGCATACTCACAGATGCGGTAAAGTTCTTCTAATGGAATAATGTCTTCATGGGCGGCAATTTGTAAGACAGAGTCTGCAGAGGTATAAACAATTAGGTCCCCTGTCTTCATTTGATGTTCCCCATATTGGTCAAGCACTTCAGTACCAGAAGCTGGGGCATTGCAGACCACCTTACGACCAGAAAAGGCTTCAATACGTTCAATTAATTCATCTGGGAATCCATCTGGAAAGACGCGGAATGGTGTTTCAATTTTTAGCCCCATGATTTCCCAGTGACCGGTCATAGTGTCCTTACCAGCTGACACTTCTTCTAACTTAGTCCAGTAACCCTTGGAGGATGCCACAGGTGTTAGGCCAGCTAGGGGCTCAATGTTCGCCAAACCTAGCTCCGCCATATGAGGAACCTTTAGACCCGCAACTTCTGCAATATGGCCTAGGGTATGGCTCCCTAAATCATTGAAGTCTGCAGCATCTGGAGCTTCACCAATCCCAACAGAATCTAAGACAATTAAATGAATACGTTTGAATTTCATACTTTTTCCTCTTTTCCTAGACGGTCAGTGAATGACCGTCTTGATTATTAGGCCACCTCTCCAGTCGGAGGATGACAAGTTACGCGCGCGGGAAGTACTTACGATAGACTTCCTGCAAACGTTGGGTGCTGATATGGGTATAAATCTGTGTCGTTGAAATATCCGCATGGCCCAGTAGTTCCTGAACCATACGCAAATCAGCACCATTTTCTAGCAGATGAGTTGCGAAAGAATGACGCAACATATGAGGTGAGACGGTTTGTTTAATACCAGCTAAAGCCACATACTTATTGAGATTTTTCCAGATTCCTTGACGGGTGAAGGCCTTGCCCCGTTCTGTCAAAAAGACTTCTTGCGGACTGGCAGAGCCAGCTAATCTTAGGAAACTAGGACGGACCTGCTCCAGGTAGGCCTCTAGCCATTCAATGGCTTCATCAATTAGGGGGACCAGACGCTCCTTGTCCCCCTTCCCTAGAGTCTGAATAAAACCTAATTCTAAGTGCAAATCTTCTAATTTAAGCTGAACCAACTCTGTTACCCGCAAACCAGTGGCATACATGAGTTCAAAGATAGCCCGATCACGCAAACCATGCGGGCTACTAGTGTCGGGCGCTTGAAGCAAGGCTTCAATCTCCGAAGCCGTTAGGACTTTAGGGAGATGTCTCCCTTGTTTGGGCCGATGGACCAAAGACATGGGATTTGTTTCCAGAATGCCCTCTTTGCGTAAAAAGAGGAAAAATTGCTTCAAACTGGATAGCATGCGACTAGTTGAGGAAGCCGCATAGGCATCTTGGCTGAGTTTTGCCAGAAAGGCTCGCACCGTGACCTCATCAATCGCCTCTACCTTGTCAATCCCCTGCTCTGTCAGATAGGCTTGGAACTTGGCCAAATCACGCCCATAACTCTGTATGGTATTGGCGGACCGGTTCATATCTAGGAGCAGATAACGTTCAAAATCCTGGACGGATTGGCTAAATTTCATAGTCATTGCCTAATGAATCAGTCTCTGAGCTTGAGTCTTGGACTTGCGTCAGATAGAGTCCATCTCCTTTGACTTGACGAATAAGTCCCTGTTTCATTAGAGTCCCAACGGCACGTTTGAACTGGGCCTTAGAAATACCAAGCTGAGCCTGGATAGTCGCTGGATCTGACTTATCATACAGTGGCAAATAATGTCCGGGTGCTTTTCTTAAGATGGCTTGAATCATACCGGCATCATCATCCAAGGCTTCATAAGCTCGTGGTTTAACCGACAAATTAAGGCCACCATCTTCACGCACGCCGATAATACGAGCTTGCAAGACTTGTCCGAGACGTGGAGTATCAAGAGTCTCACTTTCATGTAAGAAAGCCGAGTGTCCACCGTCTGTAATGCAAAGTGAACCCGCTAACTTAACCTTATAAACGGTAGCTGTGACATTGAGATTCTTCATAGCACGAGCTGCACGCTTAAAATAGGCTTGCATAGCTTCAGGTTCAATCAACTTGCCCCAGAAACGATTCTTAGCATCCACTTGATAAGTTAGGAAAAGCCGGTCACCCTTCTTAGGCCAGAGAGCTGTATTAAGGGGTAGGTCATCCAAGGATACGACTACTTCCTTATCCTGCAAGCCAATATCAACAAAGACGCCTAAATCCTTACGGGTGCTGACCACACTGCCCCAACCATAGATTTCAGGTCGGATAGTTGGCAAGTCAACTTGAATTACTTTCTTGCGGGCCTTGGTTTCATAGATAAGGCCTTCAATCTGGTCACCAACTTGGTACTTTTGTATATCTATCTGCCCCGGTAGAACGGTGAAGGTCTCACCTTCATATTGTGCGAAAAAGTGACGCTCATTTTTGTCACTGATGCGGGCCTTGACTATTTGTCCGTAACGAACCACCTCATCGCCTCCTTTTTTTCTTCTACATTTTAACACAAAAAGGTCAAAATATAAAGGAAAGTCCGATTTGTTTGACCTAAGAGTAACCCGAGGGTCTTAAATGAAATTTAGAAACCCTGCATCAGAGTAAGCGCCATCAAACTCAACTCGCAACCTCCCCCAAAAATACACAAAAAGAGAGATTGGAACAAGTTCCAACCTCTCCATCAATTATTTGGCGTATTCAACCGCGCGCGTTTCGCGAATAACGGTTACTTTAATATTGCCTGGGTAGTTCATTTCTGCTTCAATCCGGTTGCGGATATCACGAGCGATTCGTGAGGCGCCAGCGTCATTGACTTCATTTGGACGAACCATGACACGGACTTCACGCCCAGCTTGAATAGCAAAACTATTAGCCACGCCTGGGAAGCTATTAGAAATTTCTTCTAATTTTTCCAGACGGCGGATGTAGCTTTCCAAGGATTCACTGCGAGCACCTGGACGCGCTGCTGATAAGGCGTCGGCCGCAGCTACCAAGATAGCAATGGTTGAAGTTGGATCAGTATCACCATGGTGGGAAGCAATAGCATTCACTACGACTTCTGGCTCGTTATATTTCTTGGCAATCTCTGCCCCGATTTCAACGTGTGAGCCTTCAATCTCATGGTCAAGCGCCTTACCAATATCATGCAGGAGACCTGCACGTTTGGCTAGAGCCACATCTTCACCTAACTCACCAGCCATAACGCCAGCAAGTTTGGCAACTTCAATACTATGGTTCAAGACGTTCTGCCCATAACTAGTTCTAAAGGATAGACGACCAATAATCTTAATTAAATCAGGATGGAGAGAATGAATCCCCACATCAAAGGTCGCTTGCTCCCCGATTTCACGGATTTTCTCGTCAATCTCGCGACGCGCCCGGTCCACCATTTCTTCAATACGCGCTGGATGAATCCGGCCGTCCTGAATCAGTTTTTCTAGGGCCAACTTAGCAATTTGACGTCGAATTGGATCAAAACCGCTTAATACGACTGCTTCTGGCGTGTCATCGATAATTAAATCAATCCCGGTTAAGCTTTCCAAAGTACGGATATTGCGGCCTTCACGCCCAATAATCCGACCTTTCATGTCATCGCTTGGTAAGTGTACTACGGTCACTGTATTCTCAGATACAATGTCCGGAGCACTCCGTTGAATGGCTTGTAAGATAATGTTTTTGGCATTGCGATCAGCTTCATCTTTAGCTTTTTGCTCTGCATTCCGAATCATGACTGCAATTTCTTGGGACAAAGCTTGCTCTGTCTCAGTCATAATGATGTTTTGCGCCTCTTGACGCGATAGGGTTGCCACCCGTTCTAATTCACTTTGTTGGGCAACGACCAATTCTTGAACCTTCTCTTCCTGTTGGGTCAAGGTCTTTTGACGTTTTTGATAGTCTTGTTCCTTACTCTCAAGGTTGAGTTCACGTTTGTCTAAAATCAGACTCTTTTGGTCCAAGGTCTCTTCCCGTTGAAGGAGACGTTTTTCCATTCCAGTTACTTCGGTCCGGCGTTCCTTCAGTTCTTGTTCTAATTCATTACGGTACTTGAGATTTTCTTCTTTGGCTTCGAACAAGGCTTCCCGCTTGAGGGTCTTAGCCTGTGCAATAGCCGCATCAACAATGGATTCTGCATTTGCCTTAGCATTTCCGATGTGCTTTTCATCGCTTTTCTTCTTGAAAATATAGCCGATCACTACCCCGATAATTAAAGCAACGATTACTGCGAAGGTGAGCTGCAATAGGTCCATCGTATCACCTCCTATTAATCTATTCATTATTATCGTTATTCATTTCAAATTTTTTGATGATTTCAAAATAAATAATGTGTCAACCACACCCTCTATCATACGGTTTTATAGGCCGTCTGTCAATCCCTAGGCATGGCCAAATAGTCCTAACAAATCTCTTAAAACCCCTATTACGAAAGCCTTTAGCCATCCTTAATCAATTTATAGTGAAAACAATTCATTAAAAAGAACATTAAACAAACGGACTTGTCTTAATTAGTTCGAGGCATTAATTAAGACAAGAATACTTCGAGAGGGACTTATCCTAATTAGTACTATCAACCAAACACTTTACTAATAATATAAAAAGGCGCCGCTTGGGCGCCTAGTCTCTCCTTAGAGAATACCGTCTTTGATGAGTTGTTCTGCGATTTGAATGGTGTTAGTGGCCGCTCCTTTGCGGATGTTGTCAGCTACTACCCAAATATTGAGGCCATAAGGAACTGACTCGTCACGACGAATTCGTCCAACATAAACCTCATCATGGTCTTCCACTTCTGACTGAAGTGGATACTTAAGGTTAGCAGGATCATCCAAGAGGATAATCCCCTCTGCTTCTTGGAAGGCTTGACGAATGTCTGCTAAGTCAAAGTCTCGTTCCAATTCAACGTTAATAGAGACAGCATGAGAGTGTTTGATTGGAACTCGAACTGTAGTAGCTGTTACACGTAAGTCTGGCATACGTAGAATTTTCCGAGTTTCTTCAATCATCTTGATTTCTTCCTTGGTATAGCCAGACTCAGTGAAGACATCAATATGTGGCAAGACATTTTTATTGATTGAATAAGGGAATTTTTCAGTCGTATGATTTTCTAAGTCATTAATACCGGCTTGACCTGCCCCTGATACTGCTTGATAGGTATTGTAGATGACGCGCTTCAAGCCGTATGGTTGTAGAACAGCTAATGGCACGACTGACTGAATAGTCGAGCAGTTAGGATTGGCAATCAGATGGTCTTCCGCCTTTAAGACATCACCGTTAACTTCTGGCACCACTAATGGAATCTTAGGATCCATACGCCAAGCACTGGAATTGTCAATTACGTAGATACCACGACTAGCCGCAATTGGCCCAAAATGCTTAGAAGTCTCGCCCCCAGCTGAGAACAAGGCAATCTCAATCGGCGCTTGAAGAGCCTCTTCCGTTAATTCTTGAATGACATAGTCCTTACCAGCATAGCTAATGGTTTTACCAGCTGAACGCTTGGAAGCGAACAAGGTTAAAGTCTCAAATGGAAAGTTTCGTTCGTGTAATACTTGCAGCATTTTACGTCCAACAACACCAGACGCACCGCAGATGGCCACATGATATTTCTTAGTCATGGGGTGACCTCCTAAAAAATTATTTACCCTATTAGCTTAAAGATTATAGGGGCAAAAGTCAATCCCTTAAACCTGGCTCCCAAGCTGATTAATTGACAATTTAGCCCTTTATTGATAGAATCGAGCTATCCTTTAGGGGATGTCACGGTTTCGACAGGTATTGTTCGAGCTTTTGATGCGTCAGGAGGGTTGCGTCCGCCTTAAAACGCTACAGTTAAATATAACTGCAAACAACCAAAACAACTCTTTCGCTTTAGCAGCTTAATAACCTGCAGCGGAAAATCAGCCTAACATCGCCCATGTGCTAGTAGCTGGTTTTATTTAAGTGGGATACGCGTGATTTATCCGTCTGTTAAATCACGAAGAGATAATCAGACTCGCAAGGATGACAGCCCGTCTAGTGGCGGTCTCTGCGCTAAATCAAATAGCTAGACTATTGACGTAGACTCGATTGTGGCGAGATACTTGGACAGGGGTTCGATTCCCCTCATCTCCATAACAGACTAAATCCCTCAGCAGAATCTGCTGAGGGATTTTTTGCTATTAATATCTACTTATCATGGCTTGCTTGACGGGGTTTCCGCTCACCCCAATATTGGTAATAATCTACCTTGAGGGCGCCATTATAGAGCTTGCGTTTCTTAGTTGCCTTGGCTCCATAGTAGGTCTCGAAAGCTTCGTCACTGGTTAGAATATACTTACTCCAGGTCGGCATTTGGCTATAGAGCTTGCCCATGTCTGCATAGAGGGTGTGAACCTGCTCTTCCGTCAACATCCGGTCACCATATGGCGGATTGGCAATCAAAATACCGTAGTCAACCTTAGGACGGTAGTCTTTAAGTTGCATTTGCTTGAAGGAAATCGTATCTGCTACTCCAGCTTCTTGAGCATTGGCCTTAGCAATTTCAACCATACGGTGGTCAATGTCGCAGGCTTCAATGTCCATCATGACATCTGGTTTGGCTTGAGCTTGGGCTTCCTGGCGCGCCTGCTGCCAAACTTGGCAATTTGGATCTAAGCTAGTCCAATGCTCTGCCGCAAATTCTCGCTTAAGGCCTGGCGCAGTATTGCGACCAATCAAGGCTGCCTCAATGGCAATGGTTCCCGAACCACAACATGGGTCGTAGAGTGGTCGGTCAGGATACCAAGTCGTTAACATGACTAAGGCAGCTGCCATGTTCTCTTTGAGTGGCGCTGCCCCTTTTTCTACCCGGTAGCCACGCTTGAATAAGGAAGTGCCAGAAGTATCCAGGGTTAGGCTGACTTGGTCTTTGACCAGAGAGACTTCGATAGGATAGACTGCCCCTGTCTCAGGCAAATTGGTCCGACGATGGTAGTAGGACATGAGGCGACTAGCAATAGCCTTTTTGACGATTTTCTGACAGTTAGGTACGCTATGTAACTGGGACTTGACGGATTTGCCGGACACAGGAAAATTGGCATCCAAAGGCAAAATATCTTCCCATGGCAAGGCGTAAGTCAAATCATAGAGGGCTTCAAAGGTCTTGGCCTGGAAACTAGCAAATTCAATCTTAATACGGTCAGCCGTTCTTAGCCATAGGTTGGTCTTAGCAATATCCTGGACATTCCCTGTGAAGCGCACGCGCCCATTCTCCGTCTGCACTTGATAGCCTAGCTGCTTTAATTCTTGGGCCGTCACGGACTCAATGCCGGCGGCAACGGTAGCCAATAAGTTATAGTTTTTCATCAGGGGCTCCTCATCTTTATTTTGTCGTTGTGGGCAAGACACTCCTGCCCTTAGAAAAAAGGCCCTCCTCACCAGAGAGGGAGAAGCGCCTTTGTTGTATTAAGCAAAAGCCTATTAAGTAAATTTCGATAAGCCATGTTCTGTCACTTAAGGGAAATAGGCGATACACCTTAAGTGGGGTAATCATCTGTCTGCCGGCCACTAGGTGACCCGCCTCTTCCATCGGTTCATTTCCCTAGGAAAAGTGCCCCGACCAGTATACCTAGAAACTAGGTCACTATTTGGGTTGCTCGCTCGAGGGGTTTACCGCGTTCCACGCTAGTTGTTTCCAACCAGCCTCGTCTCTGTGGCACCTTAGAGGTTACTCAGTCATAGCCGAAGCCTTAGACCTTTTGCCTGCCGTTAGCGCTAGGCACTACCTTAGCTTATGGTTTCGCTAAGCACGAACACTACAGGCATCTCAGCCTGTGCGAGCATGGACTTTCCTCAACTATCGCTAGCCGCGATTACCTAAAATCTACTTGAGGTTCTTTTATTGGAAACGTGTCAGGTCTGAATAAGACATGGTGTTGTCTGTGCTACCAATCTTAGACCCGAAGACATGCTTCTCTAAGTTAGAGAGACGCTTGAGGATATCGAAGTTAGTAACACCAGAGCCTGGTGAGGTTGGCACGTTGTTCTTCTTAGCCAAAGCAAGTTGCTTGGTCAATTCGTCAATTTTGCTGATTAG
The DNA here is from genome assembly GCF_000160075.2 of Abiotrophia defectiva ATCC 49176. Taxonomy (GTDB): domain Bacteria; phylum Bacillota; class Bacilli; order Lactobacillales; family Aerococcaceae; genus Abiotrophia; species Abiotrophia defectiva. Next base: position 193,887 of record NZ_KI535340.1, read on the forward strand.
GCGCTCATTTTCATTCTTCAAAGTCGCCACATCTTTTTGGTAAGAATCGTAGTCACGGATAATGCTATCCAAATACTCATCTACTTCAGATGCTTTATAACCACGAAAATCGCGGGTAAATTCTTTTTGTAAAATATCTTTAGCGGTTAAATTTTTTTCTGCCATATCGCTCATCTACCTCCATCAATGATTGCTTCTTTCTCAGAAGAATTAATGATTCTATCTTAAATAGAGAAGTCTATTCAATTTATTATGCCACGAAATGCCTAAGAATGCTAGCGAATATACGTTCGCACCCTAGTGAATTGTGCACTTTTAGTCACATAATCTAGCCTCATAAATCTGAGATCCAGACCTTGATTAACTATCTCTATTATGCCACGCAAAAGCCAACTTGGCTAGCGAAGCGATGTCCGTTTCCAGCTAACTGCCTTATTAAGGCTCGATTTTGCTAACTGGTCGGCCGCCTGATTTTCCTTTTCAGCTATCCATTTGACATAGAGATTGGGAAAGTGATCCAGTCGATTTAGGATATGATCCAAGATAGGGGCGTAACGTGAATCCTTAATATAAGACTTTTCAATGGCTCGAATGGCCACTTGACTATCTGCATGTAACCAGATAAAGTCCTGGGTCAGGCCCAATTCTATCAACCAGTCTAAGGCGTGAAGGATGGCCAAAAATTCTGCTTGGTGATTGTCGGCCAACTCTTGGAGGAAAACAACTTGTTCATAGAGTTGATTAGGCGCCAGAATCCGAATGGCTAGGCCGGCCGATTGATTTTTATAGGCAAAGGCAGCATCCGTATAAACCTTCAGCATTTTTTCGCTCCTTATCGGTTATTTGTCTACAAACTATTAATGTATTGTGCTATAATATAACTAGTATAGCACGGATTTAAGTATTGACAAGAAAGAGGTGGCAAAATGAGTGATGTAATTGAATTTCCGACCCATGCGGACCAATATTATCGCAAAGCACTCAGTGCCCTCAAGGTCCATGACTTTGGCCGTGCACAAGAATTGCTTATCAAGAGTTACGAGACGGATCCTCAGGTTCATGTCTTCGAGGAACTGATTAAATTATATATTGCTCGGGGACAAAAAGCTGACCTTTTGAACTGTTGGCAAACTTATTTCCCTGATATAGAAGCCGTTAATGATTGGAATGTTCTCCTCTTATATGGAGCTAGTCTGTCTCTCCTTTACGACTTAGACGCTGCCCTCTTGCGACTCTATCAGCTTCAAGCACGCTTCCAAGCAGCTGGATGGGACAATGAAGACCTCTTACCATTCATTCATCAACTCAATCATACCCAGCGCTTAGCCCGGCGCTTGGAGCAAGCCCTGGATCAAGGTCAGGAAGCCATTGAGACTTTTATCAATCAAATCTATGACGGCCAAGGCTTTGAGTTACTCAGTTTCCTTAAATATACCTACGACCTGCCTTTAGACAAGGCCTTGCCTTTCTTTAAGGCCATTCTGACTCATTCAGACCTACCTCAATATATCAAGAGTGACGTCTTACATTTCCTACTCTATCAGAACTATCCAGGTAAAGTAACCTACAACTGGTTTGGCCAAGTACATGACTTGACAGTAGCCAAACTCCAGGATTACCGTCACCAACCATCTTATGTAGCTGGTCTTCAGGTGATTGAGGACTACTGCGAACAATTCAATCCTCATCTCATGATTGAGTTTTCCCAGCAGTTTGTCCTTCAGGCCTTAACCGTTTACCCCTATTTTGAAGAAGCCTTCGGTTCAGCCAAGGAGTGGTTCCAGCTTTTCTTAACGGAAAATGACCTACCGACTCCCTACGATCTAGTACCAGATGCTAAGCATCGCCAGACTTATCAAACTGTCGCGGCTGAGCTCTATCAATTAATCTACCAAGAACAATAGTCTTCAGACCAAGAGCCTCCTATCGCAAACACGTGATAGGAGGCTCTTATGTTAGACGCTGTGTGCTTAAATCCCTTGTTGAGCAGCAGGACTTAGGGGCTCTTCCCCTTCCTCATCATCTTGAATGAGATGCTCACAGTTGATGTAGGCGACAATATCCTTGAAATTGACGATGGTGCGGCTAGTACAAATATCCTTCATGGTCGGATCTGACCGGAGCCAATCGATGTCGACAACAGCGCTGTTGGTCAGAAGTTTACGGATGGTCCCCCGCATATGGACCTGCCGGAAGGTAAAGCGTATCTGGTCACCAATCTCAGGCCGAATCTGTTCACGGACTCGCTGAATCATTTGGCAACCCGTCTCGAAATTGACATGCAAGAGGGAGGCTATCCGAGACTTAGTGGTCCCCCGTCTCAGCTCACGTTCTATGAGCTCACGCTCTGACTTAGTGACTTTGACTCTCATACGACCCACCCTTTCTGAATGAAACCGTTTCTAATTCTTATTATAGCACGTTTGGCGCGCTTTTTATAGCTTATAAGTCAAAAATTTCCCAATCCGACAAGAATTTGTAAGATAGTTTCGAATTTTTGTTTGAAACCGCCCCCATTTCCTTGTTATAATAGAAATAGCTTATAAAAAGAGGAGCGTTAACCATGAATCAATCCATTATTACGACCCTTGTTTATGAAACCAAAGTCTCCATCGGTTCCTATTTCCACTTAGTGACGGACTGGTTCGCTAGCGACCAAGAAATCAAAACCGTCATTATTGACCAGGACCATGTCTATTCCAAGATTCTGTCCCTCTACCCTAATGGTTTTGTTATGTACCTCGAGCAAGACCAAGACGGCTCTATTTACCGGACCAATTTTCCCCTGATTCAAGCCAAAGATGCTGACTACTATACCGTTCAGTGGGATGACTAAATTCCTGTTTGAAATAGCGCCAAAGCTACTTGATTTTGCTAAGTGACTCCTTTATACTCAGAGTATTCATTCTGACTATAAAGGAGTCACTTATGCATAATATGACCACTGGGTCCCCCCTCAAACGCATTATTAACTTCTCCATTCCGCTCCTAATAGGTAATATTTTCCAGCTTGTCTATAATATGGTCGACACCTTTATTGTTGGACGCACCATGGGGCGAGATGCCCTAGCCGGGATTTCAGCTTCTTCTAGCGTCATGTTCCTGATTCTGGGCTTCGCTCAAGGGCTGACGGCAGGTTTAACAATCCCTCTGGCTCAAGCTTTTGGTGCTAGGGATTTCCATAAGGTAAGACGTTCGGTCACTATTGCTTGGACCATCGCGCTCTGCGTCTCCATGGCCTTAACCTTCCTGTCTACCTTCTTCCTCCGCCAAATTCTAGAAATCATGATGACGCCACCTGAAATCATTCAATATACATACGATTATCTCATCGTTATCTTCAGCGCTTGTACTGTCACCATGCTTTACAATTTACTAAGTAATATGATGCGGGCCTTGGGTGATAGCCGGACGCCCCTCTACTTCCTCATCATCGCGGCCTTAACCAATATCGTCTTAGACTATGTTTTCATCGTGAACGTGGGCATGGGGGTTGCGGGTGCTGGCTTCGCGACAGTCTTGTCACAAGCTGTCTCGGTTGTCCTCTGCCTCTGGGCTATTCATCGCCGTTGGCCACTACTGCAGGTTTCCTGGCAAAAGGCCATGTTAGTAGCTGAAGAAATCCGTTATCACCTCAATATGGGCTTTCCAATGGCCTTCCAATCCTCTATTATTGCCCTTGGCTCCATTTCGGTCACGGTGGCTCTCAATCAGTTAGGTCCTCTAGCTATCGCAAGTTATGGCGCCGCATCTAAAATTGAACAGATTGTGATTTTAGTGCTCATGTCCTTTGGGATTGCCATGGCAACTTACGTGGGCCAAAACTTTGGTGCCGCCCAATTTGACCGTATCCGTCAAGGCGTCCGCCAAATGACCTTCTTATCTGTCGGTGTTGCGCTAGTGTCTGGCGTCATCCTAGCGCTGACCGGAGCACAGGTTGTTACCCTCTTTGCAGAGGGTAGCCAAGGGCTGGAAATGGCCCACTATGGTCAAGTCTTCTTCTACTGCTCGGCGCCTGCTTACTGGTTATTAGCTTTACTCTTCATCTATCGCTATACCTTGCAAGGGCTTGGCGACAGCCTAATTCCGACCATTGCCGGTATTATGGAGTTGACCATGCGGATGAGTGCTGCCCTGATTCTCAGCCAATATCTAGGCTTCGTCGGCCCAGCTATTGCCAGTCCTCTGGCCTGGCTAGGCGCATGCGTTCCCCTCTTTCTAGCCTATCACCATCACAAACATCATCTTCAAGAACGCTTCAACCAAAAGCTGGCCCAGAATTAGTCTGGCCAGCTTTTTTGGCATACTAGAGCCACTTGTGTAGGGAGGTTACAAGTTTCTTACAGATAGCGCAAAAACCGGCTCAAAAGTTGTCCTCAAGCCTTTTTTGCCGTATAATGATACTATCCATAAATTTATGTAGTTTGCAACTACAAGGAGGTAAATTATGACCAAACCAATTCGCGTACTTCTTTACTACAAGTACGTTAACATCGAGAACCCTGAGAAGTTTACAGCTGACCACTTGGCCTTCTGTAAGTCCATTGGCCTTAAGGGCCGTATCCTCGTTTCGAGCGAAGGGATTAACGGGACTGTCTCAGGTGACTACGAAACTACTCAAAAATATATGGACTATGTCCACTCCCTACCAGGTATGGAAGACCTCTGGTTCAAGATTGACGAAGAAGAAGAGCAAGCCTTCAAGAAGATGTTCGTTCGTCACAAAAAAGAAATCGTTCACTTGGGCTTAGAAGATAACGACTTCGATAATGATATCAACCCATTGGAAACTACTGGTGCTTACTTGTCACCACAAGAATTCAAGGAAGCTTTGCTAGACGAAAACACCGTTGTCCTTGATACACGTAACGACTATGAGTTTGACTTAGGTCACTTCCGTGGAGCTATCCGTCCTGACATTCGCAATTTCCGCGAATTGCCACAATGGGTACGCGACAACAAGGAAAAGTTCATGGACAAGCGTGTCGTTGTCTACTGTACAGGTGGTGTCCGTTGTGAGAAATTCTCCGGTTGGATGGTACGTGAAGGTTATAAAGATGTCGGCCAACTTCATGGCGGGATTGCTACTTATGGTAAAGATCCTGAAGTAAAAGGCGAACTATGGGATGGTAAGATGTACGTCTTCGACGAACGAATTGCGGTCGATATTAACCACGTAGATCCTGTTGTAATCGGGAAAGACTGGTTCGATGGCACCCCATGCGAACGCTATGTTAACTGTGGGAACCCAGAATGTAACCGTCGTATCCTAACAAGCGTTGAAAATGAAGACAAATACGTTCGTGGTTGCTGCCCAGAATGCCGTCGCCACCCACGCAACCGCTACATTGCGGAAAACAAATTGACTAATCAAGAATGGGAAGCTCGTCTCAATGCCTTAGGCGAATCCCTAAATGATCAAGTAACGGCTTAAGAGCCATACCCCATAAGGAAAGTAGGTGAATGAATGACACTAGACGATGACAAGAAGAAAGTGTCCGAACAATCGGACCAGCATTACTATGATGTCTCTTTTGACATCGAGCCTGATAAAGAGGATTCAAGGGGTCATTCTACCCCGCCTTCAAACGAGGCAACTTCTAAGCCATCACGCTGGGATAATTTCTACGAAGATTATTCCCGCAGACAAGCACAAGCTCGACAAGCGAACGCTGAAAGTAATGATCAAGCATCTACTTCAACTAACAAAGACCTGCTAGAGAGCAGTCAAACACCTGACTCAACTTCTAGTCAGGGGCAACAAGATCAAGATAGTTGGCATTACCAACCTAAGTCGGATGAAAAGACCGTCATGGCTCAATCTTCCGAGTTCATCGATCGCTCTGTCAAACGCGTCCGTGACTTCTTCTCTAACTTCAATCCAAGTATTGATGAAGCCAACCCTTATAAGCAGACTAACCAAGTGTCCGACCAGGACTTCCAATCTCATCTTTTCCAAGAGGAAACAGAAAAAGACCCTGTTAGTCCTGCCAAGGAAAAAGCCAAGAAGAAGAAAGTTCTTAAACCTTCAGAGCCTAAAGCTAAGCCAGAACTAGTGCAGCAAAGCGAGTTAAGCCCGGAGACTTCAAGCTCATCCGAGTCTTCTGACAAAGGCCCTCGTCGGCGTCGGCTCTTTGCCGGCATTGCCAATCGAGATAATCACGACCAAAATCCAGAAGAAGAAGCTAGCACAGACCTAGGGCTAGCAGGACCTGTTGACATGCCAGACTTATCTGCAGAATCTTCTGCTAGTTCTAAGCCTGCTAGTCGCGTTTACCAACCTCGCATTGAGCTCGACCAAGACAGTGCGGCTAGTCAACCCCTGCCAAGTCCTGCCGATATCCAAAAAGAACGCGAACGACGCCGTAACCTGGATCTTGAGCAAGCAAGAGCTAAGCAAACTCAGGAAAAGAGCTTGTTAGAATCAGACTCAGACGAGAAAGAAGAGGCTCGTGTCTATCAACCTTTAGATGCTGACTTATTAAGACCAAGTTCAGATCAGCCTAAAGAAGACCAAGTGGGCGAAGTGAAAAGCCCTGCCCCTACTCAATCAGTCACTAACTCAAATGACTCCAAGTCAGACTTGGAGCCTAGCAATACGTCACAGGCTGCAGATTCACTGGAAAGCTCTCAAGGCCAAGAAGAAGGCCCTCACCTTTCATCACGAGGTCGTGCCCGACTCAGTTCGCTCTTGTCCATTTTCGATGACATTACACCTATTGAGGTACCAAATCAGACCTCTGCTGTAGATGACTCAAGCCAAGGCCAAGAAGCTGGGCACTTAGAACAAAGTGCTAGAGGCTCAAGTTATCAAGAACCTAAAGCAGTATCTCAGGATAGACTTGAAATTGAGTCAGAAACTGAACAAGTGCCCGTTTCTTTAATCCATCCAGATGAGCCAAATCACTTGGATCAAGAAGTGGACGATCTATCTATCGAGCCAACAAGTTCCCAAGAGGAAGTTGAGGCTGAAGCTAACCTTCATCAAGAAAAATCTCATGATCAGCAATCAGATTATGAAGCGCCGTCACTCGTTGATAGTCAAGAAAACTTGATTCCTCAAACATCTGAACCAACAGATCTAGAGTCAAGCTTAGCTGGGGAGACCTCAGAGCAGCATGAATCAGACTATTCTGATTCAGACTCAAGTTTAGACGACTATGACTTGGATTGGACGGCTAAGACTAGCAAGCAAGCTAGTTTGGACCCAGATTACTTTGACCAAGCTCATACCAACGAGACTGAGTCAGACCTAAGCCATGATGTAGAAGAAGGGGCTCAAAGTCAAGATTCAGAAACTGAATCTGATGACCAAGCGCCCGCTGCCCTAGATTTGGCCGCTGCCGGACTAGGTGCTAGCCAAGATTCAGAACGCAAACGTCGTAAAGCCAAAGGAAAAGGTAAATCCAAGGCTAAGGTCATTGACCTGTCTAACTACACTGCCAGAGAAAAGATTTTCTTAGGTCTTAATGTGGCAGTCAATGTAGTTCGCCGCATTGCCCTCTATATCGTCTTGATTGGCCTCCTCTTAGGTTCCTTAGCTGCTGGGGCTGGGGCTGGTTACTTTGCCCACCTAGTCTCTGACACCAAGGTGCCTAATCGTGAAGAAATGGCTGCCAAGATTAACAAGTTGGAACAGCAATCCACCATTTACTATGCTAACGGGACACCGATTGCTAACGTCCAAGCCGATGTCATTCGGTCTGTGACTAGCCTATCTGATATCTCGCCTAACATCGTCAATGGTCTGGTATCGACTGAGGACTCCTCCTTCTATGAACATAAGGGGGTTGTGCCTAAAGCAATTCTGCGGGCTACCCTACAGGAAGTCTTGTCACCAGGTAGCGGGACCGGTGGTTCTACCCTGACCCAGCAATTGGTCAAGCAACGTCTCTTAACTAATGATGTCACCTTCTTCCGGAAAGCCAATGAAATTCTCTTGGCCCTCCGTCTGGAGCAATTCTTCAGCAAGGATGAAATCCTCACTGCCTATCTCAACGTGTCACCATTTGGTCGTGACCATAACGGGGATAACGTAGCCGGGATTGAGAAAGCTTCAGAAGGGATTTTTGGTAAGAAGCCTAGCGAGGTAAACCTGGCTCAAGCAGCCTTCTTGGTTGGCTTACCGCAGGACCCTTACAATTACACCCCTTACCAACAAAACGGGGAGCTTAAGACCGACTTATCAGCCGGGATTGGCCGGATGAAGGACGTCCTCTACTTCATGTACCGTAACCATAAAATTAGCGAGGCCGACTACCAAGCCGCTCTCAACTATGATATTAAGGCTGACTTCTTGCCAGCCGGCAGCCCAAGTGTCACACGCCAATCCTACCTCTACCGAGCAATGGAGCGAGGCGCTATCGAGCAAATCATGCGTCTCAATATTGAGCGTGATAAATTAACTTGGACTCAAGTTTATCAAGATGACAACTGGTACAACCAATACTATAAGGAAGCCGAAGAGCAACTTAAGACTGGTGGTTATAAGGTTTACACAACTATTGATCAACAAATCTACGACCTCTTGCAGGAATCCGCTAAGAAACACATTAATGACTTAGGGATGGCCTATGAAGGCGTCTATACAGACCCTGAAACTGGCCAAGAAACCTCCTATGTTGAGAAGGTTCAAAATGGGATGGTGGTCATGGATAACAACTCCGGTAAAGTCTTAGGCTTTATCGCAGGGACAGACTTTGAAAATAACCAAATCGACCATGCTTTTGGTATTCGTCGTTCCCCAGGTTCGACCATTAAGCCATTGGCCGTCTATGGCCCTGCTATTCAGGAGAACTTGATTCATCCATCAACGGTTATTCCAGATACGGAATTTACACAAACCTTCGAAGATGGTACGACTTGGTCCCCTACTAACTATGGTAACGTAGTCAGTGGTGGCGCCGAATCAGCTCGGGTTGCCCTCTATAAATCGGATAACTTGCCTGCTGTCCGGGTCTACCAAGAAATGCAAAAACGCTCAGTTGATGTCATGGGCTATTTGGAAAAAATGGGCTTTAACCCAGCTGCCTCCTATACGCCAGAAGACATCAAGAACTTAGCCTTTGCCATTGGTGGGGTTTCAAGTGGTCCAACTGTCCTAGAAGAAACTCGGGCCTTCGCGACCTTTGCCAACAATGGTAACTACCGTGACGGCTACTTCATCGACCGGATTGAAGATGCGGCTGGTAATGTCGTCTTCCAGCACCAAAGCAACCCTACCCAAGTTTTCAGTGAAGATTCCAACTACCTTATGATTGATATGCTACGTAATACCATGACAGAAGGTACTGGTCGGATTGCCAAGGGCTACATGACCATGGGTGGTGACTGGATTGCTAAGTCCGGGATTAGTGAGAACTCTAAGGACGTCTGGTTTATTGCTTCTACACCAAGTATCACTATCGGTTCTTGGATTGGCTATGACAGCCGTTTCCAAAACTATACCATCAATATCAACGACGGCTACGGTCGTGAAAGTGAACGGAGCCAACGTTATTGGGCTAATGTAGTCAATGAACTCTATGCTGCCCGTCCAGATATCTTCGGGGTAGACCGGAAATTCAACCGTCCATCTAGTGTCCAAGAAACGGACGTCTTACAACAAACTGGTACTAAGCCAGGGACCATGCGTCTAGATAATGGCGGGACTATTTCCATCACCGGTCCAACCTACAAGGATCTCTTTAAGGTCAGCCATCCAGCTCCAGAATTGAACTACAAGTTCTTATTCGGTGCAACGGATGAAGAATTGGCTAACTTCTGGTCCACCTACCGTGCGCAACTAGAAGAACAGCGACGCCAAGAAGATCAACGACGTCAACAAGAATCGTCAAGTTCTTCAAGCTCATCAAGTTCTTCTGCCGCTAACGAAAATCCGGGTAACGGCAACGAGACCCCAGGTGGTAACAATAATAACAACAACCAGAATAACAACCAAAACAATACACCAGGCCAACGCTAGGTAACATGAGATAGTCAGGAATATTCATTTCCTGACTATCTTTTTCTATATACAAAAAGAGACGGGCTCTATCATAGAGTCCGTCTACTTTATTAAGCTACTAGGCTACCATTAAGGAGCAAAGATACCTAAAACATAACCAATAATCCCGGCAGCAAAGAGACCGAAGATAATGAGGATTGGGCTAACTTTCTTCTTGAGTAACCACATGCAGAGGAAGGTCAAGAGAACAGCTGCTAAACCTGGAACTAACATGTTGAAGTTGTCTTGCAAGGTCGTCACTTTATTTGGAGTCAGTGATCGGTTGCTCAATTGTCCCAAGATGTTTTGTAGGGTTCCACCATCCACTGCCCCTTTAGGGAAGTGAATATAGGCATCCTCAGCCAATGGTACGTTCGACACCACAGGTGCAAACTTAATAGTTGTCCATCGTGGAACCAGAATCCCCATAACGAACATCCCTAAAATAGATGCCCCTTTGGTTAAGGTTTGCAAGATACCACCTGACAAGTCGTTGGTGATTTCAGAACCCTTAGCATAACCAAATTCTTGCGTATACCAGAGGAATCCTACACGAATGGCATTCCATACTACAAAGAAGAAAAGTGGTGCTAAGATAGAGCCACCCGTTGCCAAAGAGGCAGCAATCGCCCCAAGGATTGGGCGAACGGTAAACCAGAAGACTGGGTCACCAATCCCGGCCAAAGGCCCCATCATCCCAACTTTAACCCCTTGAATAGCTGCGTCATCAATTGGCACACCATTAGCTCTTTCTTCTTCCAGAGCCAAGGTTACCCCTAAGATTGGAGCCGCAATGTATGGGTGAGTGTTGAAGAATTCAAGGTGACGTTTGAGGGCTGCAGAAGCCTCATCACGTTGTGGATACAATTTTTTGAGGGCTGGAATCAAAGAATAAGCCCAACCACCGTTTTGCATCCGTTCATAGTTCCAAGACCCTTGGAGGAATTGGGAACGCAACATTACCTTAAAACGATCGGATTTCGTTAAGTGTTTCTTTTGTTCAGTCATCGTCAATTCCCTCCTTAGTAGTCATTGAGAATGTCGCCTAGTGGATCGCCGGAACCCGCTTGGCTCCCACCACCACCAGAACCACCCCTGTTTTGGCTGAGGCGAATATAAACAACGGCCAAGACTACCCCGATAATCCCGGTTGCAATCAAGGTCAATTGGTTAAGTGGAGCTAGGGCGAAGCCTAGGAAGAAGAATGGCCATACTTCAGGAGTTGCCATCATGTTAATAACCATAGCATAACCGACCGCTACGACGAAGCCCCCACCGATGGCCATCCCTTTGGTAAACCAATCAGGTAAAGCTGCTAAGGCACCTTGAACGGTTTCGGTTGGCAAGAAGAGCAAGAAAGTAGACGGAATAGCAATACGTAAGCCTTGGCACGCCAGTGCTACCATATGCCAGAATTCTACACCACGGAAGTCGCCCTTTTCAGCGGCAGCGTCAGCACGGTGAACAATGGCCACCGATAAGGTACGAACCACCATGGTCAAAGCCAAACCAACAGTCCCTAAGGTAATCGCTGCTACAATGGCCAAGTTCCGACCTTCATCTGTGAAGGTACCAGTTTTAACATAAATGATGGCAGAAGCCACAGAAGCTAAAGCTGCATCAGGCGCAATCGCTGCCCCAATGTTAGCCCAGCCCATCGCAATTAATTGCAAGGCTCCACCCAAGATAATACATTCGCTGAGATGTCCAGTTGCTAGCCCTACCAGAGAACAAGCAATAATTGGTTGGTGGAATTGGAACTGGTCCAGAACCCCTTCCATCCCTGCGAGAAATGCTACCACAATGACAGCAAGAATTGACAGAATATTAAAGTCCATTATGATACCTCCTTTTAGACTTTGAGGCCTTCGCTGGCCTTAGCTTGGATGCTCTTGAACAAGTCAGATGGCTTGTCATTTGGCACCTTGCGGACATCGAACTTAACGCCGAGATCACGAAGCTCCTTGAAGGTATCCACATCGTCTTGATCCATTGATAAGACGGTGGTTACTAACACCTTACCTACGGAGTGAGCCATAGAACCTACGTTAAGTTCTGTAATCTCTACTCCAGCCTTGATGACCTTGAGCGCATCCTGTGGATTTTCGAAGAGTACCAAAGCCTTGGTCTCACCGAAGCGAGGGTCTTTGGATACTGCAACAAACTTGTCAAGGGGTACTACGTGAGCACGCACACCTGGGGGAGCTGCTTGCTCAATCAGCTTCTTACGTAAGTCATCTTGAGCAACGGTATCGGACACCACGATAATTCGGTTAGGTTGAGTGGCTTTGGTCCAACCTGTTGCAACTTGGCCATGTAAGAGCCGCGTATCAATACGAGCCAAGACGAATTTGATTTTGCCGTCTCCTAAGACAGTTCCTTCTGGAATCGCACCTTGTGGCGCAGCTGGTGCTGCTTGAGCCACTGCTGGCGCTTCTTCTGGTTGTAAAGCTTCAGGGCGAACTTTGACACCGTCTTTGGCCGTTGGAATAATGGCTTTGGCGATATCGTGAGCCTTTTCCATAGAAAAGCGACTTGCATATGATTCAATCAGCATAGGCAAGCTAAGACCGGCTACAATGGCACGTGTCTCAGGTGCTTCTTCAAAGAGAATATTGGCTTGGTTGAAGGGACTGCCTCCCCATAAGTCTACCAAGAACAGAATCTCTTCGCTCTCAATACGGTCTACGGCTTCACGTAATTTACGCTGCAAATCATCTGGACCTTCACTTGGCATAAAGGTCACGGATTCAACGTTGGCTTGTTCACCAAAAATCATTGAACCGGATTGCTTGATACCATCAGCAAACTCACCATGACTTGCGATAATAATACCAACCATGATTCTACCTCCTAAATAAAAATTGAAATATATAATTTCAACTTCTAGTATAGTATAACGTTTACATAAATGCAATAGCTAATATTGATTCTCAAATATTCTTCTAGACATGTAAATAAATTTTTATATCAATTTATTTCTATTAATGAGCATTCCAACCCCCTGTGCCCCTTTTTAGCAAGTATCGGAACCCTTCCCACATAAGCAAAAAAGCTGGGAGCAAGGTCAACTGCCTTCAAAAGTTGTTAAGAGAAGACAACTTTTGACAAGCTTCAGTTTCCTTGTCCCAGCCTTTCAAGGCCTATTATTCAAAGTCATAAAGGTCGGTGACTGGCACCACCTGATCGAAATCTAATAAAACTAAGTAAACATCTGTCACTGCTTTGCCTTTTGCCAGACTTAAGGCCCGAGCATAGAGGCTCATTTGGAAGCGATACTTGTCTACAATCTGATCGATTTGGGCTGACTTTGTCAAGTTTGCCCATGGACGATAGCGGTCGGTCTTATAGTCAATTAAGATGAGACGACCATCTGGCAAATTCAGATAATTATCGACGACCCCATGGACCAGAAGCTGACTATCGGCTAGTTCTTGGAGCTGGTCAGCCCCCAGCTGACGAGCAAACAACTTGGCCGCTGGCAAACGATAAGAGAAGGCCTGCTCGCAATGTAGGGATTTAGCCTGTTTAATCAGGACTTGGCCCAAGTCACTAGCCAAAAATTGGCAAATGCTGGCTAACTTAACGGCCTCCCACTGACTAGCTTCCATAAAGCCAGCGGCTAGCCAAGCTTGCGCCTGCTCTTGAATGGCAGCCGGATAGTCCGACACATCCAGTCCTTCTAGCGCACTAAAGTCTAGCTGCTGCATAACATAGTGGGTAAAAGTCCCAATCTGGGCAGCTGTATAGGCTTGGCGCTCTCGGACAAAGCGCGGCGCTTGGAAGGTATCTCCAGTAAATCGAATACTCTGAATACCAGCCTTTTGGCCAGTCTCGGACTCTTCCGCCCTCTCCTCATCTTCTTGAGTAAGCCAATCCCAACTGATTTGCCCTGGCCGCCGGTCGGTGAAGTGAGATAGTTTTTCATTATGAGGTTCTTCATAGAGACGCTTGAGCTCCGACACAGATTGGTAGCTAGAGGTCTTACTAGCCAGACCGTAGTCGTACTGACTCTCTAGGAGACTTTGGATAAAGGCCCCTACCTCACTTGTCACCTCATGCTGATCGACTGTTAATTTCAAATCTGCCAACCAGTTTTGGTCATCTTGAAGCCAAGGTCTAGACGTAGACGCCTTGAGAAGTGGCAAAAGCTCTGCTTCCGCCACATAAGTCAGACGCACTTGTTCATTAGTAAAGTCAGTCGTAGATTGAGGATGACGTCCACTAAAGGCTGTCGCCATGAGCAACCAGTCTAGCCAACTTCCTGCTCCCTGGCGGAGGGCGCGATTCATGACCAATTCTTGGCCACTTGCAGCCACAACTTGCTCTTGTTTAGTCTGAACTTGGTCTTGGGATTTGACACTGCCTACAATCACCAGTTTTTGCTCACAACGCGTCAGGGCAACATAGAGCTTACGCATTTCTTCTGACTTCAACTGGCCACGCCGTTCTAATTTAATAGCTTCCTTAATAAAGGAAGGATACTGCAATTGATGCTTGATATCCAGATAATCCAATCCCAAGCCATAGCGTTTGGAAGGTACATAAACCTTCTGCGTATCCTGAATGTTGAAACGTTTGCCAGTCTGCATCAGGTAAACAAAAGGAAACTCTAGCCCCTTGCTGGCATGAACGGTCATGACACGCACAAAATTCTGATCCTCACTCAGTAAGAGGGGCTCAGCTAAATCCTGGTCGTGGGCCATGATTTGTTCAATAAAGCCAACGAAGGCCGTCAAGCCCTTATAGTTACCCGCTTCAAATTCCACTACCCGTTCATAGAAGGCATGGAGGTTAGCCTGCCGTTGATCTCCTTGATCTAAACCTGCCACATAATCTAAGAAGTAGGTTTCTTGATAGAGGGTCCAAATTAAGGTAACCAGGTCCACTCTTTGAGCTAACTGACGCCATTCTTTGAGTTTGCCCATAAAGTTGCCCAAAGTCTCTTGCAAGGCCACCAAGCTTGCTTCTTCTATGAGTAGCACTTGCTGGCAGGCTTCATAGAAGCTGCCGCTACTAGGCACCCGAATGCGAATCTGACTGAGTTGCTCATCACTTAAGCCCACAAAATGTGACCGTAAAATGGCCACAAGGGGAATATCTTGATGAGGGTTATCAATCAATTTAAGCAGGGCTAGCATGAGCCGAATTTCCTGACGTTGGAAATAATTCTCAACATTTTGACTTAGGAGTGGAATGCCTAGCTGTTCAAAGACTTGTTTAACCGGTTGGAAGGGATGTCGGGTCGAACTCAGAATAACAAAGTCCTGATAGGTTACCGGCCGTTGCTGACCTAGTTCTTTGTCATAAATCTGCCACCCTGCTTGGACGCGCGCTTGAATATCCCGACCAATAAGCCAAGCTTCCGCTTCAAGGCTGGTCTCCACTCCTTGTTCTAAGTCTAGTTCCTGGTCTTCAGGCTCCCCTTCATCTGCTGCAGAGGACTCATAGAGTAAGAATTCAATATCGAATTTCGGATCAGGAGGCGCAGGTAAAAAGCTGTGATTGCCTGTCTTAAGCGACTCCATAGCACCGTACTGCATTTCCCCAAAACCCGGGTCCATCAGACGCTGAAAGACAAAGTTAGTAAATTGTAAGATTTCATCACGAGAACGATAGTTGGCATCTAAGACAATCAGATGACCGCCTTTACCCTCTTGGTAGGCCTGATATTTGGCTAAGAAGAGGCTAGGTTCTGCCATACGGAAGCCATAGATGGACTGCTTGACGTCCCCTACCATGAAGAGATTACCACTTAAGTCTTGGCGGCGTTCACGCGACAGAAAACTTAAGATAGTCGCTTGAATATCGTTAATATCCTGATACTCGTCTACTAGGACTTCGCGGAAAAGATCCTGATAATAGAGGGCCGCCTCGGAAGGTTGTCGCTGCCCTAAGTCCGCATCATAAGGGGCCAGAATATCCAGAGTCAGATGCTCCAGGTCATTATAGTCAATACAGTTTTGCGCCACTTTGGCTTGCCAGAGAGCCTGGCGGAATTCAAGCGTCAAGTGGGCTAGGTCTTGGATGCTAGCCCCCGCCTGCCCTTCTACATAGACCGTCGTATCGTAATCTAGGACCATCAATTGGCGCACCCGCTCAATTTGCTCCTTGGCTTGATCTCGTAGGGCTTTTACTTGCTCCAAAAGCTCCTTGTCTTCTTCCGCCTTCTTACCGCTTGGCCATCTATCAAAGGCGATTTTTTGGAAGTGAGCAAAAACTTGGGCTAAATCTTGATTTGTCAAAACAGTCTGCAAAGCCTGCACTTGGCTTCGCTCGGCTTCCAGTAGGGGCTGTAATTTGCTTATCATAGCATCTGTCAGACTTTCTAGGCCAGCCAAGGCCTGTTCTAGCAGATGCTGAGCATGTGACAGACTAGCCTGCCATTCAGGCAAGAGGACTGCCTGATAGAGCCCGGTCTTAGCAAAATCCTCAAAATGCAAGGCCTGGTCTGCTAGCTGAGATAGCCAGACTTGGGGCTCAGGATGAGACGAAGCAAATTGATAAAGGTCTAAAATCAATTGATAGAGTCCTTGGTCGCTAGGCCCTGGACTGAATTGAGCTAGCAGATGGAAAAGTTTTTCCTGCCAGTCGGGATCTTGAGCTAGGTCAATCATTAGCTCCTGCCAAACTTCTTGATAGAGCAAGGATTTCTGCGTCTCATCTGTTAAGAGTCGGAAACTTGGGTCAAAATCAATAATATAGAAATACTGTTGGATAACCTGCAAGCAGAAACTATGCAAGGTTCGGATATGAGAAGCTGGCAACAATTGAAGTTGGCTGACCAAATGAGCTTGCTCGGCTCTATCGGCCGTCTGGTTGACGGCTTGTTTGAGCCGGTTCTCCATCCGCGCCTTCATCTCACTAGCAGCAGCCTCCGTAAAGGTAGACACCAGCAATTGGTCCATGTTGGCATAATGAGTCAACAAATGATTGAGGATCCGTTCAATCAAGACCGTGGTCTTACCTGACCCGGCTGAAGCGGAGACCAGAATATTGCTACCCCGTTGGTGGATGGCTTCCCACTGGCTATCATTAAATCGCGAATTCAAAGGTTTAGCAGGTAAAGTTCCCAAGGTCATAGCTGGCCTCCTTTCTCACTCGTCTCTGTGTCTTCTTTCTTACTTGCTTCTTTTTCGATTTGGGCTAGGACTTGATCCTTAGAGAGGCGTTTATGACGGTAAGCACCATAATGCACGGTTGCATCAAAGCCTGTAATAACCCGATAGTCGGCTTGCAGGCTAGGTGTAAAGCGTTCATCCTTAAAGGGCACCAAGCTGATATCCCCTCTTTGAATAGCATTCCCTGCCTGGGTCATCAAATGGAGTAGATGCTGATTGATTAGGCTTAATTCCGCTTGATTGACAGCCGGAACATGCTGATAGTAGCTACCATCTTTCTTAAGCTGAACAGGGTAAATCTGGCTCTTAGACTGATTGGCTAGGCCAGGTTCAATGGCCACTAATTCAGAGCCCGAAATGGTCATCAGCCCCCTATATGGATGAAGTTGGTTCTTAGCCAAGTCTAGCCCGTCTTGGCTCAGTCGAGCCATCTGCTTACCATCTACCTTGACGAAGCCACCTGCTAAGGATTGATAGAAGGCCCCTACCGCCTGGGCATGAGGATAACGTTGACTGGCAACTTTCAGATAGGTTAAGACCTGCAAATCCAAACCATAATAGAAGTCTACTAGGTTGAAAGTCTTCTTACCGGATTTGTAGTCCACTACCTGGTAGTAATTCTGGCTTGGATCCGCATCAATGCGGTCAATCTTACCTCGTAAGGTAAGGCTGCCCTTATCCAAAGGCAGGATTAACCCTGCTTCTTGCTTGCTACCAAAGACCAGCTCGGTCGCAACGGGTTGAACCGTCAAGGCTTGACTTTGCGCCAGACTGACATTTAAAAATTGCCGCAAATGCTGATCCAGCTTGCGCTTAATCAAGTGCATGCGAGGATTGGTGCCAAAGATATTAAAGCGTAAGTCTTCCGCCATAAGGGTCTGAATGCTAGCAAAGTTAGTTTCAAAATCAGGCCTAGCCTCTTGGGCTTGAGTAAATTTATCTAGGAAATCATGATAATAATCCCCTGCCCCTGCGGCATTTAGTTCCAGCTGCTGACGGGGACGAATTTTGAGCCCATAAAGCAAGAAATGGCTATAGGGATCCTGGTAATACTGCTCTAACTTAGAAACCGAGGCCGTCATCTTCTGGCCGAAGAGGGCCAAAGCTGTCTCTGGTGTCAGATTCTGAGGCAGTTGGTTAAATTGGAAGAGCTGAGCCAAGAGTACCCAAGTATGAGGATTTTGGCTGGCCATTAAGGTCAAAAAGTCTAGAAAGGCAGCACTTGGTCGGTCCTTTTGCTGCGAATAGTGATGGACTAGCTGCAAGAGTGAACTCATTTGGACCGGATAACGGCCAAACTCAAGTCGGCTTAATTTGACTTGATTCTGATGAATCAAGGTATGGGTATAGGTCTTGATTGGCAAATGAAACTGCTTAGCCAATTGCTGCAAATATGGCGATAACTTAACGGTCTGCTGGCCCTTCATCGCCACATAAGAGAGATAGAGTCGGTCGCTAGCACTGAGTAAGACCTGCTGGGTCATGAGCAGTTCTAAACTATAATTGTGCTGGCTAGACTGACGCAATTGTTGGTATGGCAGGAGACTTTCCCCCAGAGATTGGCGGTTGGCCACACTCAGTAGCGAATCTTCCTGATGATGCTTGGGTAGAGTCAGCTCGTCTGCCCCTAGCACAAAACAAACCTTATAGGCTTGAACCTGAGGACTTTCCATGCTAGTCACCATGACTTGGTCTAGGGCAGGTGGAATAATATGGAAGGTGGCTTCATTCAAACCCGTTAGTAGGAGTTCTTGGAACTCACTAAAGGTCAGCTCGGCCTCCCCATAAAGTTGATAGAATTCATCTAGGCTGGCGGTCAAGGTCTGCCAAACCTGTTCATACTGGCGAGACAAAGCCAGGTCCCCTTTTTCGATGGCTTGGTCGCGCCGGGCAATCAGACGGTCCTTAACGCCAACTTCTTCCAACCACTGATAGAGCCATTCAGCTGCTTTTTGGCCACTAAAGCTAGTCAGCTGCGCTAAGTCTTGGTAAGGGGCAAAATCAGCCAAGAAAGACTCCCGCAAGGCTTGGACCACCTGGCCATAGGTTTGGCCGGTCACCTGACCAGCTGCATTGACATAAGGACGGTCTGCTTGGTCAAAACGCCATTCAAAAGATAATTGGGCAAAGCGATAGCCTACATAGCCATTGGCCAGCACCACATTTTCGAGCAAGTCCACTTGAGCCTTAAATTCCTCTTCTAGGACTGGCCCATCCTGTGGATTTTCGGCCATAGCAGCCCTCAGGTCAGCGGGTAACCAGAGCCCTGATTTGAGAATGCCAAAAATGTCGGCTAGCTGGTAGCGATAGCGATAGAGTTTAAGCCCTGATTCCAACCACAGAACCAGAGGATGCTGGCCCATAATTACGGCATGGTCATAGAAATAAGGAATGTCATTCTGTTCAAAGAGAGCTGTCACCAAGGGGCGATAACGGTCCATATCCCGTGTGAGGACTAAGATATCACGGTAACGGTAGCCTTCCTGACTCACCAACTGATGAATCTTGTTGCTAGTATGACGGACTTCCGTCTGGATAGCATCATGCTCCCAAATCACATGAGTCTTAACTTGATTGAGAGGCTGGCTCAGTTCTTGAGGGGCCAGCCGTAAGTGATTTTCGAAGGCCTGAGCTAGCGTTAAGATATTAGCTTGATAGCCTTCCTGTACCTGATTAATGGTCCAATCCTCTGCCACAGGCAAATGGAGTGACTGGGCCAACAATTGCATTTGCCCATAGGTGTGGCGAGCTACCTCGATTAGTGGATCATAGGCTTTAGAACGAGCCGCTTGCTGGGATAAAGGCAAGGTAATCCAGACAGCCTGACATTGTTGAATCAAGGTGGTCAATAATTGTAGCTGCTGACCATTAAAGAAGTAATGGTGATCCACTACCAAATAGGTTGGTCGGTTCAAGGGGTGGGCCTTAAGGTAACTGTCCAAACGTTGCAAGTCGTGATAATGTCCTAGGACTTGCCCTTCAATTTCTTGGATGAAGCCTTGATAGAGTAAGGCCAACTCAGCTAGGCGCTTGGCTTCCTGCTGGTTCAAGTCAGGCACTTGACTCAGATTCTCTGGCTGAATTTGCCCTAGATAGAGTTCATCGAAGAGCTGTGCTAACTTCTCGGCAAAGCCCTGATGCTTGACCTGACCACGAAAGACCTGTAATTGGTCCTGATAACGCGCTAGCAAGCGTTTAATGAGCATAATCTGGCCTATACTAGAAATTGGCTTTTCTTCGGCTAGGCTGTTAGGCATGAGGAACCAGGCCAGGCGTTTGAAGGAAACTACCTGAATGTCGACTAGAGCCGCCTCATTGGAGCCATATTTGTCTTGGACAGCCGCTAGCAAATAGGACTCCATATCAAATTTTAAGTGTTCGGGTACTAAATAAAAGAACTGGGCCTCTGGCTCCTTGGCTTGAATGTCTAATAAGTGATCTAGCAAGACGCTTTTCTTGGCGCGATCCAGTCCCCCAAGGACAAATTGCAGCATGCGGGGCCCTCCTTTCTCTATCCATGGTGATGTCTATTTTATAGGGCAAGAAGCTCAGACCTTAGGCCTGAGCATTTGCTTGGATAATACCGACGATGACTTGGGTGGCTTTAACCATGGATTCCACTGCGACAAATTCATAGCGTCCATGCATGTTCTCGCCCCCGGCAAAAATATTAGGGGTTGGTAAGCCCATAAAGGAAATCTTAGAGCCATCGGTCCCACCACGAATGGGTTCAATAATTGGCTTGATCCCAATGGCTTCCATGGCAGACTTAGCTAGTTCAACAGACTGCATATCTTGCTCAATGACTTCGGCCATGTTGTAGTATTGGTCCTTCATTTCAAGGCTAAGAACTGGGACTGGATAAGCTGCATTCATCTTGTCGACAATGCTTTGGACTAGGTCCTTCTTAGCTTGAAAGGCTTGACGGTCATGGTCACGAATAATTAAGTCTAACTGGCCTTGATCCACGGTCACTTGGGCTTCCATTGGATGGATAAAGCCTTGACGGCCATCTGTCTTCTCAGGTACTTGATCCTCAGGCAAAGCAGAGAGGAAGTCCTTAAGCAGTTGTACTGCATTAATCATCTTGCCCTTGGCCGTCCCTGGGTGGATATTCTTACCGTGGAAATGCAAACGTGCCCCTGCCGCATTGAAGCTCTCATATTGAAGCTCACCAACCGGCCCACCATCCATGGTATAGGCAAAATCACAGCCAAAGTGCGCTACGTCAAAGCGGTCTGCCCCGCGACCAATTTCTTCATCTGGACCAAAGGCAACCCGTACCTTACCATGTTCAATTTCAGGATGGGCCGCCAAATAAGCCACAGCTGTCATGATTTCAGCAATACCAGACTTGTCATCTGCCCCTAAGAGGGTTGTCCCATCTGTTACAATCAAGGTTTGGCCCTGGTAACTGCTTAAGGCTGGGAAGTCCGCCACCTTCATGACAATATCTTGAGCCTGATTGAGGACGATGTCTTGACCATCATAGTTGGGAATAAGGCGAGGTTGAACATTCTCAGAATTGAAGTCTGCCGTATCCACGTGCGCGATAAAGCCGATGGTTGGGACTGGCTTGTCACTAGTTGCTGGTAGGGTCGCCGTCACAAAGGCATTTTCTGGGTTGAATTTCACTTCTTGGAGGCCAATGGCCTTCAACTCATCCACTAAGAGATGCAGTAAGTCTAGTTGGCATGCAGTTGAAGGCACAGTGGTGCTAGCTTCATCAGAGCGGGTATTAATTTTAGCGTAACGGATTAAACGTTCTTGGGTTTCTTGGAAAAATTGTTCTGTCATTAGATGTCTCTCCTATTCATAACGGAAGGGGTTAGTTGATGCTTGAGATGGAATAACTTGATAGTCAAAGCCTTGTTCTTGAGCTAACTGAGTCAAGAAGGCTGGCATTTTTTCTTTGAAGATGCTCTCGACATAGTGACCGACATCGACCGTCATCATGTCTTCTTGGTAGCAGAGCTGCGCCCGATGGTAGGAAATGTCCCCAGTTAAAAAGACGTCAGCCTGGCTTTGCGCCGCTGCTTGAATATATTCTGGCTGGGTCCCGCTACCGCCAATTAAGGCAATTCGTTGATAGCTATCCTTAGGCTTGGCTTCTACCACTGGTAATTCAGTCCGGCCATAGGTTGACTTCAAGAGATCCAATAAGGCCTGACGATTGAGCGCTTGAGGCAGATTGCCAACTCGCCCTATGCCAGGTTGACCTTCTTGCACGCCCGGTGTTAAGGACGTCACTTCTTCTAGGCCTAGCTGCTCTGCTAGCCAGTCATTCATACCATTATGGGCAATGTCAAAGTTAGTATGCATGGCAAATACTTTGATGTCATGCTTAATTAAGGCTTCATAACGAGCTTGTTCAGGACTGGAAAAGTCAAACCGTCTAATTGGACTGAAGAGGACCGGATGGTGGACGATTAGAGTATCTACGCCCTTTTCGATGGCTTCGGCTAGACTGGCATCATCTAAATCCAAAACGGCCATTAGGCGCTTAACAGGGGCCTCAGGCCGACCAAAGTGGTTGCCGACCTGGTCCCAGGACTCGGCCATTTGAGGCGGATAGTGGGCCTCAAGGGCAGACATTAATTGGCGAAAATTTGTCATGTTATCATTACTCCTCTTCTTGACATTGACTTAGGCTATCCGCAATCCAGCCTAATTTTTCAGCAATCTCGGCTAGCTTCGCTTGATCTGGTTGAGGTGCTGCTTGAATTTGGGCTTGAATGGCCTTGAGATTGGCTTCCTCTCGCGCCCATTTTTGTTTATATAAAGGTCCTCGCTTTTGGCTTAACATTGGCCCAAGATAGGCCTGACGAGGACTTAATTCTGAGGCGCCTGGTTGATGTTGGGCAACGATGATTTCATAGAGTCGTTGGCTGTCTTCTACAATGGTCTCATGGACAATCTGGTAGTCGTGTTGACTGAGCCAGGTTCTTAAGGTCGCTTCCCCGATATTGGGCTGAAGCACTAGCAATGGGCCCTGACTTAACTTATCTTGCCCCTCATCCAATATAGATCGAATGAGACTGCCTCCCATGCCACAAATACTGATAACATTAATGGCATCGTCAGCTTGGATTACGGCTAAGCCATCTCCCAGCCTTACTTGAATAATTGAATCTAAGCCTTGACTTTGAACCTCGGCTTGGGCAGATTGATAAGGTCCCTTTACGACTTCCCCTGCTACTGCTGCTTGAATTTTATGATTGAGGGCTAAGTGGCAAGGCAAATAGGCATGGTCACTGCCAATATCCGCCAAACGGATGTCACTGGCCCCATACTGGCAAATCAAGTCTGCCACGGTGGCTAAACGCCGCGATAATTGTTGAGAATTCAAGCTCCCACCTCCTAAAACTACTAGTTCTATTATACCCCATTCTTGTGAAAACGCCTATGAATTTACTAAGACTTTGACGACTTTTAGGCAACTTGTTAACAAATGATAAAAAAACGCCCTTGCCATTAGCAAGCGCGTTTTGTTTAAAGGCTAATTAGTCATTTAAGAGGCGTGAAACTTCCCGACGAGTCAGATAGCGACTGCGTTTTGGAATGATTGCCTCGACATTGGTGCGAGCCAAAACCACTAAGATAACGAAGGCTAAAGCCCAAGCCTCTAGGCCAGCTAGAGCGGCGGTCCCCCAGGTAAAGGGAATTTCTTGTTGCATAAGCCAAAGCATGCCGACCTTAATCGCTAGGAAGCTGGCTACCACTAAGAGACTGGCAGTCCCCATATTCAGGTAGGTTGAAGAATAACGGCGGTTGTTGAGAGTCTTTTGGGTATATTTGGCGAAGAAACCTGCCAAGCCCGCTGCCGTATAGGGCAAGACATCAATCAAGGCAGTTGAGACAATATCGCCAAAATGCCCCGCTATAGCGCCCGTGATTAAGCCAACCACCACGCCACTCACCACGGCATTGGCACCACCATGACGGAGGCCTACCCAAATGAGGGGCAAGACAACCAGAGCAGTATGGAGAGGCAGTTCACCCAGTTTCAGCCAGGCAATAGAAATTGCCAAACTGAGGACAATGGCTAGCAGAACATCTCGCAAACGACGTACTGTATGTTTATTCATTAAGGCGTCCCTCCTTAGTTCTTATTAGGTTGGTATTGCGACGCTTCCATAATGATTGGAAGCACAACTGGACGACGTTTGGTTTCCTTGAAGAAGTACTTGCTGACTTGTTCCCGCAAATCGCTCTTCAATTCAGCCCAATCGAATTCTTCGCTGGCCAAGTGTTTATCCAAAATATCTAAGGTCATGTCCGAAGCAGATTCAATCAAATCGATACTGGACTTAACATAGATGAAACCACGGGTTACAATTTGTGGTCCTACTAATACCTTCTTGAGACGGCGGGAAATTGTCGCCACGATGACACAAATCCCATCTTCACTGAGGATACGACGGTCCCGCAAGACCACACTCCCGATATCGCCGACCCCATTCCCATCGACCAAGATGTCCCCTGCTGGTACTTCTTGAGTCATTAGGAATTGACCCTTTCGGTATTCAATCACATCACCAGCGCTTGGAATGAAGATTTGGTCATCTTCATAACCTAATTGATTGGCAATATCGGCTAAAGCAGCTTGTTGACGGTATTCACCGTTGACAGGGATGATGATTTTTGGTTGTAAGAAATTAATCATGAGTTTGAGCTCATTAGGGGTCGCGTGACCAGATGCTTTGAAGCTGTCGGTTAAGACCTTAACTTGAGCGCCTGCTCGGTAGATCATATCTTGGGTCCGGGCCATAGCTGTCTCAATGGCAATCGACGGCGTAGAAGCAAAGAGGACCAAATCTCCCTCTTGCATCTTAACTTGACGATGACGACCTTGAGCCATGAGTTGCAAGGCTTGAATAGGTTCACCTGACATACCGGTCTCTAAGATAATAATTTCATGATCTTTGAACTTGCCAATATTCTTCATTTGGCCGAAGGTACGCTTACTTGGCATAATCAGTTTATCTAGCTTGATAGCCGTATCCACGATATCCATGAGCTCCCCGCCTGGAACGAAAATGGTTCGTTTAGAAGTGTGAGCAGCATCCATGACTTGTTGGAGACGCGCGATGTTGCTGCCTACGCAGGCCACAATGACACGACCATGGGCATTACGGAAAGTCTCTAGAATCTCATCCGCCGCCTGTTGGTCACTCACGTTTTCCACATGGCTCTCTGCTTCCGAAGAATCAGCCAAGAGGGCTAGAACGCCACTCTCCCCAATATCTGTCAAGCGCCCAAAGTGAGTCTTGTAAAGTGGCTTAGCACTTGGGTCAATACGGAAGTCACCCGTATAGACGATGGAACCTTCCTTGGTTTGGATGACAATCCCCACAGAGTCTGGAATGGTGTGGGTCGTGCGGAAGAAGGAAACATTGGCATCTTCAAATTCAATTTCTACTTCCTCATCAATTTTGAAGAAGTTCTCCAAACGGTCTGCCAAGCCCCGTTCCTTAGCTAGCAGCGAAGCCAATTCAATGGTCAATTCCGTCCCAAAGACAGGGGCTTCGATCACTTCTAGAAGATAAGGTAAGGCACCCACAGCATCAGCATGCCCATGAGTGAGGAAAATCCCCACGACGCGGTCCGCATTTTCTTCTAAGTAGGAGAAGTCTGGGATAACAGCGTCAATCCCTAGCAAGCCCTCCTCTGGGAAGACTAAGCCACAGTCCATTACAAAAATAGACTCGTTGACTTCTACCACATACAGGTTCTTCCCTGCTTCGCGGACCCCACCTAGGGGAATAATTTTAATATTGCTCATAATTCACCTCAAAATTTCATTTCATAAAGTCGATAAGTGCTGTCGTAAACCGGTCCAGCAATTATCACAACTGTTGTAGATGTTCTCCTTATTATATACTGTTTTGCCTGATTTTGCAAAGGACGAATCGAGCCTTCGCCCTCCGCCAAAAAGCCTAGTTGCCAAAGATTTTACTTGTTTCAATCACAGCCTTACACATAGCTTGAGCTAGTTTTGCATAAACTTTCATATCCTGACCAGCAATCGATTCTGTCACCATCAAATCCGTTGTTTTTAAGGCCATGGCACTGAAATACTGGCTGAGGATATGAGAAGACTTGAGATGGCCTAAGTGTTTCATAAATAATTCCTGAAAGGCCTGATCCAGTCGTGCCCGGAATCCATCTGGTCCTAAATTAATAGCTAACAAGCTTTGGAAGAAGAGACGGTCGGGTTCTACGATTTCGGTCACGAAGCCTTCCAGATACTGATAAAAGTCCAAGTGATTATCAAATCTTCTGGCAATCAGTCGCTCAATCTTAGCCATTTGCTCGTCAATAATTTCCTCTAGTAGCTCTTCCTTGCTTTCGAAATGGCTATAGAATGTTGACCTTGCACAGCCTGCCTCTTGGCAAATTTCTTCAATCGTCAAATGCCTAAATTCATCCACTTGGATCAGCTTTTGCAAGGCTAGTTTAAGTGCCTGTTTACTTTTGATAATTCGTCTATCCATGACTGAGCCTCCTAGTCAAACAACCTATTTAATCCAACAAATTAGGTTAATCTGTTGGATAAACAACAGATAGAGCTTTTCTGTTCTGTATTATTATACACCATTTGGCTATGCTAGTGACAGATAGACCAAAAGGAGTGAAACTTATGAAACACTATACTGGCGACCCGCAATTTGACTTCCAGATTATTCGCTTTACCTCTCGACTTAAACATCACCCTGAAGTTATGACAGATTTGAGTGAAGTAGGTCAAGCCATCACTGATTTTGAATCTTGGTACACTTGGTGGACTAGCAAAGCTAACTATTATGAAGCCCAAGGTAAATTAGATATTGCGGCACGCTACTTTCGGGCAGCAGCCTTCTACTTAGACGCCAACGACCCTCGCAAAAAGTCCACTTTAGATCATTATACGGCCCTTTTTTATCAAACTTACCAGGGTTCCCCTTATAGCTACCATAAAATTCCCTATCCTGGTGGATACTTGCCAGCCCTGCGGATAGAATGTCCCGGCGCTAGTCGAACCCTCCTCGTTCTTGGAGGCTTTGACGGAATGCTTGAAGAACTGTGTGATTTTGTGGCCCCCCTTCAAAATCAAGGATATCATCTTATCTTGTTCGACGGACCCGGTCAGGGCCAAACTTATCAGCAAGGCTTAACTTTTCAGCCCAATTTTGAAGTGCCCGTTAAAGTCGTCCTAGATTATTTTGGCCTTAAGTCCTGCGACGCGATGGGGCTATCATGGGGCGGATACCTTGTTATGAGAGCGGCGGCTTTTGAGCCCCGCATTCAGTCAGTTATTTGTTTGGATATTTTCTATTCAGCTATGGATGCCCTCAAATTAACCTTGGGCCCAGTAGCCTATTCTGGCTTTCGCCTACTCTATCATTTAAGGGCTAAATCATTGATTAATGCTTTAACTGAATATTTTACAAAATCCAATATACAACTCAAGTGGTCTCTACAGAATGGTTACCAACTGACTGGTGAGAAGACCCCTTATGATTTCTACCGAAATTTAGATCGTCACCAGGTAGCCCCTATCTTAAATCGTATTAGTCAACCTTGTTTATTATTAGCGGGACAAGAAGATCAATACGTCCCTACCTATCGTCTCAAGCAGATCAAAAGAAAATTAATCCATGCTAAGGCTATTGAAAGTCAGCTCTTCACTAGCCAGACAGGCGGGGCCCTTCACTGTCAAATGGATAGGCTAGACCTTGTCTATCCCCTTGTGCTAGACTTCATACGGAAATATAGTCACTAAAAAAGAGGCCTGTCGGCCTCTTTTCTTAATGCTATTGACCAAAAATATCCTGATAGAGCATGACTTGACCTAGAGCTTGGGTATGACCGCCTAGTTGGTCCACCAACTCATAGGCAAAAGCCGTGAAAGTTAAACTAGTCTTCCAAACCAGGAATCCGGTGGAAAGTCTTATCAATATTGACCAAATGAACTTCCAACTCGAAGCAGGAATCAAGTGTCGCAGCATCCATGGTGGCTTGAATGGTTGGGTCTTCTTGCAAGAGTTGCTTGAAAGGAATGGCCTCAAACCAAGACTTCATGGCCAGCGGTTGCACTAGGTCATAGGCCTGCTCGCGGGCAAAGCCGTATTTTTCAATCAAGGTCGACATGGTCCGCTGAGCGAAGATGACACCATGAGTGGCATAGATATTCTTAATCATATTGTCTTCGAAAATGGTCAGATTTTGGATAACCTTAGTGAAGCGCGCCAACATGTAATCTAAGAGACTAGTTGCATCCATAGATAAGATACGTTCCGCACTAGAGTGGGAAATGTCCCGTTCATGCCAGAGTGGAATATTCTCATAGGCTGCCAGCATATAGCCCCGCATCATCCGAGCACAACCAGCCATGTTCTCACTTGAGATTGGATTGCGTTTATGTGGCATGGCACTGGACCCTTTTTGATTTTTGGAGAAGAACTCTTCTGCTTCTCGCACTTCAGTCCGTTGGAGATGCCGAATCTCCACACCAATTTTCTCAATCGAACTCGCGATTAAGGCCAAGGTGGCATAATAATCAGCATGCCGGTCCCGTTGGAGGGTCTGAGTAGACACATGGCTAGACTCAATACCCAGGCTTTGGCAGACATAGTCTTGAACTTCCGGTGGTGTGTTGGAGAAAGTCCCCACAGCCCCTGAAATCTTACCGACTTCTACCATCTTACGAGCAGCCTTGAAGCGTTCAATATGACGATTAAATTCATCATAGTAGAGGGCGAATTTGAGCCCGAAGCTAGAGATATCAGCATGTACCCCGTGGGTCCGACCAATACATGGCGTGAATTTATACTTGAGTGCTTTTTCCTTGAGCGCGGCCTGGAAATCTAAGAGGTCTTGATAGAGAATATCATTGGCTTCTTTATAGAGGACACCATAGGCCGTGTCCACAACGTCGGTTGAGGTCAAGCCATAGTGAATCCACTTCTTCTCAGGGCCTAAGTAGCTGGAGACATTGCGGGTAAAAGCCACGACATCGTGCTTGGTTTCCTTCTCTAATTCTAGAATTCCCGCTAGGTCGAAGTCGGCCTTTTCAAAGAGGGCTTGGACATCTTCTTCAGGGACTACACCTAAGGTTGACCAAGCTTTAGCGGCATATAGTTCAACTTGGAGGGCAGCCCGCCAACGATTTTCATCACTAAAAATACTACGCATAGGTTCGCGACTGTAACGTTCTAACATCTTATAACTCCTTTACTTGAGCCTGCGCTTATAATGAGCGATAGCCGATATCCTGACGGTAGAATAAATCAGGGCAATCAATCTTCTTAATCTCATCATAAACCTTCTGTCTAGCGCTGGCAAGTGTGGTCCCCTTGGCGCAGACAATGAGGACACGTCCACCATTAATGGTCAGCTGATTGGCTACCTTGCGGGTCCCCATGTGGAAGACTGGTACACTTAGCTGATCCAAGCCCTTAATGACGCTACCTTTAACACTCGCTTCAGGATAACCTTTGGCGGCTAAAACCACGCCAATAACCGCATCTTGATCCCATTCCAAGTGGAAGTCCTGGCCATCAATGACGGCATTAGCTACCTGGTAAAGGCTGGACTTGAGTTGGAGAAGGAGGACTTCACATTCTGGATCCCCAAAACGAACATTGAATTCAATGGTTTTGACACCATCGGCACATTTCATCAGGCCAGCATAGAGGATGCCATAGAAAGGCATGCCTTCTTGAGACATAGCATCGACCATAGGCTGAACCACTTGTTCTAAGCCTTGGGCAACGTCTTGGTCGCTGATATGAGAAATGGGCAGATAGGCGCCCATGCCCCCAGTGTTGAGGCCACGGTCACCGTCTAGGGCCCGTTTATGGTCTTGGGCCACCTTCATAGGCACGACCTTGCGGTCTGACACGAAACACATGAGGGAAAATTCTTCCCCTTCTAGGAATTCTTCAATAACGACTGAGCCACCTGCGTCCGCAAATTTAGCTTCTTGCATCATGGCTTTGAGCGCTTCTTGCGCTTCTTCTTGAGTCTGAGCGATGATGACCCCCTTGCCTGCGGCTAGACCATCGGCCTTGAGGACAATAGGAGTTGCCTGCTGAGCAAGATATTGTTTGGCAGCCTCATAATCGCTAAAGCTCTCATGCTTGGCTGTTGGAATCTGGTATTTGGACATCATCTGCTTGGAGAAGACCTTGCTGCCTTCAAGCTGAGCCGCCTTAGCAGAAGGACCAAAGGCCCGAATACCAGCTGCTTGAAGGCGGTCCACTAGGCCATCGACTAGATATACTTCCGGTCCTATGAAGACCAAATCAATGGGCTCCGTCTGACAAAAAGCAATAAGCTCAGGTTCGGTAAGAGATAGACAGGTCCCAAACTCCGCTACGGCTGGGTTATCACCTAAGAGAAAAACTTGATGACCTTCTTGGTGGAACTTGTAAGCTATGGCATGCTCACGTCCACCGGCACCTACTACGAGTACCTTGGCCATCTTAGTGTTTAAAGTGGCGTGTGGTCGAGAAGACCATGGCCACACCTTTCTCATTTGCTACATCAATGGAAGCTTGGTCCTTGATGGATCCACCTGGTTGCACCACTGCGCTGATGCCATAGTCAGCAGCAATTTCAAGGCTATCTGGCATTGGGAAGAAGGCATCTGAAGCCAGTACGGCTCCCTTAGCCTTGTCGCCAGCCTGTTCGAGGGCTAGCTTAGCCGCCCCAACCCGGTTCATTTGCCCGGCACCAATGCCTAGTGTCTGGCCATTCTTAGCCACTACAATAGCATTGGACTTCACATGCTTGACAATTTTAAGACCAAATTCTAAATCAGCTTTTTGGTCCTCACTTGGGGCAAGATGGGTCACTTGACGCCAGTCTTCTGCTAGGGCTTGGTTGGCATCTTGAATCAAGAGGCCACCCCGCACACTCTTAATTTGAGCTTGAGCTAAGTTGCCACCTTGTGGAATTTGGTAGAGACGCAGATTTTTCTTCTTCTTAAGCAAGTCTAAAGCTTCCGCCTCATAGCCTTCAGCTAGGATGATTTCCAAGAAAATGGCATGTAATCGCTCTGCGGTCGCCAAATCTACTACCCCATTAATCGCAACAATCCCACCAAAGATCGAGACTGGATCCGCCTCATAAGCCTTATCAAAGGCTTCCTTGACACTGGCCCCTAGCGCTACCCCACAAGGGTTCATATGTTTCAAGACAACACAGGCTGTTTGGCCTTGAAACTCATTGAGGATATCCAAGGCAGCGCTGGCGTCTTGAAGGTTATTGTAGGACATTTGCTTACCATGAAGTTGAGTAGCTGATTGCAGGGTATAGCTTTCAGCTTGATCACTGACATAGTGCCAAGCTTTTTGGTGCGGGTTCTCACCATAGCGTAAGCTATCCTCTAGCTTGTAAGACAAGGTCAAAATATCTGGCACTAAGTGATCGACTTGATCAAAGTATCGCGCAATGGCCGCATCATAGGCCGCCGTTCTATGGTAAACCTTGATGGCTAGGCGTCGACGAGTAGCTGCAGACACCTGCCCAGTCTCTGCTAATTCCGCTAAGACAGCCGGGTAGTCTGCCACATCACAGACGACCGTCACATCTTGATGGTTTTTGGCTGCTGAGCGTAACATGCTTGGCCCACCAATATCGATATTTTCAATCACTTCTGCTTCCGTCACGCCTGCTTTCTTGACCGTTTCTTCGAAAGGATAGAGGTTGACACAGACTAAGTCAATATAATCAATTTGATTTTGACTGACTTGCTCACGATGCAAATCAGAGTCACGTTTGGCTAAGAGTCCACCATGGATAGCCGGATGTAGCGTTTTAACTCGGCCTTCCAAAATCTCTGGGAAACCAGTGACAGAGGCTACATCTAAAACTTCTAGTCCTGCATCTTTCAGAAAGGTGGCCGTCCCACCCGTACTAATTAACTCATAGCCAGCAGCCACTAGGCCCTTGGCGAAGTCTAGTAAGCCCGTCTTGTCGCTGACACTTAATAAGGCACGTTTTTTACTCATATTGCCCTCCTTCTCATGCTTGGGTTAGTAATTGATAGACAACCTGAGGCAGCAGTTCATGCTCCAAGTCGTGAATACGTTGCGTTAAATCCTCCAAGGATTCATCTCTTGGATGTTGGAGACTGGCTTGGGCAATGACCTGGCCACTGTCTAACTCTTCATTGACATAGTGGACACTAATGCCAATTTCACTATCGCCTGCCCGGTAGGCCTGGCCAATGGCGTCTACTCCTTTGTATTTTGGCAACAAGGAAGGATGCAAGTTAATCATGGGCCCCTTGTAATGCTCTAATAGGTAAGGAGAAACAATCCGCATGTAGCCCGCCAAAATAATCAGGTCAACTGGCTCAATGGCCTCTAGAATGGCTGCTTCAAACTCGGCCTTGCTAGCATACTCCTTAGGACTAAAGACAAAGCAGTCAATGCCACGGCTTTGGGCCTTGGCCACAACCGGCGCGCCAGGCTTATCACAGACTAATTTGCTGATGGTCATGACTTCCTTCAGTCGGTCGTCATCGGCTAGGGCTTGAAAATTAGACCCGGTCCCTGAGGCGAAAATCGCAACTCGTTTTTTGGCTTGGGTCATGAGATAACAATCCCTTCTTGGTCAGTTACTTGGCCTAAAACAAAGGCATCTGGCAGGAGGTTCAAGACGGTTTCAACATCTTCAGGCTCTAGAACAAAGGCTAGACCAACCCCCATATTGAAGACATGGTACATTTCCTCCCAGTCTACCTGGCCTACTTGACTCAAATAGTGGAAAATTTCTGGCACTTGATAGGCCTTGCTATCAAGGCTCATACCCAGCCCAGGTGCCAAGCAACGAGGTAGGTTTTCATGGAAGCCACCCCCTGTAATATGAGCAATACCGGCCACTTTGACTTGGGCCATGACGGCTTCTACTTCTTTGGCGTAGATACGCGTAGGCGTTAGGAGGGTCTCACCTAAGGTCGAGTTGCCAAAGGCTGACTTGAGGTCCAAATCATGGTCGCTAATAATCTTACGAACAAGCGAAAAACCATTTGAATGGACTCCACTTGAAGGGAGACCAACCACAACTTGACCAGCTCGAGTATTGTCAGGAGAAAGTAGGAGGTCCTTCTCTTGGGCCCCTACACAGAAACCTGCAATATCATACTCGCCGTCTTCATAGAAGCCCGCCATCTCAGCTGTCTCACCACCTACAATGGCACAGCCGGCTTGGACGCAGCCATCGGCCACGCCACTGACAATGGCTTCGATTTGCTCTGGATAGTTCTTACCTACCGCAAGATAATCTAGGAAGAAAAGTGGCTTAGCACCTTGAGCCAAGATATCGTTGACACACATAGCCACCACATCAATCCCAATAGTGTTGTGGATATCTAATTCAAAAGCAAGCTTAAGCTTGGTCCCCACGCCATCAGTACCACTTACCAAGACGGGATTCTTGAAATGATAGGCGCTCAAATCAAAGCAGCCACCAAAACTCCCGATGGAGGCTAGCATGCCAAGATTCTTGGTTCTAGCTACATGTTTCTTAATACGTTCGACAGATTCATAACCGGCTTCAAGGCTCACGCCACTGGCTGCATAGTGTTTACTCATGTTGGGCCTCCTTTTTGGCTAAATAGGCTTGTTGGATTGGGGTCAGCGAGTCATAGAATTGCTGCTCATAATCGTGTAGACCAGCTACATAGTCGGCAGAAAAGCAGTCCATGCAGAGTCCCTTGTTAGGACCTTCAGTTTCTAGGCCAATCGCGTCTTTGAGCCCTTCTTCACTGAGAAAGGCCAAGCTATCTGCATTAATAAGTTGGCAAACTTCCTCCAAACTGTGATTGGCGCAAATCAATTCCCCTGAAGTCGACATATCGATGCCGTAGAAGGATGGGAAGAGAATAGGTGGTGCCGCGATCCGCACATGAACTTCCTTGGCACCGGCCTCCTTAAGTAATTGGACAATCCGCCGCGAGGTAGTCCCCCGCACGATGGAATCATCTACCATGACGACTCGCTTGCCGCCCACAATGGATTTAACGGCAGATAGTTTCATGCGAACCCCTTGCTCCCGTAATTCTTGAGTAGGTTGAATAAAGGTCCGGGCAACGTATTGGTTCTTAATCAAGCCCATTTCATAGGGCAATCCGGATACTTCAGCATAGCCGGTAGCGGCTGAGAGTGATGAATTAGGTACCCCAATTACCATGTCGGCCTGAGCAGGGGCTTCTTGCGCTAGGAGACGGCCAGCACGTTTGCGGGTGGCATGGACATTCTGACCGGCAATGACTGAGTCAGGTCGAGCAAAATATACATATTCCATAGCTGTTACAGCAGGCGCTTGAGGTGCCGCATAGGCTTCAATCCGAATGCCTTGATCGTTGATGACAACATATTGACCGGCCATAATATTGCAGACGAACTCTGCCCCGACCACATCAATGGCACAGGTTTCACTGGCAGCAACATAGGCCCCATTTTTCATCTTGCCAATTACTAGAGGACGTAAGGCATGCTGGTCCACCGCTCCATAGAGGGCATCCTTGGTGACAATCAGATAGGTAAAACCGCCACGCAGTTGATTAAGGCCCTCTTGAAGTTTACCTTCGAAGGTCTCCGCTTGGCTGTGGCGAATGAGGTGAACCAAGACTTCCGTATCAGAGGAAGAATGGAAGATGGCCCCCCGCTCTTCAAGGCGCTTGCGTAAAGCGCGAGCATTGACCAAATTCCCATTGTGGCAAATCCCCAAATCCATATCATAGAAATGAAAGAGAAAGGGTTGCACATTTTCAATATGATTGCTACCAGAGGTAGAATAACGAACATGGCCAATGGCCCGGTCACCTGACAGACGATCCAAAATACTATCGTCACGAAAGACCTCACTCACCAAACCGTGACCGCGATGGTTATCCAATCCCTGGCTGGAACCCGCTACAATCCCAGCCCCTTCCTGGCCACGGTGTTGGAGACTATGGAGACCAAAGTAGGTCACATGGCTAGCTTCGGGATGGTTCCAAATCCCGAACACCCCACATTCTTCATTAATTCCGCGCATTTTCTAATCTCCCTAATACTTCCTTGTAGGCTGCCATGACATCACCTAGATCGCGTCTAAAGCGGTCCTTATCTAACTTGTCGCGGGTATCCTTATCCCAGAGACGACAAGTATCAGGTGAAATCTCATCGGCTAGTATAATCTGTCCGTCGCTAGTCTTACCAAACTCAATCTTGAAGTCTACCAAAATCAAGTTGGCCGCTAGGAATAAGTCTTGCAAAGCACGGTTAATGCGAGCGGTTAAGTCCTTAATTTGCGCTAGTTCTGCTTCCGTCACTAGTTCCAAAGCCACTGCATGGTCG
Organism: Abiotrophia defectiva ATCC 49176; assembly: GCF_000160075.2. Lineage (GTDB taxonomy): Bacteria > Bacillota > Bacilli > Lactobacillales > Aerococcaceae > Abiotrophia > Abiotrophia defectiva. The sequence goes on from NZ_KI535340.1 coordinate 229,328, forward strand.
TCATTAATAAGCGGGTCGCCTAGCTCATCATTCTTATAACTCAATTCAAAGACTGGTTTGGCTAATTGGCGTCCTTCTTCTAGCCCATATTTCTTGGCCATGGAACCTGCCACTATATTACGGGTAATAACTTCTAAGGGAATAATGGTCACATGGCGGCAGACTTGGTCGGTTTCATTGACCTGCTTAATAAAATGAGTTGGGATGCCTTGTTCTGCCAGGTAGGTAAAAATCAAGCTGGTAATGGCGTTATTGAGTCCACCCTTGTCATCAAATTCTTCCTTCTTAACCCCGTTAAAGGCAGTGGCACTATTCTTATAGTGAACATAGACTTCCTCAGGATTACCGGTATCAAAGAGTTGTTTAGCTTTGCCTTCGTATAAGAGTTTCATGGTTTATTTTCCTCCCTTAAAGTAGCGAACCCCATTTGCGAAGATGGATTGCTGACCTAAAATGGTGTTGGTCTTATAAAGTCCTTGATGATAACGTTCGCTGTGCCCCATCTTACCCAGAATCAGGCCATCAGGGCTGACTAAACCTTCGATGGCTAGCTGAGAACCATTAGGGTTAAAGCGTCCATTTAGCGTTGCTTGACCCTCATAGTCACAATATTGGAAGGCCACCAAATCTTTGAAAGCTGCCACGGACTCGCCAACCAATTTCCCTTCCCCATGGCTAAAGGCCACTTCATGCAATTGGCCTGGTTGGAAGCCTTGGGTCCAAGGCGAACGAGTGGAGGCCACACGAGTCACGGCTGTGGTTGAAATATGACGATAGGAATCGTTGCGATAGAGAGTCAAATCGCTAGGGGCTAGGTCTTTGATTTGCCCATATGGCAAGAGACCTGACTTAATAAGGGCTTGGAATCCATTACAGATACCGAGGATTAACTTCTTGTCAGCCAGATGGGCATGGATGGCAGCTGTCACTTCAGGATGCTTGAGGAAGTTAACGATAAATTTAGCTGAACCATCCGGCTCGTCCCCACTTGAGAAACCACCTGGGAAGAAAATAATGTGGCTGGCCTTGACAGCTGCGACAAAGTCTTTGACAGAGGCTTCAATATCACCTGGCTTTTGGTTACGAATGACCACTGACTGAGCATTTGCCCCCACTTCTACAAAGGCCCGCTCACTATCGTATTCACAGTTGGTACCTGGGAAGACAGGTATAACCACTTGAACTTGGTCCACATATTCTGGGTAGGCATAGACTTGGTCTGCCTCTTGCGTCAAGTTTTCAGTCGCGCCTGCCTCTTGGTTTTGGTAGAGAGGATAGATGTCTTCTAGTGTTTGCGTGTAGGCTTGGTAAAGTTCCTCCTTGCTAAAGGTTAAACCATTCACTTGGTAGTGGCCCTCTGCTTGAACTTGGCCTAGGTAAGTGAAGTCTGCTAGCTCCCGCGTACTTTCAATGACTAAGGAAGCCACATCAAAGTTGAGCGCATTGGCAGACTCAATCTCAAAGCCCAAACCAGCTCCTAAGGCCATCTTTACCAGCGAAGCTATCAGACTGCCCTCTTCTTGGACATAAGCAGAGACGACACTTCCCTCTTGAATGAGGGCGTGAACTTTCTCATAGTTTGCCATCGTGGCTACCAGGTCTGGATAACCCTGGTCATCGCGAAGGACTTGCACATGATAAAGTTTGTTACCCACTGCCTTGAGTTCTGGCGTGATAACGTCGGCAATTTTGACCGGCGCACAGGCAAAGGAAATCAAGGTTTCCACAACATTCAAGTCATGGAAGGTCCCCGACATGGAGTCCTTACCCCCAATACTTGGGCGTCCGATCGCTTCTTGGGCTACTAGAGAACCTAGCAAGGCTTGCGTCACCTTGCCCCACTTAGCCGGATCTTGGCCTAATTTTTCAAAGTATTCCTGGAAGGAGAAGTAGAGAGATTCCTTGGTCCCGCCAACGGCATAGACCTTGGCAACTGATTCTAGTACAGCATAGATAGCCGATAAGAATGGGGAGTAATGAGAGATTTTAGGAATGAACCCATAGGTCAGGATGGTGGCTGTGTCACTAGTTGAATGTAGAGTTGGCAATGCTTGGACACTGGCTTGAACAGGCGTTAGCTGGTGCTTACCCGCAAATGGCATCAAAACGGTGCTATTACCAATTGAAGCATCAAATTGTTGGGCTAGCCCCTTTTGGCAAGTCACATTCAAACTAGCTAATTCAGCTAAGACCGCTTCCTTGCTTACTTTTTTAGCTAGGAAAGGATTGGCGCCCGCATTATCGACTAGGCGTGCCTTGGCATGTTGGCGAACCCCAGCCGTTGCTAGGAAGTCAGCTCCCATGTCTACGACCTTCTCTTGACCATAGAACATTTCCAGGCGGCGACGGTCTGTAATGGTAGCAACATGGGCATACTCAATATTTTCGGCCCGGCACATGTCAACAAAGGCTTGATAGTCCGCTGGATCAATGGCTACTGCCATACGTTCTTGGGACTCGCTAATGGCTAGTTCAGTTGGATTCAATCCTTGATACTTAGTCAGAACCTTATCCAAATGAATTTCAATACCTTCGGCTAATTCACCAATGGCTACACAGACCCCACCAGCACCAAAGTCGTTACATTTCTTAATTAATCGAGTTAACTCTGGACGTCGGAAGAGGCGTTGTAACTTACGTTCTTCAGGGGCATTCCCTTTTTGAACTTGGCTAGCTGCGGTCTCTAGGGAATCACTGGTATGTTCGACAGAAGAGCCGCTGGCCCCTTGGATGCCGTCACGTCCTGTACGGCCCCCAATCATGACCACAATATCGCCAGGAACTAGGCTTTGGCGTTGGTAATTACCCACCTTAACCGCCCCGACAACAGCCCCTACTTCCATATGTTTAGCTACATAAGAATCATCATAGAGCTCGCGGACAAAGGTAGTAGCTAGGCCGATTTGGTTACCATAAGAGGAATTACCATGGGCAGTCCCGGTCGAAATGGTCACCTGAGGCAGCTTACCTTCTAGAGTCTCTTCCCGTTTTTGCAAGATATTGCCGCTACCGGAGACCCGCATGGCTTGATAGACATAGGAACGCCCAGATAGTGGATCGCGGATAGCGCCCCCAATACAGGTTGAAGCACCCCCGAAAGGCTCAATTTCAGACGGATGGTTGTGAGTTTCGTTCTTAAATTGAACTAGCCATTCTTCTTCCTGCCCTTTATTATTGACGGTTACGAAGAAGGAGCAGGCATTGATTTCTTCACTGACTTCAATGGCTTGGTCTTTAAGAACCCGAACATGGTACTTGCCCATGATGCTAGCCATATCCATTAAGGTCATGGGCTTAGTAATCCCTAACTCGCCGCGAATTTTTACATAGTAGTCAAAGGCTTCCTGCATTTGTACTTGGAACTTATCGGAATTAATGATGACTTGATCTAAGACTGTCTCAAAGGTGGTATGACGGCAGTGGTCGCTCCAGTAGCAGTCCAAGACATAAATTTCCGTCTCAGTTGGATCTCGCTTTTCGCTGACAAAATAGCCCTGAATGAAACGTAAATCCTCCAGGTTCATGGCCAAAGACAAGTCAGCCTTAAGTGCCAGTAATTTTTGGTCGCCAAAGTTGCCAAAGCCGCTTAAATCTTTAAGTGGCTTTGGTTCAGAGTCCAGCGAGAATTCCAATACTGATAAATCCTTGACGCGGGCTTCAATTGGGTTCACCAAGTATTTCTCTACTTGGGCTAAGGCTTGAGTGCTCAAGGCCTTGTCAAAGGTAACCAGTTTACCGCTACGAACCAAGACTTTGGCTTCTTGATTGAGGAGGGCAATCGCCTGCATGGCAGAGTCTGCCCGTTGATCATATTGGGCTGGCAGGACTTCATAAGCTAGGTAGTGGCCAGACACTAAGTCCAAATCTTCATAGACTTGGTCAATCATGACTTCGGAGAAGACGGAAGACTTGGCTTGCTCATAAGTGGCGGAGTCGATGCCGTAAATATCATAGATAACATAGACATGTAAGTCCTCTAAGCCCAAGCCGTACTCACTATTCAGCTTATCCATGAGTTGGCTAGCTTCCTGTCTATACTGCTCACGCTTTTCAACAAAAATTCGCTTATCCAATGAAGGGTTCCTCCAATCTAATATGTCCTGGGAAATTAATATGGCCAATCTTACGGTCCTGACGTGGCTCTTTCTCATAGAGATGTAGGTGGACTGGTCGCTCTTGAATCAGCTTGAGGAAGTAGCTCAAGTCCTGACCTAGGATGTTATAGAGGGTAGTTGCTTGATTGTGAATGGGCCCAACTTCTAGTCCACAAATAGCTTCAATATGGGCTCTAAACTGGGACTTATTGGCAGACTGCATGGTGATGTGGCCCGAATTATGGACCCGTGGCGCCATTTCATTAAAGATAACGCGACCTTGGGAAATGAAGAATTCAACTGTTAAGACGCCATAATAATCAGCCGCTTCTAGAATACGACGAGTGTAATCAATGGCTTGTGCTTCCTGTTCTGGACTTGCTGTCGTCGGGACGATGGACCGGTAGAGAATGTTATTTCGGTGCTCATTTTCAACGACTGCCACGATACCAATACCCGTCCGGTCCTTGTAGGCCACCACAGAGATTTCCTTATCCAGTGGCACCAGACGTTCTAGCAAGGTGTAGGGTTGAACCTGACTGGCCTCTGTAATCCGACTTTGTCCCTTGCCATCGTAGCCAAAACGCACTGTCTTCATGAGATAGGTGCCGTCTACTTGGACGCCAGTCGTGTCTTCATCTACATACTGGTAATCAACCGTCTCAATACCTAGTGAACGGGCAAATTCCTTTTCTAGCAAGCGGTGTTGCGCGGTCTTGAGTAGGCTCGCGCTCTGCACAATATGGTAGTCTTTTTCTAGTTCAGCCAGGAGGTCACTGTCAATATTCTCAAACTCAAAAGTCACGACATCCGAGATATGGCAGAGGCGCTCTAATCCATTACGGTTATCAAAATCCGCATGGATGAAGGTGTCAGCAAAGTGACGGGCACAAGCATCTTTGCTTGGGTCCAGGATGGCGATCTTATAGCCCATTTCCTTGGCGCTCATAGCCAACATGCGCCCAAGCTGACCGCCTCCAATAATGCCAATGGTTTGACCAGGTAAAATTATCTTCATAGTGTCATCTCTTCCAATACTAGGCGTTCTTGTTCTAACTTAAAATCTTGATAAACTTGGGCATAGCTTGGATCCGTCATGCCTAACATAGCCAAGGCACTGACGGCCGCATTTTTTGCCCCGGCCACTCCAATGGCCATGGTGTTGACGGGCACGCCATAGGGCATTTGGACGATGGAATAGAGGGAATCAAGGCCGCTTAGAGTCGAAGATTTAATGGGCACACCAATAACCGGCAAAGTTGTCATAGACGCAACCATCCCCGGTAAATGGGCAGCCCCTCCTGCTGCAGCGATAATCAATGAATAGCCAGCTTGTCTTGCTCCTTTAGCAAAGCTAACCAGCAAATCTGGCGTCCGATGGGCACTTACGACCTTCTTATCATAAGGAATCCCGAATTGATCCAATAGTTGACAGGTTTCGACCATGGTGGCGTAATCTGACTTGGACCCCATAATGACTGCTACTTTTACCACACTAACACCCTTTCTCTAGGCAAAGCTTCTTAAGTCCTATCTACCCTTATTATAGGATTCCTGGCTAGCAAATAAAAGGGATATTCGAACTTTGTTATCACTTGTCAACTTAACGTTCGTGTTTGCTTGTGACAAAGTCATAAGCATACAAAAAAGGCTAGGAAAATCTTCCTAGCCTGAGTGATGATAGTGAATTAGTCTTTAGGTAAGAGGACCTTACGAGACAAGTTGATTCGACCTTGGTTGTCGATTTCAATGACTTTGACCTCTACAACATCGCCAATCTTGAGCACGTCTTCGACTTGTGCCACACGGCGGTGTTCCAATTCAGAAATATGAACCAAACCGTCTTTACCTGGCAAGACTTCTACGAAGGCACCGAATTTCTCAATACGCTTAACTTTACCAGTGTAGACTTGGCCTACTTCAACTTCACGAACTAAGTCTTCAATCATTTGACGAGCCTTGTTAATCATATCTTGGTCGCTAGACGCAATGGAGACATTACCCGTTTGGTCGATATCAATCTTAACGCCAGTTGCGTCAATAATACCGTTAATGGTTTCCCCACCACGACCGATGACCACCTTAATCTTATCTGGGTTAATTTGGATGATATCAATCTTAGGTGCATATGGGCTCAATTCCTTACGAGCTTCAGGTAAGGTAGATACCAATTCATCCAAGATTTCTAAACGGGCCTTCTTAGCTTGCGTCAGAGCTTCGGTTAAGATGGCTTCGGTAATCCCTTGAATCTTGATATCCATTTGCAAGGCCGTAATCCCGGCAGCTGTCCCGGCAACCTTGAAGTCCATATCGCCTAGGTGGTCTTCCAGACCTTGAATATCGGTTAAGACGGTGTAGTCTTCCCCTTCCATGACCAAGCCCATGGCAATCCCTGCAACTGGCGCCTTAATTGGCACACCTGCATCCATGAGGGCCAAAGTACCGGCACAGATACTTGCTTGCGAAGAAGAACCGTTAGATTCCAAGACTTCAGATACCAACCGAATAGTGTATGGGAAATCTTCTGGCGCAGGAATCACTTGTTTGAGGGCGCGTTCACCTAAGGCACCGTGACCAATTTCACGACGACCTGGGCTACCCACACGACCTGTTTCGCCGACAGAGAAGTTAGGGAAGTTGTAGTGGTGGATGAAACGTTTGCCTTCTTCTATGCCTAAACCATCGATTACTTGGTGCTCACCGAGCGGTGCCAAGGTAGCAGCAGTTAAGACTTGGGTTTGTCCCCGAGTAAAGAGACCAGAACCATGAACGCGTGGCAAGAGGGCCACAGAAGAGCTCAATGGACGGATTTCATCGATGCGACGACCGTCTGGACGAACACGTTCCTTAGTGATGAGACGACGAACTTCGTCCTTCTCTAAGTCGTGTAAGGCAGTGGATACGTCCTTCATAAGTTGATCGTAGTCATCACGGTCAGCGTAAACTGCTGCAAAGAATTCAGTTGCTTCTTCCATAACAGCGTCAACAGCTGCTTCACGCGCTTTCTTCTCTTGGGTTTGGATGGCTTGAATCATGCGAGACTTGTAGCGTTCCCCTACTTGAGCCGCCACTTCTGGCGCCACTTCTGCCAAGGTAAACTCGAATTTCTCTTTACCGATTTGAGCGACGATTTCATTTTGGAAGGCTACCAATTCCTTGATGGCTGCATGACCTTTGAGTAAGGCTTCTAACATATCGGCTTCTGACACTTCTTTAGCAGAAGATTCCACCATGTTAATGGCAGTCGCCGTACCGGCAACCGTTAATTCGATATCAGATAATTCTGCTTGGGCAACCGTTGGGTTGATAACAATCTCCCCATTGACGCGCCCTACGTTAACACCGGCAACAGGCCCGTCAAATGGAATGTCTGACACAGCCAAGGCCAGAGATGCCCCTAACATAGCAGCCATTTCTGGGGTGCAGTCTTGGTCAACTGATAAAACGGTGTTGGTAATTTGAATTTCATTACGAACGCCTTCTGGGAACATTGGACGTAAGGGACGGTCGATCAAACGGCTAGTTAAGGTGGCCGCTTCAGATGGACGGCCTTCACGCTTGATGAAGCCCCCTGGGACTTTACCGACTGCATACATCTTCTCGATGTAGTGAACAGTTAAGGGGAAGAAGTCGCCGGTCCCGGCTTTCTTAGAAGCAACGGCTGCAGATAAAACTACGGTGTCGCCGTAGCGAACCAAGACAGCGCCGTTAGCTTGTTTGGCTAATTCGCCAATTTCCACAGATAGCGGACGGCCCGCTAAAGTTGTAGAAAATACATGTTTGTTTGACATGGAATGTCCTCCTTATAAATTGGGATTAGCTCCCTTGATAATGGAACATGACTAATCAAATAAGAACTGGCCAAGCCGCCCTGGTCGGCTCTTATTTGGTTAGCACATATTCCATGGTAAAGCTCTAAAAAAAGAAGGCGGCCGTAGCCGCCCTGCTACCAAAATTAACGACGTAAACCTAAACGTTGGATTAATTCACGGTAACGTTGAATATCTTTCTCACGCAGGTAAGAAAGCAAGTGGCGACGACGCCCAACTTTCTTCATCAAACCGCGGTAGGAATGATAGTCTTTCTTATGAGTACGGATGTGGTCAGTTAAGATATTGATATCTTCAGTTAAAACCGCAACTTGTACTTCTGGAGAACCAGTGTCCCCTTCGTGAGTAGCATAAGCTTTAATGATTTCATTTTTACGCTCTTTTGATAATGCCATCTCAGTTTCACCTCTTTCCGATATAGTATCCCACAAGCTAAGTAAAACGTTGGTGATTCGTTAAACTGAGCCGGGGTGTTATAAGTAGCCGAACATCGATAAAGCAACAAACGACCACGTCTCTAAATATACGATAAAAGCTAGGAAAAATCAAGCCCTAAGCCAGGAAAATAGACTAAATTTTAAGCCCTTGACTAAGCTAGCTTGAGAACTTTGCTATTTCATATATTACAGCTTTGTCCCGCCTAGTCGCCATGTGAAAAAAGAGATTACAAGGAGCCTATGATTGGATTAAGTCCAGATAAAACAGACCACTTTTGTCCATTTCTATGCTATGATGGTCTCATCAACAAGCAAAGGAAGCGTGATTATGAAATTAACACTTAAAAGAACACTGCTCTTAACGTCAGCAGCGGCTTTACTCGCACTCCCCTTGACTCCAGCTCAAGCCCAAGAAGCCTCCCAATGGACGCCTCGGACGGTCAGCCAAATTAAAGAAGATATTTCCAAGCAAGCTGACAAGCTAAGCTATACAGTTCAATATGGTGACACCCTCTCAGCCATCGCAGAAGCCCTTGAAGTCGACCTTCAAGTTTTAGTTTCTATTAATGAAATTGCAGACGCCGATTTAATTTTCCCAGGTACTGTTTTAACGGCTACCTTAGATAGTAACCACAAAGTGACTAGTCTGGAAATTCAAACCCCAGACCAAAATCAAGAAAGTCCTAGTGTTCGGGCTGACTTGACGCAAAATACGGTCACTATTGATGGCCAAACTAGCCAGGTAGACTTTAATCAAAACCAGGCGACTGCCCCAACTAACCCGCAAGCTCAAGCACTTGTCGAGGAAAGCCCTGCCCAAAATCAGGAAGCTGCTAGCCAAGACTTGTCTCCGGTCACCCAAATTCCTGGCCAGCCAGAGGCTGTGACACCTGCTCAACCGACAGCTACTAGCCCTCAAACGCCAAATAACCAAGTCAAGCCAACCAATCTTGACAAACCAGCGACACCTCAAACACCTGCTAAGCCAGAAAAACCAGCCCAAAGTCCAAATCAAACCAATGCTGATCAAGCCCCTGTCATCGGCGACGATGTCAAGGAATCTGGTTTACCAACCGTACAAGAAGAAACTCGTGCTGAGGCGCCTACTCAGGCTAAGCAGCTAGAAAAAGATGCAAGTGACGCTGCGCCTGCCAATCCTACAGGAGTAAATCAAACCAATACGCCAACAGATGGCCAAGAAAGCCAACAAAGTCCTAGTCAGCAAGCTGAGGCCAACCCAACGGCTCAAGAGCAAACGAGTCAGGAGCAAGCAACACAACCAGTTCAAGACCAAGCGACTCAAGAGCAGCCAGCTCAGACCCAGCCTGCTCAAGACCAAACGGCTCAAGATCAGCCAGCTTCAACTGACTATGCTGCCCGGGCGGCTGCCAACCCAGCCAACCAAGGCTTGCAGCCAAAAGTAGCTGAGTACAAGGAAGAAGTCGCGGATAAGTTTGGCGTCACCAACTTCAGCCTCTACCGTCCAGGCTCTAACGATGACCATGGCAAGGGCTTGGCAGTTGACTTCGTAGTCAACGACAATACCGAGCTAGGTGACCAGATTGCCAACTATGCCACTTCCGATATGGAAAGCAATGACATCAACTATGTCATCTGGAAACAACGTTTCTACGCTAACTACGATAGTTACTATGGGCCAGCGAATACCTGGAACCTAATGCCAGACCGTGGTGGAGACACAGCCAACCACTACGACCATGTCCATGTTTCCTTCAACCCTTAAGCCTCTAACGCTTTCGTCCTCCTCCAACCACCTAGCTAAGTAGAGCTAGGTGGTTTTTCTAAGCAGAAAAAAATTCCCATTATATCATATATGATATAATGGGAATTTTTATTATGGGTAAATACGGTTGAGCAAGCGTGGGAATGGTGAGGTTTCACGGATATGTTCAATCCCTGATAACCAAGCCACTGCCCGCTCCAAGCCAAGACCAAAACCAGAGTGTGGCACAGCGCCATACTTACGGAGGTCAAGGTACCAAGCATAAGCCGATGGATCTAAGTTGTAGGCCTTAATATTTTCATCTAAGGTCTCAAAGTCCACAATACGTTCAGAGCCCCCAATGACTTCACCGTAACCTTCTGGTGCAATCATATCCGCACATAGAACAGTGCGTGGGTCTTCTTCATTAATGCGCATATAGAATGGCTTAATAGCCTTAGGATAGTTGACGATGAAGATTGGACGGTCGTATTGGCTAGCAATGAAGGTTTCATGTGGTGAACCAAAGTCATCGCCCCATTGGATATCATCAAAGCCATTGTCGTTCAAGAGCTTGATGGCATCCGTATAGCTAATACGTGGATAAGGCAATTTGGTGTATTGTTCCAAGACTGCCACATCACGGTTCAAGGTCTTAAGAGCTAGACCACAGTGGTCAATCACATTGCGAACCAGGTGAGCCACATAACGTTCTTGGAATTGTAGGTTTTCTTCGTGTTCAACGAAGGCTAATTCTACTTCCATCATCCAGAATTCAATCAAGTGACGACGAGTCTTAGATTTTTCAGCCCGGAAGGTTGGCCCGAAAGAGAAGACCTTACCGAAAGCCATAGCTGCTGCTTCTAGATAGAGCTGACCAGACTGAGAAAGGAAGGCATCTTCATCAAAGTACTTGGTGTGGAAGAGCTCAGTAGTCCCTTCTGGCGCAGAACCCGTCAAAATTGGTGGGTCTACCTTAATCAAGCCTTCTTGGTTCATGAACTCGTAGGTTGCCCGGATAATTTCGTTACGAATTTGCATAATAGCATGTTGCTTAGATGAACGAAGCCAGAGGTGGCGGTGATCCATCAAGAAGTCAGTCCCGTGTTCTTTTGGTGTGATTGGGTAGTCATGACTCTCACCAATCACTTCAATGTCTTGAACCAAGAGCTCATAGCCTAAAGCTGAACGAGTGTCTGCTTGAATCTTACCGACTACCTTCACACTGGTTTCTTGGTTAAGGCCCTTAGCCAAAGCAAAGGTTTCTTCGCTGACATCGGCCTTAACCACAATGGCTTGGAAATAAGCGGAGCCATCACGCAATTGTAAGAAGGCAATCTTCCCACTGCTCCGTTTGTTGGTCACCCATGCCTTGATGATGACCGTTTGATCAATATAATCTGCTGCTTGACGCATGGTAATTGTCTGCATTCTGCCTGCCTCCATAGTCTTGTCTTAAATATTTTCGATTTTTTGTAACCAGGACCCATCCTGCGCATTGAGGTAGTAATAGGTCAAGGTATTATTATCATTCTTGATGGTGATTTCCCAGACGGGCGTGTCTTTAATCATGCCCAAACGCGCCTGCATAATCTTATAATTCTCATTGTCTGCTAAAGCAATGGCCTTGGCATCCTCTTCTGAGATAATTTGACTTGGCGTGTAGTAATTAACGGTCCCACCCTCACGTTTCACAATCGCATAACGTTCTTGGCCACTGTCATCCACAAAATCCAAGGCAAAGTAAGCCTCAGAAATGGTCGTCCAGTAGAATTTTTTGACGTCTTTGACAGTGTAGTCCGTCTCAATCAATCGCACGGCTTCTTGTTGAGCTTGATGCGATTTAGCTTGGCTTGAATAGAAGACCCAAGCAAAGATGAGAAAGATGATGAGGAAAAAGAGCGTCAGTCCTGAGACCACTTTACGGTTTAACATACTTGACTCCTCCTGTCGCCACTTATCTGTACTATCATACCATAATTTCTCCAAAATTGCATGAATTTTTGGCTAGCTGACTAGGCAGGATTAGTGACTGGGCAAGATGGGAACCAGGTCAATGGCGGGCGCCAAGTATTCCTCAACCTTAGGGCTATAATAACGAGTCCAAACACGTTCATCCAGGAGATAGTAGTCCGCCTTGCAACGAGAGCTAGCGACCTGAGCTAGCAATTTCTTAAGACGGAAAATCATCTGCGGTAGGGTCAGTTGATCAAAAGCCTGGTTATCTGATATGCCAAGCACCTGACTTTGGCCTAGGGTCCGCTCATTAGTCAAGGAATCAAACGGCAGACGGTCCAAGACTACTAAGAGCTGATCGACTGACAAGGTAAAAGACTCCTCTAGGAAGAGACGTCTGGGCACAATAACAATGGCCTTGTCATCGGCTTCGGCGCGGCGCTTAATTTTCTTAAGGCTACCATTTTGTCCCTGGCTATAAATCAGATAGCCCTCTTCCAGTAGGGAACTTTCCCATAGGAGACGGTAGTATGTCTGGGCTTGGGCCTTGTTATTAGCTAGGATTAAGACGTGGCTGGTCCCCTTATCCGCTAGCTGGTCCTTGATAAAGGCCAACAATTGCTCGGCCTCTTCATAGCCCTGGCCTGACTGGGCATAAGCCAATGGCACCTGGAGGGTCAGACTGCTGGCCTGCCCCTGCTCAGGTAAGCTTAAGTAAGTGGCCTCCACTTGCCAGAAACGCGACAAGCCATAGCCTAAAGGCTGGTCATACTGACCGTCTGACAAGAAAGCTAGCTGTCGGTATTGGCTTAGCTGAGGCAAGTGCTTGTTTCTCATGATTAAAGGCACCCGGCTAAGGGCCAATTGGTAGATTTGGCCATTGCTGACCTGGCCTTGAAGTCGAACATAGCTCCCCTCTGACTGCTTGGCTAGTAGTCGACAGGTCGTTGCCAGATGGCGGTAGGTCCGTTTTTGTTTGGCTGCTAGTTTGACGGTTTTTAACCAGTCCTGTAGCTGCTGGCCTAAAGTCGCCACTTGAGCCATGACCGTCAAATAGCGGGGGCTGCCCTTGACTAGGCAGGCTGTCCACCAATCATTGCTAGCATTACCTAAATCACTGGCTTCAAACTCTGCCCGCATACTTTCTAGCAGGTCATAGCTAGTGGCTAGACAGGACTCGAGCTGGGCCTCCTCCTGACCTTGATCTAGTAAGGCCTTCAGCTCTACAAAGAGCTGGCTGGCATCCAGGCTAATGCTTTCTTGGTCCACCAGGCCTTGGTAACTGGCCTCTAAATCTAGGACCAGGACCCGAGCCTGACCCAGAAAGGCCAGCGGGCTGTCAGCGACTTGCTTTAAAGACAGCCAGTCTTTTTGGCTCATTAAAACTAAGTCTTTGGCTTTAAGCCCCTCCAGGTAACGGTGATAGCCCACCTTCTTACCCGTCTTCGCCACAAAATCATAGCGCCGCATGATCTGACTAATATCCAGTTCAGAGTTCAATTCATCCAAACAGCCGTACTGGCTGTTCGTCAACCAAACCAAAGCAGCCGCTAGAACGGTAAGCTCTTGTTGGTTGGCCCGGCTTAAATCAAATTCATGGCAGAATTGGTAAACCGAAGCCATATCGATAAACTGATAGGCTGGTCGATAGAGCCCCGCTTGCTGACCCGTAACTTCTTGCCACAAGGTCTGCCAATGACTAATTTGGCCCTCATTTTCTAGAACTAGCAGGGCCTTGTCCCCTTCTTGACGCCAAGCATGGAGTAGAGCCAGTGCCAAGCCTTGGTGATCCTGACGAGCATGCGCTTCTAGGACTAAGGGCGATTTATCCTGACCGGCTTCTTGCCAATAGGCTACCGCGGTTCTTTGCTTGGCGCTAATTAGGCTAGAATGACTAGCTTGAGTTTGACTGATGCCCTGCCCTTCCGGCCAATTTACTTGGCAATAAAAGCTGCTAGCTTGGTTAAGAAACTGACTGGCTTGATAGGGCAAAGCCTTAAAAATCGGCTGCAGGGCCAGCTTAGTCCCATAGTCCAAATCAGCTGCCTGGTGAGCTAAGACATCCAACAAATGGGCCGTCATCCGGGCATCCCCCAGGGCATCATGGGCGTCTTGGAAGTTCAAACCAAAGAACTGGCTCAAATCCTGCAAGTTAAAACCCGGCGCCTGAGGCAGGAAGATTTTCGCCAATTGGACAGTGTCCAAGGCAGGTGGCTGAAAGTCTAAGCCTTGTTCAGCAAACTTGGCCTGCAAAAAAGTCAAGTCAAAACCTAGATTGTGGGCCACAAAGAAGCAGTCTTTAAGTCGCTCATACCAGAGACCTGCCACCTGGCTAAAGGTCGGCGCATCCTGAACCTGGTCTGATTGAATGCCTGTAATGGCCGTAATATGAGTCGGAATGTTACGCTCAGGATTGAGTAACATACTATGTTGAGCTAGGACTTGTCCATCTTCAATTAGGACAGCCCCAATTTGGATAATTTGATCACCCTGATCTAGGTGAGAGCCCGTTGTCTCTAAATCGACAACCGCAATTCTTATTCCTTTAGCTTTCAAGATAATCAGCTCCTAACGCTTGAGCTTGGGCCAAGAGAACGGCTGGCTCATTAGGCAAATCCCCCATGACAACCTGGCGCTCCAGCTCCAAAAGTAGGCGCCCAAGTCCGGCATTACCTCGGCTTAAGCCTAAGGCCTCCATGACCTTTTGCCCATTAATGGCCAAATCTGACCGACTGGCAAGCGGCAATTGGGCCTTAGCCTGGCTCAATTGATTCGATTGGCTCAACCAGCCTTGATGGAAGGCATAGGTCTCATAAATAGCCAAAACATGGGTTGGCATCTGATAAAGTTGCCAAGCATCCAGTGGGCCTGAAGCAAAGGCTTGATCCAGCTCCAGTAAGTCACTGACATCCTTAATAAAGGGATTGCTGTGCTTCCAGTCGCGCAGGAAGGCGCGGGCCTGAGTTGAATCCAAGCCCAAGGCCTTAACTAAAGCCCACCAAACCAAACGTTCATCGCGCGCTAGCCCAGCAGCAATTTGAGCAGCTAGTGTCTCATAAACCTGCTGCCAGACAGATAAGGCATCTACTTGCTCCATGCCCAATAAATAAGCGCAAAGACCAGATTCAGTCAAGGCTTTATAGCTTGTCCCTAGATAGTCACCTTGCATGAGCTTACTGAGTTCAATCCGAATGCGCTCAATGGACACATAGGATAAATTAGGGGCTAGCTGGCCAATGGCTTCAAAGGTCTGGGACTCAATCTCAAACCCTAACTGACTGGCAAAGCGCAGGGCTCGCATCATACGCAGGGCATCTTCATCGAAACGTTCCATGGCAGTCCCGACAGCACGGATAATGCCGGCTTGTAGATCCTGCTCGCCGCCGTGGTAGTCATAGACCCTGCCTAAGCGGTCCAAAGCCAAGGCATTAATGGTGAAGTCCCGTCTCAGCGTATCCTCGCGTAAATTGCGAACAAAGTTCACCTGGTCAGGCCGGCGCCGATCACTATAGGTCCCCTCCGTTCGGAAGGTGGTAATTTCATAGTTTTCTTTCTTGTAGACCACTACAATGGTCCCGTGCTTCTTGCCCACATCAAAAGTGACCGGAAAAATCCCCTGGATTTCATCCGGTGTCGCACTGGTTGCAATGTCAATATCATGAATTTCCTTGCCTAAAAGGGCATCACGCACACACCCACCAACAAAATAAGCCTCATAACCATGAGACTCAATGGCTTCTAGGAGGGGCATGGCCGTCTGAAACAAGGGATTATTGAGATTAATAGTCTTGGTCATGCCCTTCTAGTTCCTCCAGTTGATTTAATAGTTGATTGACGATATCAAAAGCTCCCTGATCTAAAGCTAGGTCGACCTGCTCCTTCAATTGCTTGCGTCTGACTTGGCGGGTAACCTGAGTCAGTCCCATTTCCAATTGATCCAAAAAGGCACTATCTTCAGGTAAATAATCCGGCTGAGTAAAGAGATCATAACGATAGAGGGTCGCAATATAGTCAGGAATATTAAGTTCTATATAAAAAGTGACGGGTTGAGCCCCTTGAGCATTGAGTCTCAGGTCATGGAAAGCCTGCTCACAAGAACTGTAGGATTTGCCTTCCTTATAGTAACGGAAAGGCACTGCCGTCTGCTCCACATAGGAGATATAGACACCGTGACTGGCATACTCGACTTGATCCGAGAACTCAACATATTGAATATAATCAGGCTGAACCATTAAAAACTCTAAAAAATAATTAACCGTTGGGTTGGCATGCCGGTAATGCTGTAAGAGCCAAGCAATAAACTGACGTTTACGTTGATGCTTATTAATCACAGTGTTTCCTCCTTTCTGAGACTTATCTTTACTCTTCTATATCCTGAGATTCATGGTCTGCTTCCGCCAAAATTCGGTCTAAAGTGGCAACTTCTTGGTCTAATCCCCAAGACTCAAAATACTGACGGGCTTGTAACCAAAAATCCTGGTCTCCCGCCATCAGGTCCAAGGCCTCTTGATAGGCTGCTTGAGCCTGCTTCCGCAGGCCTAGGTCCGCATAGAGCGGTGCATAGAGACAAGACAGATACTCCGGATCTGGGAAGTCAGGCGCCAGAGTATCTAAGACCTCTAAGGCTGCCTGGGCGCCCTCATGCTGAGCTAACCAAGCAATCAGATAGGTGGCGATGGCATAGGTCAAGTCTTCATCTTCCTGGAGCAAATAGGCATCCATCAACTTGTCCTTAATGGTTGGTGTCAGATAGTCAATGGCCTGGCATAAGGCCAGATAATCCGCTATTCGTCCATCATCTGCCAGAGTCACTTGAAAGAGCCAGTCAAGATTTTCCCTCAAGCTAGCTTGGTGTCCCAGGCCCAAAGCCAATTCTGCCGCTAAGTAATGAATGTCCACAGAATCTAAGTCCAGGGCAAGAGCTTGTTGAGCAGCCTCATAGGCGAGAGCCAGATGCCCCGCCTTTTGATAGGCCAGGGCCAAGAGATAATAATCTTCCGCACTAACCAGTGGCAGGTCTTTCCAACTTACTAGGGATTGAATCCATTCTAGCTGAATCATCTCATCTTCTAAAGCTAAAGCCAGCAGCCGTTGCCGAATCAAGGCTCGGTCCACCTTATCTGAAAAGTAGTCTAGCAAGACTTGATAGTAGTCCTTGGCCTTGCTATAGTCCCCCTCTTCAATCTTGGCTTGAGCTAACAGTTGATAAGGCTCAAAGCGAGTCGGATAGGTCTGAATTAAGTTCTGTAAGACCTTCTGGCAGGCCTTTACTTGCCCCAGTTCAAAGAGAATCTGAGCCTCTAACCATTGGACAAGAAAGACGGCTTGGTCTGTCTTGGCCCTGCTCAACCATTCATAGGCACTGTGATAATCAGCTAGCTGGAAGCAGGCCTTGGCCAGGTAATAAGCAACCTTTTTCTTATGAGTCAGCTGATAGAGCTGGTCTAAGAGCCAGACTTGCCACTCCCGATAGCCCCGCTTAGCAAAGTAATCCGATAAATCTAGCAGTCCCTGATAGGTTTGGGCATCATCTGGTGCCTCTAGGAGTGCTCCTTCTAAGACACTATTCACTTGGTCCAGGGATTGACATTCCTCACAGGCTTCAATCCAACGGCTTAATTCACTCATAAGACACCTCCGCTCCTATTATACCACGAAGCCTAACGGGAGTCACTCCTAGCTAGGCAAAGAGTGCTTAAGTAAGCAACCCACTAAGGTCGACCAATTTCTAGATAAGCAAAGAGGCTGGGATAATCCCAGCCTCTAAAAAGGTCTTTATTTTACTAAGAAGAAAGTGTTGAAAACAAAGACTGCTAAAATCCCTGCACAAATTGGGGCAAGTACTGGTACCCAAGCGTAAGACCAGTTAGAGTCCCCTTTGTTCTTAAGTGGTAAGAATTGGTGAACCAAACGTGGACCTAAGTCACGAGCTGGGTTGAGGGCTGGACCGGTTGGCCCACCGACTGCGATAACCAAAGCCCATACCAAGAAACCAAGCGCTAAGTGAGCCAAACCTGGGTTGTTAGCGAACATTTGCCCTTTGGTAATCCCTACTGCTGCGAAGAAGAGGATGAAAGAACCAATAAATTCGCCCACAAAACCGTTCAAATGGCTGTTAGCAGCGTTAGCCGTTGAGAAAGTCCCCAAGATGTGAGCTTGGTTGGTTGTTTGATCATAGTAAGGCTTGTACATTGCCACTACTAAGAGTTGACCGAACATAGCCCCTAAGAATTGAGCCACAATGTAAGGCACAACTTCTGCCCATGGGAAGTTACCATTGATAGCCAAACCGAGGGTGAAAGCTGGGTTGATGTGGTTACCGCTGACATGACCGAAGATCATGGCTGGCATCATAACCGCAAAACCATAACCGATCGCAATCAGGTTCCAACCGTGAGCCCCTTCGCCGCTACCCGCTTTAGTGCCTTTTAAGTCAACGTTGGCAACAGCCCCGTTACCTAAGACGATTAACATGGCAGTGGCTAAAAATTCTGCAAATAAACGTACGCCTAATGACATATTACATAACTCCTTTTTATAATGAAAAATCACACCGTCTGGTGCTGATGGATTATTCCTTTGCTAAGTGTACCATATGTCAGGGGGGCTTTCAATTGCCATTTTGTATTTCAAAACGCTTTCTTATCAGGATTTTTACCCATCAAAAAACTGGAAACGATATTGCCGTTTCCAGTTATCAATTCTTAGGCTTCTTCTGCTTGGTTAGCTTGTTGTTCTAAGGCTTCCTTGAACTCCGTAATAACCGTCTCAGCATCTTCTGCTACTTCCTCTTGCTTTGAAGGGAAGGTAGCGTGAACTAATTGGTCCTTGAGTTCTTGGGCTGATTTAGCTAAGCTCACCCGGATTTCTTCCGTCTTGCTGTTAGCCGCATCATAGAAGTTAACCCCTTTTTCGACTGCTAAATCGCGGTACTCCCCTGCCCGTTCTAAGGCGAGGTCGCGATATTCAACAAAACGTTCACCTGCTAAGTCCTTGTATTCATGAGCACGCTCAGTCAAGTCCTCCCGCAATTCTTTCCCTGCCTTTGGGGCATACAAGAGGGCTACGGCAGCCCCTACAAGGCTCCCCCATACTAAACCTGCAAAAAATCCTGATTTTCTTGACATGCTTCATACCTCATTTCTTTAGTGTAATTTCGCCCGCCGTTTGTGACGGTTTCTTCTGGATTAAGTAATCCAACTGTGATCCCGTCGCCTTAGGCTTAGGCTTGTCAGCTGTAGGCGTCGTCGGTTTGACACCCGCTGCTGCTGGCGCCTTAGTTTCTGCTTCTTGCTTACGGTTGCCAAAAGGTGTCACACGTTTTAAGAAGTGGCCTGCCTTGAAGGATTGGGTCACCTTACGAGTAGAAGCCTGTACGCCACTGACTGAAGTCCCCAAATCGCCTACGGCCTTGAAGAGCGGGTCAGTTTGTGCTAACTTGCCATTCAGATCGTCAACCAAGCTATTGGACTTATTAAGAAGTCCTTCCACTTCAATTGAGAGTTGGTCCACATCTTTGGTAATGATTTTGATGGAATCATTGACCTCGACCACCGTTTGCTTAACTTCTTTCATGATTTTGTTGAAACCAATTAAGGTCCAACACAGAAAGAGGACTAATAGCGCAAAGGCTAGCGCCGCAATCAAGGCCGCAATGCTTGTCCATTCCATTCTGCCTCAAATCCTTTCACGTTAAACTTTACTATTCTTATCATACCACGATTCTAAGAGGAGAACAAGGTAAGCACTTAATCCAAGAGATGAATCCCAGCCTGTTGAAGCTGGGTCAAATAGCGGAAATAAAATGCCCCTGTCAACCGCCCCTGAGCACCGTTGGTCACATAGAAGGAAATCTGATAATAAAATTTCCCTGTGGTCGTATCCTTGACCACACCGCTAATGACCGGTTCAGCTGTCAAATCCTCTGCATAGTCCTGGCTCAGCCCCTCCGTTATGACTTGAACCTGATGGGCCAAGTCTTCCAGCTGGGTCTGGTCCGTAATGGGTAAATCAATGACAATTTGGCGGTTCTCCCGACTAAGGTTATTGACAATACTAATATCTCCATTTGGAATATAGTAGCGATTGCCACTGGTTCCCTGGATAATTGTCGTCCGAATTCCCACCGTCTGGACCTTGCCTCGAATGTCCCCGATTTTGACTTCTTCGCCTACTTCGTATTGTCCCTCCAAAATAATGAAGAAGCCATTGACCACATCGGTAATGAAGTCCTTGATCCCTAACCCGACGGCTACCCCGGCAATCCCGGCCCCGGCTACTAAGGTTGAAACTGGAAAACCTAGGATACCTAGAACAGCATAGACATAGAAGAAATAAAAGGCATAGTTAATAGCATTCTTAGTAATGGTCCAAATGGTCTGGAGTCTTTGAGGTGAAGTCTTAGGTGCTACCTGGAAGACCTTGTGGCGCAATCTAGATTCGAAAAAGCGATTGACCAAGCCTCTCCCCAGCCAAAAGATGACCGTTACTAGGAAGAATTGCCAGAGCCGGTTGAGAATTTCCTGCCAGGCTAAATGACTAATTTGGTTAAAGACATCCACCATCTCTGCCTGCCCCCTTTGCTAGACCACTGCCTCAGCAGTCTCGAAAAGTTTAATAAGGCGAGCCACCTCTCCAGGATTGGAAGTCAAATGCAAAAGGTGGGTTAGACGCTGCATAACGTTCTTACGAGTAATAATGCCTAAGAAACGGTTATCCCCATCCACCACGCAGACAAAGTTCTGATCAATTAAGTAGTTGAGCACATCCGCTAAATGACAATTAGCTTGGACACGCACCGGTTGACTCAGCATAACATCACGAACCTTCAGCTCGTCCAGGCGCTCCATTTCAATGGCATCTACCGTCATGACGGCTTTGATGATCATGGACATGGAGATGACCCCCATCAACTTAGACTCGGCTGACAAAACCGGAATCATGGTATAGTTGGACTGGGTTAAGATTAAAAGCCCGGTACTTAGGGTATGTTGGTCAATCACATTGGCAACATTATCCGCTGGAATCATGAAGTCCAGCATCTTGCTAGCAACTAAGGCTTCAATTTTGGGATGTATCATGTCCAGCCTCCTCAAGTAAATTTCGATCAAAAACTTGGGTCAACTGATCCAAGCGATGTTTGTCATCATCGTAGAACTCAACTTTAACAGTTTGAGCTTCAAAAGTTAGGATGGCATAGGTCCGATAAGGTAAGGAGCCCCGTGAGTAGTTAAGGCTACCCGGATTACAGAGCAAGACGCCATCCTCAATCTTGGCATAGGCCACATGGGTATGGCCGTGGAAGGCAAACTGGCAATGATTGTCATGAGCTGCCTTGACCATCCGTTTGCTATTAAAGTAGACATTATGGAAATGGCCATGCGTCAGGAAAATACGCCCTTGGCGCGTGTTGATAATCAGTTCATCCGGATATTCTGGGTCATAGTCATTATTACCGGTTACCACCGCATCTACTTTTTCCCAGACGGGATCATCAGGGGCAAACTCTGAGTCTCCGCAATGCAGAATGAGATCAACTTGTGGCCGGTAATACTCCACTAATTCATGGACTTTAGGCCAACGGCCATGATTGTCACTCATTAATAAAATTTTCATGCTGTCACCTCAAGCCATTCAGGTAGGCTAGCCAAGAGGGCCTTAATGGCATTGGCCCGATGGCTGATTTGGTTCTTACGACTTAGTGGGATTTGGGCAAAGGTAGCCCCTTCTTGGTCCACATAGAAAACTGGATCATAGCCAAAGCCCGAGTCTCCACTAGGCTCCAGGGCAATGGTCCCATAGGCCCGCCCTTCTACGACATAACTGTCGTGGTCAGGCGAGGCCAACACTAGGCAAGTGACGAAGTAGGCCTGACGTTGGTCCCCTCTGGCTTGACTCATTTCCCGCAAGAGCTTGTCAATATTGGCCTTGTCAGACTTAGGTTGGCCGGCATAGCGAGCCGAATAGATGCCGGGTGCACCATTTAGATAAGGTACCACTAGACCCGAATCATCTGCTAAGACTGGTAAATTCAAAAGCTTAGCAATGCTTTCTGCCTTGAGTCGGGCATTGGCTTCGAAACTATCCCCCGTCTCTTCAACCTCTGGTAAATCAGGATAGTCTAAGAGCGAGACAACTTCAATGCCCTTAGGCCCCAAAAGACGTTCAAATTCGGCTACTTTGCCTTTATTCTGCGTTGCGATGACTAACTTCAAGAATCTCATCTCCTTCAATTTGGCACTGACCGATGCTTGGCTCTGCTTGTTCCAACCAAGCAGTCACGAACTGAGCAAATTGCTTTGCATCCCCTGTCGTATAGAAATGCTGGCTTGGTGGCTGAATCTGCGCGTCTTTGGCACTGCGACTCAAACCAAAATAGTCTAAGAGCATGCTGACCTCATTCAAGGTCTCTACCCCTGAATCAATCAAGGTCACTCCTTGCCCCATGACCGCCTGAATCAGTGGCTTGAGGTGGGGATAATGGGTGCAGCCCATGACCAGAGTATCAATCCCTGTCTGGTCAAAGGCACTTAAGCTTTCTCGAACCTGCTGCCAGGCCAGAGGGCTATTGAGTTGGTGATCTTCTACTAATTGGACAAAGCTTGGGCAGGCCACACTCGTAACCTGCAAATAGTCTGCCTTATCCTTCATGACCCGTTCATAAAGGTTACTTGCAATGGTCCCCTGGGTCCCGATAACTCCAATATGGTTATTTTCTGTCCGCTCAATGGCAGCCCGGCTACCAGGATGAATGACCCCGACCACTGGAATGTCCAAGGTCTGGCGAATCTCTTCCAAGGCTGCAGCTGTCCCGGTATTGCAGGCAATGACGAGCATCTTAATGCCTTTTTTAAGCAGGAAGCGGGTTAACTGCCAAATATAGTCCTTGACCTCTTCCATGGACCGTGGCCCATAAGGGCACCGGGCATTGTCCCCCAAGTAAATAATGGATTCATTGGGCAGTTGCTTGAGGCTTTGCTTGACCACTGTCAGGCCCCCATAACCTGAATCGATAAAGCCAATTGGTAAATCTTTCATGACATTCATTCCTTAACTAGACTTTCTAATACGCTTACTTCTATTCTATCACAAATACCCTTCAAACTAAATGGATGACCTCTGGCGATAAGGAAATCTTTAAAAATATGTGTCCAAGTCTACACACGACAAAAGAGGCTGGGAATCCTCCCAGCCTCTTAAGCTTACATATTCTTCACTTTCATCATCCGAATCAGGTTGGCCCGTTCGGCTTCTTCAAGCTTCATTTCGATATAGTAAATGGTCTCTTCTAACTGCGGAATAATCTGATACTCTAAACCATTAACACGGCGACGCGTTTTTTCAATCTCATCTGCCATGAGTTGGCAAGTCTTCTCGATTTCCGCTAACTTCAAGAGGTCGTCTAGGGAGGCCGTAATCGAGCCAATGGCCTGGTCCATTTCGCTGTTGGACCCGACATAAGAGTATGGTACTTCGCTAGCATTGGCTGCTTCCTTGACATCTGCGAAGAGCTTAGGTACCGCCACACTCATGATAGAGTCCAGACGAATTTGCAAGGCCACTTCCTTAGAAGGTACAGCGAAGAGTTCCTGCACCATGGCATCGCTCTCTAGGGACTTAGCCAGCACGAAGTCTTGCATACCTTCAACTAAGTTCCCTTCCACCTTCTGGCGAAGTTGGTTGTTTTGCCGGATCAATTCGATAAACTGTCTCATCAATTCATCCCGCTTATCCTTGAGGAGCTTGTGGCCACGGCTGGCGATTTTCAGACGATCCTTGAGGTTATTGAGTTCCATCCGGGTCGGTTTGACATCTAAGCGCGCCATCTTCCATCCCCCTATTCTGCTGGTTTAAGGAAGGTATCCAACATATCATCCTTAATCCGCTTGAGTTCTGTCCGTGGCAAGATAGAAAGCAATTCCCAACCCAAGTCTAAGGTTTCTTGGATTGAACGGTTGGTATAGAAACCTTGGTTGATATACTCTTCTTCAAAACGGTTGGTGAACTCAATGTATTTACGGTCCACATCGGACAGGGCCGACTCCCCTAAAACGACAGCTAATTCCTTAGCCTGCTTACCAGTCGCATAAGCTGCAAAGAGCTGGTTCATGGTTGGCGCATGGTCGTAACGGGTCTTACCTTCACCTGACCCCTTATCTTTAAGACGGGACAGGGATGGAAGGACATTAATTGGTGGCCGGTAACCACTATTATAGAGGTCCCGTGATAGGATAATTTGACCTTCGGTGATATAACCGGTCAAGTCAGGAATTGGATGGGTAATGTCATCTTCTGGCATGGTCAGGATTGGAATTTGGGTAACTGAACCCTTCTTACCAATAATCCGGCCAGCACGCTCGTAGAGGGTAGACAGGTTGGTATAGAGATAACCTGGATAACCACGACGACCTGGCACTTCCCGACGTGCTGCCGAGACTTCACGCAAGGCTTCGCAGTAGTTGGTCATGTCGGTCATAATAACCAGAACGTGCATATCCTTCTCATAAGCCAAGTATTCTGCTGTCGTCAGGGCAATCCGAGGAGTTGCAATCCGCTCGATAGCTGGGTCGTTGGCCAAGTTGATGAAGAGGACGGAACGGTCCATAGCACCTGTTTCACGCAGGTCATTCATAAAGAATTCCGCTTCTTCAAAGGTAATCCCCATAGCGGCAAAGACCACGGCGAAGTTTTCATCTGAGTTAAGTACGGTTGCTTGACGGGCAATCTGTGCGGCTAATTCCTTATGAGGCAGACCTGAACCTGAGAAGACAGGTAATTTCTGCCCCCGAACCAAGGTATTGAGGTGGTCAATGGCCGAAATCCCAGTCTGAATGAATTCATCCGGATAATCCCGCGCAACCGGGTTAATAGCCTGACCATCAATGTCAAGGTATTGTTCAGGAATGAGGTCTGGGCCACCATCGATGGCTTCCCCCATGCCGTTGAAGACACGGCCGACCATGTCTTCCGAAACCCCCAAATGCAGGGGTTTACCAGTAAACCGTACCTTGGCGCTAGCTAGGTTAATACCAGCCGAACCTTCAAAGAGTTGGACCAAGGCTTTGTCTTCTTGGACTTCCAAGACTTGCCCTTGGCGGAACTCACCATTATGTAGGCGGATTTCCACCAGTTCGTTAAAGCGAACTCCTTGGACGTCTTCAACCAACATTAAGGGGCCTACTACTTCACTAACCGTGCGGTATTCTTTAATGACTGCCATCGAGTTCACCTCCTTGGGCTAAGATTTGATGGATACTTGAGTCAATTTCTTGGGCTAGAGCCTTAATACGATCTAGCTCCGCTTCAGGAATGAACTTGCTCCGGGCAATACGGTCCCGCAAGTCCACGGTTCCAGACATGATTTCATGGAAATAAGCACCTAAAACCAAGGCTTCTTGCGCCACTTCGTGGAAGCGCAGAATGTTGGTCAACATAGCATATTGCTTAGCAAAAGATGTGTAGGTATCGACTTCATCAAAGGCATTCTGTTGCAAGAAGTCTTCCCGAATCATCCGCGCCGTATTGAGGGTCATGCGGTCTTTTGGCGATAGGGAATCTACCCCAACTAAACGCACGATTTCTTCCAATTCACTCTCTTCTTGGAGCAGGTTCATAGCCTTGGTGACCTTAGCAGCCCAATCGACTTGCTGCGTTTGGTCAATATATTGACCCACTTCATCACTATAGAGCGAGTAAGAGTTCAACCAGTTAATCGATGGGAAGTGACGACGTTGCGCCAAACCAGCATCTAAGCCCCAGAAAACTTTAACAATACGTAAGGTGTTTTGGGTAACTGGCTCAGAAATATCCCCACCTGGAGGCGAAACGGCCCCAATAGCGGTGATGGTCCCTTCTAAGCCAGAACCTAAGACCTCCACACGACCTGCTCGTTCATAGTATTCCGCAATTCGGCTCCCTAGGTAAGCTGGATAGCCTTCATCCCCTGGCATTTCTTCCAGACGACCGGACATTTCCCGCAGGGCTTCAGCCCAACGAGAGGTTGAGTCCGCCATAATGGCAACAGAATAACCCATGTCACGGAAGTATTCGGCAATGGTAATCCCTGTATAAATAGAGGCTTCACGCGCCGCCACCGGCATATTGGAGGTATTGGCAATCAGAATGGTCCGTTCCATGATGGACTTACCACTGGCTGGGTCAATCAATTCTGGGAATTCGTTCAAGACGTCCGTCATCTCATTCCCACGTTCACCACAACCAACGTAAACGACGATGTCCACGTTAGCAAACTTAGCGATTTGGTGTTGTACCACGGTTTTACCGGCCCCGAATGGTCCTGGAACAGCCGCTGCTCCCCCTTTGGTTACAGGGAAGAAGGTATCGATTACCCGCTGACCCGTAATCATCGGTTCGACCGGAATCAGCTTACGGGCAAAAGGACGTCCCTTACGAACTGGCCATTTTTGCATCAAGGTACCTTGGAAGACTTGGCCGTCTTTACCCTCAATTTGGTAGACGGTGTCCGTCACCCGATAGTCGCCTTCTTCAATGGCCGTCAAGCGCCCTGAAATGCCATTCGGTACCATGATACGGTGCTGGATTAAATCTGTTTCTTGAACATAGCCTAGAATTTGGCCGGCTTTAACAGCTTCCCCTACTTGAACTTGAGGGATAAAATGCCAGCTGCGTTCACGGTCTAAGACAGGGAGGGCTACCCCACGAATGAGATAGTCACTTTCTGTTTGGCTACGGAAACGTTCTAGGGGCCGTTGAATCCCGTCAAACATCTGAGACATCATACCAGGACCTAGCTCAACAGACAGGGGTAAACCAGTTGAAGCCACTGGCTCACCTGGGCCTAAGCCCGACGTTTCTTCATAGACTTGGATGGAGGCTTGGTCGCCCCGCATCTCGATAATTTCACCAATTAAGCCCAGATGCCCAACACGGCAAATGTCTTGAATATTGGCTTCTTCCATTCCATCAGCGACCACTAAAGGGCCTGATACTTTAATAATTTTTCCTTTTTTCAAGCAAACCCCTCCTTTACAAGATATTTTGGCCGACTGCTTTTTCAACATTGTCTTGAATCTGTTGCTTGCCGATTCCTAGGCTCCCCTTATGGGTTGGAATCAAGATAACAGCCGGTGTTACGAGTCCTTGGTAATGTGCCAGAACTTCTGGAATTTCTTGAGCATAATCTTCTGTCAGGTAAATAATGCCGTAGTTATCCTTAGCTAACTGCGCCAAGAGGCGACCCAGTCCCTCTACTTGACGGACAGGATAAATGTCAAACCCAATCATTTGAAAAGGCAGAATGGCATCATGGTTGCCGACTACGGCAATTTTGTAAGATTTAGTTGTCATGATAACCCAGTCGCATCCTTTCTTCGATGGCTTCTTTGGCGATACCATTGGCTCGACCAAGGAGAATCAAACGCAGATTCACTGCTTCCATCTCACGCCCATTCAGATAACGCAAAATCTGTCCGCCAGACAAGGCATCTAGGGAGGCACTATTGACTAAGTGGGTCAAATAGAGATCTTGCAGTTGTTCCATCTGACTGGCTTGAATCTTGCCTGATTGCATCGCTTGGACGTAGGAATCAAAAACCTTAGTATAAGGCAAGGCATTAAAGGCATTAAACCAACTTGCTAACTGGCCGTCTTTCGCCAAATGCAAGATTTCCTTAGGTCGCTTAGTCCCCTTACGAGACATTAATTGATAGGCAAAACTGTTTGGCTTGTCTTGAGCCAGGGCACGCAAGGCCGTAATGGCATTGAAAAAGTCAATCTTGGCATCCACTAATTCTTGCAGAAGCGGCAAGTCGCTTTGATCAGCAATGACCCGCAAATGACGGAAATAGGCTGAATCCATCCCCATATCAATGGCGACCGTGTTCTCATAGTCCTTATACTCTGACCAAGTCTGAGCCACTTCTTCCACAATCAAGGGATCGCATAGGTCAGACTCTAGGGTCAGGCTCAAATGCTTGAGCGCCTCCAAGGGATAGGGACCAATAGGAATCAGAAGATGTGACAAGTCACGACCAATGGCCCGCATTTTCAGGAAGAGCTTAAGGTTATGGTAGACATACTTGAGCCCAAAAACATTGACCAGATTTGGGTCTGGACATTGTTGGTAAGCAAAATCATAGTCCGCCGCCAGAGCCTTCATAATAGTCTGGTCTAAGACATCGTGTTGCCGAATCTCGGCCAAAGGAACGCTATAAGGTGTGCCTTCTAGATAAAGAGCTAGCTGTTCATCATCGACAGCATTCAGCAGTTGGACTAGGTTAGCCCGACTGAGGAAGCTTTGTTCCTTGACACTAATGGCTGTATTCAGTTGAGAATAGTCATGAACCGTCATGTCCTAGCCTCCTTTTTAGTCAGCAAAAATTTGATTGGCAATTTGATAGCCTTCCTCTTCATAGATAGCGGTTAACAATTCGCGGAAGAGGTAGTTGTATTCAATCCGACCTAGGGTGATGACAAAGCCTGTTTCATGGCGCAAAGGCACCCGAAGAGCCATATCTGGATAACGCACTTGCAGTTGATCCAGTTGGTCTTGGCTGAACTTAGCTTGCGTGTCTTCACCTAGCGCTAATTCAAAGGCTTGGCCACTAAATTGGTTTAGGACAGGTTCCATGAACTGCCAGATTTGTTGGCTGTCCCAGGCTTCCATCCGAGCCAAAGCCTCAGTGAAAAGTTCTGTTAAGACTTTTTGTTTGGCAGTCAATTTAGCTTGACGTTTCTGATAGTCTACTTGTTGTAATTGTTGTTGGTAGCGACTACGCACCTGATTCAAGGCCTGTTGGCGATGGCGATCACGTTCCGCCATTGCTTGTGCTTCAGCTTTTTCTAGCAAGTCATGGTGTTCATGACGCGCCCGTCTGAGCAAGGCCTCTCCTTCTTCTGTCACCTGCGCCAAGATAGCTTGACGCAAGGATTCCATTTCACTCATATTAGGACCTCCTCCCCAGCGTCTATTGAACGTTGGTTAAGAGCATGAAGGATACAACGAAGGCCAAAATCGCGTAGGTTTCTACCATGGCCGCTAAGATGACCCCTTTCATGACATGTTCAGGACGTTTTGCTAAGATTTGGAGACCAGCAGTCGCCACATTCCCTTGATACTTAGCAGAGAAGTAACCCACTACCCCTACTGGCAAGGCTACGAAAACATAGGCCAAACCAGTTGCTAGGCTAACCCCAGCAGACATACGCAAGAGGATGAAGAAGCCGATAACGAAGCCATAAAGACCTTGGGTACCAGGCAAGAGTTGTAAGATTAAGGCTTGGGCGAATTTTTCTGGTTCTTCTTTCAATAAAGCGGCTGCGGCTTGACCGGCAGTCCCGACCCCACGTGAAGAGCCCATCCCACTAAAGATAACAGCGATAGCGATGGCTAAGCCAGCAAAGAAGGCGCCCCCGTATTCTGTAAAGTAAGCAGCTAAATGTTCCATGTAATTATTCCTCCGATTTTACTTTTGTTTGAACGTTTTGATTGACTGGTGCCAGGGGCTGGAATGGCTGACCGCCGCCTTCGTAGAACTTACCGAAGAATTCGACGAACATCAAACGAGCGCCGTGGACATATCCTGACAGCATGGACAGGAAGATGTTAAGGCCGTGCAAGAGCACAAAGAGCAAGAGCCCAATGCTAAAGCGTGCCCATACTGGTAAAAAGGCCACAATGGTGTTAAAGGCTGCCCCGATACTCCCGCCTGACAAGCCCAAGGCCATAAGACGTGTATAAGAGACAAAGTCCCCAATGTAACCAGAAATCCCATAGAGATTGTAGAGACCTGAACCCAGTCCACCTAGGCTCTTAGCCTTGATAACGGAGCTAAGGACAATCCCAATAGCATTGACGATAGCCAGGATTTGACCCACTGTGCCTAACCAAGCTGCACCTGGAATCATTGGTCCCAGAATCATAGCGACTAAGCCTAGCAAGATGAAAATCCAAGCCAAGCCATTGGCATAAGCTTCATGGAAGTCACGTCGTTTAGCTTTCTGATAGGTATTGAGGAAGAGTCCAGTCATGATTTGTAGGAACCCTAACCCGACAGAAATCAGCAAGATGGTCGTAACATCTGTATTGGTATCAATTAATTTAAATGGTAGGTTAAAGCCAAAGGCTGACCCGTAAATAGCCCCCCAGATAGCAGTAGATAACCCTAGAGAGAAGTAGAACTTACAGGTTGTTCTTAGGCGTTCTCGTCCCTTAATCAACCAGAGACCGATTGCGGTTGCTAACATAACCAGCAAACCATAGCCCAAGTCGGCTACCATCATCCCGAAGAAGGTCCAATAGAATGGAGCCAAGAAAGGCGTTGGGTCGACTTCATTATACTTAGGCAAGGCATACATGCGAGTCACCGATTCAAAAGGTGCCACGAGAGGATGGTTTCGTAATTTAATTGGTACTTGGTCTAGCTCTTCATCCTTGGCATCAGCAACTTTCATAACGACTAAGCCTTTGAAAGCTTGCTTGAGCGTCTCTTGTAGATGCGCTGTCGCGCGTGTTTCCGTCCAACCTTCAACCGCCGCTAAATGTTCAGTTAAGCCAGCGTTTTGGCTTGCTGCCTCACGCAAACTATGGTTGGCTAAGTAATCTAATTGAACTTTGAGTTGGTCTACCGTCTCTTGAGACTGGGTCAACTCTTGGCGAATGGCTTGGATGGTTTCTTGTACTGTCTTGAGCCGTTCAGAGGTCAATGGCAGTTGCTCCTGAGGCAGGCGCTCAAAAGGATACTCTAATGCCTGGAAGGAAGCAGGTGCCAAGCTATCCAAGAAGTCTGCTTGACTGGATAATTTCTGACTAAAGACCACAACCCCTACTTCTTGGGGATTACTGAAGACTCGTTTGACCACTAAGTCTGGCAAGGCTGCCAAAGCCTTGTAGTAACGATCAATACTGTCTGCCGGAACGGTCCCTATTGCCACATTGACCACTTGATGGTCTTGGCCTCCTTGAGGTAAGACATCTAGTTTTTGCCATTGGGTCAAGAGGGCCAAGTCCGCTTGCAAGGTCTGAGCTTCTTTTTCTAAATCCTTGAGTCGCTTATTGAGCTGACTTGCTCGGTTAACAGCTAATTGTTCATTGAACTGACGTCCTTGGGCTTCCAATTCTTGGAAGGTCAATTCTGGCAGTCCCTCGGTTAAAGAGGCTACCAGACCCTTCTTAGGCAAATGCTGTTGATAGAGGGTCAGCGCCTTTTGCACCTTTTCCTGACGTTTCTGAAGTTGGGGAAGTAGATTGACGGCTTCAGCCTCGTCTTCCCGCTTAGACGTCCCTCGCTCATTGGCTTCAAGGTCTTGCCAATCGTCCAGAACCTTAAGATTATTGAGATGGACCTGGCCATCCTCCTGAAGGACGGTCAGTAATTCCGGCAGAAGGGCCTTGCTTGTCACCAAGGTAATCTTCTGCATTGGACTAACGGCCATAATTGTCTACCACCTTTGTCAAAATGTGTTGGAGCCAGTGTTCACGCTGGCCAGCCAGGACTTGCTCAACCAAGGCTTGACTTGTCTCTTGGGTTGAGGCTAATTCTACCTGGGCGGCTTGATAGCGTGCCTCTAACTGGGCTTCTTCTTCTGCCACTAGCCCTTGGGTCACTTGGTCGAACTGGGCGATGACACCTGCCAGCTCTTCCTCGCGCACTTGGCCTAAGGCAGCTACTTGTTCTTGATAGTCACGTCTTAAGGCTTCGGCTTCACGCTCGATGGCCTGCATTTCTTTCATGGTTGTATTCACACTTAATTGCACCTCCTATAACTCGGATACGCCTACTATTATACCAAAACAATCCCGTTTTTTATAGCAAAATCCTTCATCCTTCCATACCTTGAAAAAAAGTGCTTGACATTATGAACGTATGTTCGTATACTAGAGATATAGAACAGGTGTTCGCGAGAACATTATTTCGCATAGAAAGGATGACCCCCATGGAACTCTCATTAAATACTAAAGCAATGCCCACCCTCTTCAGCAATGTATCCAAGGCAACGCGCCAATTGTTACAACCCTTCTTCCAAGCTCCGACTTCAGAGGCGAATGTTCAAGCTTTTATTATGCCTATGGACCATGTTCTGGAGCGTCTACATCAGCATTATGTCAGTCAAGAAGCCTTGACGCTCACCTACGAATATTATGATAAAGCCGGCAAAATCCAACTGGGCCAACGCCGTGTTTATGTCACTGGCCTCTTAAGCAATGGCCACTTTCGTTTTATGGCCTGCGACTCCGGCCTGGATTTCCTCTTGGATAGCCAGCAAATTCTCCGTGTAAAATAACCCTTGACCCACCTCAAATCACTGCCATGGTTTTGGGGCTGATGAAGCAGCTACACTCTCTTAGACGTCTCACTCCTGAGTCGTCTTTTTTGTTTTCAAGAATAAGAAAAAGCCTCGTCATAGACGAGGCTTGAAAACTGTTTATTGGCCTGTACCTTGGATTCCCTGGCCGTTACCTGAGCCTTGCGCTGGTGGCGTTACCGGTTGGACCGGTTGCGTCGGTTGCGCTGGAGCGGTAGGTTGCTCGGTATTTTCTGAAGGAGCAACTGGCTGAACTGGATCTGGTTGAACCGGCTGTGGTACTACAGGCTCTTCATAATAATAATCAGTGGCTGGTGCTGCCGGTGTATAGTACTCGTTTTGCCGGAAGTTCTGCGCATTATCTTGCGTTTGGGATACTTGTTGCAGTTCTTCTGCTGTAAAACCAGTCGGATATTGATTGATAATCAATTTAGAAGTCTTGGACACCGTCGCAGTGGTCGTCCCCCCTGTATCCCCTAGAGGATCATGAAGTTGACTGGCGCTAATAGGTGTTAAGCCTGAATTCAAACGCAACTCATTGGCCACCTTAAGGCGGGAAGATAGAGGTGCATAGTAGTAGTAAATCTCATTCAAGATCAAATCTTCCAAATTTTCAAAGCGAATAGCGGTGATATTTTGGAGGGCTGGCGAGTATTTTTGATAGATATTAAGGGCCTGCTTGAGGTCTAAGTTAGTCTGAACATTCTTAGCCACAACTTCCAGTAATTGAGGGTAGTTGGCAATGGCGCCCACATTGGAGAGCTTATCAACCAAGGCCTTAATTACCAATTTTTGCCGGTTCTGACGCCCGGTCTCCCCTTCAGGATCATCATAGCGCATCCGAGCAAAGTTCATCGCATTCCAACCATCAACATGCTTGGTTTCACCTGCTACGAAGCTAGATTCTTGATAGGTAAAGGTAATTGGGCTCGTGACATCAATCCCACCTACAGCATCAATCAACTGTTCCAGACCTTGCATATTGACCACGGCATAGTAGTCAATTGGCACATTGAGGAAGTTTTGAACCGTATCAATGCTTAAGTCGACGCCACCGAAGGCAAAGGCATGGTTAATCTTATCTTGGCCATGACCTTGAATATCAGTATAGACGTCACGCGGGATGCTAAGCATCTTAGTGGTACGAGTCTTTGGATTGAGGGATAAGATAATCATGGAGTCAGAACGGCCCACATAACCCTTGCTAGTGTCACGTCCGCGACCATCATCGTCCGTCCCCAATAAAAGAATATTAATCGGATCGCCGGTCTCAATAGAGGCCTCTTTAGGCCGGATCTTCTTCACTTCTACACTCCCACCCTGACCAATCTCAGTCGAATTCTGACTGACTTGATTAGCAAGGTGGTTAATATCCCATAACATTTTGGTCGCATAGGCAGCACCTGCTAAGAGTACTAAGAAGAAGAAGACCAGAAACCAGCGACCTAGTCCCCATTTTTTCTTCTTAGAACCGTGCAGCTCGCTACGCGATTGTTTTACTTTATTAGTCATTCCATCACATTCCTTAATTATTTTCCAACTTCTCTTGTAACTGTTGGAGCAAGACATGCTGGCTATCAGCGTCTAGGTTGACAATTGACATCTGAGCTTCGGTCATATGACTGAAGTAACCTGCCCGGAATAAGTCCAGAAATTCATCAAAGGTCATATCTGTTCGGATGGCTTCTTGTAAAAGCGCCACTTCCTGATCTAAGCTTGGCACTTTCTGCCAATTAGCTAGTTGATTGATAAGTCCTTCTAAGACGTCCATTTGTCTTTGGCCTTGGCTGAGAGAGGTCTCATCCGTCTGACGAGCCAAATAAACATAGACTTCACGCCCTGTCAATTTCACCTCTTGGCCCTTGGCCAGGTGACGATTCTCCAAGACAAAATCTTGCTTAGGCACTAAGGTGACGCCACCTAATCGATCGATTAGAGGACGAAGCTTAGAAAACCTGACTTCTATTGTATAATCAATCGGCACATTAAGCAACTCATGTGTTGCTTTTTCAATTGATTGTAATGGTTTCATCATGAAAACTTGACCTAATTTACCTACCGGGAGGCTAGCCCCTTCTTTAAGGGCAGATTCACTTGGAATCTGTAGTCGGGTACCCTTTCCTTCGCCAACTTCTAGTAGACTAAGGCTGATCAGGCGCGTCTCCTCTGAGACTAAGCGCCCCGATTCATTATCATCTACCCCTAGCCATAAGAGGGTGAGCGGCTTTCGCTCCCGAATGCGCTCTGGCAAGCTCGATTCAGCATTCACTGGACTGCTTGTCAGTTCGACTAAGGGTTCATAGGCTGAGCCAATATTTCGCAAGACAAAACTTACATAGAAGAAACATGCTACTCCAATAACCATCAAGAAGAAGACAATCAGCACTAGTAGGCGACTCCGCCGATAGTTGCGATCGTCATATTCATAATAGGATGAAGGGATTGACCGTTTTGTACGTCTTTCTTTCAAAACAGTCCTCCACCTTAAGCTTGAGAGGACACATCATAACCCTGCGGATTTTCTTTCTGCCACTTCCAGGAATCTCGGCACATATCGACCAAGTTCCGTTGAGCATACCAACCCAAAAGTTGGTTAGCCCGGCTAGCATCAGAATAGCAGGCTGCCACATCGCCAGGGCGACGATCGACAATTTTATAGTTAACCTTAATGCCATTCGCTTCTTCGAAGGCCTTAACTAAGTCCAAGACACTATAGCCTTCGCCTGTTCCTAGATTATAGGTTTCGACCCCTTTTACCGTTAAGTTGCGGTCTAAGGCCTTGAGGTGACCTAGGGATAAGTCAACGACGTGGATGTAGTCGCGAACCCCAGTCCCATCATGCGTTGGGTAGTCATTCCCAAAGACACTCAAGGCAGGTAATTTCCCTACAGCAACCTGGGTAATATAAGGCATTAAGTTGTTTGGAATCCCTTGTGGGTCTTCCCCAATGCGACCGGAAGCATGGGCACCAATTGGGTTAAAGTAGCGCAAGATGGTAATGGACCAGTCTGGATCCGACACTGCCAAGTCACGGAAGATTTGCTCTTTCATGACCATGGTTGAACCGTATGGGCTGTTAGCCGTATGAGTCGGCATGTCTTCGGTTAAAGGTGATGGGTTATTAAGTCCATAGACAGTTGCCGAACTAGAGAAAACAATATGCTTCACCCCAAATTCATTCATGACTTCCACTAAGGCAATAGCACCTCCTACGTTATTGTGATAGTACTTGATTGGTTCCGCAACGGATTCTCCCACTGCCTTAAAGCCTGAGAAATGAATGACTGCTTGAATATCATTTTCCTTGAAGACTTGGCGCATGGCATCCTTGTCTAAGACATCTACTTGATAAAAAGCAAAGTCCTTACCTGAGATTTGGCGAATACGATTTAATACTTCTGGTTTAGAATTAGAAAAATTATCAACAATTACAACTTCATGGCCAGCAGCTAATAATTCCACGACGGTATGACTACCGATATAACCTGCTCCACCTGTTACGAGAATTGCCATAGGAACACCCCTATTACATATTTTTATTGAACAGTCTCATTATAGCACATTTTAGGGACAAGAGAGAGCCCCAAATCAGAATTTTATAGTTTTTTTAGATTTAGTTACCAGATAGTAACTATCTTATCTTTCAAGCTATGAAAGGGTTTGGAAGCAAGTTTAAAATGTTGTGATAATTATCCAGATATTTTTTTGCATCTCAGAACCTTCCCTTCTTCTTGCCACAGAGCAGACAGATTAAAAGAGGCTGAAAGCAAGCTTTCAACCTCTTGATCTAATTATTCTAAATTCTCAGCAATGTCTAAGAGATAGTCACGCAGACCTTCTTTGATTTCTGGGTGCTTAAGCCCATACTCGATACTCATTTCCAAGAAACCTAACTTATTACCAATGTCGTAGCGCTTGCCGTCAAATCGCTTAGCAAAGACTCTTTGGGTCTTGTTGAGGGTATCAATGGCATCGGTCAACTGAATTTCGCCACCTGCGCCTGGCGCTTGGTTTTCTAAGATGTCAAAAATCTCAGGCGTCAACAAGTAGCGCCCAATAATGGCTAGGTCACTTGGGGCATCCTCTGGTTTAGGCTTTTCTACAAAGTATTCAACATTGTAGATGCCATCTTCTAGCTCGCGCTCAGGTGCAATAATCCCATACTTAGACGTCTCTTCATGAGGTACTTCCATGACTGCAATGTTAGAGGCATGTGTCTTCTCATAGACATCAATCAATTGCTTAGTTAGGGGCTCCTGACCCTGCATAATGTCATCCCCTAGCATGACCACAAAGGGCTCATTGCCTACAAAGGCTTTGGCTTGCAGAATGGCATGCCCCAAGCCCTTAGGATAAGATTGGCGAACGAAGAAAAGGTTGACATTGGTTGGCTTAACCAATTCCAGCAAATCATCCTTACCTTGCTTACGTAGGTGTTCTTCCAATTCAATGTTAGAGTCAAAGTGGTCTTCAATAGGGCGTTTGCTCTTACCAGTGACAATCAGGATATCTTCAATCCCTGCTTCAATGGCTTCTTCCACAATAAATTGAATGGTTGGTTTATCCACAATCGGTAACATTTCCTTAGCCATGGCCTTAGTAGCTGGTAGGAAGCGTGTCCCATAACCTGCAGCAGGAATGACTGCTTTCTTAACTTTTACCATTTCCCTTGCTCCTTTTCATGAAGTTTGATGGCCTATGGCCTATTCTGATGGTACTTCAATGGAGAGGCTAGCCTCTACTTGTTCTAGACGTGACTCCATTTCTTCTATACGACTATTGAGACTTTCAATTTCAGCCGTTTTCTTCTTCATCGGCAATTGAAAGAGTTGATTGAAGGCGTAGATGGCTACAAAGAGGAAAGCCACTAGGCCTAGCATATAGACCCAACCACTACGGGTTAGGCGCCGATTAATCTTACGGCTAAGGTCTTGGCTTGCATCGTGTGTCGGCATCTTCTACATCCTCTCTAGCTTAGTAGGCCCATTCGCCCTTGCGGAAGATAGGAACACGTGTCCCATCTGCCTTGATTCCGTCAATATCCATATGTTCATTCCCAATCATGAAGTCAACATGGACAATCGAACGGTTGAGACCGGCTTGCGCCAACTCTTCTTGGCTCATGTCAGTCCCGCCTTGAACTGAAGTCGCATAGGCTTGCCCAATTGCTAAGTGGTTGGAGGCATTTTCGTCGAAGAGGGTATTGAAGAAGGTAATACCTGATTGAGAAATAGGTGTTTTGTGGGCAACTAGGGCAACTTCCCCTAGGCCACGCGCCCCTTCATTTTCTTCTACTAGGCGTTTGAGGGTTTCTTCGCCTTTTTCAGCTGACACTTCCACAATTTGGCCGTCCTTGAAGGTAAATTTCATGCCTTCGATGACTGTCCCACCGTAAGCCAATGGCTTAGAGCTCGAAACATAGCCTTCAGCGCGACGGAAATCAGGTGCTGTGAAGACTTCTTCAGTTGGCATGTTAGCAATGAAGATTTCACCTTTACGGTTAAGTGAGCCCGCACTTTCCCAGACATGGTTCTTAGGTAAGCCCAAGACTAAGTCAGTCCCTGGCCCAGTATAGTGAAGAGCATCAAATTGTGTATCGTTTAAGAACTTAGCTTTTTGATCTAAAGTTTCAACGTGTTGATCCCAAGCTGCGATTGGATCGTCAGCATAGATACGGTTAGCTTTAAAGATGGCTTCCCATAAGGCATCTACTTGCTCTTGACTTGAGCCCAAGTCAGGAAAGACGACTGCCGCCCAAGCTGGTGCAGCCCCTGCCGCTACCAACCAACTCACTTCATTGGCTTGGATGGCGGTTGACACATGGGCAATAGCTGAACGCAAGGCACGTTGTGACGCACTAATTTTCTGAGCGTCTAAGCCAGATAGGTTGTTAGGGTCAGTTGAGCGTAAGGCAAGGCGCTTAGCACGTTTTTCCAAAAAGTATTCTGCCTTAGCTACAGCATAGTCAGGTACCTCGCACAAGGTTTCTGTGCTTTCATGTTCGTACTTGAGGCGAGTCAAGGTGTCATCTGAGAAGTCTACGGCAACATGGGCTGCCCCTGCTTCATAGGCCTGCTTGACCAAGAGGTGGGTCAATTGGATTTGGTTCACATCGGTATTGATGTGGACATAATCCCCAGTCCCTACGTTCAAGCCCTTTTTAATTAATAGATGGGCATATTTGGCTAATAATTCATCAAAATTCGCTAAAGTCATAAGTTTCTCCTTGTATCTATCTTAATCTTAATTGTCAGCTAAAGCGTCGGCTAAATCCTGTGCCAAACGTTCTAATTCAGTTACGGCCTCGTCTTCTGGGTAGAGGTTGACCTTGACGCTGGCACCAGCTTGGCGAGCCCCTGTCTTCTTGAATTGTTCCTCTAGGGTATCCACTGCCCCACAGAAGACTTCATAGAACTCATCCCCAGAGCCGAAGACCCCAAAGACCTTACCTGATAAATCGAGTTGTCCTAAGTCTTCAGAAAAATCTAACATTTCATCAGGCAAGACACCGTCTACGCCATAGGTATAGGCTCCCGCGATACAGCAGTCATAGTCTTCAAAGTCTGCTGCCTCGGCCTGCATGACATCATGCAGGGTGACCTCAACCCCGTGTCCTTCTAGGGCTTCTGCCAGAATATCTGCACAGGCTTCAGTGTTTCCGGTCAAGCTTGCATAAATAATTAATGCTTGTGGCAACTAACCCGCCTCCTTCATCTCAATACTACTCTTTTATTATAACAAAGTTAGGCACAAAAATATACGCCGGCACTCATTTTTTATAGAGCTTACATAAATAGTTAACAAGTAGACACCTAATTTTGGTCTCTTACGAGTAAACTACTAGTAGCTAAAGTCCAAAAAGGGACTGGAACTTAGGTTCCAGCCCCTCACACTTATGGTTGGTTTGGCTTGTAGCTTTCAATCGTTGAGCGTGTAGCTTCTCTCGTTTCAAAATAAGCATTCATGACATCTCGGGCAATTCGGGTGGAATCACGACCGGTTGCATCTGCTGGGAGATATGGTAAGACCACGCTGACCGCAATCTCAGGCTTATCATAAGGCGCATAACCGATATAAGTGGCGTTAACCACTGGATTATTGGCCGCGTATTGAATTGGTCCAGCATAGAAGGCTTCGGCCGTCCCTGTCTTAGAACCGACTTTAATTGGGTAGTCTAAGAAGAGGTAATGGGCTGTCCCGTCCGTGGTATGAGAAACTTGATACATCCCCTCATGAATCCGATCCATGACTGCTTTTTCCACAGGCACTACGTTCATAACCTTAGGTTCGATTGTCGTTTCGACCCCACCTAAGTGGCCGTTGGCATCTGTATTGCGAATTTCTTTAACCAAACGTGGCGCATAACGGACTCCACCGTTGGCAAGGACACTGGCATATTGAACTAATTGTAGTGGCGTATATAAGTCGAACTGTCCGTAAGACAAGTCCAAGATGTTAACCAATTGTTCTGACTCCGGTAGGTAACCCACAGACTCACTCGGGATATCAATCCCTGTCTTAGTCCCTAAACCAAACTCGGCGAAGTATTCACGCATGGTATCCAAGGTCTTAGGATCAATGTCCAACTTACCGTCCTTAGTATACTCATTTTGCCCCCCCATTTTCATGGCTGTCTTAATCATGTAGATGTTGGAAGACTTTTGCAAGGCTTCAATATCATTAATATTGACTTGTCCATAACGGTTGAAGACAGAACTCTTTTCTGCAGAGGCTTGGAACTTCATGGGTTCATCCAAGATAGTATTATTATTTAGGCTGAGTGCACCTGACATGTAACCCATGGCTACCATGGCTGGCTTAACCGAAGACCCCATCCCGTAGGAAGTATTCAAGGTCCCCAAGGTATCATCTTCGATGGTATCATAATCATAAGAGTCGGTCGCTTGATTATATTTGAAACGTTTACCCACTAGGGCTAAAACATCCCCATTGTTAGGATTCACAACTGCGATGTAGACCCGGTCATTTAAGCCCCGGTTTTCAATTTTCTTAAGCGAGCTTTCGGCAATCTCTTCCAGTTTTTTCTGGAAATCGATGTCCATGGTCATGACCAGGTTATCACCCTTAGATCCTTCATAGACCTTTTGCTTGGCTAAGACATCATCAGAAGAGTCGGTTACAATCTTAGATACCGACTTGGCACCATGTAAGACATCTTCATACTGTTGCTCCAGGTAACTAATCCCTACCCGGTCGTTCATGGCATAACCACGCGCCAAGTACATAGGAGCCAGTTCACTTGGTAAACCTCTTTGTTCAGAGGAGACTTGTCCCAGAATAGAACGCATCATTTCGCCTTGCGGATAGACCCGTTGCCAGTCAGTCCCAACTTGAATGCCTGGTAACTCACCCAAATGTTCACTAACCCGTGCAACCTCATCAGGCGTCACATTTTTATTCTTAACAGTTACGGTTGACAGCGAGAAGGCACTGTTCATACGTTTGAAGAGGGCAATAATTTTAAGTTCAGACTCCGAGTATTGAATATCGTCTTCTGTCACGGCCCCCAATTGCGCTTCATAGGCTTCAGAACCCGCTAATTTTCGTTGTTCAGCCGTCAAACGCCCATTGATTGTATCCGGATTGGTCACTAAGAAGTAATCCTTGCGGTCCCGCTCCGTCACTTCTTGAGTTGGTACATCAACTAAGGAGGCTAGGCGTCGAGCTACCGCAATAATATCCTTGGCTTGAACTTTAGAATCACTGTCACGGGTATAAAGAATAGCCCGTTCAGGCTGGTTACCGACCAGGATTTTCCCATTACTGTCGTAAATCATCCCCCGTGGCACAGAACCTGTCGAGGTTGTCGACTCGGTCCGTTCAACCATTCGTTTAAACATCTGTCCATTATAGAGTTGGATATAGCCCAGTCTTATGAAGAGGGCCGCAAAACATAAAAAGGATATCATTAATAGTAGGTTCAAACGAAAGGGAATATGGGATTTATTCTTTGGTTTCTTTAACTTATAACGTGGCATTTCAGCTCTCCATTCCCTTCTTAACATTTTAAGCTCTTCTATTATACCAAAAGAATCCAGCAAAAGATAATAGTTCATCGTAAATCCATAAAAAAAGCTAAAAATCTAGTTGTTTAGAGGATGCTATTAGGCTTAAAATTTGGTAGAATAAGTGGGAATGCAATAAATCATTGGAGGTATATATGAACCAGCACGTGAACCAGCGCGCGTTGCAACGCTTCGTACGCTACAAACCATATCTATTAAACCTGGGCTTAACCACACTCATTCTACTTGGTTTGGCCCTTTTCAAAGGATTTGCGCCTTTTGGCTCCAATTCCATGCTAACTATCGACTTGGGCCAACAGTACATCGACTTCTTCAGTCTCTTCCGGCAGACTCTGACTCAGACGCCAGAGCAATTCCTCTACAGTTTCCAAAAAGGCTATGGGGGGGAAATGATTGGGGTTTGGGCTTATTATCTTATGAGTCCCTTTAACCTAGTCTTGCTCCTCTTCGATGAGCAACATCTAGCTGTCGGCGTCACCCTCTTGACCTATCTCAAATTAGCCGGAGCCAGCCTGACCTTTTTCTACTTTGCTCGCAAGAAATATCAGACTAATACCGTTATGGGCAGTCTCTTCGCTAATGCCTATGCCTTAATGAGCTATACCTTTACCTATATGCTCAACATCATGTGGTTCGACGTCTTAGTCTTCCTGCCACTGATTGCCCTAGGTCTAGACCGCATCATGACTCAACGTCGCAGCAAGCTCTATGTCATCATGTTGGCCGTCAGTCTAATTTCCAACTACTACATCGGCTTTATGATGTGTATCTTCCTAGCCTTCTATGCCGGCTATGTCATCTTCGAGAAGTTCCCTAAGGTGACCATTAAATCCTTTATCAAACACTATAGTGACTTCGTCATCCAGTCCCTGATGGGGGCTGCCATTAGTGCCATGATGTTGATTCCCACCTTCATGTCCTTGCTCAGCAGTAAAGCAACCCACACCAAGACCGACTGGAACTGGGATGTAGCCCATAATCTAGAGGCTATTGGTTCCAAACTTTTCCTTGGCTCCTTCGTTTTCGACGAGATTAAGAAAGGTTCGCCAAACCTCTATTCTTCTATCTTAGTCAGTCTCTTCGTAGTCTACTACTTCTTCATCCGCAAGATTCGTTGGCAAGAAAAAATCGCGGCCATCGTGGTCTTGATTCCCTTCTATCTAGGTTTCCACTTCAAGATTTTTGACCGTTTATGGCATGGTGGCCAGTTCCCAATCTGGTACCACTTCCGCTTCTCCTTCTTGACCACCTTCTTCCTCATCATTTTGGCCCTCAAAGCCTTCCAAAATCGCCGTCAGACCTTGGCCTACTGGCAAAGTATCCTGATGATTGTCGGTGTCACGGTCTACACCTACTATTATTATGGGCGTATGGCCGATTACAAGTTTCTCAAACTCAGCGCTATCAATATCGACTTTAATAACCTAGGGACAACCAAGATTGAAGCCAACCTACTCTTAAGCTTGATTTTTGCCCTCTTGATTATTCTAGTATTGCACTTCGAATTTCTGATGCCTAAACTCATGCAAGTAGCCTTACTAGCGGTTGTGGCCTGCGAGATTTTCACCAATGGTGCCTTAATTCTACAAGAGCTCAGTTACGTTCAACTTTCTAAGTTTAATGACTATGTTTCGATTTTAGACCAGTCTCTTACAGGCCTGCGAAACCCATCGGATGACTTCTACCGAATTCATACCACCTACCAACGTTCTAAGAATGAGGCCATGTACACCCATTTCAATGGGATGAACCACTTTGGCTCTACCATTGATGCTAATGCTCCTAAACTCTTTGGTTATTTGGGGCTTCCTCAGACATCTGGGGTTGTAGAGTATACTAACGGGACCCTCTTCACTGATGACTTCTTCAATATCCGCTATCTCTTGGACCCTTCCAAAGATACGGCAGCCAATACCTTGCCTGATCAGTATAAACTTTATCAAGTGGCGACTGATTTGGATATTCAAGCCTACCCAACCATTGATAGTCAACCGCGTTATGTGGTGCATGAGAATACTGAACGTCTGGGCTTGGGGATTGAAGTTTCAAAGCAATTGACCTTCCTATCTGATCCTTTGGTTAACCATCAACCTATTCAGAACCAAGAATACCTCCTCAGCCTCGTGGACTATAAGGGTAACGGCAAGCCATACTTTACTGAGCATGAGCTTAAGGAAGAATCGCCTGTCAATGTCACCATCACCAACCGCGGTGACGGGGATTATATGACCTATTCACGTAATAGCGAAGCAAATGACAGTGATCCGACCAAGCCAAAACTACCTCACTACTTCAGCTTCCGCTTCAATACGACTAGCGAAAATCCTTACTACTTCACCCTTCCTAGTCAATACGATGGTGAGAAGACCAAGCTAGACCTTAA
Organism: Abiotrophia defectiva ATCC 49176; assembly: GCF_000160075.2. GTDB lineage: Bacteria > Bacillota > Bacilli > Lactobacillales > Aerococcaceae > Abiotrophia > Abiotrophia defectiva. Next base: position 273,081 of record NZ_KI535340.1, read on the forward strand.
CAGCGAAGCCTACCACTTCTACGGGACTTTCTCCTTCCGACAAATCACGAACGCATCCTACAAAAAAATTCAGGATAATCAAGAACTCAAGGTTCGTCTTGAAAAGCCAGAATTAAAAGCTAACCTACCAAAACTTTATGAGTTTGATAAGGCCCGCTATGATGCTATGATTGCTAGCAAGCAAGACCATCTCTTCAAAGTAACAAGCTTCAAACACAACAAAATTACCGGTACTATCAATACGGAACAAGAAGAAGGCTATCTGCTCTTCACCATTCCTTATGACAAGCACTGGCGCATTACAGATAATGGCCAACCTGTCCAAGGCATCTCAGTCTTAAATGACACCCTACTGGCTATTCCAATTAAGAAGGGCGACCACACCATTACCCTTCACTACTTCCCAATGCCAGTATGGATTGGCTTAGGGATCAGTCTCTTAGGTATGGCTGCCTTCGTCTTAGACCAGACTTGGCTCAAGAAATACCGTAAGCCATTGGAAAATGCTAGCGCCTAACTAAAAAAAGTCCGCCAGATGGCGGACTTTTTCTTTGTCTTTGAAAAAATGTGGCTGGAAGAATTCCAGCCACATACTTTTTATCTTATTCTTGGAAAAGTCCACCTAAAGCCACTTGATCTTCTTCATTAGTCTCAGGTGCTTCACCAATCTTATAATGAGCCCGAACACGAGCTTCGATTTCTGCTTGTACTTCTGGGTTATCCAAGAGGTATTGTTTGGCAGCTTCACGACCCTGCCCAATACGCGCTTCACCGTAAGAGTACCAAGAGCCAGCCTTATTAACAATATCCAAATCAGCTGCCATATCGACTAGCTCACCCACCTTAGAAATCCCTTTACCGTAGACAATATCTACTAGGGCTTCCTTGAATGGTGGCGCTACCTTGTTCTTAACAACCTTGATTTTTGCACGGCTACCAATCACATCACTACCGTTCTTAATCAACTCAGCCTTACGCACTTCTAAACGAACGGTCGAGTAGAATTTGAGGGCACGTCCACCTGGTGTTGTCTCAGGGTTCCCGAACATAATCCCTACTTTTTCACGCAATTGGTTGATGAAGAAGCAGATGGTTTTGGTCTTGTTGACATTACCGGATAATTTACGAAGCGCTTGGGACATGAGGCGGGCTTGTAAGCCAACATGGGCATCCCCCATCTCCCCATCAATTTCAGCGCGTGGTACCAAGGCTGCAACCGAGTCAATGACAATGATATCAACCGCCCCTGATGTTACCAAGGCATCGGCGATAGCCAAGCCTTGTTCACCTGTATCTGGTTGGGATAAGAGCAACTCATCAATGTTAACCCCTAAAGCGGCAGCATAATCTGGATCCAAGGCATGCTCAGCATCAATGAAGGCAGCCAAGCCCCCTTGTTTTTGTACTTCGGCAATGGCATGGAGAGCCACAGTAGTCTTACCAGAAGACTCTGGACCATAACATTCAATAATTCGACCTCGTGGATAGCCACCTACCCCTAAGGCAATATCTAAAGCCAGGGAACCTGACGGAATGGTCGAAATTTTGGTGTCGACTTTTTCACCCAGACGCATGATGGAACCCTTACCAAAGCTTTTTTCAATATCTTTTAGGGCCTTATCTAGGGCTTTTTTGCGGTCTTCATTCATTCTTTAACATCTCCTCTTTCTGAACTCTTCTATAGTTTACCTAAAATCTCAACAAAAAGCAAGCAAAACAAGAACATTTGTTCTGATTCTTTTATTTTAGCTCAAATGCTTATGTAAGAGGCTTAAAGCTTCATAGACGACAATGCTAGCCTGAACCTGGTAAGGTCGCTGGCCTAGGTAGACTGGTCGCTCTAGGCGTTGGCCTGACGGTGTAACTAAAATCAGCATTGCCTGATCTTGATCTTGCTGATAGTTGACTAAGCAGAAAGTGTCTTGTGCTAAGTCTTGACTTAGAGAGGCTAAGCTAGTTTCTAGGTTTGCTACTGTCACTTCTTGAATATAGCCTCTCTGGTAAACAGCCGCCTCAGAATCTTGTTGGCGTAGGCGACTTGCTAGCTGACCATAGGTAAAGCCTTCTAGACTTACTAATCGCTGACCTCCTTCTGCCATTTTACCTAAGACATAGCCCGCGAAATCAAAGTCTTCCCCCTGCCCCATATAATAATCGCCAGCCAGGGCAATAAGCTCCTGAGCCAAGGCCTGATTAAGGGCATGAGCGCCTTGAGAGGTCGCAGCATTGGCCGTTAAGCGCACTGCGATATGGCGTGGCTTGGCATAGAGACCTAGGGTAGGATTGCTTTGCTCTGCAATTGGTTGGGCCAAAATTTGGGCTAGTTTGGATTCCCCAATACCAAAGAAATTAAGATAGAGCGACTCCATGGCCTCTTGCTTGCCTAGCTGTTTAGCTAAATCTGGTAGGACCTCTTGCTTGAGCATTTGATTCATTTCAAAGGGCGGGCCCGGCAAGAGAATGTAGGTCACCCCTTCATGTTGGTAGACAGAACCACATGCTAAGCCATAGGCATTCCACAAGGCCTTGCCCCCTTTCAAAGTAAGAACCTGCAGCAAGTCAATTGGTGCACATTCCCGCCCCTCATGAGCTAAATGCTGGTTTAACTTAGCCAGTTGGCGCGGATCCTCTTCCAAGGTCGTCCCAACAAAGGCCGCCACTACTTGCTTGGTAATATCATCATGCGTAGGGCCCAGACCACCGGTTAAAATGACCAAGTCTGAACGCGAATGCGCTAGTGCTAAGGCTTGGGTCATACGTTCCCAGTTGTCTCCTACTGTCTGCTGATAGTAGGTACCAATACCAATAGCTAATAATTGCTTAGCAATATCACTCGCATTACTGTTGACCACATAACCCATCAAAAGTTCTGTTCCGACTGAAATAAGTTCTGCCTTCATCATACCCCTCCTTATATATATAGACCAAAAGCCTAGCTGTCGCATTTTTTTTGCAGGCCTTTTTCACTTCTTTTATTATAGCCTATCCCTGAAGCCTTAGGCTAGTAGGATTGCTTAAAGTTTAAGGCTTTATACATATTTTATAAGTCATCCAATCAACCACTTCTAAAGCCATATAAAAAGCACCTAGCTAACTAGGTGCTTGAAACTTAGTTTTCAAGATGAATTTCCTGAGGTCTTAAGGCTTGTTTGGCCTTCCAGTTGGCCACTAAGAAGTCTGCTACAAGTAGGGCCGCAATTAGGACCAGGCTGACTGCCAAATAAATCACCCAGAGTGGGCTACCCGTTATAAAAGGTGGTTCACTGAGCAAGCCATAATTGCCACCTGTCAGTATATTAACCAGAACTAAACCGGCATTAATCGCCAAAGTGATAACTGCCAATTGCCAGCGCTTGAGTAGATTAGGTTGATAATTTTTGAAGAGGTAGATAAGGGCATTGACCCACAAGGCGTAGTGTCCCACTAAGAAAGAAAAGCTGGTAACATGCGGGAAATCATAGGGGTCGAAAACCGGATAGACCAAGGCAAAGAAGGCACCACTAGCCCCGAGTAAAGCGAAATATTGCTTGAAACGCGATTTACCTGGCCATAGAACCAAGGCAAACATGGCCAAACGACAATGATAAAGTGGCAAACTATTTGAGATAGGTAGGGAATAAACCACATACCAGGTGTAGAGAACCGTCAACTGAATAATTTGCATAATGCGGAAGGTCTTAACATAGGCAGGATCGCGATATTTTCGTAAGGTTGTCCAACCGAGTACGACCAAAAGTCCGACAATGATCAAGAACCAACCCAAGGAAATGGCAGGCGGCGCGGACTGAGTAGTTGTCAAAAAATCTTTCATAGGCGAAAGGCCTCCTTATAACATGATATTGCTCATCATATAATGTCACAGGTCTCTGAGCCATGTGTTCCTTTATTATACCCAGTCCACCCTTTTCTCGCAAGAGGAACTTAGGACTAAAAAAATTGCTTGATCTAAGCACCTACATTGTCTAATCTGCGCTTGATAGGTTATAATACAAGTGAATGAATTGGAGGTATCCCATGAAAGAACAACCTATCCTTTTAACCCTCTTTGGGGCAACGGGTGACTTGGCTTTCCGCAAGCTCTACCCTGCTATTTACCAACTCTATCGCAGTGGCCGTCTATCTCAGAATTTTGCTCTGATTGGGACTGCCCGTCGTCCATGGTCTGATGAACATTTTCGTCAAGTCATTGTAGACAGTGTGGGTGCTCAGGCACTTAGCCCTGATCACGTTCAGGAATTCGCCTCCCACTTCTATTACCTCTCCCACGATGTTCAAAATACTGAACACTATGATCAACTCAAAGATTTGGCAGACCGACTTGATGCTACTTACCAAACCCAAGGTAACCGCCTCTTCTATCTGTCCATGTCGCCTACCTTCTTCCCAATTATTGCCGAGCACATTAAATCACAAGGTCTTTTGGGATTAGGCTTTAACCGCCTCATTATCGAAAAACCATTTGGACACGACCTAGCTTCTGCCCAAGAATTGCAAGACAAACTCAATGTGGCCTTCGATGAATCGCAAATCTACCGCATTGACCACTATCTGGGTAAAGAACTAGTCCAAGCCCTCTACCACTTGCGTTTCCACAACCAACTTTTCCGTCATACCTGGAATAAGGATCATATTGCCAGCATCCAAATTTCCCTACCTGAAATGGTGGGGGTGGAAGAACGAGCAGGCTATTACGACCACTCTGGCGCTAGCCGTGACATGGTTCAAAACCACATACTCCAACTGCTCGCCCTGCTGACCATGGCAGAACCTGCCTCCAACAAAACAGCAGATATTCAGTCAGCAAAATATCGTAGCCTAGCCAACCTACATCACTATGCTGACGCCCAAGAATGCCAAGCAAGTGTAGTTCGTGGCCAATACAGCGCTCAAGGCGACCTCAAGGGCTATCTAGAAGAAGAAGGTGTCGATCCTGCTTCACGGACTGAGACCTATTTTGCAGCCAAAGTGACACTAGACTTACCAGAATGGGAAGGCGTTCCTTTCTATCTGCGGACCGGCAAGCGTCTCAATCAGAAGGCAACCATGGTGGATGTCCTCTATCGTCCAACCCAAGAAGGCCTTGAAGGCGACCATCTCCGCATTGAAATTGCCCCTGACCTGGGCTACACGCTCTGGCTCAACACCAAAGCCATCGGCTACAGCCAAGATAGCCACCGCGTACCACTCAGCTTCCGCTACAATTCAGAAGAATTGGCAGAAAGTCCAGATGACTACGCCCGCTTAATTTTCGAAGCTAGCCAAGGCGATCGCGAACATTTTACTCAATGGTGTGAAGTAGCTGCAGCCTGGAAATTCTTAGATAATATTCAAGCCTATTGGACTGCCGATACTGAGACACCACTTGCCCAGTATCTAGCTGGCAGTCATGGCCCTCAAGAAGCCGATGACCTCTTATCCCGTGATGGCTTCGAATGGCTCCTTAAATAAGATAAAAAAGAGTTTAGGACTTGAGCCTAAACTCTTTTTTTTGCTATTTTTGAACCAGTGGTCCACTCTGCCGAGTGGGCCACTAGCTCTGGATATTTGTGACTTTTTGGATTAAGTCCCTATAATTGTGTAAAAAGAAAAAGCCAGGTAATCTCTGGTACAATGTAGTTGTCCGAAAACATTGAAAGAGGAGATTACCATGACTTACCTTAATATTAACCTAAAACTTGAAGAATTAACAGAGGCAGTTTTAAACAGTGACATGAACACACTCATGAAGTCGCTGGCGATTACCGTCTTCAATGCCTACATGGAAGAAGAACGCCACCAGTTTATCCAGGCCGCACCTCATGAACGCTCCGACCAGCGCCAAGACTATCGCAACGGCTACTATGAACGTCAATGGACGCTCTCCATCGGCACCCTCAAATTACAAGTCCCACGCACGCGCTCTGGCGAGTTCAAAACCGAGCTCTTTGAACGCTATCAGCGCAACGAACAGGCCTTCCTGCTCTCCATGATGGAGATGGTGGTCAATGGGGTCTCGACACGCAAAGTCACTAAAATCGTACAAGAACTGTGTGGCGAGACGGTCTCCAAGTCCTTTGTGTCCGATGTAATGAAGCGGTTGGATCCTGAGATTGAAGCCTTCAAAAATCGGACCTTGACCCACAGCCACTTCCGCTATCTCTACCTCGATGCCCTTTACATTAAGGTGCGTGAAGAGGGTCGTGTGGTATCCAAGGCAGTCTACCTTGCCCAAGGCGTTAACGAGGCCAACAAGCGTGAAATCATCGGCTTTTGGGTGTCAGAAGAAGAAAGCAAAGAGGCTTGGCTGACCTTCCTTCAGTCCCTGCGAGCCCGTGGTTTGAGCCAGCCTACCCTGATTATTTCAGACGCTCACTCCGGACTCAGAGCCGCTATCCAGCACTGTTTTGTCGGGGTGCCTTGGCAACGTTGCGTCTTTCATTTCTTGTCCAACATTGTCGAGACCATCCCCAGAAAAGGAAGTCTAGAAGCACGCGCTAAGTTGAAGGCCATATTCCAGGCGCCCACCGCTGAACATGCACGGCGGCTCAAGGAAGCTTTTGAGGCTTCTGTCGCGGATAATCCTCGCTATCAGAAGGCCTTAAAGGTTTTAGATGAGGGCTTTGAAGATGCCGTTCAGTTTATGATGGAGCCTGAGATTTACCATCCCAATTTACGGACTACCAATTCTGTCGAACGTTTGAATCGTGAAATCAGACGGCGGGATAAGGTCATTGGCGTCTATCCTAATGTCGCTTCTGCTGAGCGATTAATTGGCGCCATCCTCATTGATCTAAACGATGCTTGGCAGGCCAATGCGCGCCCCTTCCTGGTCAACTTCACCAAACGCAAATAAGCTATAGGACAGCCTACATATTTTTACACAGGATTTTGGACTTGACTACTTTTTGAGGGAATTCAGCCACTTTCTTGGCGCGCCAGTGGTCCACTCCGCCGAGTGGACCACTGGCTCCGGACATTTGTGGCTTTTTGAGGGAATTCAGCCACTTTCTTGACGCGCCAGTGGTCCACTCTGTCGAGTGGACCACTAGCTCCTACTTTCCAGACACAAAAAACCCATTATATCATATATGATATAATGGGTTTTCTTCACCATGTTAAGCTTCTTGCTCAATCTCTTGGCGATATGCTAGAACGGCTTGCGCTAACTCTTCCACAATAGCTTGACGCTCAGCTAAACTATGGGCATTAGCACCACTAGCCATAGGATGGCCACCTCCATCGTGATTGGCTGCTATGCCGTTAATAACAGGCCCTTTGGAACGAATACGGCAACGATAGTGGTCACCATTGCCTTCTTGTTGAACGAAGATGACCCAAGACAGGACGCCTTCGATACGCCCCGGCAAGGTCACCGCAATCTGGGTTTGCTCTTCACTAATACCAAAAGTCTTAATGTCTTCTTGGCTAATGGTCACCCAAGCGACACCAGCTTCATTAATGGACATGGTCTCAAAGATATGTCCTTGGAATTTGGCTTCTTCAAAACTCAATCGCATAAAGCGGTCACTAATCTCAAAGGATGAAAAGTCATATTGCTTGAGCCATGCGGCAACTTCCAAGGTCCGTGAAGTGGTTGACTCATATAGGAAGCGAGCCGTATCAGACACCATACCAGTATAGAGCAGGCGCGCAGCTTGATCCTGCATAGGTAGCTGGTCCCCTAGATGACGACTGATTTCGGCAATGATTTCGCAGGTGGAACTGGCAATCGGATGGACAATTTGAAGTTGCCCGTAGTCATCAACCGGCGGATGGTGGTCAATTTTAACCAAAGTCGCCCCCTTGTAATAATGATCGCCGTCAATCCGGGGTTGGTTGGCCGTATCACAGACAATAACCAGCGCGCCTTGGTAGTCGGCGGCTGACACCTTGTCCATGGCGCCAATCCACTTGAGCCCTTGGGTCGTCGTGCCCGCCGCTAAGACGCGTTTGTCAGGGAAAGTGGATTCAATCAGAGACTTGAGTCCTAATTGGGAACCGATGGCATCCGGATCAGGTCTCACATGGCGGTGAATGATAATGGTTTGGGTTGCTTGAATTAATTGGAGGAGTGCTTGCGCCTCGTGATGTTCAATATACATAGTAGTTTTCTACTTCCTTACTCGCTAAACTTAATTGCGTTCAATCATTTGGCTGGTAATAATGGCCTTGGCCACCAGGCTATTTTCGTGGAAAACATCCACCTGGGTCAGGGCCGCCCGACGGTTGTGGTTGAAGACATGGCCCTTAAATTGAATTTCATTACCGATTTGAATGAGGTTGAAATAATGAAGGTCGATCTTCTCGATGACACTGTTGAGATGGGTCAACTCAAAGACCTTGCGATCCGTCACTTGGGCAATCAGCTCCGTCAGAACCCCATAGGAAATAGTCCCGAAGTTGCCAATCATTTGAGGTTGTACGAAGGCTTGGAAATCATAGTCCGTCACTTCACTGGCAACTTCTAACTGGGCCGTAATGTCTTCTTCAAAAGTATGCACCATTTGGGGTTGCTGTTGAACCACTTGAATGGCCTTGGAGACTTCTTCGCGCGTCACCACCCCAAGCAGTTGGAGGTTATCTTCTACCACCGGAATCATCTCGATATCCTGCCAGATCATCTTGTGCGAGACACTGGCCACCGACATATGTGTCTTGACAGTCACCGGATTCTTGGTCATGACCCGCTCCAACTGAATGGATTCTTGCTTACCTTGGACATCCTTAGCAGCCACAACCCCAATCAGACGTTGGTTATAGCAGACAGGAAAACGTTCCTGTCCCGTTTCTTCCATCAAGCGATTGAAGTCAGCTACCGAATCACTTGGCGCTAGAAGTGGCACCTGGGATAATGGTGTGTAGATATCCCGAATGGTCATGATTTCCTTCTTAATCATCTGATCCGCCATGGACCGGTTGATGATGGTCGCTACCGTGAAGGTATCGAAGGTAGTGGAAATCACCGGCAAATTGCGTTCATTGGCCAAACTAATGACTTGATCACTCGCCTTGAAGCCCCCGGTAATGAGCACCGCAACGCCCTTTTCCAAGGCAAAGAGTTGGACGTCTTCCCGGTTCCCCACAATAATTAGGGAATCGTCGGTAAAGTAACGCTCCATGGCATCCTTGGTCATGGCCCCGATGATGAATTTAGACAGGTGTTGGGTCAGCCCTTGGCTGCCGCCTTGGACTTCCCCTTCAATAATTTGCACCACTTCACCAAAGGTTAACATTTCCGGCGAATATTTTTGCTTCTTCTCAATGCGAATGGTCCCAACCCGCTCAATGGTCGAGACAATCCCTAGTACTTCGGCGTCCTTAATGGCCCGGTAGGCCGTCCCTTCACTCATCTTGAGATGCTTGGCAATCCCTCGAACCGAGATTTTATCCCCGATGGGGAGGGATTCAATGTATTGGATAATCAAATCATGCTTGGTTGCCATATCGTCACCTTCTCTTTAGACACAAAAATAACTGTTATACTTCATATTATAACAGTTATTTTAAAAAGTAACAGACCTGTTTTACATTTTTTCAAAAGATAATTGCGTATGGACCTTATCCAACTGAATCAGCCCTGCCGTTGAGACACCTAGCAGTCGGACAGACTTATGCAGATGCCCATGAAGCTCCCAGAGCTCCTGCACCGCCTGGCTAATCACCTCCACATCTTGGCTAGGAGAACCCAAGGATAGTTGACGCGTTAAGGTCTCGAAATCGTCATAGCGAATCTTAAGCGTCACAGTCTGGGCATGGAAATTCTTGGCTTTTAAGATTTCCACCACCCGCTTGGTCAGCTGGGTTAAGGCATCTAGAACTCCCTCTTCTTCCGCCAGAAACTGAATGAAGGTAGTTTCCTTACCAATAGACTTGCGCTCACGATGGGGCTGGACCGGCGCATCATGGACCCCGCGCACCTTGTAGTAGAGGGATTTACCCATTTTCCCAAAATGTTCAATCAGGTCTTCTAATTCAATTGCTCGCAAATCCGCCCCTGTCATAATCCCCCTCTGGTGAAAATAAGGTACTGACTGCCGCCCCACCCCATAGAACTTATCAATGGGTAGGTCATCTAAAAATTCCAAGGCTTGGTCAGGTGTCACCACCGTAATGCCAAAGGGCTTGCGGTAGTCAGAGGCGATTTTGGCCAGGAACTTGTTATAGGACACCCCGATTGAACAGGTCAGATTGAGTTCTGCCTTAATCTGAGCTTGAATGCGCTGGGCTAAGTGGGTCGCACTTTGAATGCCTAGCTTATTATGGGTCACATCCAGATAGGCCTCATCTAGGGACATGGGCTCAATCAAATCCGTGTACTGGGCAAAAATCGTCCGAATCTGCTGAGACACTTCCTGATAGTGGGACCAATCGCCTGCAATAAAGACCGCATGGGGACAGCGTTTGAAGGCCTCAGCAGCTGTCATGGCCGAATGAATACCATATTCGCGCGCCTTATAGTTGCAAGTAGAGACGATGCCCCGACCACCGGTTAACTTAGGATGCTTGGCAATCACAATAGGTTTATAAGCAATCGCTGGATTATCCCGCGCCTCGACATTGGCATAGAAGGCATCCATATCCACATGCAGTATCTTACGCGATGTGTCCGGCACCGGATCCTTAAACTCTAAAATCCCATAGCGCATGATGCCCCTCCTCTCCCCTGTCATACTTCTCCTCTAGTATACGAAAATTTGTTCGTGTTTTCAAGTAGTGAGCTTGCCCCAGATAGCAATAAAAGGCAAGTAGCTAGATAGCTTGCTTGCCTTTTTATCATCATTTCACTTGGAAAAGTTCACGGTAGACCTGTTCACTGCCAAACTGGCGAGGCTCCACTCCTATCAGAGTCAATCCCGCTCGTTCCAAACCAACTAAAGCTTGGCTCAGTTGAGAGGCAGATACAAGAAAGCTATGATCCGATAAGCGACGAATCCAATCATCGGCTAACTTTTCTTGAACAGTTACCACATAGTCACTCGTTTCACTTTGGGCCAAAGTGCGTTCAATAATTTGGCCTTCTTTGACGAATAGAATTCGACGAGTCATTCGGTCGATTTCGTCAAGATTATGCGAAGAAATCAATACCGTCATTCCCTCTTCGCGATTAAGTTGCATCACTAACTCACGAATCCGAATCAGGCTAGTAGGATCTAAGCCATTGTAAGGTTCATCCAGAAAGAGTACTTGTGGCCGGTGGAGAATAGCACAGGCAAAGAGCAAGTGTTGTTTCATTCCCAAGGAATAAGTCCCCACCGCTTGATCTAAATACCCTATCATTCCTACTCTTTCAGCCGTTTCAATAATGCTCTCTTTGGAGAATCCCTGGGCTAAGGCTATATACTGAAGGTGGTCGTAGCCCGTTAGCTGTGGATAGAGAACACTATTATCTTGCATGAACCCAATCTTACGATATAGGGCTTTGCCTGCTGGCATGTAAAGCCCAGCTACCTTTACTTGTCCCTCCGAATATGGCAATAAGCCCGTTAAGGCTGACAGTAAAGTCGTTTTACCTGCACCATTAGGTCCCACTAAGCCTACTACTTCCCCTGTCTCAATTTGAAAATTGACTTGCTTCAAAATCGCCTTACTGCCATAGGCAAGGCTCAGATTTTTCACTTCAATCATATACGGTCACGTCCTTTCAGAGTAGAGTGCAAGCACATATTCAAAAACAAACCTGTAAGACCACAGACTACTAGGCCCGTCCAATGAGTCAAAAGACCTTGACCTAAAGAAACAGAGAGGCGTCCGTCCAATACCGGGGCTAAATCCAAATAACGGAAGGGACTCATAGCCTGTGCCAGACTCGGCAATAAGAGAGTTGCCCCATAACCAACACCTAAGATTCCAGCGACTAAACTAATATAGATTGCAGTCGACTTAATCCATCTAGCCACAAAATGGCAAAGGCTATTAATAAAGTAAGTCACTGCAACTAACAGCAAGAAAGCCTCTAGATAGTAATACCAACTAGGCAATATCTCAAAAAATTGATGGGTACTTGGTACACGCAAGCGCTGACCAATCAAACCTCCCCACTGTTGGCCATCTACTAAATATCTGACCTGAGGCAACTGAATATGACCTAAACCTGCAATTAAACTACCAGCCAAGGCAAGTAAGATAACTGACCCTAGCATTAGCAGAAACACCTGTTGAAAGCTTATGCGTCTACGCAACTTAACGAGATACTTCCATGCTAGAGGCAAGGTTGCCTGGAATCGCCAGCGTCCGGTTTCTTTATCTAGCACAGTAGGCGCAACTAAAAAGATTACTAAAATAACCCAGAGTCCTAAATAGAGACGGTCTTCAAATAAGTTACCGACTATTCCTAGTGCAGTATAAGATTTCATAGGCTTGCTTACACGCGCTAGATAGGATTCAAAGACTGCTATATCAATCGAAAGTGGTGGCTGGTCCTCACCACTTCTTGGTGATTGCTCATAATTTGGAATATAGAGCGTCCAATATGGACCACCAGGTAGCTGAAAATCAATCCCATAATTTCGTTTCCACTCAGCTAACTGATAATTGATGTAAGCATTCGGCATAAAAATCCAGTCACGGATTGGTAATAGAGTTCTATCACCTTTACCTTGTAGGAAGTCGACATCCTGCTTCAGTTCATCATATTCCATTTCCGTGGCCAACTTGGTTTTCCCTTGTTTAAGCTCCTCAACAAGAACTTCTTGGCGTTGAAAACTTGCTAGCGCTGACTGATAGAGTTCTTCCGTTGGATAAGCCTGACGATAATCACTCAGATTAATCTTAAGCAACTCAGATTTTTGCGCAATGTTAGCTGCTTGTAATTGGTGGTACTGAATCCCCTGTGAAACCCCATAATAGAGAAAAAAGGCCAAGATACACAAGCAAATTTGCCACCAAAGGTGACCTCTTAATAGCTTCAGCCATTCAAAACTTGTTTGGAAACGGCTAGAAGATAAGTCATAACGGCGACGTGCTCGACCACGTTTAAGTACTGCATAGGATAGGGTTACTATCAGCCGCCAGACACCAAGTAAGAGACCAAAAAGAATAAGCACTGTATACAAAATTTCTAGGCTTGACTGGTGTAATACAAAACCATAAATATCCCAGTAACTAAAAATAGAATAAAAAGGATAGAAATCAAAGAGGCGACTAAACTCAGCTAATAAAGTAACCGACACACCTAGACCTAGCCAAACTAATAAAAGCTCCTGTACCCATCGATTAATAAGTAGCAATATAAGCCAGAAAAGAATTACCAGCCCTAACCAGAATAGAAAGAGAGCCAAGATTCCTTGCCACAGTGGCCAACCAGGTGCCATAGGATAATGAAGTAAAGCAGTAAGGGGAAGTTGGTCAAAAAGAACATGATAGATAGCCCACCCAACTGCTATCGACAAACCATAGCCTAATCCCAGGCACAAGAATACACCTAAGCGTCGGCTTAGCAAGCGACTATAGGGTATAGGTAAGGTTTTAAGAAAAGCCTGCTGATTAGCGAAGAAATCTCTTAGGAGTGGAAGCCCTACCAAATATGAGAACAACAAAAGTAGTGGAATCCCCAATAAATAAGGAGAGAGTTGTGTCATTAGATAACCGGATTCTCGCGTTGTCTTGACATCCAAGCGACCGATTTGGTAATTAACTTGCCATTCGATAACAGGTAATTCCGCTTCTATCTGTTGACGCGAGATACTTAATAATTCCTTACCCTGATTATTGAGGGTCAATAAAGTCCGCCATATAGAGAGCTTGTCCTGGTTCACTCGATCCCATTCTTCATAATAGGCCGCCACACTGTAATCAAAACGTGTCTTTTCTGCTTCCTTCAAGCTAACTAAAAGGGGATTATCCTCTGGTACCCCCTGCCTTTGCATAGTGGAAATGGACCAGTTCAAATCTGAAGCCAAACGATTGGCCTGTTGACGCTCTTGATGTCCTAAGTCATGACTAACCTGTCCACGATATAGTCCTAGTCCTAGCATGGTCACAAGTGGCAAGATTAAGAGTAAGTAGACAAAGCGATGATTCTTGATAAAGTGCCTAAGCTCTAGTTTGAACATTTTGCGACCTCCTCAATGCTAAAATAGGTCTAGATTAAAAAAACATTAAATATTAGTTAGATTGTACTCTATTCCTTCCATACTTTCAAGGTAATTTTATCCCAATTGAATAAAATCTATTGCCTACTAAGCCAATGTTCGTAATTGAAGTATTTATTAGAATAGCTCATACCCCAAATGCTTCTATTTTTGAATACCTCTACTTATTCTCCTTAAGCCAGTCTTTAATCCTATTGCACACTTGATTCCTTATTAGCTAATCTACAGTTTTCTATAAAATAGATTAATTGCTTTTCCTAGTCATCTTTACTTTAGCAACGACCATCACTGTAAAGTGACCTCTTAATACAAAAAAGCTGAGACCTAAGTCTCAGCTTCTCTATGCGCTAGTCGAATATTAGCCCAAACGTGATGCTACCTTATCCCAGTTGACTACTGAGAAGAAGGCTTGGATGTAGTCTGGACGACGGTTTTGATAGTGGAGGTAGTAAGCATGTTCCCACACATCTAAACCTAAAAGTGGCTTAAGCCCTAATTCTAAAGGTGTGTCTTGGTTAGCAGTAGATAAGACTTCTAAGTGACCGTCACGGTCTACGAGCCAAGCCCAACCAGAACCAAAGCGAGTCGCAGCTGCCTTAGCAAAAGCTTCTTTGAAGGCTTCAACAGAACCAAAGTCTGCTTCTAAGCGAGACTTGAGGCCAGCAGGAATAGCTGCTTCTGCACTTGGCGCTTGTAGGCTTTCCCAGAAGAAGCTATGGTTGAAGTGACCCCCACCATTGTTACGGACAGCTGTTTGAATGCTTTCAGGTAAATCCTTAAGGTTAGCGACTAAGTCTTCGATAGACTTAGCTGCCAAGTCTGCGTGACCTTCTAAGGCGGCATTCAAGTTGTTAACGTAGGTTTGGTGGTGCTTGGTGTGGTGAATTTCCATGGTGCGCGCGTCAAAAGCTGGTTCAAGCGCATCATAGGCGTATGGCAAGGCTGGTAATGTAAATGACATGGTCATTCCTCCTCGGTTATAGTATACCTAAATTATATCATGCTCAGTAGAATAGACAATTATTTTGCACTTGGTAGCGTTTATTTCACAAACTCAAAGCATGAAAAAAGCCCCTTATTCGCTAAGAATAAAGGACTTTAACAAGTCTGACTTTCAAAGTCGTAAGGACTGATTCCCTCCATGCCAATCATGGGATCAATTTGGTCGATCGAATCCTGAGTTAGGCGGAAGGACTCTTCTTGCTTAGGTGCCCAGTCTCTTGATTGCACCGCAACCGAAACACTTGCCACAGGACTAGCTTGAGGCGAGGCCTGAGCTGTTTCACTGGCCAAAGCTTTTTCGGCCTCAGAGCTTGGAACTTGATCCGGCTCTATAGCCGGCTCCTGCTCTACCTTCTCTCCCTGCGTCAGCCCCGCTAATTTAACTTCTAGCAGGTCTTTAAGATTGGTACGGCGTAGGTCACGATCCTGACTAACCGCTTGGACATAAGCGTCCGGGTCCCCCACCAAGACTAAACTAGACTGCGCTCGGGTGACTGCAGTGTAAAGCAAGTCCTGGCGCAACATGCGATAGTAGGCATCAACCAGAGGCAGGATAACCAAGGGATATTCGCTCCCCTGGGATTTGTGGACCGAACAACAGTAGGCCAGAGTCAACTGGTCAAAATCTGATCGACGATAAGTCAGTTCCTTATCGTCATCAAAAGCCACCACGACCTCTTCGCTCCCGCTGTTAGACGCTTGTGCTGAGAAGACACCGACGATTTTCCCGATGTCCCCATTATAGACGCCTTCTTCCGCATTGTTCACCAACTGAAGCACCTTGTCTCCCAGACGAAAAATTTGGTCAAAATACTCCAGTTGTGGTTTCTTGCGACTAGGCGGATTGAAGAGTCCTTGCAAGAGTTGGTTGAGGGCCGTAATACCAGCAGGTCCCTTATACATAGGCGCCAAAACCTGCAGGGTATTGGCATCAAAGCCCCTAGTCAAGGCGTGGCCTACCACCTGTTCCACTACTTGAGCTACCTGCTGGGTTTTACATGGAATAAAGGAACGGTCAGGTTGTCTTTCCATAAGGTTCTGAGGCAGGCGACCCTGGCGAATCTGATGGGCCAGTTGAATGATGGAACTATCTTGGGCTTGGCGATAGATTTTAGTCAGACTAATAGTAGGAAGCACCCCAGACTCAATCAAGTCTGAAAAGACTTTACCTGGCCCTACCGAAGGCAATTGATGCTTATCCCCTACCAGAATGACTTGAATTCGGTAGCCAATAGCCATCCAGAGCCAATTCATCAACCAGGTATCCACCATGGACATTTCATCCACTACCAGTAGCTGACCTTCCAGTGGCGTCGGATCAAAGCCCTCCACGGTGGTCTCACGATTGAAACCAATCAGTCGGTGAATGGTAGAAGCCGGGATATCCGTCATTTCCTGCATACGTTTAGCTGCCCGACCTGTTGGGGCTGCTAACAAGACGGGGCCAGTCTGATAAGGATTGGTCAAATCGCCCTGATGATAGCCATGCAAGAGCCGGTGGAGCGTCAAAATTCCACGTATCAGAGTTGTCTTCCCCGTCCCTGGACCACCCGTAATCACCGAAAGTGGCGATTGCATGGCTAGAATCATGGCCTGGCGTTGGGTTTCATCATAGTTGATTCCCGTCTCGCGGGCTACTTGATCCAGCTTGTCTTCAATTTCTGTCTTGCTGAAAGTCTCCACTTCTTCATACTGGAAGAAGTCACTGATACGTCGGACGATGCCCATTTCCGCGTGGTAGAGACTTGGCAACATAATGCCTTGGTCCAAGGAATAAAGCGTCCCTTCCAAGATAGCCAAGTCCAAGGCTTCTGCTAGGCGCTCTTCCTCAATCAGATAAGCCCGACTACGTTCTAGAATCTTGGTAGCAAGCGCCAGCAAGCGTGGTCGCTGGACATAGGTGTCCCCTGACCGCAAGCAAACTTCGGATACGGCCGTATAGAGTCCCGCCACCAAACGTGTGACAGCGTCAGCCTCAATACCTAGTTGCTCAGCCAAGGCATCAGCCTTATTGAAGCCAACCCCTTCTACCTTGGCTACCAAGGCGTAGGGATTGTTCTCAATCGTGGCCAGCGTCTGGTCCTTAAAGGTCTGATAAATTTTATCCGCCAGCTTAGGTCCAAAACCCCACTCTGTTAACTGCAAGAAGATGCGTTCAGTCCCCTGGTGTTGGCGCAGAGTTTCGGCCAGCACTTGGCGTTTGTCTGGTGTTAGGCCTTTGACCGATTTGAGGCAGTCAGGATCTTGCAAGATTAAATCAATGGCTTCCAATCCCAGCTGATCCACAATCCTTTGGGCTAGAGTTTTACCAATCCCCGTGAAGCGAGCACTAGAAAGAAATTCTACGAGACCAGCCTCAGAGGTCGGCGCTACTTGTTGATAGCGACTAACCGCAAATTGCTCTCCATAACGCGGATGCACGGTCACTTGGCCATAGAATTCATAGGCCGTATCGAGATGCAAGGCGGCAAATTGACCCGTACAGGTAACATAGTCCTCGCTTACTAGGTCGCTGTCAGACTCTAACACCTTGACCCTTAGCACCTTATAAAGATTCTGTGGGTTTTCGAAGAAGACCGACTCAACTTCGCCAATCAAACGTATTTGCTCAGCCATAAGCGGCCTCCTTTCTTAACGCTATGTAATGAGACTTAGGGCTTAATCCACCGCATCCCAATATTGCCTGGAATAGCTTGGAAACCAAACTGCTGATAGAGTTGGTCGGCCGGTTCCTTGGCCATCAAGCACACATAAGCAGACGCATCCGCATTAGCTATGAGCCAGTCCGAGACAGCTTGCATCAGGGCCTTACCCAGTCCTTGACCTTGGAATTCAGGTGCCACCATGACCGAATTGATGATATAAGATAAGGCACCGTCCCCAGCAATCCGGGCAAAACAAACGAGCCGCTGACCCTGATAGGCACATATCATATAGAGGGAATTAGCTAGCGCACGTTCAGCCACTTCTTGAGGGGGTATAGCCCCCAAGCCTGTAGCAATGCGCAAATCTAGATAGTCTTGGACAGTCGGAATAGTCTCAGTCCAACGAAGTTGCTCCTTAGACATATTGGCGTTGCACCCCCTCTTTGTAGGCCGCATCAATCAGACCGCCACCCAGACACTCTTGGCCATCATAGAAAACCACTGCCTGACCCGGTGTAATGGCCCGAACTGGTTCATCGAACATAACGGTCGCCTGAGTCTTGTCTTGACTAAGTTTAACCGTCACTCCAATATCTTGTTGACGGTAACGGAACTTGGCTGTGCAACGGAATTCTTCTGGCACATCCGACAAATTAGGTGCTGTAAAGGATACTTCACTGGCTGTCAAATAGTCTGAATAGAGATTTGGATGATGGAAGCCCTGACCGACATAAAGAGTTTGCGTCGTCTGATCCTTACCAATGACAAACCAAGGTTCATTGCTAGTGCCCCCACCCCCAATTCCCAGACCTTGACGTTGGCCAATGGTATAGTACATGAGTCCCATGTGCTCGCCCTTGACTTGACCATCTAGGGTCACCATTTTACCTGGCTTATTGGGTAGGTAGTTGGAAAGAAATTCATTAAAATTCCGTTCTCCAATGAAGCAGACACCGGTTGAGTCCTTCTTCTTGGCAGTCGCCAGGCCGGCCTCTTCTGCTAGGGCACGAACTTCAGACTTCTGCAAATGGCCCAAAGGGAAGAGCGCCTTCTGGAGTTGGGCTTGGGAGAGTTGACTAAGGAAGTAGGTTTGGTCCTTATTATTATCTAGGCCACGCAAGAGGTGGACTACCCCATTTTCATCTCGCTCCGAACGAGCATAGTGCCCCATGGCAATATAGTCTGCCCCTAATTCCATAGCATAATCTAGGAAGGCCTTGAATTTTACTTCCTTGTTACACATCACATCTGGGTTAGGCGTACGCCCCGCCCGATATTCGCGTAAGAAATATTCAAAGACCCGATCCCAATATTCTTTCTCGAAGTTAACAGAATAATAGGGAATACCAATTTTCTCCGCGACTTTGACTACATCTTGGTAGTCTTCAGTCGCTGTGCAGTGACCATTTTCGTCAGTATCGTCCCAGTTTTTCATGAAGAGGCCGATAACTTCATAGCCCTGCTCCTTGAGTAGCAAGGCAGCGACAGAAGAATCTACGCCTCCGCTCATACCCAAAACGACACGTTTTCCATTTGTTGACATTGTTCTTTTCCTTTCTTTCTCTCTATGGATAACTCCGTGGAAGGCAGAGCATCCTGACATGTGTGCTTAATTGATAACAGAAGAAGAGAACGAAAGCACTCTCCCGTTCTCCCCACTTAGGCTAGACTTCAGTTAAAACGTTACGCTCAACAAAGCCGTCAAAGATAAAGTTAATCTTCTCTACAACCATTTCATTATGAGCTAACTTGGTTACATCGACTGCAGTTAAGCCCTTGTTATTAACGGTTGAGATTTTGAGGGTCTTCAAGTCCTTGTTTACCAAGACCTTAAGCACCAAGCCATCACGGTGATGGCTATCTAGAGGACGTTTGTATTGGAAGTTACCGCCAGTTGACTCGGTAAAGCCATTGTCCCGCAAAGTATAAGGTTTGCAGGCTGGGTTGATTTCGAAGGTACGGTTAAAACCTTTTAAGGTTGCTTGTTTGGTGAATGCCATAATTCATCGCCTTTCTTGTTTACTTTTGTTGTCTTGCTTTTAAGAGGCCAAGTTGTTTGACCACTTGGTCTAAGTCTGCTTGCGTTAGGCCCAAGCCCATGGTCAGACGAATACTTTCACGCTGCCGGTCTTCCTGGTCAGGATAGTAACCCTTAAGAACACGACTCGGTTCTAGACTACCTGCCGAACAGGCTGACCCAGCCGAAACATAGATCTGTGCCAAATCCAAATGGATTAAGACCTGACTAGCCTTGAGGCCTTTGAGCCAGAGGTTAAGGAAGCCTGGCAAATGATGAGCCTGAGGACGGTTGACTTGATAATCAATTCCTGCTCGAGTTAGCTCCTCCAAGAAGTAAGCTTCCAAGTTTGCCAAATGCGCTTGTCGCTGTTCCGCTTCCGCTAGAGATAGATGGATAGCTTGAGCCAAGCCCTGAATATAGGCTAGATTCTCAGTTCCAGCTCGCATGCCAGCTTCCTGCCCACCCCCTACCAAGTAAGGTTGCAAGCCTGCTTGATCCTGCCATGCTTGGAAGTAGAGTAAGCCAATCCCCTTAGGGCCACCTAGTTTATGGCCTGATAGACTCCAAGATGTAGCTATCTGGTCTAGTTGCCAAGGTAGTTTAGTAATCCCTTGAACCAAGTCAACATGGAAAAAGTAACCACGCAGACGAGCTTCTTGCGCCAATCCAAGAATGGGATAAATGGCGCCTACTTCATTGTTGACCGCCATGGCTACCCAGCCACTGGTATCTTCCTGACTAGCCGCTAGAAATTGGTCAATCAGGTCTTGGTCACTGCCCCCATCTTGGGGTTGAATCCAGGAAATAACCCAGCCTTCTTCCTCTAATCGCTTGAGCGCTAAATCCACTGAAGGATGTTCTACTGCTAAGGCCACGATGTGGCGGGCTTTACCAGCTGCTAGGGCGCTTTGAGCCTGGGACCAGATAGCCCAGTTATTGGCTTCCGTTGCCCCTGACGTGAAGTAGAGGCAAGAAGCTGAGGCTAAGCCCAAATCCTGAGCAATGGCCTCACGGGCCTGATTGAGCGCATACTTGGCAGACTTGCCCAATTGATAAGTGCTAGAGGGATTCCCATAAAGTTGGGATAAGGAGCTTGTGATTGTTTCGACAACTTCTGGACGTACAGGTGTTGTCGCTGCATAATCAAGATAAATCGCCATCTTGGCCTCCTCCTCTCAGACTAGACTTTCCTTCTTATTATAGCACACTCCCAGCCTTTCGCCTATCCATAAGTTTGGTCAGAAGATTTGTCTCCTCAGGCCTTTTGCGGTATGATGAATAGGCAGATAATTGATTGAAAGGAGGCCTCTCATGCTTCAACCACTTGCCTATCGCATGCGCCCTCGTCAACTGGAAGATATTCTTGGCCAGGAGCACCTTGTTGGCCCTGGTAAGATTATCCACCGCATGGTGCAAGCCAAACGCCTGACTTCCATGATTCTATACGGACCGCCCGGCATCGGCAAAACTTCCATTGCCAGCGCTATTGCAGGTTCGACTCGTTATGCCTTCCGAACCCTGAATGCAGCCACGGATGGTAAGAAAGAACTGGAACAAGTAGTAGAAGAAGCCAAATTTTCCGGCACCCTTATCTTACTCTTGGATGAAATTCACCGATTAAACACCACCAAACAGGATTTCCTACTACCGCATCTGGAGAGTGGTCGGATTATTCTGATTGGGGCGACTACCGAGAACCCCTATATCGCCATCAACCCCGCCATTAGAAGTCGGGTGCAAATTTTTGAACTCAAGCCCCTCAGTCCTGAGCAGGTTTGCCTTGGCTTGACTCGGGCCTTAGCCGATCAAGAACATGGGCTCGGTAAGTACCCTGTACAAGTCCAGGATGGCGTTCTGGAACATTTTGCCCAAGTTTCGGGCGGTGACATTCGGACAAGCCTTAATGCCTTAGAGCTAGCAGTTCTCTCAACTGAACCAGACCAAGACGGGCAAATTATCATCGACATGGCAGTGGCCAGTGATTGCTTGCGACGTCGCCGACTTCAACATGATAAGAATGGTGACGCCCACTATGATGTCATTTCCGCCCTACAAAAATCCATCCGCGGTAGCGATGTCGACGCTGCCCTTTATTACCTGGCCATATTACTGACTGCCGGCGAGCTAACGGTTGCCTGCCGGCGCCTGCTAGTGATTGCCTATGAGGATATTGGTCTAGGCCACCCAGCTGCCACGCAACGAACGGTTGCTGCCATTCAAGCCGCTGAAAAACTAGGTCTACCAGAAGCCAGCATTCCCTTAGGTTTTGCAGTCATTGACCTAGCTTTGAGCCCAAAATCCAATACTAGCTATCGCGCTATCAAGGCTGCCATGGCGGCGGTTGACCAAGGACAAGTCGCCCCAGTCCCAGACCATTTGCGGGACAGTCACTATCAAGGCGCTGACAAATTGGGCCGAGGACTTGACTACCGCTATCCCCACGACTATCCTGGCCATATCGTGGCTCAAGAATATTTGCCTAAGGAATTAGCTCACAGCCAATTCTTCCAACCAGACCCTAGCGGCAAGTATGAAGAAGCCTTGGCTCACTACTATCAAAAAGTTAAAGAAATCCTCAAAAAATAAGAGCGCTTACTTGCAAATTCAGCAAGTCGTGCTATAATAAAAGTATAGAAGATCTGTGGTGTACGTGACATATACACTGTGTTGACCGAACATTTTTCTTTAGATATAGGGAACCAATTCGGCTGACTTATGACAGGCCTTTTCACTTGGTAGTCAGCGGTTAGTCGTTAGGTGCCCACCTGCTTAGATTGCGGGTTCAAAACATCTATATGACCAAACGGCACTAACGGATTTGGGTAGGAACTAGGGTTCCTGCCCTCTTTTTTTATATAAAAAAGAGCTTGGCAAGCCAAGCTCTTTCACTTATGTTATTACGATGCTTTTCGTCTCACTTGCCAATGTGCAATAGCCAAACCCAACAAACTAGGCACAATCCAACCTAGGCTTTGGCCACTCAGGGGCAAATAAGTAGCGAATGTAGAGGCTAATACTTTCAATGGCAAGAGCCAAGCTAGTTCAGGCATGGCTTGAATGCCATCGATTAGCGCCACTATCCCTGTCAGTGCCATAGCCCACTGATAATAAAGTCTATCGATTGCCCGACCTCGGCACAGTAAGGTGACCATAACTAGGACAATGGCTAGAGGATAAAGAAACATGAGCATCGGCACTGCCCAAGCAATAATCTGAGTCAAGCCGGCATTAGCAATCAGGGTAGCCAAGAGACTAACCGCTAGCAAGTATTGCTTGTAGCCCAGTCTAGGAAATAATTCTACCATAGCCTCTGAAAAAGCGGTCAGGAGCCCTACCCCCGTCTTAAGGCAAGCCAGAATCACAATTAAGGCTAAAAGGATACTGCCTGCTGAACCAAGATAGTGATTAGCAATCTGAGCTAATGCAATCCCACCATTAGCACTTATGGAGAATTGTCCCAAGGAAGTCGCCCCAGCATAGGCCAAAAGCCCATAAATTAAGCCCATTAAGACGATACTAATGGCTCCCGATTTGACCATGCCTCGTGCCAGTTCTCCTGGTTCCTCAATCCCTAAACGATTCATAGCCTGAATCATGACAATCCCAAAGGCCAAGGCCGCTAGCACATCCAAGGTCTGATAGCCCTCCAAAAAGCCAGTCGCCATTGCTTGTTGAGCATAGCGCCCCTGGGCCATCATTTGCCCGACTTGCCCCATTGGATTGAGGACTGTCAGGGTTAAAAGTAGCCCTAAAACCAGTAGGAAAGCTGGGTTGAGAATTTTACCAATGTAATCTAGAATCTTACCCGGATTCAGAGACAGAAAGCCCGCTACTAGGAAAAAGATGACAGAATAGATTAGAAGCCCATGTCCCTGGTGACTCGACTCGATAAAAGGTGCTAGCCCAATGGTATAAGATGTACTTGCCAAGCGTGGCACCGCAAATAAGGGACCAATTACCAAATAGAGTAAGACCGTAAAAACGGCCCCAAATTTCTTGCTGACCCGATTGGCTAGTTCGGTGACGCTCTTACTTTTGGACATTCCCATAGCGAGAATGGTCAGGAAAGGCAGACCAATGGCTGAAATCAAGAGCCCCACCACGGCTAGGCCTACCAGAGCGCCACTTTCTTGTCCTAGGTGAACCGGGAAAATCAAGTTGCCAGCCCCAAATAACATACCGAAAAGCATGGACCCCAAATATAGGGCATCTTTAGACTGAAGCTTTTTGCTCATTTATCATACTCCATTTCAAGCAAAAGCAACATCCGAAAGGAATGTTGCTCTTACTTACTATATTATTATTCTGCTTCAAAGTAAGCAGGGTAATGCGTTTTGACAATTTGGTGGCAACGGTGGCAAAGGGTTGGTGCCTCCGCAATGGTTCCCACTTCTGGACGAACTGCCCGGCAGCGTTCACAGACATGCCCTTGAGCGCGGCTAACAGAAACAGCATAATCGTCTAAGACTAAGGCGTGATCTGGTGCCGGCGTGGTCACTAAGTCTAGATGAGAGACAATGAGTAATTGATCTAAATCTTGACTCAAGGCCTTCAAAGCCTTGGCTTGTTCTTCATTGACATAGAGGGTTACAGCTGCTTCAAAAGATTTCTTGATTGGATCTTGCTCCGCATTTTTCGCTTCCTCTAAGGCCTTTTGCACCCCTTGTTGGATGTGGAAGAAGAGCTTCCATTGATCCACAAGGGCTTGATAAGCAACCCCATCAACTGCTTGAGGGAATTCTGCTAACTGAACAAAACCTTCAACCCCTGGCAATTCCTTCCAAGCTTCTTCCATGGTATGTAAGAGGACTGGAGTTAAGAGTGGCAAGAGGTCACGTAAGATGCCGTAGATAACAGTTTGCATTTGACGACGTGGCAAGCTATCTGGTGCCTCGATGTAAAGCACGTCCTTAGCGAAGTCTAGGTAGAAAGCAGATAAGTCAACCGTCATGAAGTTGATGACTTTCTTATAGATGCTAGCAAATTCAAACTTATCGTAGGCACTTAAAAGATCGTTAACAAAAAGCTTGAACTTAGCCGTCATGTATTGATCAACTGGACGTAAGTCTTCAAATGCCACACTATCCTTGCTTGGGTCGAAGTCTGACACATGGCTTAACATAAAGCGGATGGTATTCCGGATTTTACGGTAAGCTTCAGCAATTTGCTTAAGGATGTCCTTAGAAATACGTACATCTGATTCTGAGTCGACACTGAGAACCCAAAGACGGATAATGTCAGCCCCAAGTTCATTCATGACTTCTTCCGGCACAATAACGTTGCCTAATGATTTACTCATCTTGTTGCCCTTACCGTCTAAGACGAAACCTTGAGACAGTACTGCCTTATAAGGTGGTACGCCCTTAGCAGCAACAGAAGTGGTAAAGCTTGAGTTGAACCAACCACGGTATTGGTCAGACCCTTCTAAGTAGAGATCTGCTGGGAAAGTCAGATAATCTCTGGCTTCTAAAACTCCTGCATATGAGGTCCCAGAGTCGAACCATACGTCCATGATGTCAGTTTCCTTGGTGAATTTACCATTTGGACTTGCAGGATGCGTGAAGCCTTCAGGCAAGAGATCCTTAGCCTCACGTTCAAACCAGACATTAGAACCATGTGTTTCAAATAAAGTTGCCACATGCTCAATGGTTTCAGCTGTTAGGATCGCTTCCCCATTTTCAGCATAGAAGATTGGAAGTGGCACACCCCATGCCCGTTGACGAGAGATGACCCAGTCGCCCCGGTCACGAATCATGTTGTAGATACGTGGTTGGCCTGATGGATGGTACCATTTAACTTGCGTTTCAACCGCATTAAGCAATTCTTCACGGAATTTATCAATAGAAGCAAACCACTGTGGTGTTGCCCGATAGATAACAGGTTTCTTAGTCCGCCAGTCATGTGGGTAGCTGTGGACAAATTCTGAGTAAGACAAGAGTGCGCCCTTTTCCTTGAGCAATTCCACTACTAGTTTGTTCCCTTTGGCATAGAAGACACCTTCGAGGCCAGGAGCTTCATGAGTATAGTGGCCTTGGTTATCTAGCGGAGACAATACATCTAAGCCGTAGGCTTTCCCAACATAATAGTCGTCTTCCCCGTGGCCAGGAGCGGTATGAACCAGGCCGGTCCCGGCATCTAAGGTAACGTGATCTCCCACCATGAGTAGCGACTCTCGTTCATAGAAAGGATGCCAAGCAGTGAGTCGGTCAAAATCTTGACCTTGATAGTGAGCCTCTACTTGATAATCTTCCCAGTTGAGGGTTTTAGCCAGTGACTCGAGCAAGTCTTGGGCTACAATGAAATGACGGTCTCCCACTTTAACTTGAACATAGCTAGCTACAGGGCTCACTGAAATCCCTAAGTTAGCTGGCAAGGTCCAAGGCGTGGTAGTCCAGATTACGAACTCAGCATTTTCAGGCACAATGCCTTTGCCGTCTTTGACCTTGAAAGCTACATAGATAGAAGGAGAGGTTACATCTGCATATTCAACTTCGGCTTCCGCCAAGGACGATTCACTCGATGGTGACCAATAGATTGGCTTCAGGCCTTTGTAGATGTAGCCTTTTGCTGCCATTTGGCCGAAAATACGGATTTGTGCTGCTTCATATTCAGGGGCTAGGGTCAAGTAAGGATTGTCCCACTCACCTGTTACACCTAGGCGTTTGAAGTCAGCTTTTTGGCCTTCTACTTGACGCAGGGCATATTCTTGACAGAGTTTGCGGAATTCAACCACAGACATGGACTTGCGATCAACCCCTTCTTGCTTGGTCAGGGCTGATTCGATTGGTAGACCATGTGTGTCCCAACCTGGTACATAAGGTGACCGGAAGCCAGACATAGATTTAGAGCGGATGATAATATCTTTACTAATCTTGTTGAGGGCATGGCCCATGTGGATTTTCCCGTTGGCATATGGAGGCCCATCGTGGAGCACATAAGTCGGCTTGTCAGCATTCTTAGCTTGGATTTGTTGATAAAGATTCGCATCTTCCCACTCTTTTTGTAGGATAACTTCTTTTGTTGGCAAATTCGCCCGCATGGCGAAATCGGTTTTACCGAGGTTGAGGGTCTCTTTTAGTTTCATATTGGCAATATTCCTTTCTTGACAGTATTAACTACAAAAAAATATAAAAAGACGCCCCTCAACGGGACGTCGCAACGTGGTACCACCCAATTTTATTTGTAGTCATACAAATTCTCTTACATGATAACGCTCTTTAAGCGGCACCGGCTACTTAGGTTCACCGGGCATTATAAGTAAGCTGATTATCTACTCTACAGGGAACTCTAGGCTTGCACCCTTCCTAGATCGCTGGGGATGTGTAGTGAAGATAGTGGTCTTACATCATTTCTGGTAATTCAATTTTAATAGTTTGGCCCAAGATACTTTCAACAGAAGCTTGGTCATCCTTGTCAGGTGCTGCCTTAGCTTCTACATCACCTTGAGTTTCATGGACGAATTCTTCAACGTCAGATGTAACTTGTGTCTCCACTTCTTGTTCTAAGGCAGCCACGCGCTCAGAACTACGTTCTTCAGCTTGACTATCTTCTGTCGTAGGTGTTGCAAAAGCAATTTCCTGTTCAAATGTTTGAGACTTAATTAAATCCAATTGTTGAGTCAACATGCGTTGCATTTCGAATTGGAGGTTGCGTCCATTATGACGTAAGAGTTCTACTTCATTAGCCAAGTGGTTGACGGTATCATGTGCATTAGCAATGATGCGATCAGACTCACGTTCTGCCTCATAAATAATGAGTTCAGCTTCCTTGCGGGCATTTTGTTTGAGGCGTTCAGCGGCTTCGTTAGCAATCAAGATTGAGCTATTCAAGGATTCTTGCAATTTCTCAAAATTCTTGATTTTCTCATCGGCTTCCGCTAACTGGCGTTTAAGGGCAGTCACTTGATCCAAAGCACGTTCGTAATCAACGACAACTTCATCTAGAAATTCATTGACTTCCTCTCTGGCGTAACCTCTGAATTCGCGATCAAAGTCTTTGGTTAAAATATCATTTGGTGTAATTGGCATGTCACACACTCCTTTGTTCTTGCTCTCTTCTTTAGACGACTAGGACTTTGACCTTAAGACGAATATTGTCTTTACGAGTCAAACCCTCTTCGGCATCAATTTGAAAACGTCCAAACTTCCTAAGCGAGACAAAGTCGCCTGCCTCTAGCTCAAAATCCGGTCGATTAATTTCTAAATAATTGACCTTGACCAAGCCCCCTAAGACGGCTTCTTTTGCACGCTGTCTAGAAAAATTATAGACTTTACTCAGCATAGTGTCAAGCCTTAATGATGTGGTAATGACCGTCTGGTCTTCCCAGAGAACTTGTGGCGTCAGAACCTGATCAGGCTCAATATATTCAAGTCTTACTCCGACATTTCCCATTTTGGTCACATTTTGACAAACATAGGGCGCAATTTTTGCATCCACTAGCACTTGCCAGTCTTGACCATCAGTGATGATATCACCAATTCGATTGCGTTCTAGCCCAGCCCCTAGGAGGGAACCAAGGATAGACCCATGTCGTATATTGGCAAATTTCTGCGGAAAGTGAATCTTCAGGGCCTGAATCTGAAAGTCGCTAGTTTCTAAATCATAATACTGAGGATAAAAAACCAGTCTTTGACGTTCAGCTCCTGGCAAGCCACCTTGACAGGCTAATTGGACTTCATCTTGTCCATTAGCCAATTGCTGGGCAATCAGGGCTTCACGCGGAGTCACAAAGTAACTAGTGACCGGACAATAGCGACTAGCCGCATAGGCCATCTGTTCTAGCACATAATCAATGAAGGCCTGTTCTTCTTTACGATAATGTTGATAAATGCCCTCTTTCATGGGACTACACCCCAATCAAGAGACGAAAGAGAAAATTACGCACTAAATGGAGAACCGCAAGTGCCGCAAAGGCCGAAAGACTGACACTCCCTATTGGAGGGATAAAGCGATCGAATAGCTCAACATAAGGCTCAACTAGTCTCCCAACCCAACGTCCCAAATCACTATAACGGGCATCAGGGAACCAGGACATGATAGCCCAGATAAGAATGAGGGTCTCATAAGCCGTAAAGGCCCAAGAAATATATTGTATCAGCATAATAGCTCTACCTCTTTACTTGATTTCTTCTTCAATAACGACCATAGGCACGCTAGCTAGCGCCCAGAAGCGTAGACTTGCGTGCCCATGGTGCTTGCCCAGAACTAGTTAATCAAACTAGCCACGGTGGCGTTTGCGGAAGAATGGTGGTGTATCAAGTTCGTTATCTTCCGTTGTGTCAACTTGACGGTTACGGCTAACGTCACTTGACCGTTGGAAAGTCCGCTGTGGCATCTCATGAGCAGACTCACGAGTGCTTTGTTCACGACGGATATCCCAGTCACTGAATAAGTCACGTTCGCTCTCGCGACCGCGTGGTGCTAATTCAATGTCATTACTTGGTGACACTGCTGGTTGGCTTGGTTCTGGTGCATTGCTAGCAGGCGCTGCATTGTAATTGTTGCGCGCTGGGCGTTGAGCCATCTTGCTAGGTGCGTTCTTTTCAGTGTCAATCCCAGTTGCGATAACCGTAACTACTACCTCATCGCCTAAGTTTTCGTTGATAGAAGTACCGAAGATGATGTTTACGTCGCTAGTTGAAGCATTCGCCACGATTTCGCTAGCATCTTGTGCTTCAAAGAGGGTTAAGTCAGAACCACCGGTAATGTTCAAGAGGATTTGTTCTGCCCCATCGATTGAAACTTCCAAGAGTGGAGAAGAAATAGCCTTCTTAGTTGCTTCAGCTGTACGGTTTTCACCAGAAGCCACCCCAATACCCATGAGGGCAGTCCCTTGGTCTTTCATGACTGTCTTCACGTCAGCAAAGTCCAAGTTAACGTAACCTGGCGCAGTGATCAAGTCAGAAATCCCTTGAACCCCTTGACGTAAAACGTTATCCGCTTCAGAGAAAGCTTCTAACATTGGTGTCTTGCGGTCAACAATTTCTAAGAGACGGTTGTTAGAGATGGTCACCAAGGTGTCCACGTTTTCCTTCAAGTTCTTAAGACCTTCAGCAGCGTAACGACCACGTTTAGGACCTTCAAAGGTGAATGGACGTGTCACAACACCCACTGTTAAGGCGCCTAATTCTTTAGCAATGCGCGCTACGATTGGGGCAGCACCCGTACCGGTCCCCCCACCCATACCAGCTGTTACGAAGACTAAGTCTGCGCCTTCAAGTACTGTACGGATTTGTTCTTCGCTTTCTTCAGCAGCCTTAAGACCTACTTCAGGGACTGAACCTGCCCCTAATCCCTTGGTTACCTTAGGACCTAATTGAATCTTAGTTTCTGCTTGTGAGCCTTTGAGAGCTTGAGTATCTGTATTGGCTACAATAAACTCTACCCCTTGGACGCCTTCAGCAATCATACGGTTAACGGCATTACCGCCGGCCCCACCGACCCCGATGACTTTGATAACGGCGCCGTCACGGCCGCTAATTGAATCAAATGCTAATTCCATAAATCGTTCCTCCTGAATCTCAATCGAAAAATGTTCTGAAAAATGCTTGGATTTTACTGATAATGCCATTTCCTACAACAGGGACTGGGTTATCATAATTAACGCCTGCCTCTGGTTCTGGAACATAGTTGCTTTCTTCAGCAGCATAGCCTCCAAGGTTGGAGTACGCATCATAATCTGATACTGGCTCTGCTACCGGCCGTTGACGTTCTGGTCTTGCCGGACGGCGAGGTGCTTGCTGACGAGGTGGCATCATTGGCTGGTTTGTTACATCCTGGGATGCAGTCTCTTGATAAGGCCGCTCAAACCCACGATCTTGACGTGGTGCACTTGCTGCTTGATAAGTTCCTTGCGCAATACGATGCACAACATCTAGGCCTGCTGCATATTCTACCATGCCAATAGCCGTTGTAAAGACTGGGTTTCGCATCCCCATTTGCTCTGGAATATAGAGGCGAACCTTAGGACCAAAATACTCTTGGGCTAGTTCTAAGACGCCTGGCAAGGAAGCTGCTCCACCAGTCAGAACGAAACCGCCTGGTAAGTCGAGGGCATCGACCCCTTCTAAGTCATCTCGAACTGTCTCGAAGATTTGTGCCAAACGGGCTTCAATAATTTCAGATAAGTAGCGTTCATCTACGCGGACAGGTTCCTTACGTCCAACTGTCTCCACTGGGAAGTATTCCTCTTCAGAAGTCTGACGAGAGACTGCGTAACCAAATTCACGCTTAATCCGCTCCGCATTCTCTAAGGATGTATTGAGGATTAAGGAGATATCCTTGGTGACGAAGTCGCCACCTTCTTGGTCAACGAAGGAATACTTCAATTGGTTATCATAGATGATTGAGGCACTGGTTTGGCCCCCACCCATATCTACGATGATGGTCCCAAATTCACGTTCATCAGGCGTTAGGGCTACTTCTGCAATAGCTTGAGGTTGTACCACTAATTCCGTAATGTTGAGTCCAGCCTTCTCCACACAACGACGAATGTTGTGGATGATGGTCTTAGGACCTGTAATCAGGCGTGCGTAGAGTTCTAGGCGAACCCCAATCATGCCTTGAGGATCGCGAATACCGGTAAAACCATCCACAATAAATTCTTCTGGAATGATGGAAATAATTTCCCGTTCAGGTGGGACAGACCGCACTTTAGCAGCCATAATAACATTATTAACATCTTTTTCGGTAATCTCACGGGTATCACTGGAAACAGCAATCATACCGTGACAGTTATCAATCATCAGCTTGTTACTTGGTACGCCGACAATGACATCATTAATTTTAACTTGTGCTTTTTGCTCTGCTTGCGCAATGGCCTGTTGAATGGAATAGACCGTTTCATCAATATCAACAATCACGCCACGGCTTAAGCCACGTGACTTTTCATTACCTACACCGATAATATTGACTTGGCCATTCATGTGCTCAGCTACAACCACTTTAATTGAGGTAGTCCCAATATCTAAACTAACAAAAATTTCTGGGGTTCTCACAAGCGTTAGCCCTCCTTTGTCCTCTCACAGGGGAGTTTGGTCTCCCTGGATGAGATATAATCTCTCCCTATAATTCTATCACATACTGGCCTTGATATGAAGCGAAATAATGCCTGTCACAAAGAATTAATATAGATTTTTTCCTTATTTGTCTCCGTAAGTTCTTATTCACATAATCAGGCCATCCCAATCCTGCTCTTAAGGCATTATGAAGACGGACCTATAGTAAAAGCGAGGACTAAGTCCTCGCTTCTATTTATCTATTAAGGTTGTTGTCCAGACTGGACCCTTACTGGCCGTTGTTGGCCTGTAAATGGCGTAAAGTAGGCTCCTACTTCCAGATTAAGTGTTCCCTTCTTGTCACCTAATTCTTTAAGCATTTGATTGTAAAAGGTCATCTTATGATTGAAGGTTGGTAGAACTGCCTTGACCAGGTTGCCATCCCGCATCTTAGCTTCAAAGGCACTATTCTTGCTGGCCTCTTGACCTAGCTTGAGACTTTCAATTTGGCTGAGAATATCGGGTGGGGTTTGTTTCAACATGGTGGTCAACTCCGTTACTCGCCCTGATGGGGCCTGAACCAAGAGTTCTGGCAATTGGTCTAGGTTGACAGCTTCTTTAGCTGCCACACTGGCACTAAAATCACCCCAAGTTCCATTATCTAAGACAGCAATCCATTGGTCTCCTGATTTAATCTTGGCTACAATGGCATGCTCTTCTATTTCTAGTTGGAGACTCTGCATATTAGGACGACGTAAGGTCACCTTGCTGACAAGAGGATTCTCCTTCATAATGGCTTGTTCAATCGACTTGCGCTTAGCCATGATGTCTTTGACGCGGTCAAAATCGCGAATACCTGAGGCGGCGACAATAGCTTCACCATCCACTCGCTGATTACCAACAATCTGAACAGCATTGACATAATGTGTTGGCAAGAGTCGATAACCCACCACTGCCAGACTTAAAACTAAGACAACGAAGACGGAAAAGAGCTTCATCTTGCCCTTAGGCCAACGTGCTTGTCCAAATTCCTTACTTAATTTTTCTTGATTAGGGAGGGAAGTGTGATGAGGTGTTTGACGATAGTTACCAGCTCGTGGCTTAGTTACAACGCGTGTCTCATAGTCCTGTTCATAATCGGTCCAGGCCGGACTTGGCTGAGTACCGTAGGTCTTAATCCGATGATTGCCCTGGCGTCTACTTGAAATATCAGTCTGATTGGGACTTCTATGCTCATCTTCATAGTCATAGCGCGCTTCCTGATAAGGGCGAGGACGCTGTCGATCCTGATTAGGTCGCATAACAGGTTGTCCATTTGCATCTAAGCGGTAATTGCCCTGACTTCTTTGCCGGCTAGGTTGGCGGCGTTGGTTGAGCGTTTGTCGGTTCTCTTGATAATCTTCTTGGTAGCGACTACGCTGATCCAGACGATAATTAGCCATTACTTCCCTCCTCTCTCTAGATTTTATTTTTCTTACTTAATGATTTCTTCCAGAACTTTGACTAAGCGATCTGAGGCGTCACGAATTCCTAATTCATAGGCTGAGCGAGCCATTTTCTCTAGGTTTTCTGGGTCAGCCATCAGTTCCTGGATGGTCTCCACTAGGCTAGCCCCAGTCAAATCCGCTTGCTTAATCATACGAGCGGCTCCATGGTCTACAAGAGCCATGGCATTGTGTTCCTGGTGGTTGTTAGTAACATAAGGACTTGGCACCAGAATACTTGGCAAGCCTAATGCCGTTAATTCCGTTAAGCTAGTTGCCCCACTTCTACCAACTACCAACTTAATCTGACGCAAGAGGCTTGGCATATTGTCGATATAAGGCACTAGACGGACGTTAGACGGTAGCTCTTCCTTAAGGCTTTGGCGCAATTCATCATAATGCACTCGCCCTGTGGCCACAATCACTTGGTAGTCTTTTCCAGCAAAGGACGGAATGGCTTCAACGGCCGCCTGGTTGATAGCTGGCGCACCACGGCTCCCCCCAAATACTAAGACAGTTGGCACTTGATCATCCAACTGGAATTGCTCTGAAAGGATGGTGTCCATTTTAGGTGTAGCTACTACTTCTTGGCCTCGCGGATTGCCAGTTAAAATAATCTTGGCTTCTTGCCCCTTAAAGTCACTTTTCACTTCTTCAAAGCAAGTTGCAATGCGATTGACAAAACGGCTAAGGAATTTATTGGTAACACCTGCTACACTATTTTGTTCATGAATTAAACTTGGAATACCTAGACGGCTAGCTGCATAGAGGACTGGTGCACAAACATAACCTCCTGTCCCAATCACCACATCTGGCTTAAAGTCCCGTAAGATCTTTTTTGCCTTGTGGACACTGGTTAACATAAGCCAAGCTGTCTTAAGGTTTTCAAGGGATAAAGAACGTTTTAAACCCTGAATCTCAACTGATTGGAAGGCGAGCCCTTCTTTAGCAACGATATCTGCCTCCAAGCCCTTCTTACTACCAACATAGAGGCACTCTACATCCGGATATTTGGCTTTAATGACTTGATAGAGGGCGAGAGCTGGATAGATATGACCACCTGTTCCGCCACCTGAAAGTACGATACGTTTAATCTCAGTCATGCTAGACTACCTCCCTTTTAGTCCTTATAAGGTTTTTCAGCCAGATAAGACTGAATCAAGTCCACAAAATGCTGACCTCGCACCTCAAAGTTAGCGAATTGATCCCAACTTGCGCATGAAGGTGAGAATAAGACCACTTCTCCTGCTTGAGCAGCCTCATAGGCAGCCAGACTCGCTTGGTCTAAGTTTTCATAAAGATGGATGGCTGGCACCCCAGCTTGTTGGAAAGCTCTAGCCATTTTTTCTTTACTTTCCCCATAGAGAAAGGCCTCTACAACATGCTCCAAGTGGGGGATTAAATCATCGAATTCATTGCCTCGATCTAGGCCACCACCGATATAACGGATTGGTTGGGTAAAGCTCTTAAGAGCAGTAGTAGCTGCTACCATGTTGGTTGACTTAGAGTCATTGTAGAAGATACGACCCGCTGATTTAGCAATAGGTTGCAAACGGTGAGGCATGCCAGCATAGGCACTCAACTCCGCTTGAATAGCTTGGTTGGAGACGCCTAATAACTTGGCCACTGCAATTGCTGCCAGGGCATTTTGAACGTTATGATCACCTGGCACGCCAATTTGTGACACTTTGGCTACTTCCTCACCGCGGAAATATAGAGCATCCCCTTGGCGATAGGCACCCTGGGCCTGCACTTCAGGGCTGGCTGGCAAATGGCTAAATGGCACCTGCTGGGCTTTAACCTGATTGGCATGCGCACGAAGGGTTGGATCTGTCACATTATAGACCCAAAAATCGGCCGCCGTCTGATTAGCCACTAGCTTGAATTTAGCCGCCTCGTAACCTTCCTGACTCCCATGGTAATCCAAATGGGCTGAGGTCAGATTGGTCATAACTGCAATACTTGGTCGGAACTTCTCGGTTCCCATCAATTGGAAGCTGGATACTTCCATGACAATTACATCATCAGGACTCGCTTGGTTAGCCGTTACAAGTGATGGCACCCCAATATTTCCTGCTAAACGCGCCTGACCTTGTGGTCGGTGTGCTAGCATTTGGTGAATCCAACTCGTCGTGGTGGTCTTGCCATTACTTCCTGTCACAGCCACAATAGGACATGGTGCAATCCAAGAGGCTAGCTCAATGTCTGTATAGATTGGTAAACCTCGTTTTTGAGCTTCTTCAATTAGAGGCACATGATAAGGTATCCCTGGGTTTTTGACCATAAAATCAAAGTCCTGGTCTAAAAGTTCTAGCGGATGTCCACCATCCACCACCTTGACACCTCTGTCCATAAGCAAATGGACCGACGAATCTTCTAGAAGATTTCCCCGGTCATTTAAGGTTACTTGTGCTCCCTGGGTTAAGAGGTATTCAACGACTGATCGTCCTGTCATAGCATAACCCATTACTAGCACTTTTTTATTTTTTAAATCTTGACCTGTTTGTCCCATTAAACTCCACACCTTATCTGATTAGAATATGAAATAATAGCCTAACCCTGCTAAGAGGCCAACGAGCCAAAATACGGTCACAACTTTTTGTTCACTCCAACCACTCATTTCAAAGTGATGGTGAATTGGGCTCATCTTGAAAATTCGTTTACCAGTTAGCTTGAAGGACGCTACTTGTAACATGACGCTGGCAGTTTCTACTACAAAGACGATGCCGACTAAGAGTAAACTCCAAGGATTGTTTACTAAGAGCGAAATCACCGCTAAACCAGCGCCTAATGCCAAGGACCCGACGTCCCCCATGAAAATCTTGGCCGGCTTTTTATTATAATACAAAAAGCCAATTAATGCACCTACTACCACCAAACAAATCAGGGCTAAGGAGGTTTGTTTGCTCTTAAGTGCCATGGCCCCATAAACACCATAAGCAAAAATATTTAAGCCTGTTGCTAAACCATCCAAACCATCTGTCAAGTTGACAGCGTTGGAGAAACCTGTAATCCAGATAAAGGCGAAAATACCAATCACAACAGCGTTACTGATAAGAATTGGGCCTAGGTTGAAGGCTAATTCAACCTTGTTCAAAAGGCCAATTAGAACGATAATTCCAGAAAAAATCAATTGAGTTAAGAATTTTTGGCGCGGTGTTAAGCCTTCATTTTGATGGCGGAAAATACTGATAAAGTCATCGATAAAGCCAATCCCGCCGAATAACAAGAAAGTTAATAGGAGCATCCAGACACCACCGTCTAAGAGTCGCAAGAGTGCAGCAGCTCCTAGAAGTGTTACTAAAATGGCCATGATAAAGACCGTCCCACCCATGGTAGGTGTCCCTGTCTTGACTTCATGCCACTTAGGGCCTTCTTCACGGGTTGTCTGTCCAATCTTTCGATAGTTAAAGTAGCCGATAAAGAACGGCATAACGATTACCGTGATTGCAAAACTCACGGCCATTGGCAATAGTAATTCCATCTCTCTCTTCCTCTCTGCTTACTATTTCTTCGGCCTTCCTAGCCAAAGTGGCGGGTAAAAGCCGCTTCAATTTCTGTTACTTCATCATAAGGTAGCTTGTCATCACCAATAATCTGGTAGGGCTCACTCCCCTTGCCGGCAAAGACCAATAAATCCCCTGCTTGCGCCTGAGAAATGACATAGTCAATAGCCGCCTTACGGTCTTCAATGACCTGATAAGGCACTTCATCGTGATTTCCAATTAACTCAGCACAAATCTTTGCCACAGGTTCATGCCTTGGATTATCAGCTGTGAATATAATCCAATCCGAATATTCAAAGACCTTATCGCCAATTTCTGGGCGCGCCCCGCTATCACGGTTGCCCCCACTATGGCCAATAATTGTCACTAGACGTTTTGGAGATTGGGCCTTTAATTCTTGTAGTACACGTTCAATGGCATCTGGGGTGTGAGCAAAGTCGACTACAACTTGGAATTCTTGCCCTAAATCTAGTCTTTGCATCCGGCCCTCAACCCCACCAAAGCTGAGCATTAGATCAACTACTGTTTGAGGTTGGACATGGTAATAGTCTACCAAACAAAGGAAGGCCGCCATAAAGTTAGCTACGTTGTAGGCGCCAAGCATAGGGCTCACAACTTGATAGGTCTGATTGCGGTAATGCAGTCTGAAGGTTTGGTTACCATCCTGTACTGCTAGTTGGTCAGCATAGGCACTAGCTTTAGGATCTTCAAGACTATAAGTCAAAACATCCGCTGAAGTTGCTTGCATCATAATGGAAGCATAAGGATCATCCGCATTGATAATAGCCAGTCTTGGCCCCTCTCCCGCAAACTTTTGTCCTAGTTGGGCAAAAAGCAAGGACTTAGCATAGGCATAACCTTCCATGGTTTTATGAAAATCCAAGTGTTCCCGAGTTAAGTTGGTGAAGATGGCACAGTCAATATCTGTTGCCCAAAGACGCCCCAAGGCTAAAGCATGAGACGAAGCCTCGATTAGGGCATCCTGACAGCCTACTGATACCATCTCAGCAAATAATTGCTGGAGGGCTAAGGCATTTGGCGTTGTGTTGATAGACGGATAGTAGGTCTGGTCGACCTTATAATGTAAGGTCCCAATTAGACCTGTCTTATGCCCTAATCGCATGAGCAAATCACTGATGAGACTAGAAATGGTTGTTTTACCATTGGTGCCCGTGACTGCCACCACATTCAATTGTTCCGTAGGTCGGCCGAAAAATTGATTGGCTAATAAAGCTTGTGCTCGGAAAGTTGAAGGAACCAAGAAAAAGCTTAATGGGTAGTCTTGCCAATTTTCAGGCAGGACTTCTACCACCATAAGTTTAGCCCCAGCTGCTGCTACTTGATCCACAGCAGTGTGACCGTCAAATTGTAGGCCCTTAATAGCAACAAAGGCACAACCAGGCACTAAGTTACGTGTATCGTTAACTAGTTGCGTGATTTCCCCCTTGATTTCTGGGCCATACAATTGACCACTAGGAACTGCTCTTAGTAAGTCTTCTACTTGCATCCTATGTCCTTCTTTCTTCTTATGGTTTCACCATAATATATTCAATATAGTCATTAAAGAGTTTCCCTAAAATCTGCGAACCAAGAAGCCCGTGATCTTGTTGTGGTCGCTTCATGGCCATATAGAGCATGTATTTAGGATTATCTGCCGGGAAGAAGGTTACCACTGAGTGGTAGTAATCATTGGCTCCCGTTAGATAGCCTGAACCATTGGGATCGGCAATTTGAGCGGTCCCTGTCTTGGCCGCAACCTTAACGTAAGGATTACGGAAGGAAACGGCAGTCCCATAGGGCTTCTCAACCGTGTCCACCATAAGTTGGAGTACATGGTTAGCTGCTTCTTTAGAAATAGGCTTCCCTAAGACACGAGCTTGGAATTCACCTGCTGAATCCAATCCTTGAACCACTTGGACTTTCAGCATTTGGCCCTGATTACCTATACTACTATAGGCTTGTAAGAGTTGAATAGGGGTCGCGGAGAATCCCTGACCAAAGCCACTCATAATTCGTGAAACCGGGTTGTCAAATTGGAAGTTACCTGTTGTTT
This sequence comes from Abiotrophia defectiva ATCC 49176, assembly GCF_000160075.2. Lineage (GTDB taxonomy): Bacteria > Bacillota > Bacilli > Lactobacillales > Aerococcaceae > Abiotrophia > Abiotrophia defectiva. The sequence goes on from NZ_KI535340.1 coordinate 311,856, forward strand.
CATTTTCAAGACCGAAGTCAGTTCCCTTGCCGAAGCCAAAGTCACCTAACTTCTTGACCCATTCTTGGTCCCCCATGCGGTTAACCAGATTGACCATGGCCACGTTACTGGAACGTGCCAAGCCTTCTTCAAAACTAATCTGACCCCAACCTACTTTGTTATAGTCCTTAACCACTTGGTCGTAGACTTGGATGGAGCCTGATTGATAGAGTTCACCTGGTTTATAGAGTTGGCGGTCATAGGCCACCGACATGGTCAGAATCTTAATAGTTGAACCTGGTTCATAGGCTTCTTCTACCATTAAGTTTTTCCATTCTGCCTCAATGCCTTCACGAGTATTGAGGTTAAAACTTGGTCGTTGGGAAGCTGCTACTAGCTTCCCAGTCTTAGCCTCCACCAAATAAGCTTGCAATGCTTCCGGCTGGTATGTCGCTTGGTACTGGCTCATTAATTCTTCCAGTTTGTTTTGTAGACGTGAGTCTAAAGTCAGATGTAAATCCTTACCAATTAATTGGCGGCTTGATGACTGGTTGCTATCCTGACCACTAAGGCTAACATTGTAAGCAGCCTCTAGGCCAAGTTTGCCATCCAAGACTTGAGCACTTAAGGGTTGATCTTCTTCTTTAGCCGCCGCCGTCGCGTAGCCAATTAAGTGAGAGGCATAGACGTCATTAACATATTTACGTGTTGTTTCACTGACAAAAACTAAACCCGGTAGATTTTCAGCCTCAATGGCCTTTTTAGTTTCAGATGATAAATGTTGTCCTGCGTTCCCAAACTCTACTTGGTAAACATTATTTTGAGTAAGCTGAGCTAAAATTTTGTCACGGTCTAATCCTAAATGCTTAGCCAAGGCTTTGGCCGTCACGTCTGGATCTTTGACAAGGTTCGTGTCGCCCCAATCACTGCGAAGCACCGCAAAAAGAGAATAAGAAGTAGTATCCATTGCAATAGGGTTCCCTTGTTGGTCAAAGATACTCCCCCGCCTTGCCTCGGTAATACTACTTCTCTTGGTCCCTGTTTCATGATAGGCAGTTAAATCCTGCCCATTACTTGTTTTGAAAAGGCTAATTTGGGTGAAACGGAAAATCGCGATACTTGCTAATCCAGCAAGGAGGATTGCCAAGAATCTGAGATTACGTTGAATCATTTGATTGTTTGGTTGACTCATGGCTTGGTCAAATCCTTCACACTATCTTGGCGGACTTTCATTCCTTGCTTTTCAGCCGCTTGCTTAATGCTATCGTATTTATATTGTTCCGTCATTTGGTCACGCATGACATCTGTCTGTTTCTGCAACTCTAAAGTTTGTTGCATCAACTCCTGACTAGAACGTTGAATAGATTGAGTCTTGGACTGCATGATGAGATTAATAAAGACACTCCCCACCACAACCAAAAAGGTTAGCATGAGCATCAGAATCTCATAACGACTGAGTCTCAAAGAACCCACTCTGCTTTTAGTTTGACTATTTGCTTTCGGACGACTGACTAAATCAGGTGCATCTAATACTGGGCTGTCGTCAATTGCCGCACTGGTCGCTATAGGCGGCTCTGGGCTTGCCACTTGGCGGTAACGAGCCTGAGAACTGCGCTTAAAGTATTGTTCGCTTGTTACAGTTTCAGCCAATGGTATCCCTTCTTTCTTTCTCTAATTCTTACTTTTTCTATGAATTCTTGCGGAGGATGCGCAACTTTGCGCTCCGCGAACGATTGTTAGCCTCTAGTTCTTCTGGACTGGCTACAATCGGTTTGCGATTAACCAAGGTAAAAGGCGCCTGCATCTGGCCAGGCAAAACGGGTAAGCCACGAGGCACTTCTGGCTCTTGACTTACTTCTTTGAATAATTGCTTAACTAACCGATCTTCCAGGGAATGGAAGGTAATGACGCTAACACGCCCCTCTGGTTTCAAAAGGGTTAGCGCCTGCTCCAATGAATCTTCGACCGCCCCCAACTCATCGTTGACAGCAATTCGAATGGCCTGGAAACTACGTTTTGCTGGATGCCCACCCGTACGACGGGTAGCAGCAGGAATGGCCATTTTGACAATTTCTGCTAATTCAGTCGTTGTCTCGATAGGTCGCTGAGCACGTCTTTCTTCAATAGCACGTGCAATACGCTTGGCAAACTTCTCTTCCCCATAACGATAGAGAATATGCACCAAGTCTTCATAAGGCCACTCGTTGACGACCTCATAGGCACTTAAGGCCTGTTCTTGGTTCATCCGCATATCTAGACGGGCCTCTTGACCGTAACTAAAGCCACGTTCGGCCACATCAAGTTGTGGCGAAGACACTCCAAGGTCATAGTAAATCCCATCCACTTGGCTAATCCCAAGTTCTTCTAAAGCTTGCTTCAAATGACGGAAATTTTGGTGAATAAAGGTGACTTGGCCTTTTTCAACATAGTCAGCCAATTTAAGTTTGGCATTGTTAATGGCCGTCATATCCTGGTCGAAGGCATAGAGATGCCCTTGAGGTCCTAGTTGGCCCAGTAAATACTGGGCATGACCAGCACCCCCTAAGGTGCAATCAACATAGACGCCGTCTGGCTTGATATCCAAACCATCAACGGTTTCATGCAAGAGCACCGTCTCATGTTTAAATTCCATTATCTTCACTCCATCACAGGTCAAAATCCATCATACCTTCAGCAATTGCTTCATAATTTTCTTCGGCGTCACCGACAAATTCATCCCAACGTTCGCTGCTCCAAATTTCGATACGATCTGAAACACCGATGACACGGCATTCCTTATCAATCTTAGCGTAGTCAAGAAGCGTTTGTGGCAAGTTAATCCGACCCTGCTTGTCAATTTCTACTTCAGTGGCAGCTGAATAGAAGAAGCGGGCGAATTGCCGAGCATCTTTTTTCATTAGGTTGAGTTTCTTTAATTTTTCTTCTTGAAGGGCCCAATTTTCCATAGGGTATCCGAACAAGCAGCCATCCAAGCCCCGGGTCACCACGAATTGGCCACCTAATTCAGGCCTAAATTTAGCAGGCATAGTCAATCGCCCTTTGGCATCAATATTATGTTGAAATTCTCCAATTAACACGATTGCATACACCTCCCATGATAGCTTACCCATATTCTACCACAATCCACCACTTTTCACCACTCATTCTTTTAAATTTCATAAAAAAAAGCCCACTAGAAAACTAGCGGAGCTTAAAAAGCTTATTATATCAAGGTTTTACCAGGTGGGTGGGCGTGGTGGAGAGGTGGGGGATTTTCCCTAAAGGATCCAGAGGCTAGCAATGCGAAGGAGCATGAGCCCTAATAACATACTAGAAAAGGATAGGAAGACGACTCGACTAGCTTGGTGAAGGTAGCGTCGGTAACTAAAAACTTCAATCCGCCGAATGTAGTCGTAGAGGTGGACTACTAGAATAATCAAGGTCAGATAGAGGGTTAAGAGTCCTAGGCTGAAGCCAAAGATAAAACTACTGAAGCCATGAATCAAGACCCACCACATGGGGAGGAGCATTTCAGCTAGAGAAAACTTGTAGAAGGCAAACGAAGCCATCGCTTCGCGGAAAAAGCGATCAAATAAAATGACATATACAATTGGTAATAAATATAATAGCACTTCCCGCCAATCAAATGGATACACGACTTCACCCCCTCATTCCCCTTATTATAGCACGTAATCCCGCCCTTGCCTATCCCTAGTCACAAGCCTCAGAACTTGAAAAATAGTCTCGCCAATATATAAAAAAGCGCCTACTCCAATGGAGTAGACGCTTGTTCTATTTCATGACTAAATCAATAATATGACGCCAAGTATCTTGGCTCAGCACTTCCCAGAAGTTGCCTTTGCCAATTATGGCATAGCCGATAATCAGCCCGATGACAAAAAACAAGAAAAGTAAGAGTAGGTACATAATGACCCGTAACAAAGTCTTGCCCACAGTGGCCCAGACGGATTTTTTCATAAGTTTTTCTGCCATAAGGACTCCTTTCTACCCTAAAATACGACGTTTGATACGTTGTAAGCGGCGCTTCAATCGTTGGCGCCATGTCGGGTTGGTACGTTCTAATTTGCCTGAGAGAATTAAATCCAACATCAAACCTGAGCCAATGGCCACACAGTTCATAGGCTGCTCAGCCTTAAGGACGCTGACTTTAAGGAAATCTGTCAGGAAGGTATCCATGTGATAGATTAAGGCGCCTCCCCCTGTTAAGAGGATGCCCTTCTCCATAACATCAGCTGCCATCTCAGGTGGGATTGTTTCTAAGACTCGCTTAGCGACACGAGCAATCTCAATCAAGATTGGTCGAATAGCCTGACAAATCATATTAGAGTCGACATTCACTGACTTAGGCAAGCCAGTCAAGAGGTCGCGTCCCTTCACATCATAGGTTTCTACTTCTTCTTCCGGTAAGAGAACTGCAGACGCTACCGCCTTCTTCAGACTTTCGGCTGAACGTTCACCAACCAGAATATGGAAGTTGTCTTTGAGATATTGAATAATGGCTAGATCTAAGTCATCGCCAGCCAATTTAATGGATTCACTGGCAATTACTTCACCTGCAGAGATGACAGCAAAGTCACTTGTTCCACCACCAATATCAATGACCATGCTACCCGATGAGCTTAGTGGGTCAATCCCAGCACCTACACCGGCTACCTTTGGTTCTTCCTCTAAGTAGATACGGCCTCCACCTGCACGTTCAACAGTTTCAATTAAGGCTAGGCGTTCAATCTCACTCACCTTAGATGGGGCACAAATTAAAACATTGGGTTTAGCAAACCAAGAGGTTAAATTCAAACGTTGCATGAAGAGCATAAGCATGGCCTCTGCGATATCAAAATCGGCAATGACGCCACCCTTTAGCGGTTGAATGACCTGAATAGATTCAGGTGTTCGGCCCATCATCTCATAGGCTTCATGGCCAATAGCAATGACTTCTTGGCTGCGTGTATCAATGGCTACGACAGAAGGCTCATTCAGGATAATCCCTTTACCGTATAAATTCACTAAAACATTTGTTGTTCCTAAGTCGATTCCGACGTTTTTAGCCATTTAAGACCCTCCTCTATGCAAGAGTCGTAGTCTTTTGAGGCGTTGCTACTTGCGCACTATTCACCCGGTCAATATTAGCACCTAAGGCTTTGAGTTTCTCATGGAATCGGAAATAGCCACGATCTAGATACTTCAATTCAGAAACGCGGGTCACCCCTTCAGCCGTCAAGCCGGCAATAATCAAGGCTGCAGCCGCGCGTAAATCGGTGGCCTTAACACTAGCACCATAGAATTGGGTAGGACCTTCCATGACCACATTTTGGCGATCAATAGTGAAGTGGGCATTCATCCGGCGCAACTCTTCAAAATGCATAAAGCGGTTCTCGAAGACCGTTTCGGTCAAGGAACTTGAGCCTTCAGCTAAGAGTTGAGCAATTGACATTTGTGCCTGCATATCGGTTGGAAAACCAGGATATGGCAAGGTCTTAACATCTGTCGGTTGCAAGGTCTTAGGCCCAATAACCCGCAGACCATTTTGGTACTCATGGAATACAACACCCATTTCACGTAATTTACTAATCAATGGCATGTTGTGTTCTGACACAGCCCCTTCAACCAAGACATCGCCTTGGGTAACAGCAGCTGCCACCATAAAGGTACCTGCTTCAATTCGGTCTGGAATCACATCATGGGAGGTGCCATGTAGGGCTTTGACCCCATGAATCTTAATCGTTTCCGTCCCAGCACCGACAATATCGGCCCCCATACGGTTTAAGAAGTTAGCTAAATCCACAATTTCCGGCTCACGCGCTACGTTTTCTAAAATGGTAGTACCTTCTGCCAAGACAGCCGCCATCATGATATTTTCAGTCGCGCCCACACTTGGGAAGTCCAAGTAGATACGCGCACCCACTAACTTATCAGCCTGCGCTTCAACATAGCCTGCTGCGCGTGTAATTTTTGCCCCCAGAGCTTCAAAGCCCTTGAGATGGAGGTCAATAGGACGAGTCCCGATGGCACAGCCACCTGGCATGGCCACTCGTGCATGACCAAAGCGAGCCAAGAGTGGCCCCATCACAACAATCGATGCCCGCATCTTGCTGACAAAGTCATAATCAGCTGTGGTTGACACAGGACCGGTTGCGTCTAAAGTCATTTCATTGTTTTCTTGATCAAATTCATTGCTTACGTTAATTGCAGTCAGTAAGTTGTTAAGGGTAAAGACATCTGATAAAACAGGCACATTAGACAAATGAACCTTGCCTGTTTCTGCTAAAATAGCCGCAGCCAAAATTGGCAAGACCGCATTTTTAGCTCCTTCTACTTTGACTACCCCTTCTAATCGATTACCACCTTGAACAATAATCTCTTCCATCAAAAATTCTCCTATTCTTACGCCTATTCGTTTTGGAGCGAACAAATAGGGATACACTCTCTTATTTAAGGAAACCTAACAATAAGTTCTGTAAGGATTCCGTCATTTCAATCATAAACGACCCGACTAAGTGCCCCACTGCAAGGCTAACCATGACATAAACTGCGTAGGCTCCTTGCTTAGCATTCTGGCGCATGAGCTGATTCCAGTTCACACCCCGGAAAATGAGGAGACTCATCCCTAGGATGATGAGACGGAGACATAGTACTGCCATACCATATACACTCGTCTGCATGTCTATCACTCCTTCAAGTCCAAGACTATGATAACATAAGTTCGAGGGAAAAAGAAATAGTTAATCTCCTTATCTTGAATTTGTCATGATTCTGACCCATTTCTTAAAGGCTATTTTTGCCTGATAAAGGCTAGACTGACAAGGTTTCTATTAGCTTACAATCCGATTTTATGACATAGAGATAAAAATCACAGCCTGGAAGTCAAAACCTCCAGGCTGCAATCAAACAATCTATAATAAGTGACTAAAATCTGGGTTACTTACCTTACCGTAATCCGCGCCAATAACTTCAGTTTGGGTAGCGGTAACCGCGCGCTCAACTAAACCTTCCACATCTAGGAGAGCTTCTAACTCCATTACAGACGTCAATTTGGGCTTGGTCCGTGGTGATTTAGGCGCAAAAACTGTACAGCAGTCTTCAAATGGCTCATTGGAGATTTCATAGGTCCCGATTGCTTCAGCCTGCACGATAATATCGTTCTTGTCTACCGCAATTAAAGGCCGCAAAATTGGCACGGAAGTCACTTGGTTGATAGCCCGCATGCTCTTCAGTGTCTGAGAAGCGACTTGACCTAAGGATTCACCCGTCACAATGGCATCAGCTTGTTGCCGATCGAGTAGCGCCTCCATGACCCGAAGCATCATACGCCGCATAATGGTCATGGAAAAATCATCGTGGACCTTGTCCTTGATTTCTTCTTGAATTTCAGTAAAAGGCACGCAATGATAAGTCAAGCTTCGACCATATTGAGCCAATTGAGCAGTTAATTTTTTGGTCTTTTCAATAGCTTGTGGGCTCGTATAAGGTGGGCTAGCAAAATGAACTGCTTCAATTTCCAAACCACGCTTCATCATCTGATAGCCTGCCACAGGAGAGTCAATCCCCCCAGACAGCATGAGCAAGGCGCGACCACTAGCACCATAAGGTAATCCCCCTACCCCTTTGTAGGACAAGAGGCTTAGATAGGCGCCTGCCTTTTGGATACTAATGGTTAATTTATAATCTGGGGTCTTAAAGTCCACCTCCAAGTCAGGATAGGCTAAACCTAGGCTGGTCCCTACTTCTCTTTGTAGGTCCATGGTGTCGTAGGCAAAGGTCTTGTCAGAACGTTTGGCCAAAACCCTAAAAGAACTACCCGCAGCTGGCTTCACTTCTTCAAATAAGGCCAGCGCTTGCGCCTTGATTGCGTCCAAATCCTTGTCCACCCGATAGACTGGCTCGAAACGCGAAATACCCGGCACTGTCTCAAGCCGTTCAATCACTGCTTGGTAAGGCGTTTCCTGCCAAATCAAATGCATAAAGTCATATTCAGGTACAATCTTAATACGTTCTAAATCCTGGGTACGGTAGCGGATATGCTCAGCTAATTTATTAATAAACATTTTTTTATTACGACCCTTAGTAGAGAGTTCGCCGTAATGAATAAGAATTTGTTTTTGACTCATGATTTTCCTCGTGTTTTCTCAAATTGTTGACTAATTTTCGCAATAGCAACTAGACAGTTCTCAATATCTTGGTCACTGGTATCCGCCGCTAGGCTGAAGCGCAAGGCGGACTGGGCTAAGTTTTGAGCTACCCCCATGGCAGCCAAACTATGATGGTCAGATTTAACTCGACTGGAACAAGCACTTGTAGTTGAGACATAGATATCCTGGGCCTCGAAGGCATTGAGTAAGACCTCACCAGGAATACCCGGAAGAGCGGCACAAAGAATGTGGGATGCGGCTGATTCTTGGGCAAAGACAACCCACCCTTGCGCCTCTAAGGCTTGTGCTAGTTGTTGGCGATAGGCCTTAAGTCGCGAACGCGTCTGAGCTTGTTCACTTTGGGCTAGACGTAGGGCCTTGGCAGTCGCTACAATGGCGGCTAGGTTCTCAGTCCCGGACCTTTGTCCCTGCTCCTGACCGCCTCCAGTTATAAGCGGAACTAAATCCACTCGCTGGCGACAAGCCAAAATTCCTACACCGCGCGACGCATGAAACTTGTGACTGGACAAGCTTAAACAATCAATTCGAGCCTCTTGAATTCGAGACAATTCAGTCGTAACTGCCTGAACCCCATCGACGTGCCAGATAATATATGGATAGTCAGCCAAGATTTGCGCCATCTGATCCAAAGGCTGGCAGGCGCCCATCTCATTATTGACAGCCATGGTGGAAACCAACAAAACTTCTGGGCCTAACTTAGCCTGGAAAGCCTCCAAATCTACTTGACCTTGGGCTGATACTGGCAAAGTTACCCAAGTCAAGCCCTGGCTTTCGATGTAGTCTCGTTGTCTTAAGACCGCAGGATGCTCAATGGGACTGACCAAAACAAGTTTAGCCTCTGGTCGGCGTTTGTGAGCTTGGGTCACAATCCGTTGGAAGACCCAGTTATTCGCTTCAGTCCCTGAGCTAGTAAAGTAGATTTCTTGAGGATGGTAACCTAAAAGTTGACCCACTTGAGTGCGGGCTTGTTCTAAGAGTTGTCGGCTCTTGCGACCCAAGCCGTGAGCACTTGACGGGTTAGCAAAAAATTCTTGAGCCACCTGACTATAGCTAGCTAAGACCTGGGGATGAATCCGGGTGGTTGCGGCATTATCCAAATAAATCATCGCTTTCCTCCTCTTACAAAAAGGCCCGACAGCAAGTGTCTTGGGCCTTTTGTCTCTAAACTATTTCACCTAGTAAACTTAAAATTGGCTGCTCCGCTTTTCTTGGTGGTACATACGACGCACTTGGGTTGGCGCTTCTTGATCCACCCGCCGTAGGGATTTCTCAATAACAGCCAAGGCTTCTTGGTACTTAAACTCTCGATGGAAGAGGTACTGAGCCTCTTTGATTGCTGCATCCACTTCAGGGTAGTCATAGCGGAATCGATTGCTCTGTTGAATCATGTATTCGGTCAACATAGCACTGTCTACTACTGATTCCGTCATTTCTTCTAAAGCAGCAAGGTGACGCTCCAGTTCATCTTCTAAGCTTTCAATTTCATCCATATCAATACGAACTCGGTTGAGTTGCTTAGCCAAGTGTTCAATTTGGTCTGTTACACGATAGAACTGGTCATAGAAGGAATCACTGAGACCAGGCAAATGACTTTTCTCAATCCGACGCTTAATATTGCGTAGAGCTAATTCATAGTCATCCAAGTTAGTCTTGGCGTCCTTCTCCCGAGTATTGAGTTGAGCAATTTTGTTGGTGATTGCCAATACTTGCTCATCAATTTCTTCGATACGTTTGCGAATTTTCTTAATGCGGCCTTCAGCTTGGGTGTAAACCACTGCAGAGCCTTCTGTCTCAGCCACCAAGTCTTTGAATCGGTTATATTCATGACGAATTTGGTCGCTTAAATCAGCAATTTGATCCACTTCGTTCTCATGGAGAATATAGCTTTGCGCGATGCGGTCTACTTCGATGCCAGCATAACGGCCATTTTCAGCTACTTCATCGATTTTACGGCGAAGGCTTTGGATGTTCTTATTGACGTAATCCTTAGCTTCGATTTCAGTCTCCATTAAGTCATAAAGTGACTTGATATCACGTTCTGCCTTATCCATCAAAGTCTTAGCCTCTGATAAATCGGCATTTTTAATTTCATTCTTGGCGTCGTTCAATTTTTCTTGAATCTCGTCCACTTTTTCTAGAATAGCTACACCATCAAAGTCAAAGCGGCTATCTACCATTTTTTGGTAGCCTTCACGCAAATCATCTAAGGAGTCTTCGTATTCATTCTTAATCTTGTCGTACATTGACGGAATACGTTCCAGGATATCTTCAAGGCTAGTCATGTCAGCATCAATGGTCTTGAGCATGTCACGAGCTTCAAGATGGTCACCATTTTCAGTGTACTCATTGTATTTGGTGAAGTTGAGTTCCAAATACTGGAGGTTCTTCTCCAGGGTTTCAATGGCAGGACCATAATCAAAGCTGTGGTTCATGACATTCTTACGGGCTGCATTATAACGCTCATGTAAAGCCGCATTCAACTCATTGTTATCAACTTCAACCTGCAGAAGATCGGACAAGTCTTGATGGAGGTCTTGCACCTTAACCATGGTTTCATCAATCAACTGACGTGCTTGAGCAATAGTCCGGCCAGTCCGCATAAAATTCAATTGATCGGCATATTGTTGTGCGCCAACCAAGGCAGATTCAATCTCTACAAACTGGAAGTTGGTAATGGATTGCCACTGATTAACCAGGCTCTCGTACTTGCGTTTTGTTTGACCCGATAGGCTCATATTCTTAAGGAGGAAGAGTTGATTGGCAATCGGTATCGCCATCATCTCCTCTTTTCTTGCTTCAAGTTCTCGGATGCTTTGCGTATTTTTATTTCGGTAGAAGTAATAGGCAAAGTAACCAAGCACACAAACCAAAATAATTAATAGTAATATACCTGTAAATTGCAATGTGTTCGCTCCTCCTTATGTCCATTTTTAGGCCTTAACGAGAAAAATGCCTAAATAATCATTTTCGATTATACCACTAATAGCGGGGATTTTAAAGCAGAAAGTTAGATTTGAGCGTTAAATGTAACAATTGAAATATCTAAACGAATTAAAGACCCTCGGCACTGCCTTTCTGGCGTACCGAGGGGGCTCTTTATTATGCTAACCCTTATGGGTTTTGACCGTTATTTGCAGGTTGGCCTGCTTCACTGGATTCAGTACCAGGTTGAGCTGGTGCAGGTTGGTTTTGATCTTGATTAGCAGGAGAGGTTGACGCTTCAGCTGGATTTTGCCCAGAAGCTTGGGATTCTTGGCTATTGGAGCTGCTTGCTTGATTTTCCCCATTATAACCCGGAATCTTAAAGTCTTTTGGTAAGTTGATCGTTAAATCAGCGCTTGGCTTCACGTCAACACCGTAAGCATTTTGGAAGCTAAAGAGTCCATTGGCTACAGGCGTTACATTTGGCTCAATCCCTACACTAACTTGACCAGTCGCTGTATCATAGAAGAGGTGATCAGCTGTTGATACATGGGTTACTAAGTCCACACGAGGGAAGGCAGTAATCTTGCTACCATCTTGAACGAATTCGTAGGCATACACTTCATTAGCATAACCTGTCGCCAAAGCAAACTTGTCTGTTAGGCTCTTAAGCTCTGCTTGGTTCCCCACCGCTTCAGCAGCATTGAGTTGAGCAGTCCAACGTTGTTTAACACTGGTGTAGTCGCTACCCAAAGCTTCCTTACGATCCTTGTCTAAAGTGTTGGTGTATTGATAGAGGTATACCCGCAATTGGTTGAGGGCTTGTTTTTCCTCTGGCTTCATGTCTGGTAAGAATTTTTCCAGGATGAAGGTATGAGAGTAAATGTCATAAACAGGCTCGCCATTTTGCACACGTTCATAGAATTTCTTGAACATTGCCGGCAGAATTGGGTTGTAAACAGCTTGATCAGAGTAGTCTTTGCGTTCCGCATTTAAGATTTCTTCTTTGCTTGGCGCGCTAGCTTCATCTAAGCTGTTGAGGACTTCCTTCCAAGGTGCATTGAGGCTATTGTCTACAGATTTTTCTAATTGTTGGATAGTATCTTTAGACTTAGCTGCCTCAGTCTTAGCATATTCTTCCGCTAATTTTACTAACTCTTCCTTAGTTGAATCAGAAATATTAACGGTCGTGTTATTGTTAGTAGTGTTGTTATTAATGGTCGTATTGTTGTTAACAGTGGTGTTGTTGATTACTTGGTTAACAATGGTTTGTGCCACTTGGGTATCCACGTTTACCCCTTGGTTGGCTTGTTGGTTGGTGACCTCTTTTTTGATTTCAGAAATAATTTGGTTAGCCTTGGTGTCGTCTAGTTTATCTTCTTTCTTAACAACTTCGACTACCTTGATTTCTTTCTCAGCTACCTTAACAGCTTTCTCGTCTACTTTAACCCCTGACTTAGCAAGTAAGGCATAGACCCCTGCCAATGCCCCCTCACCCGTTACAGGACTAACGGTGGCAATACGAATCAGCACATCCTTAGCACCAGACGTAATGGCTGCGTTCTGATAAGTCGTCGCACTAACTAAAGTGATGTTTTGAGGTGTCACAATTTGAACTTGTACCCCATAACCAGCCGCTTGTTGTTCAATATAAGCACTGGAATAAACAGTAGTACTTGCGTTAGATCCATCATGTAGATATTGGTTGATGGTATTACCATCTACCATGAGCGTATTGGCTGAGCTAAAGTCCTTAGCACCTAAGAGGTTCTTGGTTTGTTCTTGTTGCTGTGGGTTTAACGAAGCTCCCAGAGACAATAGTTTTTGTTGTTGAGCTTGTTCTACCGCAGAAACTAGTTCTGATGTTGGTTGGCTTAAATAGGCCACGTTAGGTGCCACAGCAAGAGCTGCCATTAAAGCAACGAGGCATTTAGTTGATTTCTTCATAGTTTCCTCACTCCTAAATCTAGAGAATTTGGTCTAAGTATATTGTAACACACTGACTCCCTGAGTACGATGAATTACCACATTTGTCTTTCAAATTTCAAGGTTTCTTAACATTTAGACCTAAACCTTCACAAATCATTCGGGGCTAATGTAAAGCCTAAAAGCACACAAATACACCCCAGTCACCTTTCAATATGCTGCTAAAACCTTATCTTTAGCTTTTTTCTGAAACTAGCCTTTCTTGAATGCCCCTAGTAGAAGTGCTATACTATCCATATAGGTGGCAAGCCTACAAACTTGTCCCCTAAGTTAAGAGGCTTTCCCTCTGGCAATGAAAGGATGATTTTCATGAATAAAAAACTCAGTCGGCTTGTAGCCTTAGGACTGCTGGCCACTACCCTCTGGCAGCCTGTCGCCATTCTCGCTGAGTCTAACGCTAGCACAGCTAGTCAAACTTCAAGCGCAGCAACGGCTGGCACACAAGTTGTCGGCAACGATACGGTTGGCTACTTAACCCTTCCCGAGGGCTACGAAGCGAACGAAACTGGTGACCAAAACACTGGCGGTCTGTCATTCGTCAATAAATCCACCAACACATCGATTAGCTTAATGAGACTGAATGCGACAGATTATATTCAAAGTAAGCCTCAGTCCTTGGCTAAGTTAACTCTTCCAGCTTGGATTATCATGAAAGAAGTTGTTTATCGCCTACCTGATAAAGAACTTACCTTTCAATCCGGACCTGCAGGTTTCGACAATCTACCTGATGGCTACTACCTAGTTAGCTATAAGGATTCCAGTGCTATTGGCAGTGTCTATTTCACCGATAAAAATGATAGCAACTATGTCTACCTAATTGGCATGGACGGCCCTAATTCAGAGAGCCTTTCCTCATTCGGTGACATTGCTAAAACCTGGTCTAGTAAGAAACCTTAAGAAGGAGGAGCCACACAATGAAACGATTTTTAACCTTTTTATGTCTTTTGGCTAGTTTGGTCGTGCTTGCACCTCAAACTGTCTTGGCCGAAGAATCCTCTAGTAGTCAAGCTGGCACTAAACTTGATCTAAGTCAGAAAGTCGGTAGCGACACACTCGGCTATCTCATGATTCCTTCAGACTTTGTTAAATTCAATGAACTTGGAGAACACTCATCTAGCCAGCTTCAATGGTCTTCTAAAGACGCTTTTACGGTGGTCACATTGGATAAGATGCAACCTTATCAAGGGGTTGAAAACCACCCTGTCTTCAGCAAATTACCTAAACCTTATGTATTTGCGACTGACCGCATGGCTACCTATGCCACCATGCCCGACCATGAAAAACTCACCTTAGGTGCAGTCAAGGGCTATCCATCTAGCTATAAAGACGTAGTCGGTGTTGAGGCACAATTTAAGGATAAAACCTTGCGTCTCATTTTCTTCACCCCTGAGTCTGACCCTGATTCAGTCTACTACTTAGCGGTCGAAGGGGCACCAAAAGACATGGATGCCTTAGAAGAAATTCTTAAAACTTGGACACCAAAATAATTCATTTAAAAATCCTCATTGCTAGTGTCACACTGGCCAATGAGGATTTTTATTTATCAGACACCCCGTGACTTGGCATCATCCTAAGTCACGGGGTGTCTTTAACTTATCTTGATAGCCCCTGTCTAGCCAACAGAGCCTTCCATTTCATAACTAATGAGGCGGTTGAGCTCAACCGCATATTCCATTGGTAATTCCTTAGTAAAAGGCTCAACAAAGCCCATGATAATCATTTCCGTCGCTTCTGACTCGGACAGGCCTCGACTCATCAAGTAGAAGAGTTGTTCCTCCGAAATCTTAGAGACTTTGGCTTCGTGCTCCAAGGAGACTTGCCCATTATGAATCTCGTTAAAAGGAATAGTATCAGACTTAGAGGCCTGGTCCATAATAATGGTGTCGCATTCAATATGGGAAATTGAGCGCTTAGAGTTCTTAGCGAAGGTTACTTGCCCCCGGTAGTTAACCTCTCCCCCATCCTTGGCGATGGATTTGGACACAATGGAACTAGAGGTGTTAGGCGCATTATGAATCATCTTAGCACCTGTATCCTGTTTCTGGTTTTTACCCGCAAAGGCAATGGAAAGCATGGTGCCTCGCGCCCCTTCTCCTTGAAGGTAGACACTTGGATACTTCATGGTGGTATGAGCGCCTAGGTTACCATCAATCCACTCCATGGTCGCTCCCGCATGGGCATGGGCCCGCTTAGTCACCAGGTTATAGACATTATTTGACCAGTTTTGAATGGTGGTATAACGACAATAGGCGTCTTTTTTGACAATAATTTCCACAATGGCGGCATGGAGCGACGCGGTCGAGTAAGTTGGTGCCGTACAGCCTTCCACATAGTGGATGCTGGCGCCCTCGTCTACAATAATCAGGGTCCGCTCAAACTGCCCAGTCCCCTCATTATTAATGCGGAAATAGGTTTGAAGTGGAATATCACATTTGACCCCTTTGGGAACATAGATAAAGGTTCCCCCACTCCAAGCAGCACTATTGAGAGCAGCCTCGAAGTTATCGGTTGGTGGTACCACTGTCCCAAAATGTTCCTTGAAAATCTCAGGATATTCTCGTAAGCCAGAGTCCGTATCAGTAAAGACAATGCCTAATTTTTCAAACTCTGCCTTCATATTGTGGTAAACTGCTTCCGATTCATATTGAACCGCAGCACCCGCTAGATACTCTCGTTCAGCCTGGGGAATCCCAATCCGTTCAAAAGTCTCCTTAATTTCATCAGGCACATCATCCCAAGAACGGGCCGGACGATCCATAGCCTTCTGATAATAAATAATATCGTCAAAATCTAGTTCTGACAGGTCTGGTCCCCAGTCAGGCAACTTACTATCACGGAAGACCTTAAGTGAACGCAGACGGTAGTCTAACATCCATTCAGGCTCCCCTTTTTCCTTGGAAATAGTCCGAATAACCTCTTCACTCAGACCCTTACCCGTGGAAAAGATAATTTCGGCATCGTCGTGGAAGCCATAGGCATAGTCGTTAACAACAGGTACGTCACTCATTATCTTCACTCACTTTCTTGCACTTGGTTCTGACGGCTTAAACCTTCATCCAAGCTTGTATCTTGATCTAATCCCAGTCCTAGGGCTTTCCAGGCTAGGATGGCACACTTATATCGGGCCGGAAAAGCCTTAACGCCTTCTAGGAGAGCCGCATCACCTAGCGCTTGCTCCCAAGAATCGTCCACTTGTCCAGGCCCACCTACTAGGGCTTGAAAAGTCGCAATCATGGCTAGGGCTTGATCCTTGGTTTTGCCCAACAAAGCCTCGCACATCATACTGGCAGAAGCCATGCTAATAGTACAACCCTGGCCACTAAAGGCCAAATCAACAATATAATCATCTTCAATTTTAAGAGACAAGACAATTGCATCGCCACAAGTAGGATTGAATAGCTCCACTTCCTGACTGGCATGGTCCAACTTACCAAAATGACGGGGATGTTGCCCATGGTCCAAAATAACTTGGCGATAGAGTTGATTTAATTGATTTAAACTCATGGACAGAAAAACTCCTTCACTGCTTTGGTAACCTCGATAAAACGTGCGACTTCTTGTGCATCATTATAGAGCGCCATACTTGCCCGCAAAGTCGCTGCCTGACCTAAGCGGCGCATTAAAGGCTGGGCACAATGGTGGCCTGCTCGTAGGGCAATGCCTTCTAAATCATAGGCCGTCGCCGCATCATGGGGATGGACACCCGAAATATTGAAGGTCACAATGCCGTGGCCGTGTCCATAGACTTCCACACCGGGAATAGCCTGTAGGCCTCTTGCAAGTTCTAGCGTCAGATGACTTTCATGGGCTTCCATCTCCTGCCATCCGATAGCGGACAGCCATTCAATGGCGGCTGCCAAGCCAATGGCCTGAGCAATAGGCGGCGTCCCCCCTTCGAATTTCTGTGGAGCGACCGCATAGTCTGTTTGGTAATCTCCTACTTGATGAACCATTTCACCACCGTAGAAAAATGGTTGGCAAGTGGCATGATGTTCTTGCTTGAGATAACAAACCCCAATGCCAGTCGGACCGTAGAGCTTATGACCACTCCAACAGTAGGCATCGACTCCCAGACTTCCTACATCTACTGGCAAATGGGCGACCGCCTGAGCACCATCCACAATGACCTTAATGCCTCGTGGTTTAGCCCAGGCTGTTAAAGCAGCTATATCCTGAGAGATACCCAAGACATTGGAGACATGATGGATGGTAATGACCTTAAGTTTGGCCCAATCGCTGTCTTCCAAGGCCACTAAATCCAAGTGATGATCCTCCGTCAAGGGGAGATACCGGAGTTTGGCACCCTTCTCTTGAGCTAGGACTTGCCAAGGCACTAGATTGGAATGATGTTCTAGGTAGGTCACTCCAATTTGGTCTCCTGGCTGTAAACTAGGTCCTATCCAACGGTCCGCCAGAAAATTCAAACCCGCAGTAGTCCCACTGGTAAAAATAATTTCTTGCGGCTGGGCACCCATGAAGTCAGCTACTCTCTGGCGGGCTGCTTCATAGTCTTGAGTGGCTCGGTTGGCCAGACTATGAACCCCACGATGGATATTGGCATTGTCTTGGAGATAGTAATCAGCCAAGCAATCCAAGACAAGCTGTGGCTTCTGACTAGTCGCCGCATTATCAAAATAAATCAAGTCTTGGCCATGGACCTTTTGCTTGAGTATGGGAAAGTCCTTAGCCCATGGTGATGGGCTAGTAATCTCTGCTGGCATGTACTGTCTCCTTTCGTTTTTAATAGGCTTAATCTTCCTGGCTACCTTCTAAACCACTTAATTTACGGTCTATAATTTCTACTAACTGTCGTCTGATTTCTGCCGAAGGCATTTGCACAATAACTGGGCCTAGGAAACCACGTACTACTAAATACTCAGCAGCTTCACGGCTTAAGCCTCGGCTCATCAGGTAGTAGAGTTGCTCTTCATCTACTTGCCCTACAGAAGCCGCGTGTCCTGCAGTCACTTCAAATTCTTCAATTAAAAGGATAGGGTTGGCATCGCCTCGAGCCTTCTCAGATAACATGAGTACTCGGCTTTCCTGCTGAGCATCGGCGCCCTTGGCGTATTTTTCAATCAGCCCAATCCCGTTGAAGGTCAAGGTTGCCCGGTCCAAGATAACCCCATGCTGCAGAATGTTCCCGACAGAATGATTACCTCGGTTAACTACCTTAGAATCAATGCCTTGGATTTGCTTACCGGTTGAAATACCGACAATCTGCACTTGTGATTCAGAACCATCACCATTGAGGTAGGTGTCTAAGTCTAAGATGACATTACCGTCATTAAGTTCACCGATAGCCCAATCAATTTTAGCATCGCGCGCCGTTTGGGCATAACGCTTAATGTAGGCGTGGCTTTTGGCCCCTAGGGTATCGACTGCTGAATACTTAATCTGTGCGCCAGCCTTAACGACCACTTCAACGAAATAGGTAGCAGAGTTTGGCTTATCACCATAAGTTTCTAAACGCTCCACATAATCTAAACTCGCCCCTTGTTCAAGCACAATCAGGACATGCTTGTTGAAGGCTTGACCATAGCGACTGTCTTGAACCAAGAGGGCTTCTAGCGGCAAAGTCACAGCCACATTTCTTGGAACATAGATGAAGAGCCCCCCATTCATAAAAGCCGTATGATAGGCTTCTATTTGGTCTTCATGGGCACCAATCACCGAAAAGAGATGTTCCTTAACCAAGTCAGGATAGTCAGCAAGAGCTTGGAACAAATCCGTCACAATTACCCCTTGATCGACTAAGTCTTGGTCCAAACTTTCTACTAGGGTATGATTGCCCACATGCACAATCTGCCCACTCAGATGGTCTTGCTCAGCCAAAGCTGCATCCAGACCATAGAGTAAAGGCTCCTCTAGCGTTTGTGGCGCTACTACTTCTTGGGACAAGAGGGGCCAACGGTGATACTTAACCCGCTCAATCACTGGCAACTGCAAATCCTGCCAGACTGAATGAGCTTGATTTTGAATAGCGCGGAACCAGTCTGGCAGACCGGCAAAAGTAGCCAAAGCCTGCATCTGGTCTAAATAGTGTTTGCTAGTCATGCTATCACCTAGGCTTTCTCATCATAGTGAAGACCTAATTCTTCACTGATACCCTTATAACCTTCCGCCTCCAAGCGTTTAGCTAATTCGGCATCGCCTGTCATTACCACGCGCCCTTCCATCATAATGTGGACCACATCGGGCGTGATGTAATTGAGTAATCTTTGATAGTGGGTGATAATCAGGGAACCAAAACCTTCCCCCCGCATGGCATTTACGCCCTTGGATACCACTTTAAGGGCATCAATATCGAGACCAGAGTCGATTTCATCCAAAATAGCAAAGCTAGGCTCAATCATGAGGCATTGTAGGATTTCATTACGCTTCTTCTCCCCACCTGAAAAACCTTCATTGAGATAGCGTTCGGCCATTTCTTCTGGCATATCTAGTAGCGCCATCTTCTCATCCAATTTCTTGATGAATTCGCGGACGCCCATCTTGTTGTCGTCATCCCGTCGAGAGTTAATGGCTGCGCGCATAAACTCAGCGTTGGTGACGCCTGGAATCTCACTTGGATATTGCACCGCCAAGAAAAGACCAGCACGGGCGCGTTCATCTACTTCCATCTCTAAGACATCTTCACCATCTAAGAGAATCTCACCTTGGGTTACTTGATAGGCAGGGTTACCCATAATGGCCGCTGCTAGCGTGGACTTCCCGGTCCCGTTTGGTCCCATGACCGCATGAATTTCTCCTGTTTTGAGGGTTAAGTTAACCCCTTTAAGGATTTCCTTACCTTCAATGGCCACATGCAAATCCTTGATTTCTAATACTGGCATATCGTCACCTATTCCTTCCTTATAGTCTCTTTTATTCTACCGTTATTTGGCTTGAGACGCAATTCATGCGCTTTCTTTTGAGATTTTTGTGCATTTCTTTAAACATGAAAAAAGAAGCTGGTTAAACCAGCTTCAACATCATCACTATTGGCCAATTGGATGGAAACGTTCGATTGCACGCTTCATTGGATAGTAGAGAATCCCTACTAAGATGGCTGTTACGATAGCCGTGAAGAAGGTGGCCGGCATCTTCTCGACTACTTTTGCCATGGCTGCATTCCAGCTAGAACCTAAAACTAATTGTTGCGCCACAATGGAGACTGGCCGGCTGACAATCTTGACTAAACCAGCCACAATGGAAACCGCAACAAGGTTAAAGCGCGTGTCACGTTTCTTAAATACATAGGTGTAGACTGCATTAACCGTGACCAAAACCAGAGCTGCTTCCAAAAGCGTAAAGGCGACAGAAGCCGCAAAGCCATTGAGCACATCGAAGATGAAAAGACCCAAAAAGGAAGCAATAGAACCACGCTTGAAGCCTAGCAGTAAGACGGATAAAACAACCAAGGCATTGCCGGCATGAACCATGGTTCTACCCGGCATCTGAATTTTTAAATAAGTAATCGCAAAATAGATAAGTGCTGCGAATAAGCCAATTTCAATATAGCCGACTAAGCGACGGTGAAAGGCTGTTTTTGTTTGATTCATAATGAGTCCTCTTTTCTTAAGGTTTTACTGATAAAAGGTAAATAAGGCTGATAATAAAGTTCCTGGCGAGCTATAGCTTGGTTTAACTCCTGGTTTTCTACTGCACGACCAACCAGGTCAACACACCATTGGCATGTCGCTTCTAGAGATAGACCACTTACCTGGCAAGCTAGGAAGCAAGAAGTGAAGAAGTCTCCAGTGCCAAACAAATGACAATCTTGGCGCTGAGTCCAAGCCTCTTGATTAGAACCAAAAGCCACCCCAATCTGATCATCCGCTTCAATTCCTGTGATGACCCAAGAATTATGAGCAGATTCAAGATTAGCCAAAGTCTCAAGAGCTTGCTTATCTTCCTGAGTCTTAACTAACTCGGCATCTAGGCCAGCCAAGAGATAGGCCTCCGTCAAATTCGGCAGGGCATAATCGGCTAGGGCAACCAGTTCTTGCATAGCTGTAACATAATCGTGATCCAATCCGGTATAAAGCTGACCACAATCTCCCATGATAGGGTCCACCACCAAAAAGGTATCGGACTGGTAATGTTTATACCAGTTTACAAATTGGTGAATCTGGCTGGCATTGCCAAAATATCCGGTCACGATAGCCTGAAACTTGACCTGCCGCCAAGCCATTAAAGAGGCCGAAAAGGCTGCGTCCAAACTCTCGCGGTAGACTGGCCAACGTCCGGTATGGTGAGTTAAGTAAACTGTAGGCAGGAGGGTCACCTCGTAACCAGCTGCATTCAATACAGCTAAATTCGTTAAACCAGCCACCTGGCCTGTGCCAGGAATATCATTCACTACCAAAATACTTGCCATTCAATTCCCTCCCTCTGCTTGTTATCATACCCTATTTCTGGTACCATTAATAGTGCCAGTTTCTTATAAATGACTAGTACCAGTTGGAGGACTCTATGCTTATTCATCTCGACCCAAACAAGAAAGAAGCGCTCTACAGTCAACTTTATCAGGCTATTAAAAATCAAATCCATTCCGGCCACTTAGCTGCCCATCAAAAGCTCCCAAGCAAACGCCAATTGGCCAAGGATTTAGGCATCAGCCTCAATACCGTCATTAACGCCTATGACCAATTAAGCCTCGAAGGCTACCTAGAAACCAAACCACGCCAAGGATACTTCGTGGCCGATGTGCGTTTCCAAGTCCAACTGGCTTCGGAAGAAGCCAGCCTCACCACTAGTCCTAGCCCAAGTTGGCGTCACGACTTAACTAAGGCCGAAACCGACCCAAGTCTCTTTCCCTATGAAATTTTCCGTAGGCTTTATACTCAGCGATTTGACTCCCAGTCCCCTGACTTGCTTGAGCCTAGTTCTGTTCAGGGCTTAGCGCCACTTAGAAGTAGTTTGGCCAGCTATTTAGCCAACGAACGTGGTGTTCCATGTCAACCAGACCAACTAATCCTCGGCCCTAATGCTCAGGCCCTCTATCAAGTTTTAGTCCAGCTCCTTCCTCCTAAGCGTCGAATTGGGATTGAAGATCCCGGCTACCACGCTCAGCTACCATTTCTGAAAGAAATGGGTTGGCAGGTTCAAGCCTGCCCACTTGATCAACTAGGCTTAGCTATTGAAGAAGCGCCGCTGGACCAGTTAGATATTCTCAGCGTTACTCCTACCCATCAATTTCCGACTGGATCCCTTATGCCCCTAACCCGTCGCCAAGCCATCTTAGACTGGGCTAGACAGAGTCCTAATCGTTGGATTATTGAAGATGACTACGATAGCCAATTTAAATACTCGGGACGCCCTATCCCCTCTCTAGCACAATTAGACCAAGGAAATCAAGTAATCTATATGGGTAGCCTGTCCCGCATTCTCAGTCCTGGCCTCCGCATCAGCTATATGGTATTACCAACAAGCCTTCTATCTCTTTTCTATCAGAAGGAAAAGCAATTCGCAGTCAACCTCAATACCATCTCTCAGTATGCTATTCACGATTTTATCCAGCAAGGTCACTTAGAACGCCATCTCAATCGAGCCCGGAGCTTCTACAAACGCAAGCGTGATAGGCTGATTAACGCCATTGAAGCGCAAGATCCTCAAGCCCAACTCATTGGCCTTGATGCAGGTCTCCACCTATTAATTCAACCGAGTTTCGCTTTCCATAGCCAGCCTTTCCTAGCCCAGCTAGCTCAGGAGGGCATTCGGCTCAAGACGCTAGCCGACTTCTCTATCCAAGCCCAGACTGGCTTCGACCAGCAAATCTTCCTGAGTTTTTCTGGCCTTCCTATGGATGAGGTGGACACGCTCATTAACGACCTCTACCAAGCTCTGAGACAACATAAAAAGACCACCAAATCTTAGTTTGGTGGTCTTTTTATGTTTAGTTCTTAAGGTCTTTTAGAAGACCTGCCAGTACACCATTAATGAATTGCTTTGATTTGTCATCACTAAAGGTCTTGGCTAGCTCTACTGCTTCATTGACCGCTACCTTGCTTGGCACTTCGTCCTCACTCACATAGAGCAGTTCGTAGAAAGCGACACGTAGAATTGCTAGGTCAATCCGCGCCAAGCGATCCAAGGTCCAGTCTTCAGCTAGATAATGACTAATACGTTGGTCTAACTCTTCGGCTGTTTGATTGACACCCTGAACCAGGCGGTCTAAGTAGGCATCAGAGCCTTCAAATCCAGCTTCAGGGTCGTTACCTGCTTCAAGAGCGAAGGCACAAGCTTGGTCTAGGCTGACAGGTACTTGAGGTCGTATGAGTTGGAAGATGGTCTGAACAGCCTTCTCCCGAACTTGGTGTCGATTGCTCATCTTGGTCACACTACTCACCATCAGTTTCATCTAAATGGAGATAATCCACTGCCTGACTAGCTTCTGTTTGGATGCTAGCAACATGGACATTGACTTCTTGAACAACTAAATCCGTCATGAAGAAGATTTGTTCCTTAACTTTTTGTTGAACCTTCATGGCTACTTCAGGTACAGAATAACCGTATTTAAGGTCGATTTTAACATCAATGGCAATTTCTGAATCGTCGCGGCGAACACGAGCGCCAACCCGATCAGGATTCATACCAAAGAATCCACCTACTTCTGTTTGGAAGGATTTGTGGAGTTGGTAGACACCTTCTACTTCACTTACAGCTTTAGCTGCAATGGCTTCAAGGACACCAGTAGTGATGTTAATTTCCCCTAAGGGTGCCACCGTTTGTGGTTCAAAATGACTGTTTTCTTGGGTCATCTGGGCTTCCTCCTTTTTAGGTTTAAACTTCTAAAATAATCAATTCTTTTGGACTGCGGTTGAGCAATTCTACATGGTCTGGATGAACTACTAAGTCGTCTTCAATCCGCACACCACCTAAGCCTTCGATATAAATACCGGGCTCATTGGTAATGACCATACCAACTTCCACTGGTTGGTCATTCTTGGCATTAACGCCTGGCGCTTCATGAATGTCCAAACCAACACCGTGACCCAAACTATGGCCGAAGTATTGGCCATAACCTTTTTCACTGATGTAGTCACGCGCGATAGCGTCTAGTTCCGCCCCTGTCATACCAGCTTTCGCTTTTTGGTTGACCAAGTTATGGGCATCAAGCACGACATGGTAGATTTCTTCCAGTTTTGGATCAATCGATCCGACCGCAATAGTCCGGGTCATATCGGAAGAATAACCTTGGTAGTAGCAACCGAAGTCTAAGGTCACTACATCGCCTTCTTCAATCACCTTGTCAGAGGCTACCCCATGAGGCATAGCAGAACGTAAGCCACTAGCGATAATGGTATCAAAGGACATGGCACTAGCTCCTAAGGTTTTGAGGTAACGTTCTAACTCGTTAGCCACCTCAATCTCAGTGACACCAGGCTTAATGAAGGTCAGAATATGACTGAAGGCTTGGTCCGTAATTTCGCAGGCCTTCTTCATGGTTGCCAATTCGTCTGCGTCCTTAATTTCGCGGATTTTCTCAATTAAGCCCTGAGTTGGTACCACTTCTGGGCCAAAGAAGTCCTTAATGCGAAGATAAGTAGAAACGTTCATTTCGTCCGCTTCAATCCCGACTTTTTGAATCTTATGAGCAACTAAGAAGTCATTAATTTCAGCAAAGATTTCCTTTTTGTTTTGTAACAAGGTAAAATCTGGTGCTTGCTTACTTGCTTGCTGCACATAACGGAAATCGGTCACGAAAATGGCTTGATCTGACGTAATAATCAAGGCCGCAGTCGTCCCTGTAAAATTAGCTAAATAGCGAATATTCTTTAAGTTGGTCACTACCAAGGCATCTAATCCTTGTGCAGCGAGCTGAGCTCTTACTTTTTCAATACGTGACATAAACATTCCTCTTTTCTAATAAGCTTGCCTATTTTGATTCTGCTTACTCTTGTTCGGTTCGTTGTTTGCGACGGCGGACACCCTTATTGATGTCCAGCAAGACTGGCATAATCATTGGAGAACGTTCGGTCCGTTCATAAATTAGAGGCACGATGGTGTCCATAATCATATCGCGAATCAAGCGTTCGCTCACGTTATTGCCATTTTCGTTGAGGCCACGGTTAATGGCTGACTTGAGGCTAGACTGTAAGGAGTGAATTAGGTCGCTAGACTCTCGCATATAGATGAAGCCACGCGACATAATATCAGGTCCGCTAACCAACTGCTTGTTTTCATAGTCTAAAGTAGCAGAAATCACTACCAAGCCATCTTCTGATAGGTTACGACGGTCGCGAATCACGACATGGCCAATATCGCCAATGCCACTACCATCCACATAGATACTGTTTGCCGTAAACTTGCCCGCAATCCGAGCACTATCAGCAGTTACCGCTAGCATCTGCCCATTCTCCATAACAAAGCAGTTTTCCTTAGGAATCCCAGTTTGTTGGGCTAGGCCAGCTTGAATGCTCTGCATACGGAATTCCCCGTGAACTGGCATGAAGTACTTAGGTTTCATAAGGCGCATCATCAACAGCTGCTCTTGTTGACCACCGTGACCAGATGTGTGAATGTTGTTAACCTTACCATGAATCACATGGGCACCGACTTCACAGAGTTGGTTGATTACTCGGTTAACACTCATAGTGTTACCAGGAATTGGTGAACTTGAGAAGATGACTGTATCGTTAGGTTGAACTTGAATTTGACGGTGAGTCCCGTTGGCAATACGACTTAGGGCCGCCATCGGTTCCCCTTGCGAACCCGTACAGAGAATAATGAGTTGCTCAGCCGGTACCCGGTTAAGGTCACGTTGCTCTACAAAGAGTTCATCATCATCTTTGATATAGCCCAGTTCCCGCCCTGTCTTAATGGCCGATTCCATACTACGACCGAAAACAGCAATCTTACGTCCTGTTTCTTGAGCCGTTTCAACCACCTGTTGGAGACGCGAAACGTTGGAGGCGAAGGTTGCAAAGATAACTCGGCCTTCTACCTTTTGGATGATATTCTTAATGGACTGCCCCACCACTTGTTCCGACTTGGTAAAGGTTGGAATTTCTGAGTTGGTAGAATCTCCTAAAAGGACTAAGACGCCCTCTTCCCCAATTTTAGCCATGCGGTGTAAGTCCGCTGGCTTACCTACGGGAGTGAAGTCGAACTTATAGTCACCTGTAAAGACAATGTTGCCTGGAGGCGTCTTAACAACCACCCCGTAGGCTTCTGGAATACTGTGGGTAGTCAAATAGAAACTGACTGTGGTCTTGCGGAAACGAATGACCGCATCTTCATCAATTTCGTGAATTTCAGCTTGGCGCAGAAGGCCACGTTCTTGCAACTTATTGCGAATCAGTGAAGCCGCTAGTTTGCCGGCATAGATAGGCACATTGATTTGCTGCAAGAGGAAGGGAATCCCCCCAATGTGGTCTTCGTGACCGTGACTAATAATCAAGGCCTTAACCTTACTCTGGTTTTGCATAATGTAGGAAAAATCAGGAATTACGTAATCAATCCCTAGCAAATCATCTTCCGGGAACATAACCCCGCAGTCTAATAAGATGATTTCATCTTGGAACTGTACACCATACATGTTCTTCCCGATTTCGCCTAAGCCCCCTAGGGCGAAGACGCCGGTTTCGTTGTTCTTTAAATTAACTGCCATACTAGAACACCGACACTTCGAAGTCCGGGTTGGACTCTTGCTCATAAGCTAAATGAGCAGGTGATAATTCTTGGACGAACTCCACATTGTATGGTGTATACTTAGCAATCAATTCCCGTGCTTCCCCTTTGCTAGCAGCTTCTACATAAAGGGTTTGGGTATTTTCCCGAGTAGGAACTTGTTGGGTATTGGGTTGATATGTTACTTTAAAAATCATTGATTAATAACTTCCTTTCTCTATCTAGTTGCCTCCTGAGCGAGGCAGACTCTATCAATCTTATTCTACCACAATCCCCTCTTAATAGGAAAGTATGGTAACCATTTTTTTACATAAAAGCTTATCGACCTAGCCCATTTCAAGACAATGGGCACAATCAAAACCGCCCGTGACAACGGGCGGTTTGCTCTGCGGCTGGAAGCCTATGCTACCGGCCACGGCCTAAAGGCCTACTGAATCGGTTTCCCTCCTGCACCACTTTCCCTCGCTAGCTCTCAAAGAGCTCCACTTACTTTCTCCGATACTTTTCTCCCGTGAAAGGATCTGTCACTTCGAACAAACTCAGTTGTTCTGCTACCTGGTCCTCACGAACTTGATTCCGAATGTATTCTTCTATCTTCTCCTTGTTTCGGCCT
>NZ_KI535340.1:339219-407660 GCF_000160075.2 Abiotrophia defectiva ATCC 49176
CTAGAAGTGGAAGTGGAGTGATCCATGGAGCGGACTAGTACTAATCGGTCGAGGTCTTAACCACAAGATTTGAGGTTAGGTTTGAGGTTATTCAGTTTTGAGTGTGCAAGCACTCAATAGAAGACAACACCCAAGTGTGGTGATTATGGCAAGAAGGACACACCTGTTCCCATTCCGAACACAGTAGTTAAGCTTCTTAGCGCCGATGGTAGTTGGACCTTTGGTCCTGTGAGAGTAGGTCGTTGCCATGCTGGGTGAAAGTTTTAAGCGTCCCTTAGGGGATGCTTTTTTTATGTAGATAGTAGAAAAAAATTTTTGGCCTCTTTAATCCGTTCATCTTTCATTCATTTTTCGCCCTTAGACTAAGGATATCAGGTAAGCAACCCCTACTTATCTGAAGATTATAGAAGCTAAAGGAGCGATTAACATGAAAGTATCAAAACATCTACTCTTAAGCGGTGCATTAGCCGCATCCCTGGCAACTAGTGCAGTCTTACCGACACTAAGCGTCTTTGCAGGTGAGGCTGGCCAGTCCAATCAAGCCTCCCAGTCTAAGACCTATCAGGCAGGCCCTGATAAGGGCCAAGAAGGGCCGAGACAGCAAGCTGGCGACCATTGCCAAGGCCACGATCGCGGCCCGGGTGGCCATCATCAAGGACATGAAGGACATGAGCAAGGTCCTGGTGGACATGGTCAAGGTAAAGAAAAGAAAGAAGGGCAGTCCACTCAGAATGTTCAAATTAATGTCACTATGAAGCAAGCTTTAGAAAAGGCTGCGAGTCAAGTGCCTAATGGCCAAGTCTTAGGCGCTAGCTTGTATGACCAAGATGATCAACCTGCCTATTCCGTTGTCGTCAAGGCAGATAAGGACTTTCGTTTTGTCTTTGTAGATGCTCAGTCAGGTAAAGTGACAGAAGAAGAGCCGAATCAGGAACAAGGTCATGGTCACGACCGCCAAGGCCAAGGTGAAGATCATGACCATGGGTCTGGCAAGAATCAAGGTCCGGGGCAAGGCCAAGACAAAGGCCCAGATAAAGGTTCAGGACAAGACCAAGCTCCCGCTCAAGGTCAGGCGCCAAATCAAAATCAAGGGCCAGATCAAGGCCAACAACCTGCCCCAGGTCAAGATGGCGCTCAGGCTCAAGGTCATGACGCTAAGCCAGAATTTAAGGCGCCAAGCGTTAGTGCGCAAGCGGCTTTAGACGCTGTCTTAGCCAAGTATGCGGATGCCAAGGTCTATGGCATTGAACTTGAGCCAAGTCATGAACAAGATAAGGCAGCTGCTTACACCGTCACCTTGGAAAGCAACCAAACTTTCAAACAAGTGACCGTTGATGGTGAAACGGCAGCTGTAACAGAAGATGAAGATCAAGAAAAGGGCCATCATGGGCCAGCTGACCATCAAGCAGGTCAAGGGCAAGGTCCTGGCCAAGAGGGCGACCGTGGTCAGCATCAAGGGCCTAACCAAAATCAAGCAGGCCCTGGTCAAGGACATGATAAGCAAGAAGGTGGCCCACAAGGTCAAGAGGCACCAGCTGAATCCAACAAGCGTTAGTCGACTTAACTAAGTTAGGATGGCTAAGCTACTGATTGCTTACTGGCTACTGTCGTGTCACAATAGGTAGCCAGTAAGCAGGCAGGTGGCATTCTCAGACAAGCTGCCACTTGTAGAGCCTGCCATTCCCCCACATCAGGGTGCCTTTGGGTGCCCTGATTTGCCTTTGAGTAGAAATGTTGATACAATGCAATTTGATGAGAAGAGGTGATCATATGAAATTACTGCTAGTGGAAGACGAACGTGACTTGAATGCCAGTCTAACTAAGTTGCTAAAGAAGCAACAATATAGCGTGGATTCTGCTTTTGATGGGCAAGAAGCCCTAGATTTTTTGGCGGTAGGTAGTTACGACCTCATAATATTAGATATCATGATGCCTCACATGGATGGCTTTGAATTTCTGGAGCGCATCAGATTGCAAGAAAACCCAGTGCCTGTTCTCTTGTTAACAGCCCGGGATGCTGTTACGGATAAGATTCGGGGCCTGGATTTGGGCGCAGATGATTATATGGTCAAGCCCTTTGAATTCGAGGAGCTACTAGCTCGCTTGCGGGTCCTGCTCCGTCGGCCTCTGCGTCATATCCTAAGTGATCAGGTGGAAATTGGGCCTATTCGTCTAATTCTTTCCCAGAAACGTGTCCTCAAGGATGGCCAGGCCGTTAATTTAACGGCCAAGGAATACGAGGTCTTGGAGTACTTGGTCCGCAACCAGAACCAAGTACTGTCGCGTGAGCAGATTCGTCATCATGTCTGGGATTATGAGCAAGAAGCAGAGTCCAACACCATTGATGTCCTCATCAAAAATATTCGACGTAAACTCGATAGCGAGGGGCAACCCTCACTGATTCAAACCAAACGGGGGTTAGGCTATGTGGTGCCATCGCTTCAAGCAATTTCTGACTAGCATTGCCAGTCGTGTGACTATTTGGTATACGGGCTTTATGGTCATCATGCTCTTGGCCATGTTTGGGGCCACCCTATGGATTTCAGCCCGCTTTGTGGATGCCGATCGCAAGGAAAGCTTAGTCGAGGTGGTCCAAATGGCCAGCCACCACGCTGACTCACCACAGGATCAGGAGGGCGGCCCGCATGAAATGGATCGCCATTCCTTTGAGCAAGGGGTTACTCTGGCCTATTATGATCAGCAGAATGTCAGTCGCCAGCACTTGCCCGGCTTCTTTAAGTGGGACTTGCCCCAGAATGGGGGGACAGTATTGAGCTATCAGGAGGGGGACCAGTCCTTTCTCTACTATGACCTGCCACTAGAGAATGGCCAGGGATGGGTGCGTGGGGTCATTGCCCTCAGTGCGTCTAGCCGGGAACTCAACAATCTGCTCAGAGTCTTGGCAATAGCCGGGCCAGTCCTGCTGGTCCTAATGGTGCTAGGGGGCTACTGGGTGTTAAAGCGGGCCCTAAAACCCATCAAGTTGTTGGACCAAACAGCTCATGCGATTCAGACCAGTGGGGATTTGTCCCAAAGAATCCCCCTAAAAGGGCCCCAAGATGAACTCTATTTCTTGGCCCAGACCATGAATGGCATGCTGGAGACAGTGGAAACTTCCTTCGAGCGTGAGAAGCAATTCAGCCATGATGTCTCTCATGATTTAAGGACACCCGTCACCGTCATCCTATCAGAGAGTGAGTACGGCCTGCGCTATGCGGATTCTTTGGCCGAAGCTCAGGAATCGCATGCCACTATCCAACGACAGGCGCTCCGTATGAAGGATTTAATTAACCAGATTTTAGAATTATCCAAGCTAGAAGGCCAGGACAGTTTAGCTTTGAAGCCACTTAATCTCAGCGATTACTTGGCTAAGCGCCAGGAAGATGATCAGACCTTAGCTCAAGCAGCAGGCAAAGAGCTTGCCTATGACCTTGCGCCTAACTTGCAGGTTGAGGCTGATGAAGTCCTCTTAGGCCGACTGGTGGATAATCTGCTTAGCAATGCCCTTAAGTTCGCTCAAAGTCAGGTCACGCTTAGCTTGACGGCTAATCAGGTAGATGGGGTAATCCTGTCGATTACAGACGATGGCCCAGGCATTGCAGAGGCAGAACAGGCGCACATTTGGCAACGATTCTATCAGGTGGATCGTGCCCGTACTAAGTCGGCCTCAAGTGGCGCCGGTCTCGGCCTTGCCTTGGTCAAAGCCATTGCCGACCAGCATGGAGCCCAGCTAAGCCTTAAGAGTCAGCTGGGGGCAGGGGCTCGTTTTGAGGTGAAATTTCCGCCCGTAAAAGTCACAAACTAAGTAAATCAAAGACCAGAGAGGCTAGACTATCTAGCCTCTTTTTGTGGGTGAAGGCCAGGGGCTAAGCCTACTAAGTTAGAAATTATGCTAGCTAATAAGTAAAGTGATTTTACAGCTCTCGATATATTGAAATACCAATCTAAATTATCAAAGTAATTAGCTTTAAATCCCTATAATATAGGATATCTAGCGAATAAGCACGGTA
Organism: Abiotrophia defectiva ATCC 49176; assembly: GCF_000160075.2. Classification (GTDB taxonomy): domain Bacteria; phylum Bacillota; class Bacilli; order Lactobacillales; family Aerococcaceae; genus Abiotrophia; species Abiotrophia defectiva. Next base: position 343,230 of record NZ_KI535340.1, read on the forward strand.
AGGAATATGGGTTTTATATTGTTTTCATTATAGAGTTGATGGTATACTATAGAAATAATAAGTCAGACCCTCCCTTATTTTGTATGAAGATTTGCAAGCCAAGACTTAGTCAGCTCAGACTAGCTTGCTGGCTCTTCCAAGGGGGACGAGGTCTAAGTAGCGATTGCGGAGGCTGGGGGGACCTAGCTTCTTTTTGTATATCGCTCATTATATCCCCTCCTCAAGGAGACGGACGACTCGCTACTTTTCATGTAGCCAGTTTGGTTCTTATATTAGTTCAAAGGAATGACGCAGCATGTCCATGATTCTCTCCCTTTATCTGACCCTTATGCCAGTCATATTGGCAGGTATCGCCAATATGATATTTTGTAAATCTTCCCTATTAGACTCAGTCAATCAACCCATTGATGCTGGGCGCCTACTAGGGGACGGTCGTCGTCTTTTTGGAGCCAATAAGACCTGGAAGGGTTTCTGGGGGATGGTAGTCTGGGGCTTACTTGCTCAATTAGTTTGGTCCTATTTTCTGGCGCGTCAGCCGGATTTAGAAAAACTCCATTTGATTTATGCTCACTATCCGAATAAGCTAGCAACTAACTTTCCGCTGGGTATTCTCTTGGGTTTGGCCTATGTGGTTTTTGAATTGCCAAATTCTTATCTCAAGCGTCGCCTAGATATTTCGCCAGGTAAGACCGCTAAGGATGCTTGGAAGTATCCTTTTATTTTGCTGGATCAGATTGATTCCTTAATCGGGATTCTCTTGGTCTTGCACCTTTATATTTCCTTAAATTGGGCACAAATCATTGGCCTATTGCTAGTAGGGACATTGACCCACTTAGGGGTTAATCGTCTACTATATCTAGCGAAATTAAGACAAAATCGATTATAGGAGTAATAAGATGGATACACTCTATCAAGCCAAACAGACCCCAAGCTATGGGGGGAAAATTAATCATCTTTTGAGTTTGAGGCAGCTTAATCTCCCAGTGCCAAATGGACTTATTCTATCAGCCGAGCAAGTTATGACCTGGCTAGCTGATTGCTGGCCGGAATTAGCAAGCCCAAGACTAGATTGGGACAAGTGGCTCAAGTTAGATCGAAAAGTGGTGCAAGACCAGTTAGAAAGTCAGAATCTGCCTGCTAAATGGGAGGCAGCTCTGGAGAATTTTATAGAGGACGGTAAGACCTATATTGTTCGCAGTAGTGCCCTCTTGGAGGACCAGGCGACAACTTCTTTTGCCGGTCAATATGACTCGATAGCAGATTGCCAGACCATGTCATCAATTGTAGCTGGGATTAAAGCTTGCATCTTGTCATTACTTAAACCTCAAGCCCTTGCTTATTGGCATCGGCAAGAGAAATCCTGGCAGGACTTTGGCTTAGCCATTTTAATCCAGGAGCAATGTCAGGCTGATTATAGTGGGGTCTACTTCACCTTGAACCCTGAATCCAATCAAGACCAAGAGATGCTGATTGAGTATGTAGCGGGAGCGGGAGAGCAGTTAGTCAGTGGTCGCGTGAATCCGGAACGATTAAGCTTAGCCTGGTATGAGCCGGATTTGAAGCTAGTTGTAGCCAGTGGTCTATCTCAAGCCCTACTGGCCAGACTTCATGAGCAAGCCATGCTTATTAGCGCCCACTTTGGTCGCCCTATGGATGTCGAGTGGTGTGCCTGCGGTGACCAAGTCTATCTAGTTCAGGCTCGCCCTATGACGACGCTGCCTACTCGAGTCAGCCAAGGGCGTTGGACGACAGCTAATTTTCGCGATGGCGGTGTGGCAGCCCAATCCTGCCCTAATCTCATGTGGAGTCTCTACTTTGATGCTTGGCAAGAGTCCTTGTCGAGCTTCTTGGAGGCCATTGACTTAGCCCCTAGTGGTCCTATGCCGGACTTGATGCGCCGGCATCATGCTCGTCCCTACTGGAATTTAGGGGTAGTCAAAGCAGCCATGCAGCAAATTCCTGGTTACATTGAACGGGATTTCGATGATGAGCTAGGGGTTAATAAGGATTACGAGGGTAGAGGATACCGAAGTCAGTTAAGTTTGAGTCTTCTGACACGCTTCATCAAGGTGGCTTGGAAGACACAAAGCCTTACCAAAAAGTTCATGAAAGCAGCCCCTGAAAACTTAACTAATTTACAGGACAACTTTAAGCAGCTAGAGTCCGAGATTGCAAGCCTAAGTTACGAAACGCCCTTGGAACAAGTTGAGACCCTCTGGCGTCAAGTCATCTTAGACTGCTACAGAAAAACGGAGCAGACTTACTTCTGGCAAGCCTACATCAATACGGTCCAGCTCTCCATGCAAAAGACACGGCTACTAAGATGGTTAAGCCAAGACCAGTTCTTTCAATTGATTGCAGACCTAGGTAATATTTCCCATACCCAGCCTTTAGAAGAAATGCTAGCCTTAGCTAGTATGATTCGAAATCGGCCGCTGATAAAAGAAGATTGGGCGCAGCAAACAGTGTCAGGCTTAGTAGAACTTGCTCAGCAAGAAGGGCATAGAGACGATTTTAAGGCCTTGGCTGATTTTATGGTTAAGTTTGGTCATCATTCAAGGCGGGAACTGGACTTGAGGGAGCCAAGTTACATGGAAGAACCTGAACAAATTATAGCGCTAATCCAACGCCTAGTGATCGATAATGCCTATTATGATAAGGCGCAAAAGTCTCTGGTCAGACAGCACAAGAATCAAGGGCTACCTAGTGGCTTGACAGGATGTCAAAGCCGCAAGATTAAGAAGATTGCGAACTCTTTACGTCACTTATTGTGGTGGCGAGAGGAGTTTAAGGATTGCTCAACTCATGCCTACCACCTGATTCGGCAAGTCAGCCTGGCTTTGGGTCGAGCCTATCTTAAACAAGGCTACCTAGAGCAAGTGGAAGATATCTTCTATCTAACCAAATGGGATCTCTTAGCCTTCATGAATGACAAAGATAGAAGTATTGACCTACAGCAACTAGTCAACCAGGATTGCCATTATTGCCAGTCCTATGATAAATGTCAGGCGCTAGGAGACTTAACAGAAGGTAATTTCCAACCGCTCCCACAAGGCAGCCGGGAAGCTTACTTGAGTGGCATGCCTGCTAGCAGTGGTCAGGTCACGGGGCGAGTGCGCCTGATTTTAGACTTGGCAGATATAGCTAGCATTCAACCGGGTGAGATTTTGGTGACAGCTTATACCGATACGGGTTGGAGCTATGTCTTTGGCATCTTGGGAGGCCTGATTACGGAGACGGGTGGGGTACTCTGTCATGCCTCGATTGTGGCCCGTGAATGTGGTATTCCGGCTCTGGTTTGTGTCCAAGAAGCAACCAAGAGGCTCAAAACAGGCATGCTAGTCACGCTAGATGCAGAGAAAGGAAAGATTCATCTACATGAAGATTAAAAACTATTTGATTGGAGAATATGATAAATCGGTCATACTCACTTATTTGGGAGCAGCCTTTGCCTTAGTAGCGATCTATTGCACGTTACGAGGGCAGGTCCGGCTAGCCATGATGGCCTTTATCCTTAGTGGAATTTGTGATCTCTTCGACGGTGTAGTGGCTAGAAGCTTACCACGGACACCTGAACAGGAACGTTTTGGCATTGAAATTGATTCACTCTGCGACATGATTAGTTTTGCTGCCTTGCCGGCTTTCCTCCTCATGTCTCAGCTAGCTCTTGGACCTGCCAATCTTTTGCCTGCTATTATCTATGTGCTAGCAGCTGTGACGCGCTTGGGGCACTTTAATCGCTTGGCCAAGCATGATGAGGGGAGCGGGCAATATTTTGTCGGGGTTCCCGTCACTTATGGCGCCTTGTGCTTTCCCTTAAGCTATCTGTTAGGTCAATGGTTGGCGCCAGGACTCTATACTTGGCTTTGGTTGGGAATAGCCTTTCTCTTAAGCGGCCTATTCGTCTGGAACCAGCCCGTTCCTAAGCCTAACAAGAAGGCTTATCTGGCTTTCGCCCTATTAGCGATTCTTAGTCTAATCGGGCTTTGGGTCTTGCCTTATGGTTAAGGTCTACCAGCGTCAAAGTGGTCAGGTCATAGAGCCTGAGGTCTATCAAGAAGGCTTGGTTAATCGCCTCTACCTGACTAGATGGGGACGATGGCTCCTTCCTCTGTTGACACGTCCTAGCATCTCCTATTTGCTGACCCTGAGCGATTACTTGCCCTGGTCAAAAGCTAAGGTAAGAAAGTTCCTAGAGACCTATGATCTGTCTCTGGCTGACTACCAAGAGGGGACCTATCCCCACTTTGCAGCCTTTTTCCAAAGAAAAATTCAGCCAGACTTACGCCCAGTCTGTCCAGAAGGGCAAGTCTTGGCCGTAGCCGACGCCAAATTACAAGTTTTTGATATTCATGAAGACTTAAGTTTGGTCTTAAAGGGGCAAACCTATAATTTGGCGGAATTATTGGAAGATGCCCAACTAGCGCAGGCCTTCCAGGGTGGGCTAGCCTTAGTATTCCGTCTAGGGGTCGAAGACTTGCATCGCTATTTAGCCATTGAATCTGGAGTGATTACCCATCAAAAAAGCATCAAGGGCAAGTTACATAGTGTAAGGGAAGTTGCCCAAGCCCAGCGCCTGATTTATCGTGAAAATAGCCGGCATTACTGTCTAATTGAGACGGAAGAGGGGCCAGTTCTTCAGATGGAAATTGGTGCGCTGCTAGTCGGTCGAATTTTTAACCATCATCAAACTTACCTAGTCAGAGGCCAGGAGAAGGGCTACTTTGGCTTAGGTGGATCCACTATTGTTGTATTATATCCAGCCAATCGTATTGAGCTGGACCAAGATATTAGATATTACTCAGACTTAGGTATCGAAAGCCAGGTCAGAATGGGTGAAAGGATAGGTGTTAAACATGTTTAAACGTTTAGCGATTTATTATAAGGAAATGTTTCCGCTGGGGTCGCGTTTTATTGTGGCAGCCATTATGTTTTTCGAGATTTATTTTGTCCTCTTGTTAAATGACGGGGTGACAAGCTTTAATTTCAACCATCAAGAATTGATTGGGATTTTCACCATTTTTGTATTCTTAATGATTTTACGTATTGCAGATGACTTCAAGGACTATGAGACCGATCAACGACTCTTCCCCCATCGAGCTTTACCGTCAGGACGGGTCAAGAAGAAGGATTTAGCTATCGCCTTAGCTTTTATCGTCACGGTCTCTGTTGCCTTAAATATCTTCTTCATGAATAATATCTTTTGGTTCCTCTTCCTCTATATCTACGGAACCTTGATGTCTTTCTGGTTCTTTAAGCGAGATAAAATTCAAAATTCATTGCCTTTAGCCTTGGTGACCCATAATCCGGTCATGATGATTCTGAATCTCTATACTATATCCTTCGTATGCTATAAGTACAATCTGCCCCTATTGTCAGTTCCGACTATTCTCTTGGCCTTCACCATGTACTTCCCAAGCTTGATTTGGGAAGTCTGTCGTAAGATTCGAGCACCAAAAGATGAGACAGAATATGTGACTTATTCCAAGCTCTTCGGTTATAAGAAGGCTACCCGTTTTATCGAAATAGTCACTATTCTAGATATTATGACCAACTTTCTTCTGCTCTGGAATATTTCCCATGTAGGGGTCGTAGTCTTGGTGCTTAATGTTATCTGGATGACGGTTCAGTTTGAGCAGTTCATTAAGGACCCAACCCTCTTCAATATTCGGGAAAGAGTTGAACGTTATACCTATATTACTGAGACTACCATGGTCGTCTCAGTAGCTGTCTACCTCTTGATGGGAGTCTTCTAATGAAACAAGTCTATGATCTCCAGAAAGTGGGGGGGAAAGCCTACCACCTCATGGAAATGACCAAAGCGGGGCTACCAGTACCTAGTTTTGCGGTCTTTGCCTTTGACTGTTTTGATCGAGTGGACAGTATGGATTTTCTGGCTAGTCAGGAAGCTGCCTATCAGGCGGGTGACCTGAGTTTAGAGCAGCTAAGTCAAGAACTATTGACTTGGGCCAAAGAGACTTTTGCTAAGGAAGATTTAAGTCCTGTGCTGAGCTGGGCCAAGCAAACTTTTCCATCTGGTCAGGTGCGTTTGGCAGTTCGTTCGTCTGCTAGCATTGAAGACGGTGCCGTCTCGTCCTTTGCGGGGCAATTTGAAAGCCAGCTAGATGTTCCAATCGACCACTTACCCCAGTCTCTAGAGCATACTTTCTTGTCCCTCTATCAGGTATCCACTCTGGCCTATCTCTTCAAGCAAGGGATTAGCCTGCCAGAAGCTCAGATGAACTGTCTGGTTCAAGTCATGATTAAGGGGGATTTATCAGGTGTTTATTTTACAGCCAACCCTAAGGGAATTCTTAATGAACACATTGTGGTTGTGGGACAGGGCTTGGGGGATCAAATTGTAGAAGATAAGGTTCCTACTAGCATGGTGACCTATCATCCGGCAGATCAGCTATCCTATACTGAACAAGAGCCAGGCGCCCCAAGTTTAACAACTAGTCAATTAGGGGAATTAGAATCCTTAGCCCAGCAAGCCGTGGCGCTTTTTGGCCCCTATCTGGATTTGGAATTTACCTTCCAAGGAGACCGGCTCTACATCTTACAAGCTCGGCCTATTACTACTTTGCCACAAGGCAAGCAAATCATTCTGGATAATAGTAATATTGTTGAGAGCTATCCAGGTCTCTCTACACCCTTAACAATCAGTTTTATTCAAGAAGCCTATGCAAGTATATTCCGTGGCTTGGCTCAAAGATTGGTGGGGAAGGGGGCAGCTGAATTGGCTGCCTATGAGCCAACCTTCCAGAATATGCTCTGTCCAGTCAATAGTCGAGTCTACTATCAAATTCAAAGTTGGTACCAGCTTCTGCAATTGTTGCCCTTCTCTAAAAAGATTATTCCTATCTGGCAGGATATGCTGGGCGTGAGGGAGACGGAAGTACCGGCCATGCCAATCCATCTTTCGCCTTGGAAGCGACTTAAGATTATGGGCCGAATCGTGCGTGAGTTTTTCACTGCGCCTAAGCAAATGGCCCAGCTAGAACAGGAATTCATCCGTATTCAAGCAGTCTTTCAAGAGCGTTTCTCACCAGATGCGGATTTAGAGCAGCTGACAGCGCTAGTTGAACAGCTTAAGGATGAGATTCTAGCACATTGGGACATTACCTTGATTAATGATCTTTATGCCTTTGTCTATACGGGATTATTGAAAAAGTCGCGTCATGGACAAGATGTTCAGGCAGAAATCGCCGGTATTGAACAGATTGAAAGTATGCGGCCGGCTCTAGCCCTTCAGGACTTAGTTGAGGAGCTCAAAGATCCCAAGAACCACGTTCTTCGTCAGGCAATAGAAAATGAAGATGCAGCAGACTTTTTAAGTCGACAAGATCCCTTAGTAGCCAAGATCCTGGGTTTTATCCAAGAATTTGGTGACCGGGCACCCGAAGAACTGAAACTAGAAACACCGACCTTCCGTACCCACCCACAAGGACTCTTATCCTTGCTGGTTCAAATGTGCCAGCAAGAAGCTCCTGACCTAAAAGCCTCAAGTGTCGCAAGCAATCAACCAAGGAGTTGGTGGACGGGCTTTTTACGCCGTCGCGCTATGACTGGCGTTAAGTACCGAGAAAGCTCAAGACTAAATCGGACTCGGATTTATGGGATGATGCGGATGATTTTTCGAGCCATTGGGGCGCAACTTGCCAAGCAAGGCTATTTAGAGACGGAAGAAGACATCTTCTATCTGACCAAGGAAGAAATCTTTGAACTGGCCAGACAGCCACACTCAGTATCGGACCTGATTGCAGAAAGACGTGCTAAGCTAGCGGGTGACAAGACCTTACCTAACTTCAGTCGCTATGTCTTCTTGGGTCAAGTATTTGAGAAGTATGTGCGATTTTCAGGGCAGGCACGTAGCCAATTAAGTCGGGCAGAACACCTTCAAGGGATTGGTTGCTCGCCTGGTCGAGTTAAGGGCCAAGTGCTAGTAGTGGACGATGTTCAAGCCATTGAATCTGCTCAGGGTAAGATTATGGTGACCAGAATGACGGATCCAGGTTGGGTCTATCTCTTAACTCAAGCCCAAGGGGTCATCGCTGAGCAGGGATCCCTCCTGTCTCATACAGCCATTATTTCGCGTGAGCTAGGCATTCCATCAGTTGTGAATGTGCGGGGTGCTACTCAATTGCTGAAAAGTGGGGATTGGATTGAAATGGATGGCTTAAGCGGTCAAGTGACCCTCTTAGAGGAGGCGGACCATGCTAACCATTAAAGCAGTGCAGCCTCATTCGCCGGAGCTAGTCGACTTTCTAGCTTTGCCGCAGAAACTATATGCCAAGGGGCACTTAATGCAGTCACCTGAAGAGGAAGTAAGTCTGATTAGTGGGACCCATCCACTTAGCCCGGAAATAGAAGTGAGAGCCTTTGTCGGTTACCATGACCAGCAAGTTCAGATTCGAGGCTTGCTGACTTATTATCCAGTCGATGGCACTTGCTTCTTAGGCTATTTTGAGTCCTTAGATGATGTGGACATGGCCAAGCAGTTTATAGCCTACATAGCTGATCAGGCCCGCGACCTAGGGGCTGAAAAACTCATTGGGCCCGTTCAGACTAGTTTTTGGTTAGGCTATCGCATGCAGCTCTCTGGCCATGGGGACTTGCCTTTTACTGGCGAGCCCCATCAGCCGGCTTATTACCCCAAGCTCTGGGAGGAAGCGGGATTCAAACTAACCGAAAGCTACCTGTCTAATTTCTATCCTAAGGTAAGTCCCACTACCCAGGAAGCCAAACTGGCTAAGCGTTATGAGGCTGCCCTAGCAGCAGGGATTGACATTCGATCCCCCCACAAGTCGGATTGGTCTAAGGTGTCCTTACAAGTCTTTGAACTCTTGAATCGACTTTACCGAGATTTTCCTATTTACCGTTCCTTGCAAGGGGCACAATTTAGTGCCATCTTCGAGAAGTATCGTTATATTCTGGATTTTTCTATGGTTAAGTTAGCCTATCAGGAGGATAAGTTAGTGGGTTTTTTGATTACCATGCCAGACTATGGAGCCTTGGTTTATCAAAAGTTAAATTTATTTACTTTAGCCAAATTGCTTTGGATTAAGCATCGAGCCAAACGCTACATCATACTCTACCTAGGAGTAGATCCGCAGTATTTGGGTTTGGGGTCAGCACTGAGCTACCCAATTTTTAAGCAAGCTCAAGCCAGAGGGGCTTCTGCCGTTGGCGCCTTAATACATCAGCATACACTGACACGGCACTATGCGGCTGACTTACAGGGAACTAGCCATACTTATGGGCTCTATCAACTCTTACTATAAAAAAGCTCGCACTTGTGATAAGTGCGAGCTTTTTACATGGTTTTAAATAGAGGGGCTAGGCTTTCTGAGATTTAAGGCTTTTCGTCACTAACCGCATCAATTGATGGGCAAAAGCCAGGTTCACCACCATGAAAATTAGCCCTAGCAAGGTCCAGATTAGGAGGCTTAGGAGGCTATAGTTCGTTTGATCGATTACTTGCTTGATAATCAAGATGCTGGGGGGAAGCAGCACTAGACTGCTAGCTAGGGCAGGAATATATTTTCTAATCAGGATGCTTTGGATCAGGTGGATGAGGAGATGCAGGCTGAAGGCTATAAAGGCTCCCAACCAGACCAGATAGTTAGCAAAATACAGGCTAGCGCCGGTGATGATAATCACCACTAGATACTCCTCTAAGACTGCCACTGCAAAGCCTGAAGGGGAAAAGTGTTCATAGGCAGCTGCAATTCTAGGGTATTTGTCTAAAATCGCTTGATTTTTGTCCAGCCATGGGCCAAAGCCAATGATTTCTTCCATCTCATGTAGCATAAAAATGACGGGAAATAACCACAAAAGATTTTCCATAATTTGCTTCCTCCCTTAGCTTTTTACATTTGTATTATAGCGTTTCAAGACCAGTATTTCAATCATACTGCATGTATAAAATAGACAGCTAGATGAGACTTTGGGTCGTAAGATGAGAATCGCATAAGATTAGTTGTTTTCTCATCAGATATGAGCTAAAATGTAAGGCTAAAGACTTGTTTCTGAGCACCGTTTGCGGTACACTATGCGTGAGAATACGTATACATAGAAAGAGAGAGAAATATTGTGACAGATTTAAATCCAAATCAGGCGGTGGGATTGGCTACCAAAGCAGTCAGAACGGTTGATTTTGATCAAGAATTTGCCTATGACGGACCTTTAGGTGCCTTTTATACACCTCAATCAACTCGTTTTATCGTTTGGGCACCAACGGCTAAGAGTGTGACCGTTGAAATTTATGAATCCAACCAGCCAGATAGCAACTTAGCTAGTGCTCACGTCATGCGACGTGGTGAACGCGGTACTTGGGTGATCGAGATTTTAGGGGACTTGCACTTAACTGCCTACACTTATCTATTAGACCATGGTTCATTAGGCCTTAAACGTAGCCAAGACCCGTATGCCATTGCGGCAGTGGTTAATGGTGACCGCAGTGTAGTGGTCAACCCAGCAGCCACTCAAGTGGAGGGCTTTGACCGTATGCCGTCTTTTGGAAAGGCGACCGATGCTATTATCTACGAACTCAATGTCCGCGACTTCTCAGTAGCGGAAGATTCTGGCATTTCAGCCAAAGGTAAGTTCTTAGGGCTTGCCGAAGCAGGCACTCATACCTCTAATGGCCAAATCACTGGCTTAGACTACCTTAAGTCGCTGGGCTTTACCCATTTGCAATTATTACCAATTTATGATTACGCGACAGTAGATGAGACAGAAGCCAAACCAACAGCCTACAACTGGGGCTATGATCCTAAGAACTACAATGTGCCAGAAGGCTCCTATGCGACGGATCCTTATAATCCGCTTAGCCGGATTTTAGAACTCAAGCAAACCATTAAGACCCTTCACGACAATGGTATGCGCGTCATTATGGACGTGGTCTATAATCACGTTTATCAGTTTGACTTGCAAGCCTTCCAGAAGATTGTACCAGGTTATTTCTTCCGTTATGACCAGGCAGGTAACTTGTCTAATGGGACGGGGGTCGGCAACGATACCGCTTCTGAACGCTATATGATGCGCCACTATATCTTGGATTCCATCCTTTACTGGACACGAGAATTCAAATTAGATGGCTTCCGCTTCGACTTAATGGGGATTCATGACGTTGAAACCATGTTGGCCGTACGTCAAGCCCTGAATGAAATTGATCCGTCCATTATCGTTTTAGGCGAGGGTTGGAATCTGGGAACCATGTTGCCTTATGAAGACAAGGCTGCCCAACACAATGCCTACCGTATGCCTGGAGTGGCTCACTTTAACGATTCCATTCGTAATGCCCTCAAAGGTGGTAACTTCAACCAGCAAGAAGGCGGCTATGTCAATGGACGTCCTGATTTAGAAAAGTTAGTGGCTCAGAACCTCTTAGTAGGGATTCCTAACTCGGCTTATGCTAGTCCGGACCAAGTCGTCCACTATGTTGAGGCCCACGATGACTTAACCCTTTATGACAAGTTGTGTTGCACTCATCCTTATGATTCTGAAGAAGTTCGTGTTCGCCGGGCTTTAATGGCGACCAGTTTGGTCCTCTTGGCGCAAGGGATTCCCTTCATTCATGCTGGTCAAGAGTTCTTAAGAACCAAGAAACTGATAGAGAACACCTACAATGCACCGGATGAAATCAACCAATTTGACTGGAACCGAGTAGCGGAACATCAAGAGACGGTGGATTATGTCCGCGGCTTAATCAAGTTACGTAAGAGCTCACCACTCTTCCGCCAAAACTCTTACGATGAAATCCTCAACTCCTTGGCTGTTTACCAGCTACATGATGGCGTCATTGCCTACCAATTAGAGGATGAGAATTCTGCATATTTCATTATGATTAATGCTAATGATTGGCGCATGCCAATCACCTATTTGCCACATGGTCTCTACCGCAAGGTAATCGTTGATTATACGGCACCATTGGAAGAGGGCCAAGTCTTCGACCTTAATGGTCACTACGAAATGCCAGGCCTGTCTGTGACCGTCTTGGAACGCGTTGAGAAGGCAGAATAAGTACACAGATCAATCCGACCACTTAAGTGGTCGGATTTTTGTTTGTCAGCACGCAAAAAAGAGCCGCCAGAGCGACTCCAAAGATTCTTTAAGTTAGCCTTCTACAGGGAAGAGATCTAGAATTTGACCGGTGTAAATATCGCAGACGAATTGATAGTGAACTAATTGTTCACCTTCATAGCGGCTAATGCCCCCAATATAAACTTGAGGTTGGCTTTCTAATTCAGGGTATTCAACCGGAACATAGTGAATCCAAGAACCTTCAATCGGTCCTTGTTTAGCAAATTCAGCCTTAACTTCGGCTAGGACCCGGCTCGGGCGTTTAGGTTGGGATTCCAAGTAAAAGAGGGTCCCAGCCACGCCGACAATGGCGCCGGTTAAGAGTAGGAGGCCACCGACGAGGCCTTTACGTGGAGTGGATGACATAGTATTTTTCCTTCTTTCATAGGCATGGTGCGCGCTCCATCAGGGAGCGGTAGGTGGGGGCGCACAGGCTTGTGCTCCGTACTCTTAGTGTAACACAAATTCGAGTACAATTCATTGATTTTACTAAGCGCTCGTGAGATAATAAAAAGAGTAAAATCTACCTATTTATAATGGCGAAGGAGGTAGCGGTGCGACCGCGACAGGCATGACATTACAAGGCTTTGACTTAATCAAACATCTGACCGAATTACAAGGGATTTCGGGCAATGAAGGGCAGGTTCGTCGCTTCTTGCAGGAAGAGTTGACACCCTTAGTTGATAAGATCGAAGTGTCTGGGATTGGCAACCTCTATGGGATTAAGTATGCCAAGGATCCAGACGCACCACGTCTCATGCTGGCAGCTCATATGGATGAAGTGGGCTTTATGGTCCGTCAGATTACCTCGAATGGTCTCTTAACGGTGACACCTATTGGGGGCTGGAACCCTTATAGCATCTCAGCTCAACGCTACACCCTCCAAACTCGCAAGGGAGATTATGTCTGCATTTCGTCATCTGTAGCCCCTCACTTATTACGGGGCAAGGATGGGGTGGCTAAGTCAGTGGCGCCTGAAGATATCCTATTTGATGCCGGCTTTACTTCCCGCGACGAAGCCTTGGAATATGGCGTGCGTCCTGGCGATTCTATTGTACCTAAGACAGAAACCGTCTGGACAGCCAACAAGCAAGCCCTAATCGGCAAGGCTTGGGATAACCGCTATGGCTGCGCTGTGATGCTAGAAGCCATGCGAGCAGTCAAGGACAAGGAGCTAGCGTCCACCATTATTGCAGGGGCCAACGCTCAGGAAGAAGTCGGTTTGCGTGGCGCCAAAGGGGCCGTTCATCGCTATCAACCAGATGCCTTCATCGCTGTAGACTGTTCGCCAGCCGATGATACGGATGGTAACAAGGACAAGTTTGGACAGTTAGGGGGTGGCTTCCTCTTGCGGATGCAAGATCCAGGTCACATCACCCACCGTGGTATGCGTGAGTTCTTGCTGGATACAGCGGAAACCCACAAGATTCCATACCAATACTTCTTCTCCAAAGGTGGAACTGACGCGGGTGCCGCTCATGTCAGCAATGATGGGGTGCCTTCAGCAGTCATTGGGGTCTGCGCCCGTTACATTCACGGTCACCAAACCCTTTTCCGTATGGATGATTATGAGGCAGCCAAGGAAATGGTCATCAAAGTCCTAGAGACTTTCGACAAGACCACCTTAGCGACCATTCGCGCCAATGTCTAAGGACAGCTTAAATAGAATTGATATATCAGATAAGTAGACGAAAGGAAGAAAAGAAATCATATGTGGTTAGCATTCTATAATCCTGGAGGCGTCGGTGACGTGCTCCTTCTCACTAGTGGCCCAGTTTCTTCACACGAGATTGACCCAGATAGCAAAGGTCAGGTAACCGCCCTGCGCCATCATCAATCTCAAGCCATTGTGGGCTATAACCTCTTCGGAGTGGCAGACTTGAACTTGGCTGGAGAGGGTCCAGTGACCTTGACTGCCGAGCAAGTGGCTCAAGTCAATGCCCGTATTCAAGCGGCGGGCTTCGATCAAGCGGTTAGCTTTGATGCTTCACCACGCTTGGTCGTTGGTTATGTGGAAGAGTGTGTTGACCACCCAGATAGTGACCACTTACATATTACGCAAACACGTGTAGCGGCTGACACTGTCCTACAAATCGTCTGTGGGGCAGCCAATATTGAAGCCGGCCAAAAGGTCTTAGTGGCTCAACCAGGTGCCGTTATGCCAGATGGCTTAATCATTTGGCCAGGCCAATTACGTGGCGTTGACAGCAATGGTATGATTTGTTCTACACGCGAACTAGGTTTGGATGCCATTGAAAATAAACCAGGAATCTGGGTATTGAAAGATGACTTAGCAGTCGGCACACCACTTGAGCAAGTCATCGCCCACTATCAAGGCTAGTTAGCCATTTAGGTGATCAAACTAGCAGCATCAAGCAAGACCAGAAGATGAAAGGACGGGGGCTTATGAAGGACTACCAAGGACCTGCTTATCAGAAGCGGAATGTAAATTACGACAACCGACGTTTTAACCGGGAATCCCAATCGCCTTCAAGCAAGGGCGCCCCTTACAAATTCAAGTCTGCGCTAGAAGAGAAGCAAGAGACCAGCCGGGGCCATCGCCCTGTCTATCATCACGAGCAACCTTGGCGGGATCAACCGCAAAAGATGATTGATGCCAGTCAGACACCACCGCCAGCTACGACACATGAGCCATTGGAAGAGGCTGACTATCGGGTAGCCTACCGTGAGCGCCACAATAGTAGCCCGAATCAGCGCTTTAATTCCGATTTGGTGCGGGAACGCATGATGTCAGAGCCAACCGAAGAGGAAAGTCCCGCGCCTAGCTATCGACCGGGTGAGGAGCTCAGACTGCCACAAACGCATTCTGACCGTTTGGATCGTGCCTATGTGGCACCAGCCGAGCGGCGACCTCAAAATGACTGGCCCAAGCCAGGCCAAGCTAGCCGTCGACAGCAAGACCGTCAGGTTCTGGATGAATTTTTAGAAGCGCCGACTTCTCAGCGCTCACGCCAAGCTTGGCAGGCTAGTGCCCAAAGAGAGCGGGAGCACCATGATGCCAGCAGCCAACGTCAAGTCTCGGATGCCCAGGCTAAGTTCCAGTCTATTTTAGAGAATGGGCGAGATAGTCAGGAAGTGGCAAGACAGGCGCGGGCCGAACGTTTCCAACCTAAGGAGCTACCTAAACCTTATCAGCCACCGCAATCGCAAGCTGTGACGGAAGTCGGGGTCTCTCGTGAGATTTTGGCCCGTATGCGTAAGGACAAGGACAGCTATTTATTATTTGAAGACTAGAAATTAATTGAGTGAAAGGACGTGTGTAGGTTGATTATGGATAAAGCAACAACCTATCATTTTGTGGGAATCAAAGGTTCAGGCATGAGTGCTCTCGCACTTATCCTGGTAGGAGAAGGCTATAAGGTACAAGGGAGTGACGTAGGCAAGTACTTCTTCACCCAGCAAGGCTTAGAAGCTGCGGGTGTGCCTATGATGGAATTCTCGGCTGACAATATTCAACCTGGCCTGACCATTATCGCAGGCAATGCCTTCGGGGATGACCATGAAGAATTGGTGCGGGCGCGCGAATTAGGCTTGCCAATCTACCGCTACCATCATTTCTTAGGTAAATTGATTAAGGGTTATACCAGTATTGCCGTTTCAGGCTGTCACGGTAAGACCTCTACCACAGGTCTCTTGGCGCATACCCTCAAGCACTTAGCCCCTCTGTCTTACTTGATTGGGGATGGGACCGGCTATGGTCAAGAATCCGCTAATTACTTTGGCCTAGAAGCTTGCGAGTATCGTCGCCACTTCCTGTCTTATGAACCAGATTATGCCATTATTACCAACGTGGATTTTGACCATCCTGATTACTTCACTTCGATTGAGGATGTCTTCTCAGCCTTCACTAGTTTTGCAGGCCAAACCACCAAAGCCGTGATTGCTTGTGGGGAAGATGCTTATCTGCGTCAATTAGAAGCGCCGGTTCCTGTTTACTACTATGGTTTTGACAGCAATTCTACTGTTTATGCAACCAATATTGAACGGACACAGGATGGATCTGACTTTGATGTGACCTTTGAAGGTAAGTTCTTAGGACGCTTCCATGTGCCAACCTATGGTAAGCACAATATCTTGAACGCTTTGGCAGTGATTACGGTCTTGACCCTAGAAGGTTTCCCGGCAGATGCTATCGCCCAAAACCTAGCGACCTTCACGGGTGTCAAACGTCGTTTTAGCGTTAAGACGGTGGGGGATTTAACCATCATTGACGACTATGCCCACCATCCAAGCGAAATCAAGGCCACCATTGATGCGACCAAGCAACGCTATCCAGACAAACGATGTATCGCAGTCTTCCAACCTCATACTTTTAGCCGGACAGTGGCCCTGCTTAACGAATTTGCTGAGTCACTTAACCTAGCAGACCAAGTCTATCTCTGCGACATCTTCAACTCTGCCCGCGAGCAAAGTGGGGAAGTTACTATTCAAGACTTGGCGGCCTTAATTGACCAAGAGGTGGAGATTATTTCGAGCGAGCACCTGTCACCACTCATGCAATATAAGGACGATGTCATTGTCTTTATGGGCGCGGGTGATGTGGATAAGATTGCCCAACGCTTTGAAAAAGAATATGCCCGCCTACATCCAAATGTCCTTTAAGACTCACTTGGCGGCTAAGACCTAACACTCAATACAAGTCATCGCTATCAGCCATTCTTAGCGGCTTGTCCTAAGGGATGCTGCTGGACTGGCTGATTTACTTTGCTTCAGGCTATTAGAGTCTAGGAGCTTAACATTCACACTTAAGGAGGCGCCCCATGACCCAGCGCAAAATTTTATTAATTGATGGAAGCAGTTTGGCCTATCGGGCCTTCTTCTCCATTTTGGATATTGAACGATTTAAGAATAAGGCGGGCCTACATACCAATGCCTTGTTTAGCTTTAACCGTATGCTGGATGGGGTTCTAGACCAGTTTAAGCCGACTCATGTCTTGGTGGCTTTTGACAAGTCTGGTCATACCTTTCGGACGGAACAATATCCAGAATATAAGGCAGGACGCCAAAAGACACCAGGCGAGTTCCGCGAGCAGCTACCTTATTTCCGGGTGCTCTTGGATGCCTATGGCATCAAGTACTACGAATTACTCCACTATGAAGCGGACGATATCCTAGGCACCCTGGCTAAGGCGGCAGATCCAGACGACCAGGTCATGATACTGTCGGGGGACAAGGACTTAACCCAATTAGCCAGCGACCAGGTGACAGTCTATATCACCAAAAAAGGCGTAAGTGAGCTAGAGCCTTACACGCCAGCCAGCATTTGGGACAAGTACCAGCTGACGCCCCAACAGATTATCGACCTCAAGGGACTGATGGGCGATAGCTCGGACAACTATCCGGGTATTGAACGGGTAGGGGAGAAGACCGCCCTTAAGTTGCTCCATCAATTTGGGACGGTCGAAGGCCTCTATCAAGGTCTGGATCAACTCAAGCCTTCCAAGATGAAGGAAAACATTATTCGGGACGAAGCTAATGCCCGCCTCAGTAAGTCACTGGCCCGCATTGTCCAAGATGCGCCACTGGAAATCACCCTCGATGATTGCCTACTAGGACAGCGTGACCTAGCTCAGTTAAGTGAATTTTATGTCCAAATGGATTTCCGTAGCTTCTTAGCCCAACTGCATCAAGGGGCGGAAGTCGTCGCTAGTCAAGAGACCACTCGCTATCCTGTGACTTGGTTGGAGACCATTGAAGAAGACCATGTTAAGCTAGACGGTGCCTTCTATCTGGAGACTCTCAGCGAGAATTATCACTTTGAGCCAGTCCTAGCAGTGGCATGGACCCAAGGCGACCAGGCTTATGCCACAAGTGGCAAAGTCGCCTTCGCTAGCTCAGCCTTCAGAAAATGGTTAGAAGATGGAGATCTTCCTAAGATCAGCGCAGACCTCAAGCGAGACAGCATCTTGCTGGACCATCAAGGCCTGACACTAGCGGGTGTGACCTTCGACGTGGGCCTGGCGGCTTATCTGGTTGATGTCGAGAAGATTAAGGATCTAACTAGCCTGGCCACCTATCTAGACTTGGGGATTCAAGTCCAGCTGGATGAAGTAGTCTATGGCAAGGGTGTCAAACAAGCTCTGCCAGAAAATGAGCGCTTAGCCCAGCACTTGGCGGACAAGGTTTCACTTTTGGACCAGGCCGTAGCCCCCTTGACCCAACAACTGGATGACCTGGGTATGACCCAGCTCTACCAAGACATGGAATTCCCGCTGGCTCAAGTCTTGACGGACATGGAGAAAAGAGGGGTAGCGGTCGATGTGGCCACTCTGGATCAGATGAATGACTTGCTCTTAGCACGCTTAGAAGAATTAGAGGCCGAAATTCAAACATTAGCAGGACAAGCCTTCAATCCTAATTCGCCTAAACAGTTGGGTGAAATCCTCTTCGAACGCTTAGGCTTGCCGGTCATTAAGAAGACCAAGACTGGCTACTCGACAGCAGCCGATGTCCTAGAAAAACTCAAGGACGCCCATCCCATTGTGGCAGCTCTACTGACCTATCGCCAGCTAGCTAAGCTTCAGGGAACCTATTTGGCTGGTTTACCTAAGTTTATTCAAGCCGATGGCAAGATTCACACCCGCTTCGTCCAAACCCTGACCCAGACCGGTCGCTTATCCAGTGCGGATCCTAACTTGCAGAATATCCCCATTAGGATGGAGGAAGGTCGCAAGATTCGTCAGGCCTTTGTGCCGTCTGAACCAGGCTGGCAACTCTTTGGCGCCGACTACTCGCAAATCGAGTTGCGGGTGCTGGCCCATATTTCAGGTGATCCTCATATGAAACAGGCCTTTTTGGAGGGCCAAGACATCCATGCGGCGACCGCACGACGAGTCTTTGGCCTAGCAGAAGATGAGGCGGTAAACAGCGATATGCGTCGTCAGGCCAAGGCGGTTAACTTTGGCATCGTTTACGGCATTAGTGACTATGGTCTGTCGCAAAACTTGGACATGCCGCGTAAGGAAGCCAAGGCTTTTATCGACCGCTACTTGGCCGAATATCCAGGCATCTCGACCTTTATGCAGGAAATCGTGGCTCAAGCCAAGAAAGACGGTTATGTCAGCACTTTGTGGGGCCGGCGACGTGCCTTGCCGGATATCTATTCCAGCAACTTTAACCTGCGTTCCTTTGCAGAGCGGACGGCTATGAATACGCCAATTCAAGGAACGGCCGCCGATATTATTAAGGTAGCTATGGTGGCCTTAGATCAGGCCATTCGTCAACGCGACCTCCAGGCTCGTCTGCTCTTACAGGTGCACGATGAGTTGATTTTAGAAGCACCTCAAGAAGAAATCGCCATTTTAGAAGAGTTGGTACCGGAAGTTATGGAGGGCGCTGTTAGCCTATCAGTACCACTCAAGGTAGAGGCAGCCAGTGGTAGCAACTGGTATCAACTAAAATAAGGCCTAGGCCCCTTAGAGAGCCCGGCCTAGAAAGGAAGTGATTTATGCCGGAATTACCCGAAGTAGAAACGGTACGGCGTGGCCTGACCAGTCTGATTGAGGGCAAGATCATTGCGGAGGTTCAAGTTTTCTGGCCTAAGCTAATTGACTTAAGGCCCCAAGAGACATTGGCTCAGTGGCAAGATTACTTGCGAGGCCAGACCATCCAAGCGGTGGGGCGGCGGGGCAAGTACTTATGGCTGGATTTTGGTCCTCAGGTCCTAGTCTTTCATTTGCGAATGGAAGGTAAATGTCATGTCTACCCACCAGGTCAGGAGCCTAAGACTAAGCCCAAACATGTGCATCTGATCATGACTTTTAAGGACGGCAGTCATTTCTATTATGAGGATGTCCGCAAGTTTGGTCGCTTCTCTTATATGGCCAAGGACCAATTAGAAAGCTATTTTGCCAGCAAGAAGTTAGGACCTGAGCCTACCCAAGAAGCCTTTGACTTGGCTCATTTTCGGGCTCAGTTAGCGTCTTCTAAACGGGCACTTAAGCCCCTCTTGCTGGACCAGACCCTGGTGGCTGGTTTAGGCAATATTTATGTGGATGAAGTCTGCTTTAAGGCGCAGATTCATCCAGCAAGACCGGCTTGTGACCTTACCGTCCATGAGGTCAAGCGTCTCCATGCCGCTATTATTGAGATTTTGGCGGCGGCTGTGCAGGCGGGTGGTTCTACTATTCGGACCTATCGCAATTCCTTGGGGGCGGCTGGAACCTATCAGGAGTCCTTGGCTGTCTATGGCCGAGTAGATGAGCCCTGTGAACGTTGCGGCCGTCTGATCCATAAGGTCCAATTGGGCGGACGAGGGACCCATTTCTGCCCTCATTGCCAATCAGCCCGCCTCAAGCATCCGCTAGGAGGAAAAGGCCATGCTTAGAATTGGTTTAACAGGAGGGATTGCCACGGGTAAATCCACCGTGTCTAACTACTTGAAGGAACTAGCCTATCCCCTTGTCGATGCGGATGTAATTGCCCGTCAGCTAGTGGAACCTGGCCAAGAGGGCCTGGAGCGCTTGGTGGTGCGATTTGGTAGGGGAATTCTGGATGAGTCAGGTGCCCTTAACCGCCAAGTCTTTGGCCAGCGGCTCTTTGGGAATGCCCAGTTGCGCCAAGAGGTGGATCAGCTTTTGCATCCACTCATTTATGAGGCCTTGGAGGCGGAGAGTCAGCGTCTGGCCCAGTCGGGAGCAGCGCTTGCCTTTTTCGATATCCCCTTACTCTATGAGACAGGCTATGACCAAAAAATGGATCAGGTCTGGGTGGTTTATCTGCCTCATGACTTACAAGTAGAGCGGCTAATGGCCCGTAATGGCTGGAGCCAGGACCAAGCGGAGGCAGCCATTGCCAGCCAGGCATCTATTGAAGCCAAGCGTCAGCGGGCAGATTTAGTCATTGATAACCAGGGAAGCTTAGCGGCGACCTTTGCCCAGGTAGATCAGGCTTTAAGCCGTCTCTAGCTTGTTCCTCTGATAAGAATTCGTTATAATAGAAGGGAAAAGCGCCATCTGGCGCCAGAAGATAAGGAGGGAACCCTATGGAATGTCCAAAATGTCATCACCAAAACTCCAAAGTTAATGACTCCCGGCCAGCTGATGGTGGGGCGGCAATCCGGCGGCGGCGGGAATGCCTCAACTGCAAACATCGTTTCTCTACCTATGAACGGATCGAACAGATTCCCTTGTTGGTCATTAAGCGTGACGGTACCCGGGAAGAATTCAGCCAAGAGAAGCTACTGCGCGGTATTGTGCGTTCAGCTGAAAAACGGCCTATTACCATGGAACAAATGCAGGCTTTGGCTCAACAAGTCGAAAACAAGATTCGCGAAATCACTGACCAGGAAATTGAGTCAGAACAAATTGGGGAATTTGTGATTCCACTCTTGATGGAATTAGATGAAGTGGCTTATATTCGCTTTGCTAGTGTTTATCGCCAATTCCATTCGCGTGAGAGCTTCTTAAAAGAACTCCAAGCCCTACAAGATCGTTTAAGTGAGAAAAACGACAAGAAATAATCAATTGACTTAAGTCAAATTTAGAAAGGAGGTCCCATCATGTTAAGTCCCTTACAGCCCTTTCGGGTTCGGCAGCAAGCGCCCTTGTCCCAGCTACAGCAGGTGACCCTGCGCCAATGCTATCAGCCTGTTATCGGCACGGTGGGGCTAGCCTTCTATCTGTCTTTAACAGATTACGCAGGAGCGGACGGTACCTGGAGCCCGGCGGTCATGCATGCTAGTCTGATTGATCAACTGCAAGTTTCGCCGGCCGACTTAAATCAAGCCCGTGGTTACTTGGAGGCCTTGGGCTTACTCAAATCCTATCAACCTAAAAAGGTCCAGGGCAATGCCCAGACTCAATTAGTGTCCTATGAAGTCATAGCGCCACTTGAGGTGGGGAGCTTCTTGCAGCACCCCCTTTATGCGGCTCTGCTGATGAATAAGATTGGGGATCAAGCCTTCTATCGCTTGATGCGCCGCTTTGAATGGGAAGAAATGGATGCCAGCGAGTATGTGGAAGTAACCCAGTCCTTCAGTCAGGTCTTCGACTATCCATCAGACCAAGCTATCAAAGACGCGCAGAACCAGGATGCTTTATCTGGATCCTACCGTCAGCAGACCGCCCCTAATCCAGCAGAAGCCAGCTTGGACCAAGAGAGTCAGGATAGTTTCCGTTATGGTCAGGTTCTGGATAAACTAGAAGCGGCTCAAGTCAATAGCCGACTCTTCACGCGGGAACTGCGCCAGCAAATGGCTAGTCTCCATCAAGTCTATGGCTTTAACGAGGAGCAAGTGGCGACAGTCATTAAATTGGCCTACCAAGACCAGACGGAACAAATTGCCATGGATCAATTACCGAGTCTGGCTAAGCGTTATAAGGCTAGCCTAAGCAGCAAGGAATCGGCTGCTAACCAAGCTGGCCAGCTCAAAGACCAGATTCAAGCCCGCGCCCAAACCTTGCGGGAACAAGGCCAATATAGCAATAATCAGGCACAAATTATTGCCACGGCGGAGATTTTGCCACCGCTGGCCTTTCTCAAGCAAGTCAAACAGGCCAAGGGTGGTATCCGGAGCGACCAAGAAGGCTATAACCTAGAAGCTGCTTTGGATAAGGTCAAATTGTCGCCTGCCATTGTCAACCTAGCTGTCTATTACCTCTTGGTCATGGAAGGGCGCGACCACCTTTACAAGTCTAATTTCGAAAAATTACTGGATGAATGGCAGCAAAAGGGGATTAAAGAAGTCCACCAAGTCTTTCGCTATATCGAAGACAAGCGCCAGGCCCAAGCCAAGAAGGCTAGCCAGGAGTCGGGACGTCCTTATGGTCGGACCCACAAGGGGGTCGGGGCCCATCAGCGTCAAGAAGTGGTGCCATCGTGGTTAGCCAAGCAACGCCAAGAAGGCCAAGATTCAGGGCAAGCATCCAATCAGGCCCAGCCTGATGCTAGCCCAACTGCTAGTCAAGCCACCCAGACCTTCGTCAATCCATTTAAGAAAGGGTCAGCCCAGGAGCTAGACCACTAGAGGAGGAATCTTATGGAGACAATCCAAGACGTCATGCGTCAGATTATGAACCAGCCCCATCTGCAAGAAATTTATGAGCAGGCAGTGGCCTTGGTCCGCCAGGATGAAGCCATTCAAGCCTTCCTCCAAGAACATCAAGCAGAATTAAGCGGGGAAATGATTCAAAATTCCCTGTCCAAACTCAATGAGTTTCGCCTAGAACGTCGGGCTATTGAGGCAGGCGAGGCAGGGACTAACCCAGGCTACCAGCCGGAATTATTCATTAACCATAATTTTATTGATGTCCGCTATAAGCCAACCACCGATTACTTGGCCAGTCTCAAGGCCCGTCGCCAAGCCGCTAATTTAGATAACCGCATGATGGCGGATGATGTCCGCCAGGCTCATTTGGCTGATTACATCATTGATTCGCCAGAACGTCAGGCCTTAATCAATGCGGTGACGCAATTTATGCAGACCTATCACCAAGACCCAAAATCAGCACAAGGTCTCTATATTACGGGTCCTTATGGGGTGGGTAAGACCTATTTATTGGGGGCTTTGGCCAATCATTTGGTGGAAGAAGAGGGCGCAACTGTGACTTTCTTACACTTCCCAACCTTTGCTTCTGATATGCGGGCTTCTATTCGGGACAATAGCACCCAAGCCAACTTGGATAAGGTCAAGCAGGTGGATGTCTTAATGCTAGATGACATGGGCGCCGAGTCTGATCCGTCGGGCTGGGTGCGAGACGAAGTCTTGGCCATTATTCTAGAGTATCGTATGCGGGAATCGTTACCGACTTTCTTCACTTCCAACTTCTCTCTGAGAGAATACGAAGAAGTCCTGACCTACAACCAAAAAGGCATTAGCCTAGCTAAGGCAGGCCGTATCATGGAGCGAGTTCGTTACCTAGCTCGTGAAATCACCCTCGATGGGCCAAACCGCCGCCAACTCAAACGGCAAGGATAAGGAGTAAAGCAATGAATCAACCAGAACCTAATGAACTGATCAAGCGTTATCGGATGACCCGCTTCCTTATGGTCATCGTCTTGGCTGTCCAACTATTTGTCCTGGCAGCCTACTACTTCAAGGAAAAGCAAACGGTCTTAGCCTTTCCTATGATTGTTAACAGCCTTTTCTTGGCTTTGGCCTTGACCCATTTGCGACATATTAAGCCTCGCGATTAAGCCAATCAATTCCTTTTAGCCCCGTTCTGCTTGAACTGGGCTTTTTTCTTATGTTCAGGGCTTGTCTGATGGACTCAAGTTACATACAATAGAAGTAAGAAAAAGCAAGGAGTGGATGTCAGATGAAGGTCTTGGTGACAGGGCATGGGGGCTTTGCCTTAGGCATGGCGGCAGCCAGTAGGATGATTGTTGGTGACCAGGAGCTTATCGACTGGTTGCCTTTTGAGGAAGGCACCAATCTCAGTGACTACCAAGCTCAAATCGCAGCTAGAGTCGAGAGGCATGGGGAAGAAGGTTTGTTGATTTTAACGGATTTTAAAGGCGGCACCCCCTTTAATGTCAGCATGCTGCTGTCTCAGGGGCATCCACAAGTCGCTGTTCTGGCAGGAACGAATTTGGCCATGATTTTAGAAGCCATTGATCAGGCACCTACAGCAAGTTCAGTGACTGACTTGGCGGATCACTTAGTGGTCATAGGACGCCAAGGTCTGCTTAAGGGAGTTTTGCAGGCGCGGAACTAGGCTTCCTTATCATGAGCGGCCTCTAGCTTCTAAATTTATTTCCTAGTAAATTCATAGTAATTTCCTAAAAAAATACCTGCTTTTAGTCGCAAGAGCAGGTTATTTTAGTGTATAATAGGGAAGAATACACTGGCAAATCGATGGAGAGGAGTGGACATTATCGCAACGCTGAAAGACGTGGCAAAGAAGGCCAATGTCTCTAAAATGACGGTCTCTCGGGTAATCAATCACCCCCAACTGGTGACGGATGAACTCAAGCAATTGGTCTATCAGGCCATGGAAGAACTCAATTATCGACCTAATATGGCGGCCAAGGCTCTAGCTCAGAATCGGACCCTGATTGTTAAGGTCTTGATTCTGGAAGAAATGGACGCGACAGAGCCTTATTATATGAACCTCTTATCTGGGATTGCCAAAGGTTTAGATAAGTACCAATACTCCCTCCAACTCATGACGGAGAACACCATTGATACGGGGAATAGTGATGGTTATATTATCACCGGCATGCGAGAGTCCGATTATGAATGGATTCGCAAAATCGACAAGCCGCTTATTCTCTACGGGGAGAATACCTACGGGGTGCCTTTTGTTGATTCTGATAACCGGCAGGCTGAATTTAAGGCCACCGAGTATGCCTTTAAAAAAGGCTATGACCACATTATCTTTGTTGGGATTGACGTACCGGAATACTTCGAGCGCCAGCGGGAGCAAGGCTATCAAGACGCTCTGGCGCAACATCCAGATCACACGGCGCAAATTCACCGCATTCGGAATTCTTCGACCGCAGCGGCAGAACTGGTTGAACGTCTGGACGCGCATTTGGAACCTAACACTTGCTTTGTTTGCGCCTCAGACCGCATTGCCTTAGGCATTCAGCGGGGCCTTAAGTCACTGGGTAAGTCCATGCCTGACGATGTGGGGGTCATTGGCTTCGATGGGGTCTTCTTAGACCAGATTGCTAGCCCGCAGCTGACGACTATGAAGCAGAAAGTCTTGGACATGGGGATTGCCTGTGTGGAACAGCTCATGCGCTTAATTGAGGGAGAAAGCCTCAAGGAAAGGGCCTGCTACTTTGAAGCAGATTTGGTGGAACGAGGCTCGACACGAGCCTAGGCTCTTTTACTACCTATTTAGACGGCGACATGTTAAACTAAGAATGATAAGTACCTAGAGGGGGATATAGAATATGACGGAAGAACGGATGACGCGGACAGAGCGCATGCGTCAAGAGAAAAAGCGGGGTAAGAAGCCGGCCAAGGCTGAAAAACCAGCTAAAGAAGCAAAAGTAAAGAAAGAGAAGCCGCAAAAACAAGGCAAGAAGAAGCGTAAGGGTGGCTTCTCTTGGCGGATTTTCCTAGCAGTTCTGCTCTTCTTAGCAGCAGCGGTACTCTTCTTATTGGATCCAATTAAGAACTACTTGGTACGCCAAGGTCAAGAAACCAACGCCGTGACGGAATTAAACCGTGACAAACGGGCTGAAATTGAGTCCAATGAGAAGAAGGACGTTAACTATGACTTTGGAGTCATCAAGCCATTGAATCCTTATGACGTAATTGCAAGTGGGGTTAACCCTAAAGACCTACCAACAGTCGGTGGGGTAGCCATGCCAGATGTCGGCATGAACTTGCCAATTTATAAGGGTGTGACCAACGAGGGGATGTACTTAGGGGCAGGGACCTTGATGCCTAACCAGAAGATGGGGGAATCCAACTACGCCATTGCTAGTCACCACTCCATCCACAAGGGCTTATTGTTCGAACCTTTAATGCACGCTAAGGTGGGTCAAGCCGTCTATCTAACAGACTTGGATAAGGTTTATAAATATGAAATCAACTATATTGATGAAGTAGACCCAAGCCGAGTTGACTTGATTGAGCCAACGGCCAATCCTATCTTGACCATGGTAACCTGTGATTCTTCATTAACCATGCGGGTTGTAGTACAAGCTAAATTAGTGGATACTAAGCCGATTGAAGAAGCAACTTCTGAAATGGTTAAGGCCTTCGAAGCTAAACAAACCATTCCAACTAATAACTAAACAAAAAGAAACCCCAGACATCCTGTCTGGGGTTTCTTATCTTATAGGCTAGCTAGCATGATGATGGTGACATTGGCAGGCACCAGGTGGGCACTGACAGGCAACCGCTTGGGGAGCCGACTTGATTTGTTCTTGGAGCTGGTCAATTAGAGCCTGACAGTCAGCCTGGCTGAGGGGATTAGTAGCCAGCAGGTGGGCTAGATAACGAGCCCGTGATTTTGTACAAATAGGCTCTAGGGCAGATTGCAGGCGGCCTAGTGCGGCCTCTTCTTGACTAATGGTAGCATGAAACTGGAAGGGACTTGTGTCCTGGGCTTTATCCAGGTAGCCCTTTTGGATTAAGCGTGAGAGTAGGGACTTAATGGTCCCCACCTTCCAGTCGGTGCTGGCAGACAGGGTATCAATAAGCTGGCGGCTGGTAATACCAGGTTGCGTCCAAACGACACGCATGAGACGCCATTCAGCTTCACTAATGTGAGGATGATCTAGCTTGGCTTGAGTGAGTGTATCCGTCATAGGCGTGCTCCCTTCTGTAAATAAATTACACTTGTCATCTACTAGTCTAGAGGCTGGCCTCTGGCTTGTCAAGCAAGGAGCACAAGATATAGCGCTGAGCCAACTGGCCAGGCTTGAATTAGCCTGATTTAGCTAGGGTAGACAGGCTTTTCAACACTACATCTTGTGTTGTCTAGAGGAATCGTGCACTAAATGTTGGGGCTTAGGGCTTGTTTTTCGTCCCAGATATGGTAAGATAGAACATGTTGAAAAATCTATTGAAGGAGGTGTTGAAATTGCTAGTGGTCTACCTATCCATCACGGGTCAAACGCGTAAGTTTGTCCATAAATTAGACTATCCCTTGTTGGAGATTACTCCAGACTCCGTCTTCACTGAAGTCCAAGAACCCTATATTGTGGTCGTACCGACTTATGAGAAGGAAGCAACCGAGATAGTGAATGAATTTATCGAAGTAGGCAATAACCGCCATTATTTTAAGGGCGTTGCCGGTGGTGGGAACCGTAATTTTAATACCTTATTTGGTTTTACAGCCAAGGATTTAGCCCGAGATTATCAAGTGCCCCTCTTGCACTTATTTGAATTTCAGGGGTCCGAAAATGATGTTAATAAATTGAAAGAGCAGGTGGAACAACTTGGATAAACCAGTCTTAAAGAGTCGTCCGACTGAAGTCACTTACTTCAAACTCAATAATGAATTAAACCGTCCTGTTGATGGGAAAATCCCTCTCAACAAGGACCGGGAAGCCGTGCGTGCTTATTTCCTAGAGCACGTTAACCCTAACACGGTCTTCTTCTATTCTTTGGAAGAGAAGATTAACTACTTGGTAGATAACGACTTTATCGAACGGGAATTCATAGAGAAATACCCAATGGAGTTCATTAAGGAGCTGATTTCCAGCACCTATAAGATGAAGTTCCGCTTCAAGTCCTTCATGTCTGCCTTCAAATTCTATACCCAGTATGCCCTACGGACTAACGATGGGGCCCGCTACCTAGAGCGCTATGAAGACCGGATTGCTTTTTGTGCTCTCTTCTTAGCAGACGGGGACCAAGAATTAGCCGTTCGCTTGCGAGATGAAATGATTAGCCAACGCTATCAACCCGCAACCCCAACTTTCTTGAATGCAGGGCGTAAGCGCCGTGGGGAATTAGTATCTTGCTTCTTGATTCAAGTATCTGATGATATGAACTCAATCGGGCGGACCATTAACTCAGCCCTACAACTGTCTCGAATTGGTGGTGGGGTAGGGGTTAACCTATCCAACCTACGTGCTGCTGGTGACCCAATTAAGAAGATTGAGAACGCCTCTAGCGGGGTTGTGCCGGTGATG
The DNA here is from genome assembly GCF_000160075.2 of Abiotrophia defectiva ATCC 49176. Classification (GTDB taxonomy): domain Bacteria; phylum Bacillota; class Bacilli; order Lactobacillales; family Aerococcaceae; genus Abiotrophia; species Abiotrophia defectiva. The sequence goes on from NZ_KI535340.1 coordinate 371,880, forward strand.
AAGCTCTTGGAAGATAGCTTTAGCTATTCCAACCAATTAGGCCAACGTAATGGAGCCGGGGCAGTCTACCTCAATGTCTTCCACCCAGATATTGTCTCCTTCCTATCAACCAAGAAGGAAAATGCGGATGAGAAGGTGCGGGTTAAGACCCTGTCTTTAGGAGTCGTGGTACCAGATAAATTCTACGAATTAGCTGCCAAAGATGAGCCTATGTACCTCTTCAGTCCATACGATGTGGAACGCATCTATGGCCGTCCATTTGCCTATGTGGATATTACGGAAGAATACGACAACTTGGTCAACAACCCTGAGATCCGCAAGTCTAAGATTTCAGCACGTGATTTGGAAAATGAAATTTCTAAACTCCAACAAGAATCTGGCTACCCATATATCGTCAACATCGACACGGCTAACCGGGCCAACCCAATTGATGGGACCATTACCATGTCTAACCTCTGTTCTGAAATCCTTCAAGTTCAACGGCCAAGCCACATTAACAACCGTCAAGAGTTTGAAGTCTTAGGGACCGACATTAGCTGTAACTTGGGTTCAACTAACATTCCAAACATGATTGAATCACCTGACTTTGCTTCATCGGTGGAGACTGCGGTTCGAGCCTTGACCTATGTCACCGACCACTCTAACATTGAAGCAGTGCCAACGGTTAAGCATGGGAATGATTTGGCTCATACCATTGGTTTGGGCGGCATGGGCTTGCATACCCTCTTCGCCATCAACCAAATGGAGTATGGCTCACCAGAGTCAGTTGAATTGACTGAAGCCTACTTCTATGCCCTCAACTACTACACTTTAGTAGCTAGCAACAAGATTGCTAAGGAACGTGGCAAGAGTTTTGACAACTTCGAGAATTCTAAGTACGCGACAGGTGAGTACTTCGATGCTTATATCCAAGCACCTTTCCAAGTGACCTCTGAAAAGGTGGCTGCCATCATGAGCAAGGTGGCACTGCCAACAGCAGATGACTGGCGTGCCCTCAAGGAAGCAGTAGCGGCTAGCGGCCTCTACCACCAAAACCGTCTGGCCATTGCCCCAACCGGCTCTATCTCCTATGTCAACGAGACCAGTGCCAGCTTGCACCCAATTACACGTCTGATTGAAGAACGTCAAGAGAAGAAGACAGGGAAGACCTATTATCCAGCGCCAATGCTATCCAATGAGACCCTGCCTTACTATAAATCAGCCTATGATACCGATATGCGTAAGGTCATCGACGTCTATGCGGCGGCCCAAAAACATATCGACCAAGGCATGTCCTTAACCCTCTTCATGCGTTCAGAATTGCCAGAAGGCATGTATGAGTGGAAAGAAGGCCGGACCAACAAGATGACGACACGTGACCTTAACATCTTACGTCACTATGCTTGGAAGAAGGGCATCAAGTCCATCTACTATGTACGGACCTTTACGGAAAATAACGACGAAGTCGGCAGCAACGAATGCGAAAGCTGCTCGATCTAGGAGGCGTCAGACATGACAGACAAACAATACTTTAACCAAATTCTTTCCCAGAAGAACAGCATGCCAGTAGCCTACTATAAGGCTATCGACTGGAACAAGGTCGAAGACATGATTGATAAGTTGACCTGGGAAAAACTGACCGAGCAATTCTGGTTGGATACCCGGATTCCGGTTTCTAATGACTTGGATGACTGGCGGACCTTATCCATGGCAGAGCGTGACGTAGTGGCCAAAGCCTTCGGCGGTTTGACCCTCCTAGATACTCTTCAATCAGAAGAAGGGGCGGCGCTCATGAAGGATTTTGTCCGGACCCAACATGAAGAAGCGGTCTGGAATAATATCCAGTTCATGGAATCTGTTCACGCCAAGTCCTACTCTACTATCTTCTCCACCTTAAACACTAAGGCTGAAATCGAAGAAATCTTCGAATGGACTAACACTAACGAGCAACTCCAGTATAAGGCTAAGAAGATCAATGAAATCTACCAATCAGGCCACGGCCTCAAGATTAAGGCAGCCTCTACTATGTTAGAGACCTTCCTCTTCTACTCAGGTTTCTTCACGCCACTTTATTACTTAGGGAATAACAAGTTGGCCAACGTGGCAGAAATTATCAAGCTCATTATCCGTGACGAGTCAGTCCACGGGACCTATACAGGTTATAAATTCCAATTGGGCTATAATGAATTGCCGGAAGATCAACAGGCTGAGCTCAAGATGTGGGTCTATGAACTCTGTATGGACCTCTACCAAAATGAAGCCAAATACACCCAGTCCCTCTACGACCAAGTCGGTTGGACTGAAAAAGTTAAGGTCTTTATTCGCTATAATGCCAATAAGGCGCTCCAGAACTTAGGCTTTGACCCGCTCTTCCCGGATACAGCAGAAGATGTTGACCCAATTGTCATGAACGGGATTTCTACCGGAACATCCAACCATGACTTCTTCTCACAAGTAGGTAACGGCTACCTCTTGGGTGAAGTGGAAGCAATGGAAGACGAAGACTATTCTAAATGGCTATAAAAAGAAAGCTAGGACTGTCGTCCTAGCTTTTTCTTTGGCTTATCTTCTTTAGAAATTCTCCCGTACGTAAGCATCTAAGGCTAAGAGGGCATCGGCCACATCGCTAGCCGTGAATTTTTGGGCCATTTGATGAATGGTTTCGCCATCTTGAGTAGCTAGGGCGCCGACTTTGACTAGGTCTTCATAGGCCACGCCAGCTAATTTCACTTCTTCCAAGGTAGTTGGGAGACCCAAGGCTTGATAGAAGCGGATGTAGCGGTCTAATTCTTCTTTAGGACGATTTTCTAATAGCAATTGGGTCAGGGTCCCATAGGCTACCTTTTCCCCGTGAGTTAGACTGTGAATGTCACCGTGTAAGGCAGTAAAGCCATTGTGGATGGCGTGAGCAGCAGCCAGCCCACAAGATTCAAAACCAATCCCACTCAGTAAGGTGTTCGCTTCTACCACTGCTTCTAGGGCTGGCGTCACGACCTTAGCATGGGCTGCAGCAAGCGCTTGGAGGCCATTTTCAAAGAGGGTGGCTTCGCAGGCACGGGCAATGGCTTCAGCTGCAATACTTGGACTGCCACCGGCCATGGTTGCGCCATGCGCTTCAATGACAGCACGGCCTTCAACCCAGGTAGCTAGGGCATCTGCAATCCCAGAAGCTAGCAGGCGTACAGGTGCTTGGGCAATGACTTGGGTGTCTACTAGGACGAGTTCAGGGTTCTTGCTGTAGAAGAGGTAACGTTCGAAGACGCCTTCTTCTGAGTAAATAACCGAGAGAGCCGAAGTAGGAGCATCAGTCGAAGCGACCGTCGGCAAGATTGCCACCGGCACTTGTAGCTTGTCAGCAATGGCTTTGGCGGTATCAATGGTCTTACCACCACCCAAACCAAGGATGACTTGAATGTCTAGGTCACGACCTACTTGGCTAACGCGGTCAATTTCGACGTCTGAAGCTTCCCCATGGAAGGCTTCGTAGTGAACAAAGGCACTGCGAGCTTTGAGGTCTTCTTCTAACTGACGGCCGGCAATTTCATAAACAGTCGAGTCGGCTAGTAGGAGTGCGCGCTTACCTAGAGCGAGAATATGGTCTAAGCCAGACTTGAGCACGCCTTTACCTTGGACATAACGAGAAGGACTTGCAAATACTTTTTCCATCAAACATCACCTTTTCTTTCTAGATTTGTGGCTAGGCCACTATAACCTCAGTCTAGCACTGGAAGGCTTGTGAAGCAAGTGAAAGGCCTTTCAGAATTCTGTTGTGATTATGATTCACAAATTTTCTGATTTTTGTCGGGCAGAGGTCCTTTTATGACTGAGGTATAGGCAATCTCTATCTAAGTATAAACTATATTCTTAAATTCAATAAAATACCATATTTTATATAATCGGCTTTCAATCCGATAACAGGAGTGCTATACTTAAAGCATAGAATTCTATGACAAACCTAGAAAGAAGGATCTGATAACATGGACTTTACAGGTAAAAGAGCCATTGTCACAGGTGGTGCCAATGGGATCGGGAAAGAAGTCGTTCGCGGTATTGTCGAAGGCGGTGGATCCGTCATTATCGCCGATATTAATGAGGCAGCAGCTCGGGCTACCATTGCCGAATTTGGTCCAGCCGTCGATTTTGTCCACATGGATTTAGGTGACCATGAGGCCATTGAGACCGCTATGCAAAGTATTCTGTCTAGACCTGAACGCGTGGATATTCTAGTCAACTGTGCTGGGGTCATCTCTGCTAAGCCATTTGATCAATTAAGCTATGAAGAATGGGAACGTACTATCCGGATTAATCTAACCGGTTGCTTCTCTACCATCAGCCAGATCTTCCCTTATTTCAAGCAAGCGGGCGGTGGTCGTATTGTTAACGTCTCCTCAGTAGCCGCGAAATTAGGGGGTGGCCTCTTAGGGACGGCTGCCTATGCCTCTTCTAAGGCCGGCTTGAATGGCTTGACCAAAGCCATTGCTAAGGAAGGCGGTAAATACGGTATCTACTGTAATGCAGTTTGCCCATCCTTCACCCGGACTGAAATGACGACCGTCCTATCCGAAGACGCTGAAAAGAGCCAACGCGTCATTAGCATGATTCCGCTAGGCAAACGCGCCGAACCAGTTGAAATTGCCCAAATGATTCTCTTCTTCGCCAGTGATTTAGCAAGCTTCATCACTGGGGAAATTGGCGACTGCGACGGCGGCATTACCTTAGATGGTTGATGTCTCCAAGTCAATCTATCTGAAGGGAGCCAAGCAAGATGCAAAAAGCCAAAAAATTCAAAATCCCTGGGGACATTATTATTATCCCTATGTTTATCGGCTGTGCCATTAACAGCCTGTTGCCACAGGTCCTACAAATTGGTGGTTTCACCACCCCAATTGTTAAGGGGGCCGGGCCTCTAGTCGGGGCCTTCCTCTTCTTCATTGGGGGGACCATTTCCTTAAAAAATACGCCTAAAGCGGTAGGTCGCGGGGCAGCTATCATCCTATCCAAGATTGCCGTCTCTGTTATCCTAGGGCTCTTAGTAGCCAAACTCTTAGGCGATAATTTCCTAGGCCTGTCAGCTCTCGCCATCATCGGGGCCATGTCTGTGGCCAATAATGCCATGTATGCCGGCATTGTTGATGTCTACGGTAATGAAATTGACGCCGGCGCTGTGGGCATTACCACCCTTAGTGTGGGGCCGATGGTGACCATGGCGGCCTTAGCTTCAGCGGGCTTGGCTAATATTTCCATTTGGAACTTGGTCGGGACGGTCTTGCCCCTAGTCCTAGGGATTGCCCTTGGGAATGCCTTTCCTTTTATGAAGAAAGCTCTCTCCAATGGGGTGCCTGCCATTATTATGATTGTAGGTTTCTGCTTGGGGGCCAACATGAGCTTCGGCCAAATTCTTGAAGGCGGCCTGCCAGGTATCCTTTTAGGGATTCTGACCACCGCGCTTGGCGGGGCAGTCGCTATCTGGGTGGACCGGCGTACAGGCGGCTCCGGGATTGCCGGTGCAGCCATTTCTAGTACAGCAGCCAGCGCCATTGCGACCCCAGCGGCCTTGGCGGCTGTGGATGCTAGTTTTAAGGGGCTGGAGTCAATCGCCACAACTCAAATTACGGCTTCTGTTATTGTAACGGCTATTTTAACGCCACTCTTGACCGCTTGGGTAGCCAAACGTAATCAGGAAAAGGGCATTGACAGCAAAGCAATCTAAAAAAAGGCCAGCAGAAGATGCTGGCCCTTTTTAGTTGGTGACTTGCTCAGTGACTGGCTTGGCTTGTGGTCGTCTGAATTTGAAATTAGGCACTTTTAACTTATAAGTAAGTGGAGAAAAGTGACTTTTCAATATGAGGGAAAAACAAATTAAGTTTAATAATTATTTCTAAGACAAAAAGCGCGCCATCGGGACGCGCTTTTTTGACTTTTTAAGAACCCCAGAGGATTTCGCAGTGGGGACCCACTGTGTCCTGGAAGGACTCGATAGGGGACTGGTCAGTCACGATGTAATCCAGAGCAGAGTAGTTGCTGAGCTTGAAATAGTGGCTGGTATTGAACTTGGAGTGGTCCGCTAACAGAATGGACTTGTCGGCATTAGCAATCATCTGCTGCTTAATCATGGCCTGATTGTGGTTGGCCTCGTAGGCGGCATAGCGATCAAGACCACGACAGGAGAAGAAGGCCAGGTCGGCATGAAAGTTATTGATGAACTGGGTGGCAAAGTCACCCAAGGCCGAGTTGGTGCCAAAGTCGATATGCCCACCCGATAGGAAGAGGGTGACATTCTCGAAGTTGTTGAGTAGGCGGGCGGCCTCAATCCCATTGGTAATGACGCGCAAATTCTGGTGGGGGGATAGATAGGGAATGAGACTGGCAGCAGTGGTAGAGCTGTCAATGAAAATGGAGAGATTATCGGTGATAAAGGTAGAGGCAATATCGGCGATAATTTCCTTGCTTCTTTGTTCCTCATGAGCACGCGCAGAATAGGTGTACTCAATGTTGTTGCTGTTGGCGAGGCGTACTTCCCCGTGACTGCGGAGAATCTTGCCGTCGCGCTCGAGTGCAATCAAGTCGCGTCTGAGAGTAGAAGTGGAGCAGTAGACGAGTGACTCAAGTTGCGTGGTGGAGATGACTTTCTTTTTGCCGAGAATATCCATAATACGGCTCATCCGTTCAAAAGAAACCATCCAGTATCCCTCCTTGATGAACAAATTTGAACACTTCTGACTATATTATAGCACTATTTTTGACCATTTACCAATAGCGCTTCCATCTATTGTAAGCGATTTTACAACGAGGTATCATTATCTTAAAGAAAGGGATGATTGTATGAATCAAGAAGAACGTTTGGTCAGAGACCAAATTTGTGACGTGTGCCACAAAATGTGGCAACTAGGTTGGGTAGCCGCCAACGACGGGAATGTCTCAGTTCGTTTATCTGACGACACGATTATCGCGACCCCAACTGGCATGAGTAAGAGTTTTATTACACCAGAGAAGTTGGTCAAGCTCAATTTGCAAGGTGAGATTTTGGAAGCTAATGAAGGCTACCGTCCATCCAGTGAGATTAAGATGCACATTCGTTGCTATCAAGAGCGCGACGACGTCAAAGCAGTCGTTCATGCCCATCCACCAATTGCCACAGCCTTTGCCTTGGCTCACATTCCGCTAGACAGCTATTCACTGATTGAATCAGCCATTGTCATCGGTTCTATTCCTATCACGCCATTCGGGGTACCATCGACCATGGAAGTGCCAGATGCTATCACCCCATACCTACCAGAACATGACGTCATGCTCTTAGAAAACCATGGGGCTTTAACAGTAGGGAGTGACGTCATCACCGCTTACTACCGCATGGAAACACTAGAACTGGTTGCTAAGTCTACCTTCCATGCACGTCTCTTAATCTCAACCAAGGGGATTGAAGAAGACGAAATCGCCCGTCCAACCCTAGAGCGACTCTTCGCTATGCGGGCTAACTATAAGGTAACCGGCCGCCATCCGGGCTATAAGAAATACAATGCGGATGGAACAGTTAGAGAATTGGAGGAATAATCATGAGTCAACATCCACGTATTGGGATTCGCCCTACAATTGACGGTCGTCGCCAAGGCGTACGGGAATCCCTCGAAGTCCAAACCATGAACATGGCCAAGAGTGTGGCTGACTTAATCAGCAGCACGCTCAAATATCCGGACGGCCAACCGGTTGAATGTGTTATCTCACCTTCAACCATTGGACGGGTGCCAGAAGCAGCCGCTTCTCACGAACTCTTCAAGAAATCCAATGTCTGTGCAACCCTTACCGTGACCCCTTGCTGGTGCTACGGGAGTGAGACTATGGATATGTCACCAGATATTCCACATGCCATCTGGGGCTTCAACGGGACTGAACGTCCGGGCGCTGTTTACTTAGCCGCTGTTTTAGCTTCTCATGCGCAAAAGGGGATCCCAGCCTTCGGTATTTACGGTCACGACGTACAAGAAGCCGATGATACTGAAATCCCTGCTGACGTGAAGGAAAAGATTCTCCGTTACGCCCGGGCTGCTTTAGCAACTGGTTTGATGCGCGACACCGCTTATCTGTCAATGGGGAGTGTCTCCATGGGGATTGGGGGCTCAATCGTCAACCCAGATTTCTTCCAAGAATACTTGGGTATGCGTAATGAATCAGTCGACATGACCGAATTCACCCGCCGGATTGACCGTGGCATCTATGACCCAGAAGAATTTGAACGCGCCATGACTTGGGTGAAGGCCAACATCAAAGAAGGCCAGGACCGTAACCGTGAGGACTTAGTCCTATCACCAGAAGAAAAAGCAAAACAATGGGAATTCGTTGTTAAGATGTTCATGATTGGACGCGACCTCATGCAAGGTAACCCTCGCTTGGCAGAACTAGGTTTTGAAGAAGAAGCGGTAGGTCACCACGCCCTAGTGGCTGGTTTCCAAGGCCAACGTCAATGGACTGACCACTTCCCTAACGGGGACTTCATGGAAACCTTCCTTAACACGCAATTTGACTGGAATGGTATCCGTAAGCCTTATATCTTCGCCACTGAAAATGATGCCCTCAACGGCGTGTCCATGCTCTTCAACTATCTCTTGACCAATACACCACAAATCTTCGCTGATGTACGGACTTACTGGAGTCCTGAAGCAGTCGAACGGGTAACCGGTCATAAGTTAGAAGGTCATGCAGCGAATGGTTTCCTTCATTTGATTAACTCTGGCTCATGTACTCTCGATGGTACCGGCCAAGCTAGTCGTGATGGGCAAGCTGTGATTAAGCCATTCTGGGAATTGGAACAAAGCGAAGTCGATGCCATGTTGGCGAATACAGACTTCCCACCAGCTAACCGCGAATACTTCCGTGGCGGTGGCTTCTCAACTCGCTTCTTGACTAAGGGCGGCATGCCAGTGACCATGGTTCGCCTCAACCTTCTCAAGGGCGTAGGACCAGTCTTACAAATTGCGGAAGGTTACACCTTAGAATTGCCTGATCAAGTGCACCATACCTTAGATAACCGGACCGATCCAGGTTGGCCAACCACTTGGTTCGCACCACGCTTGACCGGCAAGGGTGCCTTCACTTCTGTCTATGATGTCATGAATAACTGGGGGGCTAACCACGGGGCGATCTCTTACGGCCACATTGGGGCAGACCTGATCACCTTAGCATCCATGTTACGGATTCCAGTCAACATGCATAACGTAGCAGAAGAAGATATCTTCCGTCCTAAGAACTGGAGTCTCTTCGGTACAGAAGATTTGGAAGCAGCGGACTATCGCGCTTGCCAAACCTTAGGCCCAATTCATAAGTAGTTAAGCACTTGGCGTCAGCGGGGCTGGGTTTCAGCAAGCTAGCCCCCAGGACGCAGCTTTAAGAAAAGGAGGGTCACCATGACCAAAACGATTATCTTAGCCTGCGTGGGTGGGCTGACCACTTCTATGTTGGTTGAACGCATCAACGAAACCATCCACAAGGATCAACTGGACTACTCTTTCTATTCAGTTGGAATTACCGGGATTAACAACCTCAAGAATATTGATGTCTTACTCCTCAGCCCACAATTAGCCTATTTAGAAGAAAAGGCTAAGGCTAATCTATCTGTCCCTGTAGGGGTCATTTCAGATTCAGACTTCGAATTAATGCAAGGGGAAGCGGTGCTCCGTCAGGCCGAAACCTTGATGGGCGTCAGCCATGAGTGAGGATGTCCAAGCAACAAGCCCAAGTCAAGCCTTGATGCAGCTGATTCTCAAATCCTCTAAGGCCACCGGTCAAGTCTTGGCCGCCATTCAGGCCGCCCAAGAGGGAGACGCAGCGGCTAGTCAAGACTTGTTGACTCAAGCCCAAGCCCTCAATATTGAGGCGCATAACCTTCAGACGGGTCTGATTCAAGCAGAGCTTCAAGGTCAGGCAGCGCCTGTCAGCCTCTTAGCCGTTCATGCTCAGGATCACTTTATGAACAGCCACTTATTGGTGCAAGTCGCCGATATCCTGATTGGCCAAGCTCAGACCATCAAGACCCTAGAAGAAAAGTTAGAAAAATTGGAAAAAAAAGTAGGTGAAATTGCATGAGTCATCCAGTCATATTAGAAATGAAAGGCATCGTCAAGAGCTTTGGCCCTGTCAAGGCGCTCAAGGGCGTCGATTTCGACTTGCGGGCCGGCGAAGTGCATGCCTTAATGGGTGAAAATGGGGCTGGTAAGTCCACCCTCATGAAGGTTTTGACCGGAATTTACGGTGCCAACGAAGGCACCATCCTCTACCAAGGAAAGCCGGTTGCCTTTACTCGTCCTATTGATGCCATGGATGCCGGGATTGTCATCGTCCACCAAGAATTGAATATGATGAACCACCTGAGCGTGGCTCAAAATATCTTTATCGGACGTGAAACCGTTAAGAACCACTTCCTCCTAGACGACAGTGCTAGCATTAAGAAGGCCAAGGAACTCTTCGACCTCTTGAAGCTAGACATTAACCCCTCAGAGAAAGTCGGTAATCTGACCGTCGGTAAGCAGCAAATGGTTGAAATTGCCAAGGCCCTTTCCATGGAAGCCAAGGTCATTGTCTTTGACGAACCAACGGCTGCCCTGACCGAATCTGAAATCAATGAGCTCTTTGTCATTATTGATGATTTACGGGCCAAAGGTGTCGGTATTATCTATATTTCCCACCGGATGGATGAAATTGCGCGGATTACTGACCGCGTAACCGTCATGCGGGACGGGGAATATGTCGGGACCGTTAATACCAAAGACACGACCAAGGATGAAATTATCGCCATGATGGTTGGTCGGACTATTTACGAAGATCCAAAGGCTGCCTCAACGGTGGCACCAGATGCGCCAGTGGTGCTCGAAGTAGAACATCTCAATGCTGGCTCCAGTGTCAAAGACGTCAGCTTCAAGTTACACAAGGGTGAAATCCTCGGCTTCTCTGGCCTCATGGGGGCAGGGCGTACCGAAGTAGCGCGGTTGCTGTTTGGTGCAGACCAAAAAGACAGCGGTACCATTCGCATCAAGGGCAAGGAAGTAACCATCAAGTCACCACAAGATGCCATCGCTAATGGGATTGGTTATCTATCAGAAGACCGCAAGCGTTATGGCTGTATCGTGGATATGACCATCGCCAATAATACGGTCATGACTAACCTAGATGCCTACATTCACTCAGGCTTAATCAACGATGGGGAAATCGTCAAAGCCAGCGACCGTTTCGTCGCTTCCCTTAAGACCAAGACCCCATCCTCCAAGCAGCTGGTTCGCAACCTATCAGGGGGGAACCAACAAAAAGTCGTCATCGCTAAGTGGTTGGAACAGAACAGTGACATCCTGATCTTCGACGAACCAACCCGTGGGATTGACGTCGGGGCTAAGAGTGAAATCTACCGTCTCATGAATGATTTGGTTGCCCAAGGCAAATCCATCATTATGATTTCTTCAGAATTAACCGAAGTTTTGCGGATGAGTGACCGAATTGTCGTCATGTGTGAAGGCAGAAAAACCGGTGAGCTCGACATCAGCCAGGCAACCCAAGAACGGATTCTGGCCTTGGCGACTGACCGCTAGACTAGCAGATAGAGGTGTATAAGCATGAAAGATCAACAGTCCTTATGGATGAAATTAGAAAAAACAGTCGGCTTACAAAAGCTGATTGCGCTGATTGCCCTGATTGTCATCTTTGGCTTCTTCGCAATTTCCAGCGAATCCTTCCGCTCTTTTGATACAGCGGTCAGCATCTTAGATGCATCTTACTACATTGGGTTCCTAGCCATTGGGGTAACCTTCGTTATCATTACCTCAGGGATTGACTTATCAATTGGGACGGTCATGATGTGCTCGGCCATTATTGGTGGGGTCCTTCATACCAAACTAGGCTGGCCACTCTGGCTTTCACTTTTGGCAATCTTAGTGATAGGGGGTGTATTCGGTTTATTTAACGGGATTCTGATTGCCAAATTCGGTTTGCCACCATTTATTGCGACCTTAGGTACCATGATGATTTCACGGGGGCTTTCTTCCATCGTCTCCAACGTTCAGAGTGTGACCTTCCCATTACGGGGTACAGGCGAAGGCTGGTACAAGGACTTGTTCCGGACCAAGGATAATTTCCCAACTGGTTTGATTGTCCTCATTATCATTGCCATCATCGCTGCCATTGTCCTTAACAAGACTAAGATTGGGCGTTATATCTTCGCTATCGGGTCTAACAAGGAAGCAACCCGCCTATCTGGGGTTAACGTTATTAAATGGGAAGCTATGGCTTATGTCATTAGTGGTCTCTTCGCTGGTCTAGCAGGGATTGCCTATGCAGCGACTTATTCTACTATCTTACCAGGTACCGGGAACGGGATGGAACTTGATGCCATCGCCGGTGTCGTGGTCGGGGGTACTTCCTTGGCCGGTGGGGTCGGGTCAGTACTTGGGACCATTATTGGGGTCTTCATTATGTCAGTCCTCAAGATTGGTTTGCCATATATCGACTTACAACCGCACTACCAATTATTCATTACTGGTTTCGTCGTGATTATCGCAGTCTACTCCGATATCTTGATTCGTCAAAACAAGAAAAAATAGGATCAAGGGGTCAGATGACTATGGCCTAGTCATTATGAGGGATTGAGGTCATGGCTCACCCACTCTAAAAAAACACATAAAAAGGAGCAACCTATTATGAAAAAGTCATTTAAACTTGCTATCGCAGCTTTTGCATCCTTATTGACCTTAGGTGGTGTTTCCAGCACTGGCTTTGTCGCACATGCTGAAGAAACCCGCGTGGAAGTTATCGCCAAAGGTTTCCAACATGACTTCTGGAAAGCTGTTAACAAAGGGGCTGAAAAAGCTGCTGGCGAATTAGGTGCTAAGATCAACTTCGTTGGGCCACAAAACGAAACAGCTATTGCTGAACAATTGGAACAATTGAACAACGCCATTAACAAGAACCCTAAAGCCATTGCTTTAGCAGCCTTGGATACAGAAGCTGAATTAGATGCCATCAACATGGCGCTCAGCAAAAACATTCCAATCATTGGGTTTGACTCTGGGGTTCCAGGGGCACCAGAAGGGGCAATCAAGGCGACTGCTTCAACTGATAACCACGCAGCAGGTGGGAATGCAGCTGAACACCTCTTCCCAATGTTAGAAGGTAAGGTCAAAGATAAACCAGTTCGTATTGGGGTTATCTCTCAAGAAGCCAACTCCCTCTCTATCACCCAACGTACTTCAGGTTTTATCGACAAGATGGTAGAACTCTTTGAGAAGAAGGGCGTTAAAGTGGCAGTTGTAGGTCACGATAAGTTCAAGAACAATGTAGCGGAAGCAGATGCTAAAGTCATTATCGAAGTGCGCGTGCCTGCTCAAGTAGATGATGCGGCTGGTAAGACGGAAGCTTCTACTGTCTTAGAAAAAGAAGACACTATTGCGATCTACGGTTCTAACGAATTTGCAGCTAAGGCCATCATCAACGCTAACGGTGGTTTCTCTGAATCTAAATTAGGGGCAGACAAGATCTTAGCAGTTGGTTTTGACTCTGGGGCCCTCCAACAAGATGCTATCCGCAAAGGGATCTTTGTAGGTTCTGTTACCCAAGACCCAATCCAAATCGGTTACCAAGCAGTGAAATTAGCGGTTGAAGCAGCTCAAGGTAAAGAAGTCAAAGACGTGGACACTGGGTCCAAGTGGTATGACGCTAAGAACATCGACTCTGATGAAATCAAAGCCCTCTTATATGAATAAGAAAACCATGTAAACTCTAGTGGAGGCGAATGCCATGACGCGCATGAAACTTTTGGCCATTGACCTGGGGGCGAGCTCAGGTCGCGTAATGCAAGCCATTTATGATGGACAGACCCTCCAACTCACTGAGGTGCACCGGTTCGCTAACGAACCGGTCAGCCTCAATGATGGCTTGTACTGGAATATTTTACACTTACAAAATGAAATCAAACGCGGCATCAAGAAGGCGACCCAAGTTGATGACATTCCTATTCGTTCTATTTCAGTGGATACTTGGGGTGTCGACTATGCCTACTTGGATCAAGCGGGAGATATGATTTACCTGCCACACTGCTATCGTGATAACCGCATGGGTTCTTATGAAGCAGACTTCTATCAAGCCATGGCGCCAGAAAAGCTCTTTGACTTGACGGGGGTTCAGCCAGCGACCATTAACTCGGTCCTACAGCTTTATGCGGACTTACAGGAAAAACCACATCTCAAGCAGATCGCCCAAAAGGTCCTCTTTATGCCGGATTTGATTAACTACTTACTCAGTGGAGTAGCAGCAACCGAGTATACCATTGCCAGCACTTCTGGCTTGTTATCATCCAGCCAAGCGGGGAGCTTTGAAGACAAGGTTCTAGATTGCTTCGGGATTCCTAAGGAATGGTTCGGTCAGGTGATTAAAGGCGGGCGCATCTTGCGCCAATTGTCGCCACGCATTACCCAAGAGCTCAAGATTGAGCCTTTTGACGTAATTGCAGGGGCAGGCCATGACACAGCGGCAGCTGTGTTGGCTATCCCTTATGCTAGCGACCAACCAACGGCCTTTATCTCTTGCGGGACCTGGTCCTTGGTAGGCTTGGAGTCGGATCAACCAGTTTTGAGTTCAGCTGCTTATGCAGCCGGCCTAACCAATGAAGGCTGCTTCGACGGTCGTTATCGTTTGCTCAAGAACACCACTGGCTTGTGGATTCTGCAAGAACTGCAACGTGATTGGCGCTTGCAAGGTGAGGAATTGTCCTTCGCTCAAATGGCAGAATTAGCTCAAGCAGTGACCGACAACCAAACCTGGATTAATCCAAATGATGCGATTTTCGCTTCGCCTCATGATATGGAAGCTAAGATTAAGGAACGTTGTCGTCTGACCAACCAAGCAGTCCCTCAAACCAAGGGACATGTGGTCAGAGTGGTCCTAGAAAGTTTGGCTCTTGCTTATCGGCAGACCTTGGATCAGTTGGAGCAACTGACCGGACAAAGCATCGACGCCATTCATATGGTGGGTGGCGGCATTCAAAATCGCCTGCTCTGCCAGTTAACGGCTAATTTTTCCGGGCGTCCTGTCCGGACGGGGCCAATCGAGGGCAGTGCCTTGGGTAATATCTTAGCCCAACTCTTAACCTTGGGCGAGATTAAGACCCGCCACGAGGCCCAAGCCTTAATTAAAAACAGTGAAACAACACATGATTATGAGGTAGCGGATTTGCCTAATCGTGACCAAATCTATGCTCGCTACCTGGAATTGACGAAAGGTGGTCAATAAATGCTTAAACATATACCAGCCATTTTGAGTCCAGACTTAGTCAAATATTTGATGGAAATGGGTCATGGGGACGAATTAGTCATTGCCGACGCCAACTTCCCAGCTCATCGCCTAGGCCAGCGTGTCATTCGTGCGGACGGTCATGGGGTCCCAGAACTCTTGGATGCCATTCTGACCCTCCTGCCTTTGGATCCTTACAGTGATTACCAAGCAGGCCTAATGCAGGTGGTGCCAGGGGACCCAACGGTTCCGGTCATTTGGGAGGAATACAAGGCCATCCTAGACCGTCAGACCCAAGACCAAGGCTATCAAATCAAAGAAATTGAGCGGTTTGCCTTCTATGAACAAGCCAAAGATGCTTATCTCGTTATCCAAAGCGGGGAGACCGCCCTATACGGCAATATCATTTTGAAAAAAGGCGTACTCTAGCCACGTCAAAAATTGCAATAGGAGTGAACAATTATGTCAACATTTTATGTACCAGCTATTAACTTAATCGGTAAAGGGGTGATTAATGAAGTTGGTTCTTACGTCAAAGAATTAGGCTACAAGAAAGCTCTCTTAGTAACGGATACCTTCATTGCTTCTAGCGATATCTTACCTAAAGTGACGAAACCTTTAGATGCAGAAGGAATCGACTATGTCGTCTTCTCAGATGTCGATCCTAACCCTTCATGTAAGAATGTCTTGGATGGTCTCAAGGCCTTGCAAGAAAACAACTGCGACTTCATCATTTCACTCGGTGGTGGTTCACCACAAGACGCAGCGAGCTGTATCTCGGTTATGGCAACCAATGGTGGTAAGCCTCAAGACTACGAAGGTTTGCACAAATCAGCTAAGAAAGGTTTGCCAGTTGTGGCTATCAACACGACGGCTGGGACTTCTGCTGAAATTACCATTAACTATGTCATTACCGACGAAGAACGTAAGGTTAAAATGGTCATGGTTGACAAGAATAGTTTGGCGCTGATCTCTGTTAACGACCCTGAATTAATGGTATCTAAACCAGCAGCTTTAACAGCTGCAACTGGTATGGATGCCTTGACTCACGCGGTAGAAGCCTTGGTAACACCGGGTGCTTATGGCGTCACCAAGAAACTTTCTATCGGGGCAATCGAATTGATTAAGGAATTCTTGCCACGAGCAGTGAAGGATGGGCATGATATTGAAGCCCGTGAAGGCATGGTCAACGCTATCTTCTTAGGTGGTATGTCCTTCAACAACGCTGGTTTAGGTTATGTCCACTCAATGGCTCACCAACTAGGGGCAGTTTATCATTTACCACACGGTGTCTGCTGTGCCATGTTATTACCAGTGATCGAACGTGAAAATGCTAAGCGCGTACCAGCTGCCTTCCGTGATGTGGCCAAGGCCTTAGGTTTACAAGTTGAAGGTAAATCAGATGAAGAATGCGCTGCTTATGCCATTAGCGAAATCGAAAAATTGTCTGAAACAGTGGGTATTCCTAAGAAGTTAACCGAATTAGGTATTGAAGAAAAAGACTTTGACTTCGAATACTTATCCAAGAATGCCATGATTGATGCCTGCGCACCAGGTAACCCATTCACCCCAACCTTGGAAGAAACCATTGCCTTCTATAAGGAACTCTTCTAGGACCTAACTAGATAAAGATTGACAAGCACCCTATGGCCAAGTTGGGGTGCTTGTTTTAGTTTATGGGGGCTTATAACTATTGCCTATAACACATGCTAGATTTTTCGTCTAACAGCATAGCTTGACCCTGGCTTGGGACTTAGGTATAGTGAAAACATAGGAAACACGTTGAAGAGAAGAGTAGGGATCAATCCTTGTCTAGAGAGCTTGTAGCGGGTGGAAGCAAGCCTAGGATCTCCTTGCAAATGGTCTCAGAGTGGGCGCTTGGGTTAAACTAGCGCACGGGGGCACCCGTTACCATGTCAGAGTCCTAACGGACTCACAGAGGCCTTGTCGGTGACGACAGGGTGAATGAAGGTGGTACCACGAGTGACGCTCGTCCTTTTCCCTAGGGGAGGACGGGCTTTTTTTGTCTTCTCCCGTCAAAAATCAGCCATCAAAGGAGAATCACATATGTCCATTAAAAGTTTTGCCAAGAAAGTTACCCTTACCACACTCGCTGCCTTTAGCCTATTTGGCGCGGCTTTACCTGCATCTGCTGCGACTAAGGTCACGGTCAGCAGTATTGGCTCTGACTACGATGTCTGGAAGTTCATTGCTGAGTCAGAAGAAGCTAAGAAAGCAGGCCTAGAGATTGAGGTCAAAGAAATTGATGGGGGCCTGCCACTTAACAAGTCTGTGGCGGATGGTATCGTGGATGCCAATGCCTTCCAATCTTTGGGCTACTTAGACGCCTTCAATAAGGAATCCGACAATGCTTTGGTACCGATTGGGACCACCTATATCGAGCCAATGGGGATTTATTCTAAGAAATACAAGAAGATTGAGGAAGTCAAGGAAGGGGCCGTGGTGGCCTTGGCTGATAACCCAGCCAACACTACTCGGGCTTTGCGCTTGCTGGAGTCTGCTGGCCTAATCAAGCTCAAACCTGACTTTGATGATGGCGTGGGGACACCCGATGATGTCATCGAAAACCCTAAGAAGCTAGAATTTAAGTTAATTGATGACACCACAGCGGTTCGTGTCTTAGACGATGTGGACCTCGGTAACACCATTGCTTTGGAAGGCGGCCTCAACGTTCTCAAGGATGCCATCTACAAGGAAGAAATCAACGACTCAACCAAGTCACGCATTAACGTGATCGCCGTCAAGAAAGGCCGCGAAAAAGACGAGAATCTACTTAAACTAGTGGAACTCTATCACACGCCTAAGGTCCAAGAATTCATCAAGGAAAAATTCGAGGGGACCAAGGTAGAAGTGAAAAAAGACATTAAAGATGTCTGGAAGGAAGCTGAATAATGAAAGTAGCCATCGTAGCGGCCATGCAGGAAGAGTTGGCGCCTTTCCGCCAACATTTTGGGGCCAAGCAGCTAGTCTTTGAACAGGCTAAGACTCGCATAGAAGCGGTCAACCCACCTGAGGGGACCGGGATTAGTCAGCTCTACTTAGTAGAGTCTGGCATTGGTAAGGCTAATGCTGCCGCCTGCGCTGCCTGGCTCTTAAGCCAAGTAGGGCCAGACCTAGTCATCAATACTGGGTCGACGGGTTGCTTTGAGCCAAGCGTGGCCTTAGGTGACGTAGTCATAAGTGACCGTTTCGTTTATAGTGATGTAGATGCTACAGGCTTCAATTACGCTTGGGGGCAGGTGCCACAAATGCCAGCCCATTACCCGGTCGCAGTTGACTTGCTGACTAATCTTCTGGCTCATTTCCAAGGGGCAGGCAAGTCCTATCAGGTTCATGTGGGCACCATTGCGACGTCAGATTCTTTTATGAGCGATCCTCAGAGGGTAGCGGAAATCCTGGAACGGCAACCAGGCCTCCTAGCTTCTGATATGGAAAGTGCCGCCCTAGCTCAGGTCCTAGCAAGTTCAGCTTGTCAGGTTCTCAACATTCGGGGCATCTCAGATCATGTTGGCGCCCAGGCTCCTCGACTCTTCAAGGATAGCCTGGCGCTAGCTGCTCAGAACGCTTTTGATGCGGTACTGACTGTCCTCTATCAAGAAAACTAAGAAAAGTCGAGACTCAGGTCTCGGCTTTTTATTTGTTCTAAAGGAGCGACAATGGGCTATAGGACGCTTTTGTCTTGTTTAGGTTGTCAAAAAATCATTTTAAAAAAAGAGGCATAAAAGGCGGTTTTGCTCACTTTACATGTATAGACTATTACTGTCGCAACAATATCGTAATAATTCATAAAAATAACTAGCAGATATTGCCTTTGAAATCTTAATATAAGCTATTGGAAATCCTATTCTGATGGTGTATAATGAGTTGTCGAAAGAATTTATTGTTCGTAACGATTTTGAAAGAAAGGAAGGATTTAATGAAATTGACGAGTCAATTTATGCGTAAGTTCTACCATCTCTTGGCGGTAGTCCTTTTAATTATGGGGACACTTCTACCAACTGTGGTTACTTATGCGCAAGAAGCCAGTGCTGAAGAGACCGCTACGACCCCTATCGTGGCACCTGTCAGCTCTGAAGAAATCAAGCCGGAGGAGGTGACACCAAATCCAACTCCAACCAGTCCAACGCCAGCTGCTCCAGCTCAAGAAGAATCCAGTCAGGAATCAAGTAGTGAGTCTGGTTCGACTGGTCTTCGTTCCGCAGATGTTAATGGGGTCTTAAAAATGAGCCTCAACAACAACACGGGGACAGATGCTAAGTACACCACGAATTCCCACGTAGGGGAAGTGGCAGTCGATGGTTCAGGTCTCAATGATACTCTAGAGGGTGCCTATGTTGAGATTCGGGTCCCTGCTAAGTATGTGGAGACCATGGCAGCAACGGCCGGTGGGGTGGCCAAGGCAGCTGGGGTTCTGACTCAAGATGGGGATAACTACCTCTTGACGGTGCCTCTTAACGCCATCGATCGGACAACCTCAGGGAGTTTCCCATTTAGTATTAAATTTAAGGATCGCTTAACACCAGATGGTTACAGTGTTCAACCTCGCGTGGCCATTCGCCAGGCAGACCGTCGTGTCATTGCAGGCCCATCTTCTGACTTGACCTTTAATGTCAAAGCAGATAAGCCACAATTGCAAAAATTAGTCAAAGGTAACACCTTAGATATGTTCGTCCAACAAGACGTCTATGGTGGGGAGACTGATGGCGGGGACTACCTTAACAGTAAGGCCGCTGACGTACCATTCTACTTCTTCCTGTCACCACAAGGAATTACCAACCAAACTATTCAGGAATACCGAGCTAATCAAACCTACCGTTCCTATGAGACCATTGTCATCAAGGATACCCTTCCTACTTATGAAGGGGTGGGTGGCCAAACCTTAACCGCAACCTTTGACCCAGCTAAAAACCCAGGCTGGACTGATAATGGCGATGGGACAGTTTCTTATACGGTAACTAACCCTGACCCAGCTTCAGGTGGGGCTGAGACCACTCTGCGTAATGTGCGTCTGCGTTTGTCCTTCCCTAATGCTAAGTATAAAAATGGTAACAAACAAATCGTTCACAAGAACAATGTAGAATTAACCATGACCCCCTACCAACAAGGACCATCGGAACCTGCTACTGTCTTGAATGATGATGTGCCATTTACCTTAACGAGTGAATTGGTGCCTGCCGGTATGTTCCGTAAGATTGCCAATAATGCTAGCCGACTCCGCTTGCAGCCACAAGCCAACCATGTGGTGGAAGCCTTCTGGAGCTTAGCCTTCCGGAATACATCCGCTCTGCCGGTAACGCAACTGGTTATGGAAGATACTCAATTGGATCCACGTATGTACCCATACAGCCTGACCGTGAGCGGGACCTTAAATATTCCGCTAGAGATTTACGGTGTTGGGGAGGATGGCAGTGAAACCTATATCGATACCCTATCGCGTACTAAGCGTTCTATTGAGAATATTGATGACCAAGCTTGGGGCCAAGTTCAAGAACAGGTTGCCAAGGTCCAAAGTGGGGAAATTAAAGATACCGAGGCCGTTGCCGCTACCCGTAAATACAAGGGGATTCGGATTAAGTTGCCTGCAGGTGAGAAACATATGCCAACTACAGGCTTCGCCTTGCAATACCGGACTCGTCTCTTAGACCCTTATAACACTAAGGCCCTAACAGACGAAAAGTTCTATAACAACACGGCTACTTTAGATGTGGCCTTGGAAACAGAGGACGGCTCAGAAGTAAGACCTAGACAGTTGACCTCATCAGCTCGTTTTATCGCGGATAAACTAGAAGAGACGGTTCAATTCGACAAAACCACCAAAGTCAACCAAACAGGTACCTTAGGTGAGCAGGTTGTTTATCGTCTAGTCTTCTCTAACTTCGTTGTTTCGCCAGCCCGCGCTTACCGTAACGCCAAGTTTATTGATATCTTACCTCAAGGGGTAACCTTCAAGAGTGCTAGTGAAGAATTAGCAGCTGACAAGGGTAAGATTAAGAACGTTGAAGTAGTGGAAAACTATAACAATTCGGGTCGGACGGCTGTCATTATCGACTTAGGGACTATTCCAGCCTTCTCAGAGACAAAACCTAACTTCCCAATCTTAGTAGAAGGGACCATCAATGAAGGGGCCATTCCAAGTAAGATTCAGAATGCTAATAATAACGAAGATAACCATGCTTACTTCATTTCTGATGAATATGACCCACTCCCTGATGGCATCAAATCTACTTCTTTAGTAGATAATAAGTTCGGTATTCAAGTCAATGGTAAGACACCAGCTCAATTAATCGGGGCTTCCTCAGTGACTACGGTTAACCTACCATCCGAAATTGCTTCTACTAAATACATTCGCCGCAAAGGGGAAAGCTTCCATACCAAACCAGTTATTACTGATTATGACGAAGCCTTCGACTATCGTCTGCAAACACGGAACTTCTCTGTTCTGCCAATGAGACACTTTGTCTTGTATGACCGCCTACCATATAGTGGGGATGTTAATACAAGTAAGTTCTCTAACCTCTTAACTGGCCCGCTAACAGTGCCAGAAAAATACACGGTTTACTATCATACCGCTGCTGACATGACCAAGAATGCGGGTCAAGAAGTAGGGCGTGATGGCTGGATGACGGCTGATCAAGTCGCTGACTTTACCCAGGTAACAGCTATCAAGATTGTCTTAAACCAAGGGGAAGTGGTAGAGCCGGGTGAAATCATCAACTTCAATGTACCAATGAAGGCACCTGCCTACACTAACGGCTACATTAACCGTGAGAAAGCAACTAACTTCTTCTCAACCAACCGGGATGCCAATGACTTGACTAGCTTCGGGGATACCAATGCGGTTGTTAACCAATTACCACAGTATATTCCAGTTGCTAAGAAATGGGTCAAAGAGAAAAACTTAGACCAAGTAGTCTTTGAACTCTTCCGTAAGAGTCAACCACGCGATGTTTTAGCAAGCATGACCCTGAACGAAGCCAATGGCTGGAAGGGGATCTTCAAGCGTCTGGACAACGGCCAATTGTTAGATCCTAACGTGACTGACTACGATGTGCGTGAAGTATTGCCAGAACGTTATGCTTTGGACTACAATATCACTTCTTCTTATGATGCTACTAACCCTGGCTCAAATGAAGACGAGCATGTCTACGAGATTACCAATGAACGTAAGGTTCGTCCTTACTATGTCGTTAAGAAGTGGGAAGACGATAATAACCGTCTAGGCAAACGGGTTCCAATCAAGGTTCAGCTCAAGCAAAACGGCCAAGACTACCGTGAGCCACTTGATATCACGGAAGCGGACCGTTGGGAAATTACCATCCCAGACCTACCAATCATCACCAATGTTAAAGAGATTGAGTACAGCGCGGATGAGCTTAATGTACCAGCTGGTTACTATAAGGAAGTCGTATCTAACGGTAACACCACTACGATTACTAACAAATTACCTTTACCTACTGGGGAGAATGTGACCTCAGAAGGCATTCAAGGCGCTAGCCAAACCGGGACGCCTAACTTCACACCGGGGACCGTCACCATTGATGGTCAAGCAATTACGGTGGCGCTCAAGGCTAACAGCTATCGCCTAGTGGTGGATGGCCAAGTAACGGAAGCCACTTCAACACCTGCTTTGAAAAATGGCCAACAAGTCGGGACCTACACACTTGATCAAGCAACAGGTCAAGTAACCTTCCAACCTAATAAGGACTTTACAGGTCAACCAGACCCAGTCACGGTTCAGGTTGAAGACGAACATGGCACGCCAGCGACTGCGACCTACACGCCAAATGTTTTAGGGACACAGCCTACAGGGCAAGATGTCACTTCACAAGGCATTCAAGGTGCTAGCCAAACCGGCACGCCAAGCTTTACACCTGGTAAAGTTACCATTGGGGGTAAAGAGGTAGAAGTGCCACTTAAGGCTGATAGCTACCGTCTAGTAGTCAATGGGAAAGCCATTGACGGGACTTCAACGCCAGCTCTTAGCGGAGGTGTGGAAGTCGGGACTTACACCTTAGACCAATCGACGGGTCAAGTGACCTTCCAACCTAAGAAAGACTTCGTTGGCACACCAGATCCAGTGACTGTTCAAGTCAGCGATACCAATGACAAGACAGCTACTGCAACTTACACACCAACAGTCGTCGGGACCAAGCCAAGTGGTCAAGACAAGGAGACCCAAGATATTCAAGGCAAGACTCAAAGCACTACCTTGACCTTTACTCCAGGGACTGCCAATGTTGGGGGAACTGACTATACAGTGCCACTTAAGGACAATAGCCTACGCTTTGTAGTAGATGGTGCAGTAAGCCAAGAAACCCAAATCGATGCCAAAGATGCAGCTGGTAAGGTAATCGGACGCTACACACTTGATCCAGCAAGTGGTCAAGTCACTTTTGAACCTAACAAGGACTTTGTCGGAACCGCAGCACCTGCTATCGTGCGTGCTTGGGATAAGAACGACATGACGGCTGATGCTAGCTACACGCCTACTGTTGTAGGTGTTGTGCCAAACGGCAGCACCAAGGAAACCACTCACGTTCAAGGTCATGAGCAATCAGGCTTGGTAGAATTTACACCGGGTAATGAGCAAGTGCCAATGGACGACCAAGTGGATGCAGTCTTTGACAATGGTGAGAAAGAAATCACCATTCCTAAAGAAGGGACCTACCGTGTTGCCAAAGACGGGACCGTCACCTTCACCCCAGAAAAAACCTTTGTCGGTGACGGCACCGGCGTGACCGTTGTCCGTGTCGACAAGAATGGCACCAAAGCACGTGGCAAGTACATTCCACATGTCCTAGCCGTTAAACCAAGTGCACAGGATGCTGAAACAACTGATATCCAAGGTAAAGAACAAGTAGGACAATTAACCTTTACCCCAGGGACGACCGCAGTAGATGGCCAAGATTATACTGTGCCGATGGCGGCAAACTCTCTCCAATTCTTGGTAGATGGCCAGGCTTCAACTGAAACGACCATCCCTGCCAAAGATGCTAACGGTAAGGAAATCGGGACCTACACGCTCAACCAAAATGGTCAGGTAACCTTCCAACCTAACAAGGACTTTGTAGGTGACCCAGTACCAGTTCAAGTTCAAGCCAAAGACGAGAACGGCACGCCTGTTGTGGCTACTTACACGCCACATGTAACGGGCGTAAAACCAGTAGGTGTTCCCGCAACTTCAACTGGTATTCGTGGCGCTAGCCAAAGCAAGCAAGTAACCTTCCAACCAGGCCATGCAGATGTGCCAATGGATGATCAGGTGCCTGCTAAATTGAAGGATGCTCAAGGTCAATTGGTCGAAAGCCTCAAGGTAGACAACCAAGGGACTTACACAGTAGCAGCTGATGGCACGGTTACCTTCGTTCCTGAAAAGAACTTTGTAGGGCCAGCCCAAGCGGTAACCGTTGTCCGTGTGGATAAGAACGGCACGCCAGCTGAAGCGACCTACACCCCAACGGTTGTCGATGCGACGCCAACTTCAACCAATGCTGAAACTACTGATGTACAAGGTCAAGTCCAAGAAGGGACTGTAAGCTTCGCACCAGGCCAAGCACAAATTGACGGCCAAGCTGTCACGGTGCCACTGGTAGAGAACAGCCTAGTCTTTGTAGTTGATGGTCAAGTGGTTCAAGAAAAAGAAATTGATGCCAAGGATACGGATGGCAAAACCATCGGGACCTACAAGCTCAACTCTGAAACAGGTCAAGTGACCTTCACGCCGCATAAGGATTATGTTGGCACCCCAGTTCCAGCTACCATCCAAGCGCACGACACTAATGATGTGACAGTCACCGCCACTTATCAACCTCATGTAACGGGCGTGACGCCTTCTGGTAAGGACGTTAGCTCAAGTGGCCTCCAAGGGGCTAGCCAAACTGGTCAACCTGTCTTTACGCCAGGGGATACCAAGGTGCCAATCACCATTAATGATGAGCAACCTGCACAATTCTTTGTAGGTGGCCAAGCAGTGACTGAAACCAGCCTGCCAGCTATGCAAAATGGCGTGGAAGTCGGGACCTACACCTTAGATCCTAAGACAGGTCAAGTAACCTTCCAACCTAAAGCTGATTTCGTAGGGACACCAGATCCTGTGACAGTTCAAGTTAAGGATGCCAACGGGACTCCAGCAAAGGCTAACTACACGCCAACTGTCTTACCAACTAGCCGTCAAGGCCTTGACAAGGTAAGTCAAGATATCCAAGGTAAGGCTCAAACTGGCCAACCAGAATTCACCTATAATCCAGACCCTAACAATGGTGGGGCGGATCAAGCCATTCAAGTTTCTGCGCAAAACCCAGCTAAATTCGTGGTAGATGGTGCGGTTACAGACGCTAACCAAATCGATGCCAAGGATAAAGATGGCAAGGTTATCGGGACCTATACACTCACTCCTGAGACAGGCCTGATTACCTTCCAACCTAACAAGGACTTTGTCGGGACAGCTCAACCAGCTACCATCCAAGTACTAGACCCTAACGGGGTAGCCGTTTCTGCTACCTACACGCCAACCGTGACACCTGTCACGCCAACCGGAACTGGCGTCACTTCAGAAGGCTTGCAAGGTCAAGCTCAAACAGGTACGCCAAGCTTTGAAGCAGGACATGCAGATGTGCCAATCACCATTAATGATGAGCAACCTGCTCGCTTAGTAGATCCTGCAACAGGCCAAGCAGTCAATGAGACTAGCTTACCAGCTGTCAAAGACGGCAAGACCGTCGGGACCTACACCATTGATCCTAAGACTGGGACCGTCACCTTCCAACCTAACAAGGACTTTGTCGGCACCCCAGAACCAATCCAAGTTGAGGTCAAAGATGCTAACGGCACACCAGCCAAGGCAAGCTACACCCCAACCGTCACTGCCGTTGTACCACGTGGTGACAATCAAACTACAACCGACATTCAAGGGAAGACCCAATCTGCTACCCTCGTCTTTACACCAGGATCAGATAAGGTACCAATGGATGACACGGTTGACGCTAGATTCGAAGATGGTTCTACTGAGAAGAAGGTAGAAGGGCAAGGGACTTACACGGTTGCCAAAGATGGCACAGTAACCTTCGTCCCTGAAAAATCCTTCGTCGGGACAGCCACACCAGTTACGGTTAAACGCCAAGACGTCAACGGGACGGTAGCTACTGCTACTTACACCCCAATCGTTACGGCGGTAACGCCAAGTGGTAGTCCAGCAACTTCAAGTGGTTTGCAAGGGGCAAGTCAAACAGGCACCCCAAGCTTCACGCCAGGCCACCCTGATGTACCAATCAAGATTGATGCAGATCAACCAGCTCAATTTGTAGTAGCAGGGAAAGCAGTGACTGAAACTAGCATTCCAGCGACTAAGGACGGCCAAGAAATCGGGACCTACACCTTAGATCCACTGACTGGCACGGTCACCTTCCAACCTAAGAAAGACTTCGTAGGAGTTCCAGATCCAGTTACCGTTCAAGCCAAAGACGCGAACGGTACCCCTGCGACTGCTACTTATACGCCAAGTGTAACGGCCGTAACGCCAAGTGGTAACCAGGTAGAAAGCTATGGCCTCAAGGGTCAAACCCAAACTGGTCAACCAAGCTTCACCCCTGGTCACGATAGCGTCCCAATGGATGATAGTGTGCCAGCTACCTTCAGCAATGGTCAAAATCAATTGACAGTTGCTGGCCAAGGAACTTACACCCTATCACCAGAAGGTCTGATTACTTTCACACCAGAAGCTGACTTTGTCGGGACTGCTGATCCAGTGACCATCATCCGTCGCGATGTCAACGGGACTCCAGCAGAAGGTAAGTATGTGCCACATGTCTTAGACCTAGTAGCAGAAAATGCGACTTCTGAAGACATCCAAGGTAAGGTACAAACTGGCAAGCCAAGTGCCAAAGATCAAACGACAGGAAAGGCGCTGACACCAAGTGCTGAGCGACCAGCTCGTTTATTAGATCCAGCAACTCAAGAGCCAGTAGCCAATGATCAATTAGAGGCTAAGGATGCTGACGGTAAGGTAGTTGGGACCTATGTCTTAGATCGCCTAACTGGTCAAGTTACCTTTACACCGAATAAGGACTTTGTTGGAACTCCTCTTCCAGCTCAGGTTCAATTTACTAATGACCAAGACCTTGCAGTTGTTGCCACTTACACACCTACTGTGACACCTGTAACGCCAACTGGTAACCAAGTTGAGTCATATGGCAACAAGGGCCAAGTCCAAACAGGTAAGCCAAGCTTTACGCCTGGTCACGACCAAGTGCCAATTGATCCAGCTGTCGCGCCAACTTTCGAAGATGGCAGCAAGAAGTTGACAGTGAAGGACCAAGGTACTTATGAAGTAGCCAACGACGGGACCATTAGCTTCACACCAGAAGCTAACTTCGTCGGCACAGCAAGTCCAGTTGTCATCGTCCGTGTGGATACTAACGGCACTCCAGCCAAAGGGACTTACACACCGCATGTCTTAGATATCCTACCAGTTGACGCTGAATCTGAAGATGTGCAAGGCAAGGCTCAAACTGGTCAGCTAGGAGCTAGAGATCAAGCCAGCGGCCAAGTTATCACGCCAAGTGCTAGCCAACCAGCCCGCCTAGTAGATCCAGCAACTCAAGCACCAACCGATGCAAGCTCTGTGCCAGCTCTGGATGCAGATGGCAAGCAAATTGGGACTTACACTGTGGATCCATTAACCGGCCTCGTGACCTTCCAACCAAATGAGGACTTTGTGGGTAAACCACAAGCTGCTCAGGTAGTCTTCCAACATGAATCTGGTATTAGCGTGACTGCACGTTACCAACCAAATGTTAAGGCTAAGGAAGAGTCAAGCGAGTCTAGCTCAGAAAGCTCAAGCGAAACTTCAAGCGAGTCGAGTGCTTTAAGCTCAAGCGCGACTTCAAATGATCCAGCTTCAAGTCAAGAATCAAGCGATCCGGATGCTAGTCAATCCAACGAACATTCTGGCGGCAATGGTTCTCAAGGCCAAAATAACCGTCCAGGTGGACGTCAATTGCCTAAGACCGGTGAGAGCGGCAGCTTCTTCTGGTTAGCTACCAGCCTCATGGGCTTAGCCATGGCCATTGTAGGCTTAGATCGCAAGGTCAAAGCTAAGAATTAAAGACTTC
The DNA here is from genome assembly GCF_000160075.2 of Abiotrophia defectiva ATCC 49176. Lineage (GTDB taxonomy): Bacteria > Bacillota > Bacilli > Lactobacillales > Aerococcaceae > Abiotrophia > Abiotrophia defectiva. The sequence continues at coordinate 400,250 of NZ_KI535340.1, forward strand.
CACTAGGAAGCAAGCCATAAAATAGGCGAGCCCCTTTCCTGAATAGCAGGAAAGGGGCTCGCTTTTTCTTATTCAAAATAAAAAGCCCCTGAGGGGCTTGCTGGGCAATCAACCGATGCTAGGGTGGTTCTGTCGGCTTACAGAGACACGGCTAGGGGATTGACTGAACAGGCAAGCTTGTCAGGAGGCCTTAAGTTCAGAAATTAAATCGTAGGGGCTTCTTCGTTAAACTGATAACGTTTTTGTAAGAAAGCCAAGAGAGCTTGGCAGCCACGATAGATTTCAGTGTAAGCAGTATCGAAGTCTTCGGTATACCAGGGATCCGCAATTTGGGTATCTTCCCCTGCATAGTGCAAGAGCATATTGACTTCACCACTTGGGCGAGCGCCAATCAGATAATTGATAGCCCGAATATTGGGTTCGTCCATACCGATAATGTAATCAGCTTTGATATCTTCGAGATTGAGCTGACGCGCGACATGCTTTGGAATCGGAATACCGGCAGCTTTGAGGCGCTCTTGAGCACCTTCATGCATGGGTTTACCAATTTCCCAAGGGCTGGTCGCGGCGGAATCGATTGCTATTTTGTCGCTCAGACCTGCCTCCGCCACTAAATGGCTGAAGATAGCCTCTGCCATTGGTGAACGGCAGATGTTGCCCAAGCAAACAAATATAACTTTAACCATAAATATCTCCTTTTTACGTTTGTAAGTAAATTTCGAGGGGATTTATTTGGTTTTGTCCATCTTGACGACCTAAGTTGTAGAGTGACTCGAGAACTCGAATTTCGCGTTCGAATCTGCCAACTTCTAGGTGGGCAGATGGGCGTATGACGAAAAGTTCGCCTTGTGCTTCCAAGGTTTCGATCTGGTCCAGAGTCTGGTTATAGTGATAACCACGCTGGTTGAGGGCTTGGACCAAAGCCGGGAAGCGTCGATAAACGATTGAATAGAGTGGATTGGTGCGGGTGGCTTTCCGATAAGAGGCGGGTCTGGTAAGGACCACGATTAACTTATCGACATCCAGTTGGCGCGCGTAATGAACTGGAATGCTATCGCTAATACCACCGTCGAGATAGTCGCCGCCGGTTAGATAAGGGCTGGCGTCTAGCTGAATCATTTTAGAGACGAAGGGCAGAGCAGAGCTCGCTCTTAAGACTTCCATCTGGTCAAAGGCATCCTCAATCAAGGCGTATTCGGCCTTACCACTGGCTACATGGGTAACCACCGCATGGAAGCGGGTCGAGGAAGCTTTGAAGCGCTCGTTATCGAAAGGATCAAGTGTCATTGGGACTTGGTAGTAGGCGAAGTCCTTGTTGACATAGTTACCAGTCTTAAGCCAAGAGCTGAGACTCATGTAACGCTTGTCGCCAAGATAGCGCTGGTTATAACGCCAAGCTCGGCCTATTTGACCACTGACATAATTGACCCCGAAAAGGGCCCCTGCAGACACAGCCACAATTTCATCCACGGGAATTTGGGCTGCCATCAGGCTATCGAGGACACCAGCTGAGTATAAGCCGCGCATCCCGCCGCCTTCGAAGACCATGCCTATCCGCATATTCTGCCTCCTTTACGAGTCGATGTCATAACCCTGTTAGGGTGAGGTTACAACAAACTTTACGAGCCTAAAGTGATTCATACTACCATTGTATACCAAATTGATTCAGAAATAAAGCGACTTTTTCTGAAAAGCAGTAGACATTATATGTCAATTGTGTTATAGTTAAATTAAGTTAGCGTCTAACTTATTTAATTTTTGGAAAATTAAAGTTAGAGTCTGACTTAATTTTAGGCCTGATTAAAGTCAGCATCTAACTTTATAGGGCAAAAGAGGTTAGAGAATGGTAAAACGAAAGAAGTTAGAGAATGTGACGTCCCTTGGTATCGTCTTTGGGACTTTCGCCCCGCTACACGTTGGGCATATTGATATTATTAACCAGGCCAAGCGCCACAATGATGGGGTCCTAACCATCGTATCAGGTTATGACGGGGATCGAGGGGATCTAATCGGGCTGAGTCTACGCAAGAGATTCCGTTATACACGCGAGACCTTCCGCTACGATGACTTAGTCATTGTTGATAAGCTGGATGAGAATCATATTCCGGCCTATCCTAATGGTTGGGTAGAGTGGCTAGCCAAGATCGATGAGTCCATTGCCCAGTATGTGACCTTCAGTGGCCAAGCTAAGCAAGCTAAGATTGTGGTCTATTGTGGCGAGACAGAGTATAAGGTTAAGATTAATGAATTGCGACCTGACTGGGAAGTAGTCCTAGTAAACCGTTCCCTAATTAAGATTTCAGGGACCATGATTCGGAATAATCCTCGTGCCCATTGGCATCAGATTGCCAAGCCATTCCGTCGTTTCTTCTCAACCAACGTTCTGATTGCAGGCTCTGCTTCCAACGGTAAGACGACCTTGTCGCGGGATTTATCACGTCTCTTCGGTTGCCCTTGGTCACCGGAATATGCCCGCGAGTACCAGGAACGCTATAATGTCTTAGATGATGAATTGGACAAGAACGACTACACCTATCTCTTTACTGGCCAGTTCCGCCAGACTTCGGACTTGATTGACTCGCCGGCCAATAATGGTCTCATCATCGCTGATACCAACTCGACCATTACCATGGCCTATGCGGAGTACTACCTCAAGGACAGCCTGTCTGAGGAAGATTTCCAAGCCTTGACAGACGTCTACCAATCCATGATTGAGAAAGAAAAATGGGATAAGATTTTCGTTGTTCTGCCACAATCGGACTATGTGGACGATGGGGTTCGGGACATGACCATGGCGGATGAAGAAACCCGCGATGCCTTCACCTCCCTAACCATCCAGCTCTTTGAAGAAGCGGGATTGGCTGACAAGATTGTCTACTTGGGTAATCCTAAGCCAGGCCAGACCTTCTTCGAAAGTCTTTATGAAACAGCCAAAATTGAAATTGCAAACCTATTGAATCAGGAGGTATAGAACATGTCAATTGTTGAAAATTTTAAAACTAAGTGGACCAAGCTCCACGATTACTGCACATCAGGCTATAAGGTAACGGGGCGCAACCTCAAAGTCTTGGCTGGCGACACCAAGAAATTAGGCTTTGCTGGCGTAGTTAAGGCCATCTATGAGGACTTAGTAGTGGGCCGTACCCCACTGGAATGGGCTTATTTAATCATTATGTCCATTGTGCCAATTATTGTTGCTTTGCGCGACCCAGATTCAACCTTGCTAGGCTTTATCGCTTCTATTACAGGGGTTATTAACGTGATTTTGGTAGCTGAGGGCCGCAAATCCAATTACTTCTTTGGTGTCATTACGACCAGTATTTACTTATTCTTAGCTATCGGTAATGGATTCTATGGTGAGGTTTTAACAAATGCCTACTTCGTAGTTATGCAACCGATTGGCCTTTATGTCTGGCTTATGGCAGACCGTAAGCGTCAAGAAGAAATCCATCAAGTAGAAGACACACCTACTAATGTCAAGTCCCGTCGCATGGGCTTGGTGGATTGGATTATTGCCTTAGCTCAAACCGCAATTGTTTGGCTTCTCATGGGCTTAGCCTATAAGTCTATCGGTGCTAATCGACCTTTCCGTGACTCTGTGACTGATGGGACCAATGTGGTGGGTCAGAAGTTAATGACCGAGCTCTATGCCGAACAATGGCTCTTCTGGATTGCTACCAATCTCTTCTCCATTTACCTTTGGTGGGGCACTGATGGCTCCGTCGATATTGTGGTCATGTACCTGCTCTTCACAGTAAACAGCATTGTCGGCATGTATCGCTGGATTCAACAAGCTCAGGCCAATCAATAAGGAGGGACTTCATGCCTGAATTTAAGGACCCTCAAGCCGAAAAGCACTATTATGAGACTGAGGCCAGTCAGGAGGAGTTTTTGTCCTGGTACCAAAAACAGGAATTTCCCAACTATCCCAAACCAGCCTTAACGGTAGACAATGTGATTTTACGTTGGTATCAGGCCGACCCAGAGGAGGCGCCCCAACTACAATTGCTCTTAATCAAGCGTAAGGCCCATCCTTTCTTGGGTCACTATGCCTTGCCGGGTGGCTTTGTCGAACCAGACGAAGATACCACTCAGGCCACCATTCGTGAGGTGCTAGAGGAAACTCATATTGCCTTGGATCCGCTGCGAATTGAGCAGTTGGAGACCTTTGCCAGTCCGGGGCGCGATCCACGCGCCTGGGTGGTCTCGGTGGCCCATATCGTCTACCTGCCCTATGATAGCGGTCAGGAGGCGGTGGCAGGGGATGATGCCAGCGCCATTTGCTGGGCCAATCTCTCGGTGACCGAGTCAGGAGCTCTCTTGTTAGTGGATAGTGAGAGTCAAGAATTCATTCACGACTTGGCCTTTGACCACGAGTTGATTATCACCAAAGCCGTGAGACGCCTATCCAACAAGTTGGAGTACCATCCGACGGTTCTGTCGCTTCTGCCAAGCACCTTTACCATTAAGGATGTGCGAGCCATCTTCGATGTCTTCAATCATCCCCAATTCCGCCATGTGGGCATGACAGCCTTCCGATTACGTCAGGAGAAGTATCTGACCTTCCTGGAATTTGGCCATGCGGGTGCCGGTAAACGGGGGCGTAGTCACAAAACCTACACCTATCAACTCAATCCATTTTATTAGCAAGAAAAGACTGCCTGAGGCGGTCTTTTTTTGCGTCTTCTTCTTGCTAGAAAGAGGCGATTAGAGTAGAATAAGCCTATGTGAAAGGAGAGTAGAGCTAGCTATGAAGAGATTAAGCCTAGATTTGCGGGTTAGCCATATTTTTGGGGTGCGGTTTTTGTCCGTTCTAGTCTTGTTGCTAGTCTTTATGTCCTTAGTGGGCTGGGGGCTACTTTCCTTATTTGAGCTCTCCCCCAAAACCTGGCAGCCAGTCTTAAGCGTATGTTTCTATCTTGCCTGGCCCTTTATCTCGGCTCCTCTGGTTCGATGGTCCTATGACAAAATCTGGCTCCGACCGGTTACCATACGCGATATCGGCAGTCAAATTGCCATTAAGGTGGGCCAACGAGAAAAGTGTCATGATTGGGCCGACCTGCGCAAGGTCAAGGTGTCGACTGAAGGGCAAAGTAGATACTACGCCTCTCCCGTCATGAGTCTAAATCTGGTGCTGATTTTCAAAGGGCGGACCTATCGCCTTGGGACGGATGATCATATAGAAGACTTGAGAAGCCTAGAACGGTACTGCCAGAGTAAAATAAGGAATAGACGCAAAAAGTCTAAGAAGGCCAAATAGACACAGAGAAGCAAGTCAGCCACTTGCTGGAAAGTTTGAACTAGAGTAGAATAAGCCTAGATGAAAGAACGGGAGAACGAGCTATGAAGAAATTAAGCCTAGATTTGCGGGTTAGCCAAATTTTAGGGGTTCGTTTTTTGTCCGGTCTGGCCTTGGTGCTAATCTTTATGTCCTTAGTGGGCTGGGGACTACTTTTCTTGTTTGAGCTCTCACCCAGAAGCTGGCAGCCAGTCTTAGGCTCATGTATGCTTCTTGCCTGGCCCTTTATAGCGGCTCCGTTGATTATTCGGACTCATGACAAAATCTGGCGCCGATCAGTTACCATGCGCGATATAGGGAGTCAAATTGCCATTAAGGTAGGCCATCGAGAGAGGTGTCATGCCTGGGACGACTTGCGCAAGGTCAAGGCGGAGTTTGGATCTAACAAGAGAGGTGGTTATTCTGTAACCAGGACCATGACTCTATTGCTGATTTTCAAAGGGCGAACCTATCGCCTATGGACGGATGAATATATAACAGATTTGACAAAATTCCAACATTATTGCCAGAGTAAAATAAGAAATAGACGCAAAAAGTCTAAGAAAGCCAAATAGACACAGAGAAGCAAGTCAGCCACTTGCTGGAAAGTTTGAACTAAGTAGAATAAGCCTAGATGAAAGGACGGCGAGTCAGACATGGAGACACATCATGAAAATAAAGAGCTAGAATTCAGCAAGGTCTTGCGAGTCAGTCATGTCTATGGCGTGCGTTTTTGGTCCATTGTGGGGCTGATTCTGGTCTTTATGACCTTGCTAGGTTGGGGGCTACTTTCCCTACTCGATTTGCTCTGGAAAAGGACGCCAGAAGGAGCCCATGAAGCCTTATTGATATTAGTCTTCGTGATTTGGCTCTTGGGGTCATCTGCTTTAGTTCAGTGGGCCTATGAGAAAATCTGGCGCCGTCCAGTTGTCATACGAGACTTGGGTAGCCAAGTTGCTATTAGCGTAGGGGATCGCGAGGATCGTCATTCCTGGTCTGATTTAGTCAAGGTCAAGATGCACCGTTATCGTGTAGGTCGCACAGGCCAGACGCGGGTCAAGAGCTTGAATTTAGTCCTGACCTTCCAAGGCAGAAGCTACCGCCTAGGGACGGATGAGCATCAACGCCAGCTAGAGAATTTGCAAAATTATTGCCAGCGCAAAATCTTGCAAAATGGCTCCGACTACTATCAATAAAAAAACAAGCCCTCCTTAGGATTTCCTAGGGAGGGCTTATTTTAATAATAGCTAGTTAGACTTTTGACGTCGTTTTTGAATGAGATGGTTGGTGGCCGCCACATCTAAGCGGCGATGCCAAATCATGCCTTGCCAGACTAAGATGTAGATGATTAGAACAGCACCAACAAAAGGCAGCAATTCCTGCCAAGTAAAGCTAATCCATCCAGTATAGAGGGCGGTAATACCGACAATGATTAGGATAGAGGCAAAATGAAGAGACAAGGCCAGCGTTAGGTTATGATCTTCTTCCCACTCCTGATAGTGAAGGGTGACAAGGCCGATAAGGCCACTCATGATAAGCACTGCAATCACTTCAGCAGGTCTAATGGAGCTGGTTCGGAGGAAGACCAAGGTACAGAGCAGATAGGTGAGTGAGCCAATCAGAAGGCCATTGACGAAGGCTAAGGTATGTGTTTTTAACATCTTATATCCCTCCCATGCCCAGCGCTTGCTTGAGTGCTGGCAGGTATTTGCGGCTAACGCCAAGTTTGATTTTGTGGGTCATTAAGGCCACCATATTGCCAGAAAATCCCATTTCAAGCGTGTGCAGATGGTTGATATTGAGCAGGGCGCTCTTAGATACTTGGACAAAGTCTCGCCCGTCTAAGCGCTCCAACATCTTATTGAGCTGGCCTTTGACTAGATAAGTAAGTCAAGTCCAAAATCCTGTGTAAAAATATGTAGGCTGTCCTATAGCTTATTTGCGTTTGGTGAAGTTGACCAGGAAGGGGCGTGCGTTAGCCTGCCAAGCATCGTTTAAATCAATGAGGATGGCGCCAATCAGTCGCTCAGCAGAAGCGACATTAGGGTAGACGCCAATGACCTTATCCCGCCGTCTGATTTCACGGTTCAAACGTTCGACAGAGTTAGTAGTCCGCAAGTTGGGATGGTAAAT
>NZ_KI535340.1:407760-650610 GCF_000160075.2 Abiotrophia defectiva ATCC 49176
ACGATATGATACTTACAATTCCAACTTGTGTGTGCTAAACTATCATTGTCCTTTTTCATAAGGATACCTCCCTGGTTCTTTTTGTGTGGTCGGGAAACCTACACTAAGTTTACCACTTGGGAGGTCTTTTTGCTTACCTCGCTGTAAGCTCTCCGGAACCACCAGCATTGCTGGTGGTTTTCTCCATACAAAAAAAACTGGGACCCATGGTCCCAGTTGCTTATCTGATTTTAAGGGCGCGGTCAATATCCCGTTTGGCCTGTTGGTCCTTGAGGGCATGACGCTTATCATACTTGTTCTTACCACGCGCAAGGCCAAAGAGTAATTTGGCCCGTCCTCTTACCAGATAAACCTTTAGTGGTACCAAGGTCATCCGGTTTTGTTGAACTTCGCGGTGAAGAGTCTGAATCTCTTTCTTATGAAGCAAAAGCTTACGGTCACGCTCCGGATCATGGTTAAAAATATTACCATGGTCATAGGGGCTAATATGGACCTGCTTCAGCCAAGCCTCCCCGTCACGAATGGAGATAAAGCCATCCTTGAGGTTCATCTTACCCTTGCGAATAGACTTAATCTCTGTCCCGGTCAAGACCATGCCTGCCTCATAGGTTTCGAGAATCTCATAATCATGACGCACCTTACGATTCTGAGCTAAGGGCTTATCTTGCGACATCAGTCACCTCTTTTCCGCAGGAGCTAGCCTAGGCGGTTCGCCTGAGGCTGCTTGCGTTTAATCTTAAATTGCTTGAACTTGTTTTCCGCAGACTTAGCTGACTTTTTGCTAGCCTTATCGCTAGCAAAAGACTGTTTCTTGGCCTGACGGCTGTCCTTGCTTTGATGCTCAGACAGCTCCTTGCGATGGCGCTTGCTAGCAGACTTAGATTTGGCTTTTCCCTTGTCTTCTTGACGGCCTTTATTGGCTTTTGAGCCCTTGGACTTGCTAGCCCCGGACTTATTGTTAGAGACTTTGTCTTCTTTAGTCGCACGCTTCTGCTTACCAGTGCCTTTAAGCTTTTTGGCTTGGCGCTGTCTGTCTTGAGTCTTACCTTTAGCCGACTTATTAGCAGCTTTGGCTTGCTTACTGCGCTGTAGGACCAAGTCTACATCTAAGCCAGTCACGGGTTCAGCCTCAAGTAAGCTAAAGTCAATTTCGCGTTCGCCAACATTAACAGCTTCCAAGCGTACTTTAACCTTCTGACCAATGCGGAAGATTCGCCCTGTTCTTTGCCCTACTAGTAAGAGATGAACCTGATCGAACTCATAATAATCGCCCGTCAAATCCTTAAGGCTAATCAAACCTTCTACTGTGTTAGGCAAGGCAACGAAGATACCGAATGAGGTCACCGAAGAGATGACCCCTTCAAATTCTTGCCCGATTTTATCTAGCATGTATTCAGCTTTTTTCATGGCGGTCACATCACGCTCGGCATCAATGGCCCGGCGCTCCATTTTAGAACTTTGTTCCGCAATGCCAGGCAACTTATCAAAAATACGAGCCTTGTCCTGATGGCTTGGCTTCTTATCCAGATATGCATGAATGAGGCGGTGAACAATTAAGTCTGGGTAGCGACGAATAGGCGATGTAAAGTGGGTATACTCAGCCGTTGCCAAACCATAGTGACCTAGGGCTTCCTCACTATAGCGCGCTTGTTTCATAGAACGTAACATCATAGTGGACACAGCCTGTTCAAAGTCTTGCCCATCAACTTGCTTAAGGGCTTGCTGCAGTTGCTTAGGCGCAATGGTTTCTACCTTACCTCTGAGGACAATGCCGAAAGCTGTAATGAACTCAGCGAATCGCTGCATACGTTCTGAATCAGGTTGTTCATGGACCCGATAGAGCATAGGATAGTCACGTGTCATATAGTGCTTTGCCACCGTCTCGTTAGCCGCCAACATAAAGGACTCAATCAGGCGTTCAGCCACGCCTCGTTCCCGCAATTGAATATCTAGCGGATGACCTTGGTTATCGACCAAAACCTTGGCTTCTGGCGCATCAAAATCTAACGCCCCTCGCTTAATCCGTCTGGCTTCCAGCAGATGGTGGAGCTGACTCATATCTTCTAAAAGGTCCACGATTGGCGCATATTTTTGGTGCAGCCCCTCATCTCCTTCTAGAATCGCATTGACATCATCATAAGTCATGCGGTAAGAAGAATGGATGACTGAGCGGAAAATACGATGGGATTTAACCTGCCCTTGGCTATCTATGACCATTTGACAAGATAAGGTCAAGCGATCTTCATGAGGATGTAGGGAACAAATCCCATTAGACAAGCGTTGCGGCAACATTGGCACAACTCGGTCAGTTAAATAGACAGAAGTCCCTCGCTGATAAGCTTCCAGATCTAAGGCCGAACCTTCTTCAACATAATAGGACACGTCGGCAATATGAACACCCAGGACATAGTCGCCATTATCTAGGCGTTCAAGCGAGATAGCATCATCCAAGTCCTTGGCATCTGCCCCGTCAATCGTCAGGATAACCTCTTGTCGTAAATCTTCCCGATTGGCAAGGTCCTGAGCCGATAAGCTCTGAGGCACTGCCTCAGCCGCTTCCTTAACTACTTCTGGGAACTCATGCGGAATTCCGAATTGATAGAGAACGGACAAGATATCCACACCTGGCTCATCGCGGTGGCCAATTTCCTTGGCTACTAGACCTCGTAAGAGGTGAGGGTTTTCTGCTGTCGGATACTGACTAATCTTAACAATACAAATGGAATGGTCAGCAGGCTGGATCCCAGCTGGGTCGATTTCAACCCGGACGGCGTCACTGTAATCACCTTGTGGTAAGACATAGCCCAGAGCCTGACGTTCCTGACGGACTTCGCTCGGGTATGCGACGAATTCCCCTACCAACTGGCTCACAGCACGTTCTAGTACGCGTAAAACTTGAACTTCTGAGCCTTTACCCGTTTGAGGGTTGGCCAATTTCAGGACTTCAACCTCAACCATGTCCCCTTGCATAGCATTCAAAGCTCGGCCTCTAGGAACGAAGAAATCAGGCTGGCCTTCGGCATAGGTGACAAAACCAAAGCCTTGGGCATTAGCTCGATAGGTCCCCACTACTGTTTTAGCAGTCTTGGCGTTAAGGCGATAATGGCCTCGTTTGGTCTGCTCTAGCTCTCCGATACTTTCTAAATAATTAATGGCACGCACCAATTTCTTATACATCTTGGTGCCACCGTAATTGAGGGCTTTGGCCAATGACTGGCTTGTCACAGTCGCCCCCGCTTCTTGGTCCTTCAAATAGGACAAAATTCTTTTTTCAATGCTTGTGAGTGCACTCATAGCGTCTCATGCACCTCCTTTGTTTTAAATTAAAATTCTTTAGTCATCAAATACTTGGATAAATTGCAATAAGCTAGCTTCAAAGTCTGAACGATTACGGTTGGTGGTAATGACATGTGTGTTATCCTCACACCAGTGGAAGCTGATTTTGGCAGATTCCAGAGCCTCTAGCAAATCATAGACCGCTTCTGGATCCACTAATTCATCTTGGGCCGACTGAACAATGTAGACAGGTAGTTCAATCGAAGCGAGTTGGTCTTCAAAACCACGAGCGAAAGCTTGAATGTCCGCTACCTGTTGACGGTGGGCAGTCCGCACTGCTTCTTCCGTCTGCAAATAGTCAGGCAAATCGCCTCGCTTTTCTGCCAAGTAGCGGGCAAAAGACATGAAGCGATTTTCTAGCTGTAGGCCATCGCGACTAATCACTGGCGAGTTAAAGACGCCCCCACCAACAAGTTGACTATCCGCCTCACAAAGGGCGCGCATGGCCATAACTCCACCCATAGATAGGCCGAAGACTAGGACCTTATCGTAGCGTTCTTTCATAAAGGCTAGTGCCTCTTCCAAGTCACGCCACCAGATTTCAGGTCCAGCATCTAAGATATCTTGAATATCTGTCGTCCCATGCCCTGTGAATAAGGGACAGAGTACTCCGTAGCCTTGACGATTCAATAACCCAGCTTGGGGTCTTACGTCAGCTGTGCTACCTGTGTAGGCATGGCAGAGAATGATACCAAGCCGTGCTCCCGGAGCTTCTAAATAATAGGCACCCTTAGAGAGGGGCATAATCATTCCTCCTTTTCAAGAAAAAAGACCTCTGAGTCTAAGGTCAGAGATCTAAAACTTAAGCAACTTATTTAGAAGAGAAATAAGCGAGTGCTAAGGCTAATACAAAGAACAAGACACCAAATACCACAGTGGTGCGAATGAGAAAAGCCTCAAAACCACGGGCCTTGGTCTTGCTCATTTGGTTCTCGGCACTACCACCTGACAATGAGCTTGCTGCATTACTTTTAGATGGTTGCATAATGACCAACATAATTAGAATAATTGATACGATGACTAAGGCAACAGTCAATACTTCTGACAAGGTACTTCCTCCTTTTCGAAAATCTCTACCCCTTATAATACCACATATTAGGCAAGCTAACAACTCCTAATGCCATATTTGGTAGGCATTATAGAGATTAATCCCTATGACTAGCAAGACCACCCATTGAAAGACCCGGCGAACAGCTTGGTCGGATAGAAGTCGAGACATTCTAGCCCCCAATAAACCACCTATTATGGCAGCCGGCACAATATATACCAAAATCGACAGGTCATAGCGGGCAAAGCCTGTTCCCCAGGCAATGGTCACTAACTTAGTTAACTGGGAACAAAAAATGGTCGCAATGGAATAGACCGTTGCTTCCTTGATTGGCATGGCGAAAACCAGCATAAGCAAGGAAACATTAATGGGTCCTCCACCGATTCCTAATAGACTAGCAAAAAATCCCAAACTTAAGCCTACTGCACTATACCATAGCGCCCCTTGCTTGGACCAATGTAAATTTTCGATGCGCGTGTAAATCATGGCAAAAACTAACAGCGCAACTGTCACTACGATTTGAATCAGGGTAACTTGACTGGCCTGTGCTACTCTTTTAAGCAAAAACTCAAAAGTTTGATTACCCAGGTAGCCGCCCAAAACTGACCCCAAGGCCAGATAGGCTACTTGCTGCCACTGGATCTTACGTCCCGCTTGAACTTGACGTATGGTTGATACCAAAGACATGGTAAAGACTGCCACCGTCGAATAAAAAGAGATGGCTACTACCGAATCATGGCCTACAAAGTCCAAGACCGGCTTGATAATGACACCACCGCCCATACCCGACACGCTGCCTACGGCATTGGCAACTACAATAATCAGAAAATATAGTACCCCTATTCCGCTCACACTTATTCGCGCTCCTCTGACGTCATCACTTCTCGTCACTTCTATTTTACACAATTATCAGCTATTTTGCACAAGTAAAGAACTCCATTGTACCACTATTTTATAAAGTAAATCCTCATAAAAAATGTATAATTAAAAATTGTATCGATTATATTTAAAATAAAATGTCTACACATTAAATTCTAATAATCGCCTTTATAGATAAAATTCGAGATAAATAGGGTTTATGGTCCCTAAAATAACTAAAACTACCTTTTTAAACCTTGCTATTATTATTATTCATATACATATATTAAGTTTTCTATTTTATTAATTTCTTTAATTTTTTCGTTTACAATACATATCAACCATGCTATACTCAGTCCATCAAAACGTAAAGGAGAGAATCCTATGAAAAAATCCCTAATTAGCCTTTTAGGGCTATCAACTCTTGCTGCTTGCGCTTTGGCTTCTGCTAACGTCCAAGCCGCTGAACTTCCCCCATTAGTCCTAGACCCCCTGGACAACCAAGTCATGACGACTGATACGCTACCCCCACGACCAAGCCAAGGTCTGCCAGGCTTTGTTCCTCGCTTCTCTAACCAAGAAAGCCAACCAAAGAACACGATGGCCAATGGCTACAAGCCACTTGACCCGATTGTTTTAGCGCCTGAGGACAACCAAGTCATGACGACTGACGCGCTGCCTCCAAGACCAAGCCAAGGCTTACCAGGTTTTGTTCCTCGCTTCGCTAGCCAAGAGACCAAACCAAAAGACACGATGGCCAACGGTTACAAGCCACTCGATCCTATTGTTGTGGCTCCTGAGGATAGCCAAGTTATGACGACTGCAACGCTTCCGCCTGCTCCATCCCAACCAGGTTCAGTTTCCCAAGAAGATGAGCTAGAATCAAACAATCACGAATCAAGCGAAAGCCATTCAGAAGAAACACCTTCTTACCATAGTAGTGATGACAACAACTACGATTACAGCTATGACTATAACTATAATCAAAACTACGATTATAACTATGATTACAATTACAACTATTACTACAGCAATGATTATGACTATAACTACAATTATAACTACGGTTATTACAATCAATACGACTACAACTACAACACGTCTTACTACTATAACTAAGCACTTAAGCAGCCAGCTTCAGACACTAGGTCTGGAGCTGGCTGCTTGCTTGTCCTCTATCTAGTCAGTCGCCAATCCCTAAGTCAACAAAAAGAGACTAGGACATACGTCCTAGTCTCAAGCCTACTTAAGAATTATTTACCTAAGTTGTAGAAAGACTTCAAGCCGTCGTAGCGAGCTACTTCGCCTAATTCGTCTTCGATACGGAGCAATTGGTTGTACTTAGCGATACGGTCAGTACGTGACAATGAACCAGTCTTGATTTGGCCAGCGTTAGTTGCTACAGCGATATCAGAGATGGTTGAGTCTTCAGTTTCACCAGAACGGTGAGATACTACCGCAGTGTAACCAGCTTTTTGAGCCATTTCAATTGCATCGAAGGTTTCGGTCAAGGTACCGATTTGGTTAACCTTGATTAAGATTGAGTTACCAATCCCTTTTTCAATCCCTTCAGACAATTTAGCAGTGTTAGTTACGAACAAGTCGTCACCTACTAATTGAACTTTAGAACCTAAACGGTCAGTCAATAATTTCCAACCATCCCAGTCGTTTTCGTCCATACCGTCTTCAATGGTGATGATTGGGTATTTGTTAACCAATTCTTCCAAGTAGTCTACTTGTTCAGCAGAAGTACGTTTTGCACCTTTGTCGCCTTCGAACTTGGTGTAGTCGTATACGCCATCTTCGTAGAATTCAGAAGCTGCACAGTCGAAACCTAAGAATACATCTTTACCTGGTTCCAAGCCAACGTTCTTGATAGCTTCTAAGATAGTTTCTACGCCATCTTCAGTCCCTTCAAAGTTAGGAGCGAAACCACCTTCGTCACCAACTGCAGTTACTAAACCGCGTTTGTGTAAGATAGATTTCAATTCGTGGAAGATTTCTGCCCCCCAACGAAGTGCTTCTTTGAAGCTTGGTGCGCCTACTGGCAAGATCATGAATTCTTGGAAAGCGATTGGCGCGTCAGAGTGAGAACCACCATTGACAATGTTCATCATTGGTGTTGGTAATACTTTCGTATTGAAGCCACCTAAGTATTTGTAAAGTGGAACGTTTAAGTAGTCAGCAGCAGCGCGAGCAACAGCAATCGATACACCTAAGATTGCGTTAGCACCGAGTTTCCCTTTGTTAGGAGTCCCGTCTAATTCAATCATCAATTTGTCGATGGCGTTTTGTTCTAAAACATCGTAGCCTAACAAAGCGTCAGCGATGACGTTGTTCACGTTGTCAACTGCTTTAGAAACCCCTTTACCTAAGTAACGTGATTTGTCGCCATCACGCAATTCAACTGCTTCATATTCACCAGTTGACGCACCTGATGGAACCATCCCACGACCGAAGGCACCACTTTCAGTGTAAACTTCTACTTCGATGGTTGGGTTACCGCGAGAGTCGAGGACTTCACGAGCATAAACGTCTGTAATGTATGGCATATTGTTCTCTCCTTTAAAGTTGATTAGCCTCTTAATTACTTAAGAGTATTGCCACTATCTATTTTAGTGATTTTCGTGGCAAAATGCAAAGATTTTCTTGCTTTTTAACCTATTTCTTAATGAGGGATTCCCCGGTCATTTCTTCCGGTTGCGCAACCCCTAATAAATCTAGCATGGTTGGGGCTAAGTCAGCCAAACGGCCGCCTGAACGGAGCTCTACCCCTGGCTTAGTTACAATAACCGGCACTGGGTTCGTTGTGTGGGCAGTCATTGGTTGACCGTCTAAAGTCACCACTTCGTCTGAGTTCCCGTGGTCAGCTGTAATGATGGCAGAACCGCCTTTGGCTAAGATTAAGTCAACGACTTCACCCAAGCACTCATCAACTGCTTCAATTGCTTTGACAGTTGGTTCTAACATACCAGAGTGACCTACCATGTCTGGGTTAGCGAAGTTAAGGATGATGGCATCCAACTTATCTTCATTGATGGCAGCTACTAAGGCATCCTTGACTTCATAAGCAGACATTTCTGGCTTGAGGTCATAGGTTGCGACCTTAGGAGATGGGATTAAAATCCGATCTTCGCCTGGAAATTCCTCGTGACGGCCACCACTCATGAAGAAGGTTACGTGAGGATATTTCTCAGTTTCTGCAATCCGTAATTGTTGTTTGCCATTATCGGCCAGGACTTCACCGATGGTGTTTTTGAGGTCAACCTTCTTGAAGGCAATCTCTGCTAAGACATCATCACTGTATACAGTGAAGGTCACGAATTTGAGGTCTTTTGGATAGTCGCCGCGGTCGAACCCTTCGAACGCTGGGTTAGACAAGGCAGTCCCTAATTGGATAGCCCGGTCTGGACGGAAGTTGAAGAAGACAACAGAGTCGCCAGATTCAATCTCAGCTACTGGTTGACCACCTTCAGTAACCACGAATGGCACTACAAATTCATCGTAAACTTCTTCCTTATAGGAAGCTTCAATCCCTGCCACAGCAGAGTCAAATTGGGCACCTTTGCCGTGAACCATAGCGTCATAAGCCAGTTGCACCCGTTCCCAACGCTTGTCACGGTCCATAGCATAGTAACGACCAGAAATGGTTGCGAAGCGACCTACGCCGACTTCACCAAATACTTCTTCAGTCTTCTTAACGAAGTCTAAACCTGAAGATGGCGCCACGTCACGACCATCTAAGAAGCCATGCACATAGACTTTTTCAAGGCCATATTGCTTAGCTAAACGCAAGAGCGCGAAGAGGTGTTCGTAGTGAGAGTGAACCCCACCATCAGAGATTAAGCCCATCAAGTGAAGAGCTTTACCTGATTCTTTGGCTGCTTTCACCGCTTCAACCAATTCAGGAATTTCATAGAATTGGCCTTCACGAATGGAAATGTTAATACGGGTTAGGGATTGATATACAATACGCCCTGCCCCAATGTTCAAGTGACCTACTTCGGAGTTACCCATTTGGCCATCTGGCAAGCCTACGTCTTCACCGCTGGCTTTGAGTTGGTTGTGAGGATAAGTTTCCCAGTAACGGTCAAAGTTTGGTTTCTTGGCTGCTTTAACGGCATTCCCGAATACTTCGTCGCGAATAGCAAAGCCATCCAAGATGATTAAGGCTACAGGAGCTTTTGACATTATTTCACACCTTCTAATAACGCTAAGAATGATTCTGGTACTAAAGAAGCACCGCCGACTAAGGCACCGTCAACATCTGGGCATGACATGTATTCTGCCACGTTCTCTGGTTTAACTGAGCCACCATATTGTACGCGTACAGCGTCTGCTGCTGCTTGACCAAAGTTCTTAGCTACGACTGAACGAACCGCTGCACACATTTTTTGTGCGTCTTCTTTGGTTGCAGATTTACCAGTCCCAATCGCCCAAATTGGTTCATAAGCGATAACAGAAGCTTTCACTTGATCTTCTGAGAAACCTGCCAAAGCAGCTGTTACTTGTTTTTCAACAACTTCTTCTGCTTGACCTGCTTCGTATTGTTCTAAGGTTTCACCACAGCAGATAATTGGCACCATGCCGTTTCGGAAGATTGCTAAGCCCTTCTTGTTAACGTCTTGGTCTGTCTCATGGAAGTATTCACGACGTTCTGAGTGACCAATGATAACATAGTCAACACCTAATGCTTTGAGTGATGCTGGGCTAGTTTCACCTGTAAAGGCACCTGCATCTTCGAAGTAGCAGTTTTGTACTGCCAAACCTAAGTTTGAACCAGCTAAGCTTGTTTTAACGTCAGAAGCCACTAAGGCTGGAACGCCCACAACTGCTTCAACAAGATCTGCGGAAGGTAATTTACCTTTAACCGCTTCAACGAAAGCTTTCGCTTCTTCGTTGGTTTTGTTCATTTTCCAGTTACCTGCAATAATTGGTTTTCTCATTAGTATCCTCCTAAGGATTACGGAAGGTCCCAGGGCTTAGAAAGAAGCCCTGGCCTTCACAGATTGATTTAATTCTTATTTGTCTGAGATAGAAGCAACCCCTGGTAATTCCTTACCTTCGAGGTATTCTAAGGATGCGCCCCCACCAGTTGAGATGTGAGTGAACTTGTCAGCATAGCCTAATTGAGCTGCAGCTGCTGCAGAGTCCCCACCACCGATAATAGTGGTTGCCCCTTCAAGGTGCGCAATTGCTTCGCAGACCCCAATGGTCCCGCCAGCAAAGTTAGAGAACTCGAAGACACCCATAGGCCCGTTCCATACAACGGTCTTAGCATCTTGTAAGTAGTCAGAGAAGAGTTTAACAGTCGCTGGACCGATGTCTAAACCTTCTTGATCTGCTGGGATAGCATCTGAAGATACTACTGTAATTGGTGCGTCATTGCTAAATTCTGGTGCCACCTTGTTGTCAATTGGCAATACTAATTTGTCGCCAGCCTTGGCCATGATTTCTTTAGCTAATTCTACGCGATCAGCTTCTAAGAGAGAAAGCCCTACTTCGTAGCCTTTTGCTTTGAAGAAGGTGTAGGCCATCCCACCACCGATTAAGACTTTGTCAGCCTTATCGAGGAGGTTTTCAATAACCCCAATCTTATCGGAGACCTTAGCCCCACCTAAGATCGCAACGAATGGACGTTTTGGATTGTCAACCGCGCCACCAATGAACTTGATTTCCTTATCCATCAAGAAACCAGCGGCAGTTTCCAAGTGGCTTGCCACCCCAACGTTAGATGCGTGAGAACGGTGTGCTGTCCCAAAGGCATCGTTGACAAAGAGGTCACCCAAGCTTGCCCAGTATTTGCCCAATTCTGGGTCGTTTTTAGATTCTTTTTTACCATCGATGTCTTCAAAACGAGTGTTTTCGAATACTAAGACATCGCCTTCAGCTAAACCGTCAATAGCTGCTTCTAAAGCTGCCCCGCGGGTTTCTGGCACGAAAGTTACTTCCTTACCTAATAATTCACCTAAACGTTTTGCAACTGGAGCCAAAGACTTAGAAGCCTTGTCTTCTTCAGTTTTAACTTTACCTAAGTGAGAGAAGAGGATGAGTTTTGCTTTGTTATCGATTAAGTATTGGATAGTTGGCAAAGCTTGAACAATCCGGTTGTCGTCAGTGATGACGCCATCTTTCATCGGAACGTTGAAGTCCACCCGAACTAATACCTTTTTACCTGCTACATCTAAATCAGTTACGATTTTTTTTGCCATATAAAAACCTCCTTGGGCATGCGATTTGGTGCTGTTATCAATTGACAGCAGTGACTCTTCCTGGCGATGGGTCAACCTGCTGATGCAACTGACCTCAACACCAAAGCGGTGATAATAAACAAAAGGCGAGGAAGCTTGTCACTTCCCCGCCTAGAGTGTCATGCGACTAAGCTCGACATTCGTATATGAAACTTATGATTATAAGCTTGCGAAGTAAGCTAAGGTACGAATTAATTGAGCAGTGTATGACATTTCGTTGTCATACCAAGATACAGTCTTAACTAATTGTTTGTCGCCTACAGTCATTACTTTGGTTTGAGTTGCGTCAAATAATGAACCGTAAGTGATCCCTACGATATCAGAAGATACGAGTGGATCTTCAGTGTAACCGTAAGATTCGTTAGCTGCTGCTTTCATTGCTGCGTTAACTTCTTCAGCAGTTACAGGTTTTTCTAAAACAGTTACTAATTCAGTTAAAGAACCAGTTGGTACAGGAACACGTTGTGCAGCCCCATCTAATTTACCGTTCAATTCTGGGATTACTAAGCCGATAGCTTTAGCAGCACCAGTTGTGTTAGGTACGATGTTTACAGCTGCTGCGCGAGCACGACGCAAGTCACCTTTAGGGTGTGGAGCGTCCAAGGTGTTTTGGTCACCAGTGTAAGCGTGGATAGTAGTCATCAAGCCTTCTACAACGCCGAAGTTGTCTTGTAAAGCTTTAGCCATTGGAGCCAAGCAGTTAGTAGTACATGAAGCACCAGAGATTACTGTTTCATCCCCAGTTAAGATGTTGTGGTTAACGTTGTAAACAACTGTTGGTACGTCGTTACCACCAGGAGCTGAGATAACTACACGTTTAGCACCAGCTTTTAAGTGTAATTCAGCTTTTTCTTTTGAAGTGAAGAAACCAGTACATTCAAGCACGATATCTACACCTAATTCACCCCAAGGTAATTCTTCAGGATTACGGTTAGCTAAAACTTTAACTTCTTTACCGTTCACACGGAAAGCACCGTCTAATACTTCAACTTCACCGTTGAAACGACCTTGAGTTGAGTCATATTTTAATAAGTGTGCTAATTGTTTAGCATCAGTTAAGTCGTTGATTGCGACAACTTCCAAACCTTCTACTTCTTGGATACGACGGAATGCTAAACGACCGATACGTCCAAAACCGTTAATACCTACTTTTACTGTCATATTTGACTTCCTCCTTAAGGAAAAATTTATTTTAACGGGGTATTAGCCCCACTTAAAACCATGTTTGCGATTCCTTCATCACAGATTAGAACCCCATGATGTTGGATAAGTTTGTAGTAAGCCTCTACAGCGCGGGCCTTGCTAGCGCCGCCTACTACGGTAATCAAGAGAGGCACCTCACGCAAAGACTGGAATTGAATTCCGAATCTCGGTAAACGCAAGACCTCCTGGCCACATTGATTGAAAAATACCCCGAAGGCTTCTCCAACCGCATCTTGGTCCTTCAATAATCGCTTCTGATCCGCCGTTAAATCATGTCGTTCTGCCATCACATTGGCATTGCCGACCGATAACAAGAGCACATTGGCTGTCTTACTTAATTCAACAGCATGACGTATAGAAGGATTGTTGAGTAGTACTTGCGAAACTTGCTCCCCGATATTCTCAGGGATAAAGAGTGGCACAAATTGACCGTCTGTCTGCTTAGCCATCAAGCCTCCGATATTGTTGGCTTGAATATCATAAGAACCCCCAACCCCGCCACGAGCCGGTACAAAGACTAGGTCTCGACCTTCTCCTAATTGAGGTGTGAATTCTTGGGCTACTTGAGCCAGGGTAGTTCCCCCGGTCATGGCAAGCACTTGACGTCCTGATTCTAGGTTCAAGGCCAGAAACTCTGCTACCTTGCGTCCTAGCCGGCTCCCAACCTTAGGATCGACATCGGCATCACCTTTGACAATCCAGACTTCTTGCAGTCCTAGCTTCTCCTTGACTCCTTGAGCTAGCTCGAAGAACTCATGGTGATCGTCTAAGGCTTGCTCCATGGCTTCTAAAACATCTAAGCCAATGGGTGTTAGCCGAATTCCTGACTGCTTGACATCCACCAAGCCCTGAGACCGCAAGCTATCCATCAAGGTTCGCAAGCTACGCTCTGATAGGGCCACTTCCTCTGCTAGGGTCTTACGACCAATTCGCTCGGGATGTTGGGCCAAGGTCTTCATTATGCGCAATCGCTGTACTAATTCTTGGCCGACTTGCGGGACGACTTTCTCAATCAAAGAAAACATATCTCGCATCATCTGCCTCCTTTGGTCAAAGATTGACCATGCAAAGCTTCTCAGACTCCTGTCTTAAGAAGAATCGCTCCTTCTCTAACCTCTTTTATGATACCATTCTTATTCCTATAATGCAAATGTTAAACCGCATACAGTTTTATTTCTCACTAAATTTTCATCTAGTTTCAATTGGGCGGGAAATGACCAATAAATAGGAAGTGCTTTCATGAAAATTACGCTGTCATCGCCTTTTATGTCCTATAAGGAAGTCAGGATGGCAAGCAAACGCCCTACTCTCTCATAGTCAGCTCTTGTCCTTACCCTATCTTTCCTGTCGACAACATTTTTTTGATTCCTATCTTGGAGTAGACAAAAAGGACAGGCTCATGCCTGTCCTTTTCATATGGCTTAACGAATTACTTGGTCACGGACAAAAGGATCCGTGCTAATGCCTTGTTCTAAGACCAAACGGGCATACTCTTTGGCGCCCCAGAGCGAATGATCCTTGTAATTACCACATTCCTTAGCCGTCGCTGCCGGAATGTCCGTAAAACCTTGAACCTTTTTCAAAACGTTAGCTAGCGCTTGGGCTACTTCTGCTGGTGTGTGCTCATTCCAAATCACCATGTAATAACCAGTCCGGCAGCCCATTGGTGAGATATCTACGACCCCTTCCAACTCATCGCGTAAGTTAATGGCCAAATAGTGTTCTAGGGTATGAAGCGCTCCTGTAGGGATTGCGTCTTGGTTAGGTTGCAAGAATCGCAAGTCATATTTTTGCAAGAGGGCTCCAGTTTCGTGGCGCTCCGTGCCGGCTAGGCGAACATACGGCGCCTTAACGGCATTATGATCTAGGGTAAAACTTTCTACTTGTGCCATAGTATTCCTTCTTTCTATCTTTCTTCAGCCAGAAATCCGTTTGTCAGTCCCTTTTTTAGGAGGGTGCGGAAGTTTTTCTTCCTATAAAATACGGGTTATTGCTAGTTACTATTATAGGTATTTTGCGTCTGAACTTCAACCCGTCTGCTTGAGGATTTCCGGATAGGCAAATTAGGCGAATTATGCTAGAATAAGAGGGTTGTCAAATCAAGAAAGGAACTTTAAATAATGTCTCAACCCCGCCCACTCACTCTCCAGGAAAAAATCTACTACCTATCTATCTCAATCTTGCTTAATACCTTTGGCAATGCCCTGACAGTCTCTATGAATATGGGCTCTTCCATGTGGACCGCTGCCTCCGTCAATATTTCTAACTACTTCCCTATTCAATTGGGTACCGTCTTGCTCTTCAATGCCCTGCTCGGCATTATCCTGAACATTATTATTGATAAGAAAATAGATATTCCCCTGATTATAGGGAACTTTGCCTTCATCTTCCCTTTCAGTGTCATGGTCCAGTTTTTCGTTCAAGGTATGGGCTGGCTGGGCTTACCTGGGCTGCCGGTTTGGTTACGTCTGGTCTTGAATGTGGCTGGCATCTTCTTGATTGCTATTGCCATTTCTATCTATCAACGGGTCAATTGGATTATTCATCCTCTCGATGAATTGACTAACACCCTCCGTTTTAAGTTCTGTAATGGCAACCCGGTTCAGGCACAACTCCTAACCTTTAGCATCCCAATTGCTATGCTGATTATCATGTTTGTCCTCTCTGGCCACCTCTATGCCGTTAACCTGGGCACCATCGCCGCCCTGCTCTGCCAAGGCGCCTGGATTGGTTGGGCCGACAAACGCGTCTTCGCTAGCCTGCCGCATTATTTTAGAGATTAAAATGTCAAAAGCCATCCTTACGTGGGATGGCTTTTTTATCTGATATAACGGAGACGGTGGGATTCGAACCCACGTGCCGGTTGCCCGACAAAATGATTTCGAGTCATTCCCGTTACGGCCTCTTCGGTACGTCTCCGGAACAAGCTTATTATAGCACCGGAATTCTCAGTCTGCAAGGCTTGACAAAGCCTCCTTTTATCCCTATGCTTAGGAGGTTAGAACCCTAATCTAGAAGAAGGAGGTTATGGCAAGGAGGGCGCTGACACCAACTAACACCAGAGTAAGAAAAGAAGCGTTAAGTGATAGCGAGATGGAATGTTGCTCCTATACGAAAAAATGCTGGACATTTTGCGGTTTCTTTTCTGCATTCGCTGCATTTAATTGGTTCTGTCAGTTAAATGAAGCAACTCGCTAAATTAAGGAGATGCTATTAAAATGGAAAATCAAGTATACCGCCGTAAAGGCGCCGTCACCACCCTACAGTTAACCACCCTGGCCATCTTGTTGGCTATTCGCTTCGCCTTGGATTACCTACCAGAAATCGATTTAGGCGTTACCAAAATGGGTTTTGGCTTTGTGGGGGCTGCCTTGACTGGCGCAATTGCCGGACCAATCCCTGCCATGATTCTTGGCGCTGCCCACGATATTCTCAAATTCGCCTTGGGTGGTGCTAAAGGTGTCTACTTCCCCGGTTACACCCTAACAGCCATTGTCGGCGGGTTGATTTATGGACTTGGTCTTCACCGCCAAACTAAGACCCCTCTTCGAATCTTCCTGACCGTCTTGGCTGTCACCCTCATCTGTAACTTGGGGCTCAATACCCTCTGGACCATGATGGTTCAGAAAAAAGCTATCATGGCTATCTTGCCTGTACGTTTCTACAAAAATATGGCTTCCCTAGTGGTCAATTCAGTCGTCCTCTATTACCTCTTCAATAACGAGCCAGTCAAACGACTGATTGAACAGATTCAATTCCCTAGCCTTTTGCGCAAAAAATAAACCTAGCCAAGACAGTCCGTCTGTCTTGGCTTTTTTCTTTCTCGGGCGTATAATCAAGGTCAAAGAAAGGAGGCTTGCCTATGAAAGCCATTGGAACCCAAAGTCTCATCACAGAAGACCTTATCTTACGACGATTTGAACTATCCGATGCGCCTGCCATGTTCAGCAACTGGGCAGGCCGTCCCGACAATGTCACCTACCTAACCTGGCCAGCTCACGCCGACTTAAGCGTCACTCAAGCCACCCTAGAGCGTTGGGTAGCGGCCTATCAAGACGGCGACACCTTTAAATGGGCCATCACCCTCAAATCCCAACCTGATCAAGTCATTGGCGATATTAGTGGCGTCGGCTATGACCCAGCCACCAATTCCATAACCATAGGCTATGTCCTAGGACGAGATTACTGGGGCAAAGGCTACATGACCCAAGCCCTCATTGCGGTCAGTCGTTTCTTCTTGCAAGAAGCAGACATCAATCGACTTCGGGCCACCCACGACACTGCCAACCCGGGCTCTGGACGCGTCATGCAAAAGGCCGGCTTCCACTTCGAAGGCATTCTCCGCCAGGCTGGGTGTAACAACCAGGGCATTGTGGATTCGGCCTACTATAGCCTGCTCAAATCTGATTTATAGAAGGAGGCTTGCTTATGAAAGCCATTGGAACCCAAACTCTCATCACAGAAGACCTTATTTTACGACGATTTGAACTATCAGATGCGCCTGCCATGTTCAGCAACTGGGCGGGCCGTCCCGACAATGTCACCTACCTGATCTGGCCGGCTCACGCCGACTTAAGCGTCACTCAAGCCATCCTAGAACGTTGGGTAGCGGCCTATCAAGACGGCGGTACCTTTATATGGGCCATCACTCTCAAACCCTAGCCTGACCAAGTCATTGGCGATATTAGTGCCCTCGACTATGTGCCTTCCACCAATTCCATGACCATAGGCTATGTCCTAGGCCGAGATTACTGGGGCAAAGGCTACATGACCCAAGCCCTCATTGCGGTCAGCCGTTTCCTCTTGCAAGAAGCAGACCTCAATCGACTTAGTGCCACCCATGACCCTGCCAATCCTGGATCTGGACGCGTCATGCAAAAGGCCGGCTTCCACTTCGAAGGCATCCTACGCCAGGCCGGGTGTAACAACCAGGGTATTGTGGATTCCGTCCACTATAGCCTGCTCAAATCTGATTTATAGGCAGACAAAATTCCCATTATATCATATATGATATAATGGGAATTTTTCTTGTCCCCTCCAACTCACAAAAAAAGAGACTGGCAAGGCCAGTCTCTTTTGCTATTAAGCGTTAAGTTTGCGTTCTTGTTCAACTGCAGCTTGAGCTAAGATGTTGAGGTAGTTCCAAGGACGGTCAAAGACAGGTTGGAAGAAGAAGTCAACATAAGCCAAGTCTTCAATGGTCATCTTGTTTTGGATAGCCAAGGACAAGGTGTTAGCAGAAGCGGTACAGTCGTATTTAGACATTACTTGCCCACCTACGATGCGGTTAGTCCCTACTTCGTAAACTAACTTCATGTAGATTTTCTCGTTTGTTGGCATGAATTCTGGACGGTAGTTGTCCACCACGTATACTGAACGAGTATCTAAACCGAAGTGCTTAGCAGAGCCTTCATTCACCCCAGTTGAACCGATGTTCCAACCGAAGAGGTGGAGACCAGAAGTTGATTGAGTCCCACGGTAACGAACTTTGTCGCCCGCGATGTTCTTACCAACCAAAGCACCCATACGCACAGCGTTAGTTGCTAATGGAATGTAAGCATGGCCACCGTTAGGGTTGTAGTTAACCGCACAGGAGTCACCTGCTGCAAAGACATCTGGATGGCTAGTCTTCATGTAGTCGTCAACGATGATAGCACCGTTAGGCATGGTTTCAACTTGGTCTTTAACTAAGTCAGTGTTTGGACGGAAGCCTACACAGAGGATTACCATGTCTGCTTCGTATTCGCCTCCAGTGGTTACCACTTTCTTAACGACGCCGTTTTCGCCCTTGAAGCCTTTAACCATTTCGTTAAGACGCACTTCAACGCCACGGTTACGTAGGTCTTCTTCTAAGATATCAGTAAATTCTGGGTCTAAGTATTTGTTCAAGATACGGTCTAAACCGTCAAGCAAGGTAACGTCTTTACCTTCTAAGTTGAAGGCTTCAACGAGCTCAATCCCGATATAACCCCCACCGATAACTACCACTTTTTTCTTGTCAGTTTTCTTAGCGAAGATTTCTTTAGCTTGGTTGTAGTTCTTGCAGAGTTGAACGTTTTCTAAGTCTAAACCTTCTAATGGTGGGATGATTGGCCAAGAACCAGTCGTTACCACTAACTTGTCGAAAGTTTCATCAAATTCTTCACCAGTTTTGAGGTTTTTAACTCGTAAGGTCTTAGCCTTCAAGTCAGCCTCTAAAACATCGTGTTCCATATTTACTTTAGCGCCTAAAGCAGCTAATTCTTCTGGGCTTGAGTAGAAGAGCCCTTGAGGATCTTTCACAACCCCACCAACATATAACGCAATCCCACAAGACAAGAAAGATACGTTGTCGTTACGTTCGTAAACAACCACTTCCGCTCCTGGGTTTTCGTTTAAAATAGTTTTAACAGATGATGTACCCGCATGAGTACAGCCAACTACTACTACTTTCATATTTTTTCTTCCTCCTTAAGATATTGCTTAGCAACAGATACATCATACCATATATACAGTAAAAAGGATAGCGTTTTAGACTCTTTAGTGCATTTTTCTTGAGCGTTTACATCCTATTCATATCGGGACTCTTACGTGCATTGCTTTCACAAGCTTTTTTCATTTTGCTCCCGCAAGCAAGGGGACATTTCTTTTCCTGTCTTTTCCTTGAAGGGCATTGAAATTTGAGCCAAAATTTTGTATAATATAGCAAGATAATTAAATCACAAAAGGAGATGTCAGTTCACATGCGTAAAAAATTATCTATTATTTTCGCAGCTTTGTTCCTGGTCTTTGCTAGTCTCGGTCAAACCCTGTCCGTCTTAGCCCAAGAATCTTCAAAGCCTGATACAACTTCAGGGGCGTCCGAGAAAAAATATACGGACCCTGCTGAACTCAAGGAAAGCTACGACGTAGTCGTTGTCGGTTCCGGTGGTGGCGGTATGGCCGCAGCAATCGCAGCCCATGACGCTGGAGCCAACGTTGTAATTTTCGAAAAAATGCCAATCGTGGGTGGGAACACCAGCAAGTCTTCTGCTGGGATGAACGCCAGCGAAACAAAATTCCAAAAGGAAGCTGGTATTGAAGACTCTAACGACAAGTTCTACGAAGAAACCTTCAAAGGCGGGAAAGAAAAGAACGATCCAGAATTGCTTCGCTTCTTAGTAGACCACTCTGCTAGTGCCATTGACTGGTTAGACTCCATGAACATTAAGTTAGACAACTTAACCACAACTGGTGGGATGAGCGTTAAACGTACACACCGTCCATCTGATGGTTCTGCCGTTGGGGGCTACTTAGTAGAAGGCCTCTACGCTAACGTAACTGAACGTAAGATTCCAACTTTTGTTAACTCTGACGTTACAGAAATTACAGAAGAAAATGGTGCCGTTTCTGGTGTCAAAGTAACGGTTGAAGGCCAAGAAAAAACCATCAAATCTAAGGCCGTTGTCTTAGCTACCGGTGGTTTCGGGGCTAACTTAGACATGGTCAGCCAGCTCAAGCCAGAACTCAAAGGCTTTGTTACAACTAACCAAGAAGGTTCCCAAGGGGACGGTATCAAGATGGCTGAAAAGCTTGGTGCCCAAACCGTTGATTTGGATCAAATCCAAATCCACCCTTCTGTTGAACAAAAGACTTCTTACTTAATCACTGAAGCCGTACGTGGTGAAGGTGCTATCTTAATCAACCAAGAAGGTAAACGTTTCTTCAACGAATTAGAAACTCGTGATAAGGTTTCTGCTGCCATTATCGGCCAAGAAGGCAAATCAGCTTACGTTGTCTTCGACGAAGCCCTCAAGGGTCGCGTTAAGGCCATCAACCAATACGAATCCAAAGGTTTAGTAGTCAAAGGTGACACCATTGAAGACTTAGCTAAGGAAATTGGTGTTGACCCAGCTAACCTAAAAGCTAGCCTGGAAACTTGGAACAAGTCTGTTGCTGATAAGAAGGACGAAGAATTCGGCCGGACTACCGGGATGGACAATGACTTGTCACAAGCCCCTTACTACGCAATTAAAATCGCACCAGGGATTCACCACACCATGGGTGGTCTCAAGATTAACACTAACGCGCAAGTCCTCAACAAGGAAAACCAACCAATCAAAGGTTTGTACGCTTCTGGTGAAGTAACTGGTGGGGTTCACGGTGCCAACCGTATTGGTGGTAACGCCGTTGCCGACATCATTATCTTCGGTCGCCAAGCTGGTGAACAATCCGCTGCTTTTGTCAAAGAATAATGACTTCTCACACCTCCCTCTTGGGAGGTGTTTTTGTATGGTTAGAAGCTACCAAATTGGCCTGTTTTTTTCGTGATTTTGGGTCATCTTTTTTCCTCAAATGGACGTTTTTATGATATAATTAATAGGAATTCGTCAGTACAAATTTAAGGGGGCCATCATCATCGAAAAGTTACTTTCCAAGACGCATAAACGTCAACTCCAGTTATTAAATATCCTCCACTCTTCCGATGACGCCCTGCCATTAGACCAGCTGGCTAGTCGCCTCGACTGCTCTACCCGAATTTTGAAGGAAGACCTCCAGCAAATAGCCAGTAACCTGCCACAGTATGACATTTCCATTCAACCTGATGGCGCTAAAATGGTCAATCGCTTCACGGTCGACATCAACCTTGCCTACCAATTCTACTTGGCTAACTCTGTCCACTTCCAAGTTTTAGAATACCTCTTCTTCCACCCCCAAACTGAAATGGAAGAGGTCCTAGAGCACTTTTTCATGAGTTACCCTACTTTCTATCGTACCATCCGTCGTATTAACCGTTGGTTTAATGGTCTCTATAATATCCAGGTATCAACCAAACCTTTGGCCATCACCGGGAATGAAAATGAGATTCGCTTCTTCTTTGGTCAGTACTTCGCTGAGCGCTATCCCGCTACTACATGGCCTTTTGACGACATCAAAGAAGCCCATGTAGACAAATTCGTGGCTACCTTCATCAAGATTTTGGATCGGCCACTGGATTTCTCCCTCTACTACCTGATTAAGCGCGCCACTATCATTAACATCAAGCGTCACCACTTCAAACGTGACCTCCCCCTTCACAAAACCAATGTTTCGACCCTTTTTGCTCAGGCCTTAGAGCAAAAAGCAGACCAGGAATTTGTTCGGTCTTTAGCTGACTATGTGGGAGAACCATTGGGAGATATCGTGCTGTCTAACCTACTCTACCCATTCTTGCGTGATGATTTCTTCTATACCTATGAAGATATGCTTAAGGCTTCGCGCCTACAAGCCGCCATCCATACTTCATTGACTCAGGCTCAGCTTATGATTGAGGATATTCGCCAGCATTTCAATCTTGAAATCAACAACCCAGAAGTTCTGACCATCCTCTTCCATAACGCCTCGTCCGTCGAATGTTACGAGGTATTCGCTAAGTCTGAAATTTTCCGACGTCGGGCTACTTGGATGAGCCATCTCTACGAAGATTTTCCAGACTTCTACAACTATATTGAGAAGTCTGTTATCCAATACCGTCAAGCCAATAAGCTTCATACAGGTACTGAAATTGTTCGATACTTAATCTACACCATCTTCTCTACTTGGTCTGAATTAATTCCTCAGCTCATGAAATGCCAGAAGAAAATTCGCGTGGGGATTTTCAGTAATATTAACTCTTCCCACTCCTTGATGATCCGTGACCTCTTGGCTTGTTCTTGCTCCCAGCAACTTGAGTTCCATGCTCCGCAGGTTCTCTATCAGAATGTCCGGGAAGTGATTCGTTGTGACTATGACGTCATTCTCAGCAATGTGCCTATTCCGCAATTGCATTCTAAATTATTCATCAATATCAATGCCATTTCCATTGAAACGCTGATTGAACGCCTTAATAATATTGGCACTGAGCTTGCTCAGTGCCCTCAAGAAAGTTAATAAATAGCCGGAAGACATAAGTCCTCCGGCTATTTTGTTATATATAAAAAGGCTGCTGGGATAAACCCAGCGGCCTAATGAATTGATTAGTCAATTTCTACACGGTTTTCTTTCAAGTGCCAGATATCGCGGTTGTATTCTGCGATCGTCCGGTCAGATGAGAAGAAGCCTGCCTTAGCAATGTTAATCAAGGCTTTCTTGTTCCATTCAGTGCGGTTTTCGTAGTCAGCCAACATCTTTTCCTTAACTTGGATGTATTCTTCCAAGTCGATTAAGGTCATGAACCAGTCTTTGCTGATTAATTCATGATGTAGACGGTTGAGGCGTTCTTCGTTCCCTGCTGCTAACATCTTATCGCTCACGATGAAGTCAACTAATGGACGAATCGCGTCATGCTCGTAGTAGTCACGCGCTACATACCCTTGAGTTTCGTATAGCTTGATGATTTCATCACTGTGCTTACCGAAGATGTAGATATTGTCATCACCAACTAATTCGTGGATTTCCACGTTAGCCCCATCTTCAGTCCCTAAGGTCAAGGCACCGTTCAACATGAACTTCATGTTACCAGTACCACTTGCTTCCTTAGAAGCCAAGGAAATTTGCTCGGAAATGTTACATGCTGGAATCAAGTATTGAGCACGTTCTACGTTATAGTTCTCAATCATTACCAATTGTAAGTGTGGGCTTACTTCTGGATCATTAGCGATTACTTGAGACAAGGTCAAGATTAAGTGAATAACGTCTTGCGCGATCGTATAAGCTGGTGCAGCCTTCCCACCGAAGAAAACAGTCAATGGAGTTGCTGGAATGTTGCCGGCTTTAATGTCTAAGTACTTGTTAATGACGTAGAGAGCGTTCATTTGTTGACGCTTGTACTCGTGCATACGTTTGATTTGGATGTCAAAAATAGAGTTCTCGTTAATGTCAACGCCTTGTACTTCCTTGAGGAAGTGTTTGAGGCGAAGCTTGTTGTTGAACTTGATTGACTCTAACTTATCTAGGACTGCTTGGTCGTTAACATAGTTGAGTAAGCCTTCTAACTCAGCAGTGTGGTGCCATTTACGGCCAATCAAGGAGTCGATGTAGTCAGACAATTCCTTGTTAGCATCCATAATCCAACGACGGAAAGTAATCCCGTTTGTCTTGTTGTTGAATTTCTCTGGGTAGATTTCGTAGAAGGCACGCAATTCTGACTTCTTCAAGATGTCTGTATGCAGTGCTGCAACCCCGTTGACAGAGAAACCATAGTGGATTGACAAGTGGGCCATGTGAACACGGTCAAATTGGTCGATGATTTGTACTGCATCGTTATCTGGGAATTGTGCCTTAATACGAGCATCCAAGTTACGGATAATGGCCATTACGTTAGGAATTACTTCTTCCAAGAAGGATACTGGCCATTTTTCTAAGGCTTCAGCCAAGATTGTGTGGTTGGTGAAGGCAGTCATTGAACGAACGATTTCTACTGCTTCATCGAACTCAATCCCGCGTTCGCCCAGGAGGCGAATCATTTCTGGGATAACTAAGGCTGGGTGAGTATCGTTAATTTGGATCACTGCGTAGTCTGCCAAGTCGTGTAAGTTGCTGCCCTTAGCGACTGCTTCTTCCAAGATCAATTGAGCCCCGTTAGATACCATGAAGTATTGTTGGTAAATACGTAATACTTCACCTGCGTGGTCAGAGTCATCTGGGTAGAGGAAGAGGGTCAAGTTCTTCTCGATATCGTGTTTGTCGAAGGAAATGCCATCTTCAATAATGTCAGAAGTTACGCTGTCTAAGTCGAAGAGACGGAGACGGTTACGCTTGGTTTGTTTGTAACCTAATACGTCAATATCATAAAGGGTAGAATGCAAGGAGAACTTGCGGAATGGAACAGTATAAGCTTTCTTGCTTTGGATAGTCCAGTCATCACCAGTCAACCAAGCATCTGGAATAGTTGTTTGTTGGTTGTCTTTGAAAACTTGACGGAAGAGCCCGAAGTGGTAGTTCAAACCAACCCCGTCCCCGTTGATCCCTAATTTGGTGATAGAGTCAACGAAGCAGGCAGCCAAACGTCCCAAGCCCCCGTTACCTAAGGAAGGTTCATTTTCAGCTTGTTCGATGTCCATGATAGATTTGCCGTGAGCTTGTAACTCAGCGTTCACTTCGTCGTAGATACCTAAGTTCAAGAGGTTGTTGCTCAAGAGTTTCCCGATTAAGAACTCTGCAGAGAAGTAGTAGAGTTTTTTCTTGTCATCGTGAGTTGGTAATTCGCGAGATTTGTCACGCGTAATATCTAAAAGCGCTTTGTAAAGCTCTGCATCGTTACATGCATCAATTGATTTATTAAAAAGCTTTTGAGTATAGTTTTCTAAAATAGTCATGTTTAACTCCTTATTTTGATTAGGCCGTAAGCCTCAATGATCTTTCTGATTAACAGGTAGGCAAGCAAGAGGTGTTAGAAGAAATCTCCTAACACCGGCCACATTTATTTACGGGTCTTGCTGGGTATTACTTAGTTGTGGCCTTTTTGGCCTTTTGAACTTCAGTAGTCTTAGTTGACTTAGTCTCTTCCGCTACTTCAGCCGCTTCACTTGCTGCTTTGAAGGCAGGATTCAAACGGCAGTAAGTAGTTGTCAACTCCAATAATTCTTCCGCTAACTGGTCAGTCAAAGCATCTGACTTCATACGCCATTTCCAGTTGTTACCTAAGGTAGATGGCACGTTCATACGCGCTTCGTTACCTAAGTTCAACAAGTCTTGCATGGTGTAGATGGCCATCTTGCTGACAGCAGCAGCAATCCCGCGGTTGAGGGCATGAGAAACTGTTTCATCTTCCCCACGTCTCATGTAGGCATTGAAGAATTCGCGTGATGCCTCATCAGCTGAATCTTGGAACCAGCCTAAGCCTGTTTCGTTATCGTGGGTTCCCACATAACATACAGAATTATAGACGTAATTGTGAGGTAAATCAACTGAATCCCCTCCGCCAAAACCAAATTGCATGATTTTCATACCTGGGAAGCCGGTTTCATCCCGCATATCAATTACTTCCTGAGTCATGAAACCTAAATCTTCAGCAATAATCTTAACATCGCCTAATTCCTTGCGAATAGCGCGGAAGAGGTCGCTGCCTGGGCCTTTGACCCACTCGCCATTAATAGCAGTGGTGTCGCCAAATGGAATTTCCCAGTAAGACTCGAAGCCACGGAAGTGGTCAATCCGAACCACATCGTAGAGCTTGAAGCTTTCCTTAAGACGAGTAATCCACCAAGCATAACCGTCAGCCTTCATAGCGTCCCAGTTATAGATTGGGTTACCCCAGAGTTGGCCGTCGGCAGTAAAGGCATCTGGTGGGCAACCAGCCACTACGCTTGGTTGGTGATCTTCAGATGTCTTGAAGTAATGTGGGGTCATCCACATTTCAACGCTATCAGCCGCAACATAGATTGGCATGTCCCCAATAATCTCAATGTGTTGCGCATTGGCGTATTTCTTAAGTGCTTGCCATTGGATGTTGAAGAAGTATTGTACTACACGGTGGTAGGTCAGTACATCCGCTAATTGCTGACGCAAATGAACGATGGTTGCTTCATCGCGCAAGGTAGCTTTTGGATCCCATTGGAACCAAGGTTTGAGATCATAGTGCTCCTTGATTGCCATGTATTCACAGTAAGGCTCCAACCATTCATAGTTATCCGCCAAGAATTGTTGGTAATCTTTCTTGTCAGCTTTAGCCAAGAAGTTAGCAACTGCCTTCTCCAAAATTGGACGACGTTCTGTATAAACCTTGGCATAGTCCACATATTCTGGGTGGTCACCGAAGTCTACCCCAGCATAATCAGCTTCTGTCAGCCAGCCTGCTTCAACTAGGAGATCTAAGTCGATGAAGTGGGTGTTGCCGGCAAAAGCAGAGAATGATTGGTAAGGGGAGTCTCCATAAGACGTGGTCCCTAGAGGCAAAATTTGCCAGTATTGTTGGCCTGTTTTAGCCAGGAAATCGACAAAGTCATAGGCCGATTGCCCGAAAGACCCAATCCCAAACTTAGATGGGAGAGATGATATATGAAGGAGTACGCCACTCGTACGTTGCATACCCAAACCTCCTTTGCATATTTTCTTTTTTTGACAACTCTAATTATACGCAAACGGTTTGCAAGTGCAATGCCTTTCCCTGATGTTCTCGGTATCAGAATATCAAGCAATAGAACTGGTTTCAAAACTTACAAGCAAATCCCTTGTTTCCTAGTCATATCAGGCTTAAAATGAGTCTAAAGACCATTACTTTGAGGAGGATTTTTTCATGACTCACCCTACTCTATTTTTTAGTGACAAGTGCCCCGATACCCAACCTTTTGTAGCTGGACTTGAAGCTCGTGGTATCCGCTATGATGCAGTCAATATTACGAACTCCATGCGGGAACTTAAGGCCTTTCTCCACTTGCGTGATAGCCGACCAGAGTTCCAAGCTGTTAAAGATGGCGCAAGAGTGGGCGTCCCTGTCTTGCTTAAGCCAGACGGTAGCCTGCATTTTAGCTTGGACAGCCTTTAGGCAGACTTCCTATATAAGAAAGAAACTGGGACTTGCGTCCCAGTTTTTTTAGTATTGGCGATAGTAACGGCGGTGGCCGTCGATTTTATCTAAGACAAAGCCTGCTTCCTGGCTTTGGTGAGCTACTTGATAGTCCGCTTCTTGTGGCAAGCGCTGAGAAAATATCCGCTCGTAGTCTTGGACTGCTAGGGCTTGGCGGCGCTCCAGGTGGGCCTTTAAGGCTGCCAGATCCAAGGCCTCTCTAAAGCCTTCTTGTAGTGTCCCAGAAAAGAGTTCAGCAACCGCGCCCGAGCCATAGGAGAAGAGTCCCAGGCTGTCCCCTGCCGCTAAATCCTCTACTTCCGTCAAATAGGATAGGAGGCTGAGATAGAGGGAACCGGTGTAAATATTACCCACCTGACGCCCCAAACGCGTAGCCGGCTCATAGGCTGCCTGCCAACGCTCAATTAGATCCGCATCCACGCTTCCTTTTTGCGCTAAGGCATCCAGGGCCTTCTTGCCCATCTTGGTAAATGGCAGGTGGAAGACCACATTGCGCCAGTTTTCAGGCGACAAACCTGCTTGTTTGGCTGACGCCATGACCTGACAGAAGCAATCTTGGTAGAGTTCAGTCGAGAATTTGCCGTCAACTAGCGCCACGTCAGAATAAGAGGGACGCCAGAAATCAAATTGGTTATCAGTATAAGAAATCGATTGGCTATCCAGGGCCAAAATCCGCGGATTAGCAGAGATGAGCAAGGCAACTGCTCCAGCTCCTTGTGTGGGCTCACCTGGCGTGCCCAGACCGTAGCGGGCGATGTCGGTGGCCACTACCAGGACCTTACGGTCTGGACGTAGGCGCACATAGTCACAGGCCGACTGGAGGCCAGCGGTCGCCCCGTAGCAGGCTTGCTTGATTTCATAGGCTTTACAGTAAGGTTGAAGGGCTAATAATTCATGTAAGTAGCTGGCCACTGATTTGGAATAGTCAAAAGCCGATTCAGTCCCTACAATGACTTGGTCAATAGCTAAACGGTCTTGCTCATCTAAGATGCTAGTTGCCGCATTGGCCGCCATCGCAACTACATCTTGGTCCAGAGGTGGCACGGCCATCTTGTCTTGGCCAATACCAATCGTGTATTTACTTGGCTCAACACCACGGGCTTGAGCTAATTCGGTCATTTCAATATAGTATTGGGGCACATAGAGCCCGATTTTGTCTATACCGACAGTTACGGTCATCTTTTATCACCTTTATTCCTAATTTGTCACGCTTATTGTACCACGAAAAGCGCGCCTTTATCTTAAAGGCGCGCTAACTTAATAAATTTTTTAACTTCCCTCTTAGTTGCGTAACTGGGCCAAAAGTTGTTCAGCCAAACTTCTATTCATGGTAGGAGCCTGACGCAAGGCCTTAACAAGGGCCGGCACTTCCTCTAGGCTGGCACCGACTTGCAGGGCCAAGGACCGGGCTTGCAAGGCCATATGGCCCTTTTGGATGCCATCGGTCACTAGGGCTCTCAAGGCAGCAAAGTTCTGGGCTAGGCCGACTGCTGCAATGATTTGAGCCAGCTCACGGGCATTGGGCTTGCCTAAGATAGCTAGGGCCAATTGGGCCGTCGGATGGACAGCTAGGGTGCCACCAACAGTTGCTATAGACAAGGGCAGAGTTAATTCCCCTTCTAGTCTGGCTTGATCAGCGGAAAGGGACCACTGACTGAGCCCCCGATATTGCCCATCCCGAGCCGCATGGGCGTGGACGCCAGCTTCCACGGCTCGCCAGTCATTGCCTGTGGCAAGCAAGACCGCATCTACCCCATTCATAATGCCCTTATTGTGGGTCACCGCCCGACGTGGATCCAACTGGGCCACGCGACTGGCCTGACTCAAGCGTTTGGCCAGGGTCAAGGCTTGCTCTGGATTGGCGTGAAGCTGGGAGACGGGCAAGCTAACCCGGGCTTTGACTAGGAGCTTGTCGCCATGATTGGAAAGAATACGCAGGAGGGCTTGACCACCCAGGCTGGCTTCCACTTCAGGCGCTAGGGCCTCTAGGACGGTATTCATGACATTGGCACCCATGGCGTCACAGGGATCCAGACTTAAATAGACACAGAGAAAATCGCCCTGGTCATCCCCGTAGCTATCAGCCCATAAATCGCAAGGCCCGCCACCACGAGCCACCATGCTAGGACAGGCTGCCCGTGCTAGGTCTAGCCAGCGGTCTTTTTGAACTATCACTTGTTCAAGCGCTGCAGTCAAGTCTTCAATATCAGTTAGCACAATTTGACCGATTAGTTGGCGACTCAAAACCTGAGACTGGATATTGCCCAGACGTTTGCCCCCGTTGCTGGCGGCAGCCACCACGCTAGGCTCTTCAATGGCCATTGGCACCACATAGTCCCGACCATTAATTTTGAAGGTCGGAGCCAGACCAAAAGGCAGGCTATAATTGCCCACATAGTTCTCAATCAACTGGTTGGCCACTGACTCTGGCAAGGTCAGGGCTGTTTCCAGGGCTTGGCCGTACCCTTCCTCTTCCAAATAAGTCGCCAAAATGGCCCGGCGCTGGCTGATTTCTTTCTGATAGAAGCCTCCAAAATCTGCTGGCATCTTAGATCCTCCTCAAGACGTATTCTACCTCCTTAGTATAGCATGTCCTGCGCTACTTGGGAACGCGGGACTTTTGCAAAAAGTTAGCGGCCGTGCTATACTACAGCCATTAAGTAGGAGGAATATTCCATGACTCAGAAGCTCATCCAGGATCGCTATCAAGCGGTCTTAGACCGTATCCAAAAACATAGCCCAGAAGGTAATGCCCCGCAGCTAATTGCCGTCAGCAAGACCGTGGGCGCCGACCAGATTCAGGCTCTCTATGATTTGGGCCAACGGCATTTTGGCGAGAATCGCTACCCTGCCCTCTTAGAAAAGCAGGCCGCCCTAGCCCAAACTGCTCCAGACATTGTCTGGCACTTCATCGGCCGGGTCCAAACCCGCCAGGTCAAGGAGTTTATCAATCAAATTGACTATCTCCATGCCCTGGACCGCTTTGACTTAGCCAAGGAAATTCAAAAACGGGCCGACCACCCCATTAAGTGCTTCCTCCAGGTCAATGTATCGGGCGAAGAGAGCAAGACAGGCTATGAGCCCGAGCAAGTCTTTGCGGCCATCGAGCAACTGGCCCCTTACGACAAGATTGAAATCGTGGGTCTCATGACCATGGCGCCAGCCGATGCCCTAGAAGGCGAGCTCCACTTCTTCTTCAAGACCCTCAAGCATCTCCAACTCCTAGTCCAAGAAGCCGGCTATCCTCACGCTCCTTGTACAGAGCTCAGCATGGGCATGAGCCAAGACTATACCATCGCCACCGAGGAAGGGGCTAGCTTCCTGCGTGTGGGCAGTGCCCTCTTCGCGCCTGAAGGCTATTAAGTTATGCTATCAAGAAAAGACCCCTGAAGCCAGGATTCCGAATGGCTTCAGGGGCTTATTTTATTGTTTTTAACGTTGACGGGCTGCCTTAAGGTCAGACAGTTTCACCACTAGGCGACCATCTTGGGTATAGCAGAAGTTGCGTACCTTGCTGGCATCAGCCATCACTTCAATGAGACGGTCGCGGTAAGGCTCAGCCAACTCGTCGAAGAGGAACTCGTCATCGGACAGTTGCAGTTGTTGACGTTGGGCGTCAATTTGTCCTTGGGTCCAGAGTTGATAGCTACGACTTGGCAAATTGCCTTGGAATTTGCGTTTTTCAATCCGGTAGACATAACGGTCATCATCATAGGTGATTTCCAAGGCCCCGGTATTAGTCCGCGTCTCCTTGACGTCCCGATGGTGTTCCTTGTGGATGCGCCACCAGGTGTAAATAGCATTGAGGGCTTCTTCCTCTGTCGGGTAGGAACCATGCTCCTTGCGGGCATCTGTATAGCGGTCTACCCAATAGTTCGTGTACACAACTTTTTCCATATAAGAACCTCCTTGTTAAGCGTTTCCATAATCTTATTATAGCATAGCCTTATGAAATAGCAATGAAAAAGCCGACTACTTTGGCAAGTCACTGCTGAGTAGTCGGCTATGGCCCTAAGGCTTGACTTCTTGAATAGAAAATTGGTTACCCTGTAAATCCAGGGCCTTGCCGGTCAGAATTTGAGCCACTAAACGCGTGACCGTGGTCTTATCATATAGGACCTTAATAGAAGATGGCTCTTCTACTATTTCCACATTCTTAAACTCAAAGTAACGCGGTGTGATGTCTTGGTCATGGTCACTATGCTCGACATAGTCCAGCCTTTCCTGGCTGGCCTCCTGCTTCTTACTTGGATCAGCCAAGGAAACCCTTTGGGGATTCTGGGTCAGCTGGTAAAAATCATCTAGCACTTGGTCGGTCTGACTGTCGCGGTTAAAGCGATAGGTCTCTGGCAGATAGAGTCGTACCGTCGTGTCCTTGATTTCAATGGCTACTAGACTGCTGTCGGACCTATCATTGCGGAAGACCACTTGGCGCGGACTGGCAGCCACCGAGGTCCAAGTGACCAAGCTAATTAAAATAGCTAGAAAAGGAATGAGAAATTGTTTGAGTGCTTTCATCTCGGACACCTCCATATGCTGTGTCTCAGTTTCTCCTTAAGATTGACTGACGCTTAATAAAAAGAACGATTAGGCACCAACATAGAGTCTTTAACAGGCAGGGCCTCCTTCTAGACGAGTCATATCAAATTCTCTCACTAGTTTGCTTTCACGCTCTCTTCTTTCAAATATTCAGCTATTTCTTAATCTAGGGCTAGGCTCTTTTTACCACCTGTCTATAATTTCATGTAAGTGCTTGCAGATAGTATACACCTACCTACCTTACCTGTCAATAGGCCCCTCATTTTACCCATCATTAGAAAAAGGCTGGGACGACAATCCCAACCTTTTAACCTTTTAATCTTTTATTCAACTGTCACAGACTTAGCCAAGTTACGTGGTTTGTCCACGTCTAGGCCACGGCCTAGGGCAGTATAGTAAGCAATCAATTGAGTCACGACCACCATGGCCAGTGGGCTCAATAATTTGGTTACATTTGGTACCACGAAGAAGTCGTCTTCTTTGGCTACTTCTTGGCTAGCAATCACGACGGCTTGGGCGCCACGTGCCTTGACTTCTTCCACGTTACCTCGGGTATGAGCGGCTACGCTTGGGTCGCTGATTAAGGCCAAGACAGGCGTCCCTTCCTCAATCAAGGCAATGGTCCCGTGCTTCAATTCACCCGCTGCAAAGGCTTCGGTCTGAATATAGGTGATTTCCTTGAGCTTGAGAGCAGCTTCCATGGACACATAGTAGTCCAAGAGACGGCCGATATAGAAGGCATTGCGTGGTTCCATCAAGTTGGCATTACACCATGCTTCAAGCTGGTCTTTCTCCGCCAAGATAGATTCCATGGCGCTAGCCACTAAGCTCAGCTCATGGGCCATGTCGAAGTCTGTTTCCTTACCTAAGTGGCGGGCTAGGCAGTCTGCCAAGATGGCCATAACTGCGATTTGAGCGGTATAGGCCTTGGTAGAAGCCACCGCGATTTCTGGCCCTGCGTGTAGCAAGAGGGTATGGCTTGCTTCACGAGATAAGGTAGAGCCCTTAACGTTGGTAATGGTCAAGGATGGGTAACCCAACTCATTGACTCGAACCAAAGCCTGACGGCTGTCTGCCGTTTCCCCAGACTGGGTCAAGAAGATAAAGAGCGGTTTGCTGCTAAAGATTGGCAGGTCATAGGCAAATTCGCTGGCCAAGAGGACATCGACTGGTTTGCCAGCCATCTTCTCAATCAAGTTCTTGCCGACCCAACCTGCATGGTAGCTGGTCCCGCAGGCTACCACATAGAGGCGGTCCGCTTCTGTTAAGGCAGCCAAAAGGTCTTCAGATACATGGAAGTGGTCCTTGTCGCCTTGGTATTCTTGAATCAGACGACGCATAACGGTTGGTTGCTCGTCGATTTCTTTGATCATGTAGTAAGGGTAAGCGCCCTTCTCTAAATCTGCTGCGTCTAATTCTGCTTTGAAGGCAGCACGCTCTACAACTTGACCTGAGTAGGTTTCGATGGTCACAGCAGACGGTGTCAAGGTCACAAATTCCTTGTCCTTGATTTCAAGGTAGTCAGAAGTTAAGTGAATGGTTGCCATGGCATCTGACGCAATCAGGTTGTAGCCTTGGCCTAAGCCCACTAAGAGCGGTGATTTATTCTTAGCTGCATAGAGGGTATCTGGGGTCTCGCTATCGATTAAACCGAAGGCGTAAGAACCGTGAATCAAGCTCAGGGCTTTCTTGAAGGCTTCCTTACCAGACAAGCCATCTTTTAAAGCAAAGTGCTCAATCAATTGAACCACAACTTCTGTGTCCGTATCAGACTTGAAGTCGACGTCTTGCAGATAGTTAGCCTTAAGGTCAGCAAAGTTCTCAATCACACCATTGTGCACTAAGGCAAAACGGCCGCTAGCGGATAAATGTGGGTGGGCATTGTATTGGGTAGCTGGCCCGTGGGTAGCCCAACGGGTGTGTCCAATCCCAACAGTGGCAGGTAAATCGAAATCCACAATTTCCTTGAGTTGAGCAATGCGCCCTACTTCCTTGAAGAAGCCCACGGTCTCATTGTTGCGCACAAAGATACCTGCTGAATCATAACCACGATACTCTAATTTTTCTAGGCCGGTAATCAAGGTTTCTTGAACCTTGCCCGCGCCGATCATTCCTACTACTCCACACATGGGGGTAACAACTCCTTTATTATCATAAATTAAGTTGCTTTTAGGTGCTTAGACAGAGCCTCTGTCCTGGGATTTGCATCCCCAGTTTTATGCTCTCTCTTGTGGACTGCACGGCCCCGGGTCATCCGCCGAAAATTCGATAAACCCGCTCCTCGTCCCCTTCTCATGTGAAGGGCTGGCGCTATCCATTAATCTACAACTATCCTCCTTAACTTTAAATTCTCTAAAAGCTCCTTATACTTTACTATAAAGTATTTGTAATGTCAAAAATTCTCAACTCCTGATTAGACCGGGCTTGAACGCACTTATAAGCTAAGGCTGACAAAATTTATAGGCAAATATACATTTGTTATATAAGGGCATTTTCATAAATGGCCCGAGCAGAATCCCTTTAAATCAGCCTTTTTCGTCGGAAACACGAACATTCTTGTGAAATTGGCCCGACTATGTGAAATCCAGCCAAATTACCCCGTAAAAAAGTCGTGCTCAAACCCTATTTATAGGTGTAACCTATAAATAGGCAAGGCTAGTAAGTTCATAGGCTAGCACAAGCAAAAGCCCGCCCCCAAATCTGAAAGATTTGGGGCTGAATACCAAACAAAAGAAGAGGCTGGGAGTTTTCCCAGCCTCTTCTTTAATCAATTGGCATCACGATTAATCAGTTATGCTTAGATTTACGTCGATGAGTCAGTTGACAATACCGCTCATACCAGATATCCACGAATTCTGGCGCGAAGGGACCTTTCTTCTCTTCGATCCAGCGGACCAGTTCTTGGATATTATATTTGAGGATACGATCGATTTCTTCCGGGTAGCGGTATCGCTTGCTGTGGAGCTCGTACTCGTCCAAGTCCAGCAGCCGCTTTTCCCCATCAGGAAATACCTTAATATCTAAATCATAGTCGATATACTTGAGCGCCTCATTATCAATCAGATAAGGAGAAGCCAAATTACAGTAATAAGTAACGCCGCGTTTGCGAATCATGGCTACAATATTAAACCAGAAATGCTGGTGATAATAGAGCAAGGCTGCTTCCCGGGTTACCCAGCGACGACCGTCCGATTCCGTTACTAAAGTATGATCGTTACACCCAATGATGGATTGATCGCTGGTCTTCAATACCAT
The DNA here is from genome assembly GCF_000160075.2 of Abiotrophia defectiva ATCC 49176. Lineage (GTDB taxonomy): Bacteria > Bacillota > Bacilli > Lactobacillales > Aerococcaceae > Abiotrophia > Abiotrophia defectiva. The sequence continues at coordinate 442,694 of NZ_KI535340.1, forward strand.
GGTATCGCGCCAGGTCCGATGCAAAGACCCATCATGCTTATAACTTTTAATCGTGATGAACTCGCCTTCCTTGGGTTGTTTCATCACTGAACCTACTTTCCGTTCCAAATTGAACCGGTACTTCGACCGTTAACCAATACTCCGATATTATAGCACAATTTCACCTATTATGCTAAGGCTTTATGCGGACTTAGCAAATTTTTCTGAAGAGTCTTAGACTTCTTCTTGCATTTGGTAGTAAAGTTGGCGCTTGGCCATGAGTTGGTCGTGACTCCCTTGCTCTACAATGGCCCCATGATTCATGACAATAATCAGGTCCGCGCTGCGAATAGTAGCCAAGCGGTGGGCAATGACAAAGCTGGTCCGGCCGGCCATAAGCTGGTTGAAGGCTTCTTGGACCTTGAGTTCGGTATAAGCGTCGATGGACGAGGTCGCCTCATCCAGCAATAAAACCTTAGGTGGCTTAATGAAAATTCGAGCCAAGGCCAGCAATTGGGCCTGACCTTGCGACAGTCCCCCACCCTGTCCTGACAGGATAGTGTCATAGCCCTGGGGCAGGAGTTCAATAAAGTGATGGGCCTTAGCCGCCTTAGCTGCAGCGACTACCTCCTGGCGACTAGCATCTGGTCGGCCAAAGGCAATATTGTCATGGACCGTCCCCGTGAAGAGCCAGGTTTCCTGGGGCACCAAGCCAAGTTGGTCCCGCCAAGATTGTCGTCGATAGGTCGCAATAGCTTGGCCATCTAGCTCAATGGCCCCAGAGCTTGGCTCATAATAGCGCATGAGCAGGTTAATCATGGTCGATTTACCGGCCCCTGTTGGCCCTACTACAGCTACCATACTGCCAGGCGGCACATGCAGATTGAAGTCTTGGATTAGGGGTTGGGCTGGGTCATAGGAGAAGGCCATGTCGACAAAGTCAACAGCGCCTTGAACTTGGTCTCCTGCTAGATCAAGTCTTGCACTTTCAACCAAGCTTGGTAAATCCAGAATTTGGTAGAGACGTTCGGCACAGGCAATGGCCCCCTGAAGTTCCGATAAGACGGAGGAGATATCATTGAAGGGTTTGGTGTACTGGGTGGCATAGGCCAGAAAAGTCACCAATTCCCCTACCGTAAACTGGCCGCCCACTACCCGACTAGCCCCCACTCCAATTAAGAGGGCATAAATCAAGGCATTGACGAAACGGGTCATAGGATTAACCGTTGAAGAATAGAAGGTCGCCCCCAAGCTTGCCTGGCTATAGACCTGGTTCAAGGTTTGAAACTCGTCAGCTAGGAATTCCTGGGCATCTAGTTGCTGCAGCAAGGTCATTTGGCGAATGGTCTCTTCTACCCGCTGAGCCTGGTCACTCCGGGTCTGAGCTTGGTCCCGATAGCGGTGATAGCTTTGTTTGGCGATAAAACGAGCAATGAAGAGGGAGACTGGGGTCAGAATGACTACCAAGCCAAAGAGGACCAAGTCCATGCCCGCCATGAGATAGAGGGTCACGCCAATAGTGAAGAGGCCACTCATGAGTTGGGTGAAGAGCATCATAAGGCCATCCGTTAATTGCTCCAAGTCGTTGGTCAGACGGCTGACCAAGTCTCCCAGCCCAAAGCCATCAAGGGCAGGCACCGGACTAACTTGGAGCTGGGCCATGACCTTTTGTCTTAGCTCGGCCATATGGCCATAGACCAGTTGATTGTAGAGCCAAGGATTAAGCCACTGGAAGGCAATGGTTAGGGCAATAAGCACTAACATTTGGACCAGCAAATCTTGCAGGACTTGCGCTTGCCCTGTCCCAATCCAGTCAATGGCCCGACCAATCAAAACGGGTAAATAGAGGACGAGACCGGCCTGGATTAAGGTAGACAGCAAGGCTAGGCTCATGAGCCATGGTCGACTAGCCAAGCCTTTAAGTAGACGTTTCATTACTTGACCTTGTGTCATTGGCGGTCACCTCCCTGGCTTTGGGTCTGGACTAGGGTCCGGTAGTATGGATTGGATTGAGCCAAGTCTTGGACTGGGCCATAACCCGTTGTCTGACCATCTTCTAAGACCAAGATTTGGTCAGCAAAACGCAAGGCATTCAAGCGCTGCGAAACCATGATGACCATGAGGTCAGGCCGCGCCGCCTTTAGGCCAGACAGGAGGCGACTTTCAGTGGCATAGTCCAGAGCTGAGGTCGCATCATCAAGGATCAGGCCTTTTTTGGCCTTAAGTAAGGCTCGGGCCACAGTCAGTCTTTGCCGTTGGCCACCCGATAAATTATGACCAAAGGCTGTGACTTGGGCATCCAGTCCGCCCTTTTCGGCAACAAAGTCTGCTGCTTGAGCCAGGGCCAAGGCCTGCCATAAGTCCTGGTCACTGGCCTTGTCTTGGGCCAAGAGCAGATTAGAGCGAATGGTCCCTTTGAAGAGTTGGGCTTGTTGAGGCACCCAGGCTAAATCTTCAGCATCTGGCCCCACTAGGTTACCCTGGTCAGCTGGTAAGATACCCAGTAGGAGTTTGATTAGACTAGTCTTACCTGCCCCGGTTACCCCGGTCAGGCCCAGCCACTGGCCTTCTTGAAGCTGCAAGCTAACCTGCTTAATGGTTGGCATGGGACTGCCTGGGTAGGTGTAGGACAGATACTGCGCCTGCCAGGTCGAATCGGAAGTGTCTCGCGTCACTTGGCTACTTGTTTTCTGGCCTGGGTCCTCTTCTGGCATAGCCAGGACTGCTTGAATTCTCTGAGCACTAATCCAGGCCTTGTTGAGGTTACCTAGGACAATGGTTGTTTTAATCAACTCACCCAAAATCAAGGTCAGATAGTTGACTAGAGCAACTAGCGCCCCTTTGGCTAAGAGCCCTTGATCCAGAGCCCAATCCCCTTGCCAGAGGACTAAGACCGTGGTGACATTAACGACTAGGTAAGTCAGCGGATTAGTTAGAGCTGCTAGGAAGCCGGTCTTTAATTGATGGCCAAGCAAGTTTTGATTAACCTGGTCATAAGTAGTCAGATAGCCATCTACCTGATTAAAACTCCGGATAACCCGATAACCCGCCATGCCTTCTTGGGTAACTTGGACTACTCGGTCAGTAGCTTGGCGAATCTTGGCATATCCAGGCGCTGTTAGCCCCATTAAGACTGCCAAAATCAGATATAGAACCAGAATCATGACTAAGAGATAGCTGGCCAACTGGGCATTGAGTTGCCAGGCCATATAGGCCGCCCCGAAGACAATAAAAGGTGACCGCAAGAAGAGACGGAAGAAGATATTAAGCCCCGTCTGCACTTGATAGGTGTCATTGGTCACTCGCGTAATCAAACTGGATTCCCCTAGACTCTGGCGCTGGGACTCGGACAGGCGACTAATCTTTTGATAGAGGGCCTGGGTCAATTGCCGGGTATAGCCAATGGCCGCCTTAGCCGAAAAATACTGGGCGGTAATGGCCATGAGGACACCGGCCAGGGCCAAGCCCAATAGCAAGGCAATGGAGCCCCAAATGGCACCGTCACCCGTCAAGATGCGGTCAATGATTTGGGCCACTACCAAGGGAACGGCTAATTCAAGAAGGGCTTCCGCCAACTTAAGCAAGGGCCCCAAGAGGGCAACCCCACGGTAGCCCTTAAAAAAAGACCATAAGGATTTCATCGGATGGCCTCCTTTTCATGAACTAGGACCTGCATAAGTTTCTCTTGCAAGGTAGACAAGGGTAGCTGGCCAACATCCTCTGGCGCCACCCAGCACCAGCCTTCTTGGAGGGGACCGCTTGTATCCAGCCGCAAGCCAACTAACTGTACCTGCCAAATGCGGTGGCTGAAGACATGCTTGACTTGGCCTAGGGCTGGACTGACTACTTGGCTACTTAGGGGACTATCACCCTCTACCAGGGCCTCTTCTCTTAGCCAATCTAAGAGTGGCTCAGTCAATTCGGCCGCTGTCACTTCTTCATAGACCATGCTTTGTTCCAGCATGGGGAAGTGCCAAAGGCCCGTCAGGAGTTCAGCCTCCCCATGTCGGCGCAGGAGCCAATTGCCTTGGCTATCAAGAACAAAATAAGCGGTCAAATCATGCCGGGTTTGTTTGACTTTTTTGCTCTTGACCGGATATTGGTCAGAATCCCCAACTTGATAGGAAGCATCATAAGCAGCCAAGGGATGATTGTCTGGCCGGGGATTGCTTGGTGTCATGACACAGGCACCCAAATCCATCATGGCCTGATTAAAATCTCCCGGCCGGTCTGGGTCAATCAAAATATCCAGAATTTCCATAAAGACCTTACGACTTTTAGGCAGGGCAATATCGTCTTTGAGCCGGAAGAGGCGAGCTACAATCCGGAAGAGGTTGCCGTCCAGAGCCGGCGCCACCCTACCAAAGGCCATGGAGGCGATGGCAGCTGCCGTATAGGGGCCAATGCCTTTGAGACTTAAGAGGCTGTCAACTTGGTCAGGCATCCGACCGCCAAAGTCAGCCATAACTTGTTGAGCCGCTGCCTGCATATTACGGACTCGGCTATAATAACCTAGTCCCTGCCAGAGATTGAGCAGGGTCTCTTCTGGCGCTTGAGCTAAGTCGGCCACTGTGGGCAAGGCCGCCATAAAACGTTGGTAATAGGGAATAACAGTAGCCACCTGGGTTTGTTGCAACATAATCTCGCTGACCCAGATGGCATAGGGATCCTGACTCTTACGCCAGGGCAAATCACGTTTATTTTTATCGTACCAGGCTAGGAGGTCTTTCCGAAAGGCATGGACACGGGCCTGGTCCCAAGCTACCATAGCTTGAGGCCAGCTACTTCTAGAATTAGTCATATATAGAGCTTCCTTCCTACTCACATTCTCATTTATTATAACCAAAAAAAGCCCGAGAACCAAGTTCAATCACTTGTTTCCCGGGAAGGAAGATACTTAGTTAAAATGACGTGTTACCACCTGCAGACGGTCTGCTAAGAAACCTGATACAACTGCTTTGAGGATATCACCTGGTACAAAGATCAAGGCAGTCGTCACTGCTTTAGTTAAATCCATATGCGCGAATTGCACGAAGCCCCAAATCCCCATGACCGTTACAATTGGAACGGTGATGATGAGGGTTCGCAAAGCATAAGAGACAAAGCTTGGCTTTTTGCCCTTGAAGATAGACAACAAGGTATAGGCAATTGGGAAGGAGAAGAGGTAACCCCCTGCTGGCCCTACAAAAGAGGCAAATCCACCGCGACCACCAGCAAATACCGGTAAGCCTACAGCCCCTAGCAATAGGTAGAGTAAGATAATCGCTAAGGCTTGTTTAGGTTTATAGACCAAACCAATCAAGCAGAGGGCAAAAGTCTGCATGGTAATAGGTGCTGGGAAGCCCCACAAGGGGAAGGACAAATAGGAGCAGACGATTAAGACTGCCAAGCCTAAGGCCATGCGGGTTAAGACGCGAACATCTTTAAAATCATTGAACATTAGAAAAACTCCTTTATTTGGGGCTAGGGCCCCTAGAATAATAGCTATGTTATGAGTATAGGCAATTCGCCCCTTAATGTCAACCTATCGACAGCGTAAGGTTGACGCAAAAACAAAAAAAGAACAGGCCACCCATCCTAACCATAAGAAAAAGGCTGAGACCTAGATCCCAGCCCCTCCCTACTATGGGTTTTGACTATTGCTTGTGCTATTAGCCGGTTGAAGCTTCAAATCTTCGCTAAGCGTCTGAATCAACTTAGGCACCAAATTGAAGGTAACACTATAGGTGGTCACTTCAGGCGCTGGGTTAGCAGTTTGACCTTGCATTTGAGCCCCTTGAGTTTCTGGATCAGCTTGACCTTCTTGCCCCTCTTGGCTGGAGCTTGCAGAATCCACTACTGGTTTCTTTTCAGGAACGGAGATGGTTAGGCTATAGTCATGACCTTGCCAATGTTCCTGGTAGCGACTCTTGTCCAAGGCGAAAGTCTTGATAACATGGTAGGTTTGACCCGGTGCCAATTCCTTACCATAAACTTGGTTGGTTAAGACATAGTCACTATTAATCGGATCCCCATTAATAGTTAAGACTGTATTGCCATCAACTGGCAAGAGTGTCTTCTGTGACTTGTTAGTCACATCATATTCGACGGAAACAATCACGGCCCCATATTTAAAGTTACGGAAGGATTCTTCGTTGTAGCTATTTGGTTGGAAATCACTGACTTCCAAACGCGTAATCGTCACATCGATACCTTCATCACTTTCCTTAAGCTTAGGCTTATCGTCAGCCAAGACTCTCTTAGTCCCCCAGTATTCTGTGGTTAGACGGTCTGGTACATGAGTGGCAGATTCTTTGAGTGATTTAGCCGCTTCATCCTTAGCCGGCAAATACAGCAATTGCTCGTCACCCAAACTATTAACACTAATCCCGGTAATATCAGATTCGCTACGCTTAGGAGAAACTACCTTGATATAGAAGTAGCCATCTTCCTGAACACGTTTGACTGAACTAGCGCTTAAACCAAAGACTAGGTAGCCAGACACTGTTTGACCGGCATCAATGGTCCCCTTATTGTCAGATAAGGTTTGAGCTAGGTTGCCATCCTCTGCAGGGTAGAGTTGGTAACTTGGCGATACTTCTAAACTTGCCTCGTTATAAGATAACTTAAGCTCCTCAACCGGATAATGCACGGTTTCTTTGGTCTTGTTGGTGATAGAGACGTGCATGACCACTAATCCCCCACCACCTTCTTCAAAGTTGAACTCATTCTCTAGCTCTTTTTCAAAACTATTGACCGTGTAGAGTCTCAGCATATCCACTGTCACGGCAAAGTTCTGTTGGTCTGCCTTAAAATCATCATCTGTTTGGTAGAAGGCTTGGGGATTAATTTTTACCTGACTATTTTGCTTGAGCAATTCTTCTAATTGATTGTAGGCCTCACGACTAACCGAGGTATCCGCCTCTTGGAAGGAAGAGCTAGACTCGGCTGGGTCTACCATCTTGACTTGGCCACTGGAAGACGACTCAGTCTGAGCACTGACTAAGAGTGCGCCTTGGCTCAAGCCGGTCGCTAGGGCTAGACCCAATAGGGTCACACGTTTGAATACTTGTTTTACTGACATCCTATCACTACTTTCTTTCATTGCTAGCAAGTTCTTGGCTAGTTTGGTCTGTTGGAGCTTGGATAGCTTCTTTGGGACCATATGCCCCAGAACGCTCACGATATAATTCATAAAACTCACCCACAATTACCTTGATAACGGCGTAACCTGGCACCCCTAGGATGACCCCGACTAAACCGAAGGCCTTACCAGCAGATAAGAGAACAATCAGAATTGTCACCGGATGAATCTTGAGGTTATTACCCAAAACTTGTGGGGCAATAAAACGTCCTTCGATGGTTTGCTCGACCATCATGACAATGGCCACCTTCAGGACCATAACAGGACTGGTAATCAAGGCAATGATAAAGGCCGGAATCACTGCGATGAAGGATCCAAGGAAGGGAATAATATTGAGGAAACCAGACACGACCCCAAGGGCAATAGCATAGTCTAGCCCGACAATACTGTAACCAATAGAGAACATAATGGCAACACAGATTGCCACAATAATTTGGCCCCGAATATATTGGGCCACTTGATAGTGTCCTTGATACATCATACGAGATGCCATGGCACGGTGCTTAGTCGGCACGAATTTCAGAATATAATCGCCCAAACGCTGACCATCTGCCAAGAGATAATAGAGAATAATTGGCACGGTCAAGAGCCCCATAATGACGGAGGTCACTGCCCCTACCACGGATCCTAAACTACCGAAGGTCGAAGAAGCGAAACGACTCAGCTGCTCCGCCATACTGCGGAAATCAAAACCATCTAGGAAGGACTGTAGTCGTTGGGTGACTTCCTTATTCTCAGTCAGAAAAGGTGACTGATACAACATATGGTAGATTTCATCATAGTACTTAGGCAAACTACGAGCAAAGCTCAGAATTTGGGTCTGTAAGGTCGGCACAAGGGAGGCAATTCCCCAAGCTGACAATAGAATTAAGCCAATAAAAATAGCCCAAATGGCCCACTGGCGATTCATTCCCCGCGCTTGCAATCGATCTACTAGTGGATAAAGCAGATAATAGAGGACACCTGAGGTAATGATAGGGAAAGCCGCCACATCAATGACCACCCCGATTGGCGCGAAAACGTGTGTAATTCTAGTAAAGACCCAAATAATTAATAAAACCAATAGCAAAATCAGAAGACTGACTACCATCTGGCTATTTAGGAATTGACGGGTAAACCAAGACGACTGGCGTTTTGGTGTGTGTTCTTGCATAGAACTCCCTCCTTGAAATTTCTGTCATCTTATTCTACCATAAGGATAGGTGCCTTGTCTTAGATTTATACACGGCTAAGGCTATAAAACTCAAATCATTTGCGAAAGGACCTGATTTTATGACGGAAACCTATATCCTAGGTGGCTACACTAAGGGGCGCAACCAAGGAATTTCAAGCCTTGACTTTGACCCTGTTACTGGCCATTTAAGCGAGCCACAGCTGATTGCTAAACTCAATCAACCTACTTTTCTAGCCTATGCCAAGGAAAGTGGCACCCTTTTCGCCCTTCACCGTGGTCAGGAAGAAAGTGGCTTGGTAGCCTTTAGACACCAGGGTAAGGACTGGCAGGAGGTCAGTCGCCTACTCAATACCAAAATCCCTGGTTGCCATCTAGCAGTCCATGAAGCTAGTCAAACCGTCTATGTTGCTAATTACCATGAAGGCTCCGTTGATAGCTACCATTATGACCAGGCTGTCTTAAGTCCTTTCGAACGCCACGAACATGTGGGATCTAGCGTTCACCCTAATCAAGCCAGTGCCCATATCCATTTTGTCGGCTTAAATCCTGAGGGCGACCTGCTCTATGTCTGCGATTTGGGCAGTGACAAAATATATGTCTATGACGTAACCCCTAGCTCTGGTGCCCTCAGCTTGGTTCAGAGCTTTACCTGTCCACCAGGAACTGGTCCTCGTCACCTAGTCTTTCATCCGAGTCAAAATCTAGTATATGTCATTGGCGAGCTGGCTAATAGCCTTCTAACTCTAGTCCTTGATTCAAGCGGTCAACTTAGCTTGGTCCATCAGCTGGACATTCTAGATCCTGAATTTTTAGAATCTGCCGCTAGTGCTGCCATTCGCATCAGCCAGGACGGTCGTTTTCTCTATACTTCCAGCCGCTTCCATGATGTCATCTGCGTCTTTTCTTTGGCCGCCCCTCAACAGCCTCTTAAGATTCAAGAAATTGCCAGTGGCGGACAGATTCCACGGGACTTCGTTCTAAGCCAAGACCAGACTTACCTCCTTGTGCCCCACCAAGACACTGACCATATCGCTGTCTTCAGTCGCGATGCTGACAGTGGACTTGTCACCTTCATCGAGGCAGAGACCCAGGCGCCTGAATGTGTCTGTATCTATCCTATCTAACTTTGATATTAAAAATGTCTGGAACCCTTAATAGGTTCCAGACATTTTTTATTTGCCTTTAAATACTCCTAAGAAGTAGAGCACTGCTACTAAAATCCCCAAGGCTACGCGGTAGTAACCGAAGACCTTGAAGTCGTGTTTCTTGATATAACCCAAGAGGAAGTTGATGACTAAGAGGGATACCCCGAAGGCAATCAACATCCCTAAGATAAGATAAGTCGCTTCAGCCGCTGTATAGTGGAAGCCAAACTTCACTAACTTGAGGAAGCTTGCCCCAAACATGACGGGGATACTCATGAAGAAGGAGAATTCAGTCGCTACATAGCGTTTGGTTCCCATTAAGAGCGCCCCGATAATAGTAGCTCCAGAACGAGAAGTCCCTGGCACCAAGGCCAAGCACTGCCATAGCCCCATGAGGGCAGCATCTTTATAGCTAATGGCTTCTAAGCTATTGATACGGCTCGCTTTAGCTTTACGCTTGCCGGATTCCACCCAGATAAAGGCTAAACCGTAGACGGTAAAAGTAATCGCATAGACCCATGGCTTGTCGAAGTATTGGTCCATTAAGTCATCTAAGAGGAAACCCAGAACAAAGGCTGGCATAGTCGCCACAATCACCTTAGACCATAAAACCCAGGTGTTTTTCTTTTCTGCTGCTGACTTGCTTGGCGACAGCGGATTAAGTTTGTGGAAGAAGACCACCATTACTGCCAAGATAGCCCCCAACTGAATGACCACAAAGAACATATCCGTAAAGGCTTTGTTTAATTGTAGTGGCATAAAAGCATCCACTAAACGCATATGTCCAGTCGAAGAAATCGGTAGCCATTCGGTAATCCCCTCAACAATCCCAAGGATGATTACCTTCACTAATTCTATAATTCCATTCATATTTTAAGTCCTTTCTCTATAAGCTATCACCCATTATACACCATCTTGGCATTAAATGCATTGAACTTCTCGCAAAGAATGTGGTATGATAAGGACAAGAAATAAATTTCAAACACAAAGGAGATAGGATCATGTTTGGATTTTTCAAAAAGAAAAAAGAAGAAGCGGCTCCCGTTTCAAAAGAAGTAACACTCTACGCTGTCGCTGATGGCCAATTGATCAACATCGAAGAAGTAAACGACATCGTCTTCGCGCAAAAAATGATGGGTGATGGCTTCGCAATCGTCCCTTCTAATGGTGAAATTTCTGCGCCTGTTGCAGGTGAAGTGGTCAATGTCTTCCCTACTAAACACGCAGTTGGCTTCAAGTCTGGTGCCTTAGAAGTTTTACTCCACATGGGGATTGATACGGTGGCACTTAACGGTGGCCCATTCGACACCAAGGTTTCTGACGCTCAACACGTTGATGCTAACACCCTAGTATCAAGCGTTGACTTAGATCAGTTAGCAGCTGAAGGCAAAGACAATGCCATGATCGTGATTTTCACTAATGGTAATGATTTAGTAGAAAGCTTCGAACTCACTGCTTCAGGTCAAGTAAGTCGTGGCCAAGAAATTGGTAAATTAATCTTAAAATAAGCGCAAGCTGTTAGGAGCTAGGGATAATCCCTAGCTCTTTTTTGATTTGTTGATTATCAGAAAAGAGGCTAAAAACTTTGTTTTAGCCTCTTACTATTTATTATTTAGCCGGAATTTCGGTAATGCCATTCATGTATGGTACCAAGGCTTCAGGAATCTTAACAGAGCCGTCCGCTTGTTGGTAGTTTTCTAGGATGGCCACGAAGGTCCGCCCCACTGCCAAACCAGAGCCATTCAAGGTGTGAACATATTCCACCTTATCTTCTGCATTGCGGAAGCGGATTTTAGCACGACGAGCTTGGAAGTCACCGCAGTTTGAGCAAGAAGAAATTTCACGATAAGTATCTTGGCCTGGAATCCAGACTTCTAAGTCATAAGTCTTAGTTGCTGAGAAGCCCATGTCACCAGTACATAAGGTAATGACACGGTATGGTAGCCCTAAGGCTTGTAAGATACCTTCAGCATTTTGGGTCATGCTCTCTAATTCCTCGAAGGAATGATCTGGATGCGCATATTTAACCATTTCCACCTTATTAAATTGATGCAAACGAATGAGACCACGCGTATCACGACCTGCACTCCCCGCTTCAGAACGGAAAGAAGGACTCAAGGCAGTGAATTTAATTGGCAAGTTCTCAAGTGGTAAGATTTCATTAGCGTAATAATTAGTTAATGGTACTTCTGCTGTTGGAATCAAGGTCAAACCACGTTCGTCATTAACCCGGAAGGTGTCTTCCACGAATTTAGGATATTGGCCAGTCCCGAACATAGATTGATCATTCACCATGTATGGCGGGATAATTTCTTGGTAGCCATTGTGTTGGGTATGAGTATCCAACATAAAGTTATAGATGGCCCGCTCCAAGCGCGCCCCCAAGCCCTTGTAGAAGACAAAGCGACTACCTGACACCTTAGCCCCACGTTCAAAGTCGATAATATCTAATTTTTCAGCGATTTCCCAGTGATTAAGTGGTGTAAAGTCGAATTCGCGTGGCGTGCCCCAGCGACGCACTTCCACGTTATCTTCTTCGTCGGCCCCCACTGGTACCCCTTCAGCTGGAAGGTTAGGCAAACGATGCTCGATGGCTTCTAAATCTGCTTCGATTTGAGCCAAGCGCTCGTCATCACGCTTAATACGATCACCGATTTCTTTCATTTCAGCAATCTTATCATCTGCATTTTCCTTGTTACGTTTGAGTTGGGCGATTTCTCCAGACACTTGGTTACGGTATTGTTTAGCCCCTTCAACGTCAATCAAAAGTTCACGACGCTCACTATCTAGGCGGCGATAATTCTCCAATACCTCCCGATCTACACCACGAGTGGCTAATTTCTCTACCACCCATTCAAATTGCTCACGCAATAATTTACGATCTAACATCTCGTTTCCTCCTTTTAGTCAAATAACAAAAAGAGCCCTCGTCTTATTGGGACGAAAGGCTCTTCTTGGTTTCGCGGTACCACCCGATTTCAGGACATTATTCCTGCACTTAAGGCCTGTAACGGGGGCAACCGGCACTACTTGAGTCATAGGCTGCAGGGTTCTGGTGGATTCCAGGGCTAGTCCGTGATGATTCACACCAGCCATCATCTCTCTGAAGACGTCCTATCCTGTACTAGTCAAAACCGTCGCATCATTTATCTGCTTCTATACTATCACGAATCGGCTACTGGCGCAAGTCTACCAATTGAGATCGCGTGCCTTGTCCGTGTCACGATAGTGATGGGTGACATCCAATCCCTCAAAAGCTTGTTGTCTTAAAGCTTCATAAATGACGATATTGGCTGTATTGGACAAATTCAAACTCCGAACATGCTGGTCATTCATCGGAATGCGCAAGCAGTCCGCCTTGCGTTCCTCCATCAAGTCAGCGGGCAAGCCGGTTGTTTCCTTACCAAAGAGGAAGAATTGCTCGCCAGCGCTATTTTGAGCTAGGTCTGCTTGGCAATAAATGCGAGGCGCAAACTTGGTAATCAAGTAGAGTGGTCGCTCACCCACAAAAGCTAAGAAATCCTCCAAACTTTCATGGTAGTGAACTTCCACATGCTCCCAGTAATCTAAGCCGGCACGCTTAAGCATCTTATCGTCGGTCGAAAAACCCAGAGGCTTGATTAGATGGAGTGGCGTATTGGTAGCAGCGCAGGTTCTGGAAATATTTCCCGTGTTAGCCGGCATTAGCGGTTGATATAAGGCAATATGATTTTTCATAGGCTCTCCTTCTCAGTGGGCGCCTCTAGAGGTCGCCACAAAAAATCCCGCTGCCAAGAACTGACTAGCGGGACTTATCATTTAAAATTAAGCGAGTTTGAAGTCTACGCTGTAGATTTCGTCTGACAAAGCAGCCTTGTTAACAGCTTTAACGACAACATTTTCTTTCTTGCCGTCGAATTCTAATTCAAAAGCTTGGCTCAAACCTTGAGTTTTCAAGACAACGTCGAGTTCACGACGGTTAACTGTTAAAGAAACAGCCTCTGAACCTTTCCCGTATAAAGTTGCTGGAACTAACCCAGCTTCACGTACTTTTTTAGCTGAGCCAGAGCCCACTTTTTCGCGTAATTCTGCTTTTAATGACATGGTATTTAAAACTCCTTTTGCTTGCATTTTTTTATAAAGCGACTAGCGCTTTTTATTGGCATAATGGTATCTTACCAAAAAACGGCACAAATTGCTAGCTTATTCTACCCTTTTTTTATACAATAGTACTAGTTTTGTGCTCAGACAAGGTGGTGATTCCTCAATGAAACGGTTATTTAGCTTATTAAAACCTTTTGATTACCTGATCATTTTAGGGGTCATTGCCTTATCTTTCTTGCCCAATATCCTGACCTTCTACCACTATCAAGGCTTGAATAAACCTGAGGTAGTCAGCCAAGCTACTGAATGGTCCAGCACTAAGGAAGCACCTGCATCTTCCTCCACCTATGCCCTCATCAAAATAGACGGCAAGGAAGTGGACCGTTTCGACCTCTTTGAGGACGCTCCTCATGAAGAGAAAACCTACTACCCACATCCGGGACAGTATAACATTATTGAGCGTGATGGCAAACGAATTCGCGTGCGCGAAGATAACAGCCCTGATCAAATTGCGGTTAAAACAAGTTGGGTGGGCCGACCAGGTCAGGTTTCCATTTGCTTGCCCCACGGACTCATTATCGAGATTCATGGCGAACGTTCAACCGGTGGCCGCACTGACGCTAGTCAATCAACTAGCACTAGTTCAAGCCAAGAAGAAGAATTAGTCTTACCAAAATAAGGACTGGAAGTTTTCCAGTCCTTTTTGTCTACTTTAGGATAGCCTGGACTAGTTTTTGTAAATCCGGCACCACTTCTTGCTCAAACCAGGGGTGTTGTTTCAACCAACGTTGGTTGAGAGGTGAAGGATGGACTAAGGGAAAATAGTCCGGCAGGTAGTCCTGATAATGGGCGACTGTTTCTGTCAGATTGCTTCTTTTGCTCTTAGCCAAATAATAGTCCTGGGCATAACGGCCAACTAATAGAGTCAATCTAACCTCCGGTAATTGAGCTAAGATCTGAGGATGCCACTTAGCTGCAAAGCCCTTACGAGGTGGCAAATCACCGGATTTGCCTTTACCTGGATAATAGAAGTCCATGGGAAGAATTGCCAAAAGGTCAGAATCATAGAAAGTCGAACGATTCATTCCCAACCATTCTCGCAAGCGGTCACCAGAGCGATCATCCCAAGGTCGACCGGCTTCTTGAGTAGCTAAGCCCGGGGCTTGGCCCACAATCACTAGGCGAGCGGCTTTAGGTGCCGTAAAAAGCGGTTCAATCCCCGCCTTGCTATAAGCCTGGTTTTCTGGCGCTTGCATGATGGCATCGCGAATCCCTAAATTTTCTCTCACCATTTTTCCCTCCTCTTAGGATTTCAGATAGGCGACAACCGCATTAAGACCATAGCCATCTCTTCCATCGCGCCGATACGAATGACAACCTAAGGCTTGTTTAGTCGATACAGCCACGTCATACTGTTGTTCCAAAGGAACCCCCATGGCGAGGAAACGCTCCTTATTAATTCCTTTGGTATCTATGAGCCAGTGATGCTCATCCTCCTGCTTGAAGGCCTGGGGATGACTCGCTTCTAGGGGTTGGAAGCGACGATAGACATCTTCCTGTACCTGAAAATCTTCCATGCTAAGGGCGGGCCCGTAGGCAATCAGCAGATTAGATGGCCTCACATCATATTGGCTCATCATAACTTCTAAGGCTTTTTGGCCAATCGATTGGAGTGTGCCCGGCCAGCCAGAATGAACTAGGGCAAACACCTTTTTAACCGGGTCAAAGAGAATAATGGGAATACAGTCCGCAATCTTGACCATTAAGGCCAAATCGCTTGCCTCCGTTACCAAGCCGTCGTAGTCGCCTAGAGTCCGCAAGCCCCATCCCGTCCCCAATTGGCCAGCCCTTACTTGGCAGATATCAGCTCCGTGAACCTGGTGCACCTCCGCCAGGGGCATATCCGCTTTTAGAAAAGTTCGATTGACAACTTCTACGGACGCCTCCTTAAAATCAGGTTTAAAATTAAGCGGCTTACCAATAAAACGATGCTCCAAGCCCGCTTCAAGCAAGGCTGGCACCGTGTAGTAGTCGTAGTCAGACCCCTTTATATACTCGTAATCCATTCCCATGTCTCCTTTCCTAGCTTTGAGTCACTTGGTAAAGGGGCCAAAAGCCAGCTACTGCCTTAACTAAGTCCTCAACCAAATCTTCTAAGTCGCTATAGTCCGACAATGGCTGCATATCTTGACGCAATAGCACCTTTCGTACCTGCCCGGCCTCATAGGCTTGTACCAGCTCTTGCCGGTGATCTTCACTTGTGGTCATGCGTCGTGTTTGCTTATCCGAGTCCTGAACCCAATAATAGGCATCTTGTGGTGCTGGTACTTCTAAGATTCGCGCCTGTTGGGCTAGCGTCTGCTCTTGGCGACTTCGTTCAATAAAACTTAACTCCAAGCAGACGGTAAGCGCCCCTTGATCCGAAACTAACCGCAGGGCAAAGCTTGGACTAGCCGAGCGATTTTCGGGCGGAAAATAATAGACCCAAAAATGAGGTCGAGCCACTTGAGCTTGATTCATCCAGGCACTTACTCGCCCCTGAGTCCAATCTGGAAAAGCTTGCCCAAAGGCAGTCGCCAATTTCGAAAAAGCCTGCCGGGCCGCTTGGCCACTTCTTTTGAGGTTTTCCATGTCCTCAATTTCTATTGGATTATCTAGTTTAGCCGGATTACGATAGTGCTGACCTTGATAAGTCAGATAGTCTGTCAGCGACTGTACCCACTTCATCATTTCACTCCCCTTTTACCCTATTATATCAAATTATGACTTAGTCCCCCTAGCTTGGCGCTTCAAAATTACAAAAGACACGACCAAAGGAGAAAGGTCGTGTCTTTAATTCGTTATGCTCCAAAGGGTGAGCCTACCCCCGAGCTATCAAGATTATTCAGTTTCTTTTGGCTTGTAGCTTGCAAGTCCTAAACCAGCTAAGAGGCAGAGTGTTGCAGCACTAAAGAAGAAGTTACTTGCTTCCCCAGCAGCTGGTAATTGCCCATGTTTTGCCTCATTAGCATTGCCTGTAGGGCTCTGACTAGTAGATGCCAAACCAGGTTCAGCTGGTGTTTGTTGAGGTTGACTTGTTTGGTTTCTATCTGCTTGCTTTGATCCAACCTCAACCGCATAGAGTGAGAAGTGAGGCGCAGTCAAAATAACCTTGCGTCCATCTTCTGACATACGGAAATCCACTGCTTGTCCTGGCTTACCTTGATCATCTAAATGATAAGCCTTGGCTACCGTCCCATCTACTGGAATGGCTACTTGGGCTGGTCGTTGGATTTGAACGCCTTGGCCCATCTTATCTTGGAAATGAATCTCGTAGACCAAGACATTGTCAGGTAAACCAGGCACCTTAACCCGTCCCACATGTAAAGACACTACTTGCTTGCCTAAACCTTCTGGTGGGATGGTGACACTAACCCCCGTATCCTTGTCATTATCTTCAAAAGTTACAGTACCATCTGGGTTGTAGGTAACATTTACTCCTTGGCTACGATAGAGTGGTACTGTCACATCAGCGTCTGACGGATTAGTTGGTTTATCTGGCTCAGGCGCCACAGGATCAGTTGGATGGTCAGGTTCTGGCGTCACGGGGTCTGCAGGACTAATCGGCAAGGTAACACCTTCAACCTTGACTGGTAGACCATGCAAACTTTCAATATGGCCAGACTCTAACCCCGTCACACTTACCTTGTCATGCACTGTTTCGGCACTAAAGAGTAGGGTTTTGCTAGATAGTTGTGTGTAGAATCGCGCCGTCTTACCGTTTGATAAGGTCAAAACTGGCCAATCATTCACTAGCACTTCGTGGTCAAAATTCACTGCAAAAATCTTGCTATCATAGTGCTCGCTATTCAAAGCCTTGACTTCGTTGGCTTGAACTGGATCTTTGGTAATAAAGTCCCAATTAACTGTCTTGTAGGATAGGGTAAAGTCATTTTGAGTCCCTTCCTTGTGTTCATAGAGAATCCCATAAACACCTGGCGACACCTCTTGAAGTGAGTTGTAGGCATAGGACCCTGGCTGAATCAAACGATGGTGCAACCAGGTTAAGCTCCCATCCGATTCTACACGAGCTAAACGAATAGTCCCTTCACTTCGAGAATTCCCTTCCCCATTAGCATTAGAGAGGACAATATACTCTTGTCCTTGATGGTGGGTCGAAATGGCCGCTAATTGAACATATGAATCATGCACATCTTGATAGTAATCCAATTGTTTGGCCCAGGTCTGACCGCCATCATAGCTGGTCGCCACTTGCAACTGGCCAAATAAGCCACGCATGAAGAGTTTCACCTGTCCATTATCAAGTTGAACGGCTGAAGCTTCTGTATTTTGATACCAGTAATCATCCATAGTGCTTGAATGTAAGGTGCCGTCTTCAATTGGCAAATTATCATTGACCGCCTCTCCCATGTGCCAGGTTTCCCCATGATCATCAGAATAGATGACTCGAGAAGATTGAGAGCCACTGAGGTGGGAGACAAAGTTAGTTGAATAGGTTGGCACGATAATGCGACCAGCATGGGGACCAGTTCGAAGTACTGTTCCCGTCCCAGGTCCTACACCCAAGAATTTCATCCAATCGGCTTTGACCATTGGCGTAATATCTCGCGGTGCTGACCAAGTCTTACCATCATCATCACTGTATGATAACCAGAGATAGTTGTCTTTGGCTACTCGGAAAGGTGAGGTCTTATTGCTGGTGAAGTAGACATTACTTAGGAGATTTTCCCCTTGGTAGAGATCACCTTTATCCTCATATTTTGGTTTAACTGGCTCTACTACTACTCGATAGTCAGTCTTAGTCCCATCGGGAGCATAGACATGACCGTGTTCCCGAATGGTGTAGAGCCCCTGCTCCCCTTCACGATAAAGCACTTGATAGGTCTTACCATCAATGGTCTGATACATGGTTTCCTTTTGCTCAGACATGCCGAAGATGCCTCGGCCTTCTGGGAACATATCATAAATTGAGAAAATGCGTTTCGTTTTTGGATCTTGAACCAGCACTTGGTCGATTGTCACAGGAGAGGCTTGGTCTGCTCGTTCAGGATTAGGATTATCGCGTAGGTTAGCAATATGGATGCGGTCACCCCAGGTCTTACCGCCGTCCTCGCTACGTCGTACCACCATCCCGATATCGCCCCAGTCAGAAGCGTGAAGTCGTCGTTCGTCAGCAGCAGCAATTAAAGTCCCCTTATCAGTCTTAAGCAAAGCAGGAATACGATAGCTGGCAATGCCGTCAGCATTCGGTTGGCCACTGTGACCACTCTCGAAGACATCCTTTTTATCCGAAATCTCTGCTCCCGGTGCTGGCTCTAACTGTAAAGGTTGACGCTTGAATAGCTGGCTACGTTCCCCCACCTCTTCTTGTGATAAGGCGCGATTGTAAATGGATAAGTTACGGACTGTCAAATCACTACCCCAACGTAGGTCATTCCCTCTACGTGTCTTACCAATTTGTAGATCTGTCAAATCAGGCATATCACTTAGAAATTTACCTGATACTGGGCTAGTTCGTGACAAGACCCCATTGACATAGAGGCGAACTTGTCCTGTTTCTTTGTTAGGATCTGGACGTTCCACTGTAAAAGTCACTGAATTCCATTGGCCTGGCGTCACTTTAAGGGGCGCATCACTATAGCTTCCATAAAACTGCTCACCTTGGCGACCACGAGCTTCCACCAAGGCAGTCCCATTATGAACGGCAAGGGTGAAATATTCATTTACAAATTTATTACTCGAAGCAGAAAATAGATTATAGAATTGCGGGGCCTTCTCACTTGGTTTGAATTCCATATGAATGGTGGCATTAGTCAATTTTTTCAGACTTTCAAGATGCTGACTTAAATCCACCCGTTGATTATTTTCTTGATTGGTTGCGACATCATTTTGTTCTAACACTTGGTTTTCACGCCCCACTTCTCGCACGATTTCATCACGTTGAGGTTGGCTGGATTCTTCGGTTTTTTCAGAACTTGAGACCGAGCTTTCTTCCTCTGCTTTGGGGGAGCTTGCATCAGTCGCTGGGACTTCTTCAGGCTTGCTAGTTTCAGAAAGCTCATTCACTTTTTCGGAAACGTTTACATTTTCAGGTTGACTAATGGACTCCGTTGTACTTGCTTGAGGGATTTCTTGAGCCGCAACAGTCGTTTGAGGTGATAAAAAGAGGACATGTCCAATGACAACTGAGAAGACTCCCGTCGCTAATTTACGAATGGCGAAGCGAGACCGGCGATCAAAAAGATGTTTTGCTTGTTTACTCATGTTAAGCCTCCAAATTATAGGGATTTTGGGTTGCTGATACGACAAAATCTGGCTACCAGGGTAGCTAGCATAAAACTAGCTCCCTAGTAGTCAGGTCTTGCATAGTGTGAGTGATTATTTAACAAATTCCGCCCGAGCGGCTTGGATCATGGCGTGCGCCTTGTCAACAACAGCTAGGTCTTCTGGCCCAACACCCGTTAATGGTGGACGAACAGAACCACAGTTGAGGCCTTCGCGCTTGAGGATTTCTTTCTGTACGGCATAGAGGTTAGCTTTACCACTGACCAAGGTGAAGATGATTTCATCAATGCGGCCTTGGATAGTGAAGGCTAGGGCTAAATCGCCTGCTTCTAGGGCTGCATTAGCTGCTAAGAAGAGTTCTGGCATTACCCCATAGGTACCACCAATCCCCCCGTCAGCCCCCATAACACGACCACCAATGAATTGCTCGTCTGGACCGTTGAAGACAACGACTTCACGATCACCAGCCGTCAATTTCCAAGTGATTAAGTCTTGAACTGGCATAGAAGAGTTCTTAACCCCAATCACTTTAGGATTTTCCAACATGGACTTGAACATGCTAGGAGTCAAGGCATAACCTGATAGTTGCGGAATGTTGTAAATGATGAAGTCAAGCTCTGTGGCATCAATCATAGCATTCCAGTAATCCTTGATTGAATGTTCTGGTAGGCGGAAGTAAATTGGTGGAATCGCCGCTAAGGCATCTACCCCTAGGCTTTCCGCATGCTTAGCTAAGTCAACTGAATCACGTGTAGAGGTAGCCGCGACGTGGGCAATGATGGTCATCTTGCCACCAACTGCCTTCATGACATTTTCTAAAACTTGTTTGCGCTCTTCCACATTTTGGTAGATACATTCGCCAGATGAACCGCCAACGTAGAGACCTTTGACCCCTACTTCTAGATAATGTTTGGCAAGTGCTTGGGTGCGTTCTGGACTGATATTGCCTTCATCGTCATAGCAGGCATAGAAGGCTGGGATAATTCCTTTGTACTTATCGAATTTTGACACGTTTAAGACTCCTTTGGTTATGCAACCGGTAATTTTATGACTAACTTTTTATAGGTGCTGGCCTGACCTAAATGACGGGCAGGCTTATGAGCATCTTCTGGAAAAACCACACAGGCTTGTCCAGGGTAGAGTTTAACAATGGTTTGGATTGGACCGTCTAAAAAGGCAATGTCCTTTTCGGCATCGTAGGCGGTGACTTCATTCAGCTGACATGTCGGGGCCACAATGAGATATTCATGTCCTTCTAGCGGCACATGGATATCTAACCATTTCCGATGGGCCTCATAATGCGATGCATCAACCGCACCCAGCTCTCCATCTTGAATGAAGAAGTAGCCACCCTCGAAATCATAACGGCCGATAGCTTCTTGAGCTAAGCCATTGAATGTATCGAGTGCTGCTTTAATGTGGGGAATACGATCGCTGTATGCTTGAAGACCTTGTAATTGATCTACAATCATCTTTTCACCTCCTCTTTGCCAACAACAGTTTATTTATCGGTATCTAAGGCTTCTTCGCGAGGATCGTGTAGGGGTCGCCCGCGTCGAATGAGAAAGAGTACCAGATTATAGGTAACACTAGCCGCTACAATTGGCATATAGGTAAAGAGGTAATTCTGTAGGAACATGTCTGCCGTAAATTGTTTTAAGGCGACCATTCCCATGAGAATAATAATGGCTACCGCATTGATTATGAGTGGCGCAGTATAGTAACGCTTGGCTACTCGGTTAATCAGGTAGGTTGCCAAGACTGACAAGCCCATGAAGAAGATTCCATAGAAGAACCAGCCAATAATCAGTTGCTCCAGGGTCATATCAGGCCCTCCTTTCTCTTTCTCGCTTTTCTTTAGTTTACTACGCTAACGAAGCGTTTAGCAATTTCTAGTGGTCGTGTAATAGCGCCACCTACAACAGCTGTGTGAATCCCTTGGGCGAAAGCTGTCGCTAGGTCTTCTGGTGTATGAATCTTACCTTCAGCCACGATTGGAGTATGGGTTTGTTCCACTAAGGCTTTCATTAGCTCAAAGTTAGGGCCAGTGGTTTGGCCTTCCGTATACGGCGTATAACCATTCATTGTGGTCCCAATCAAGTCAAAACCTAGGCGTTCAGCATTCAGTCCCTCTTCCAAAGTGGAAATATCGGCCATCAGCAGTTGATTAGGGTATTTGGCTTTGATTTGAGCGATGAACTCATCCAAAGTCTCCCCAGCTCGCTCACGTAAGGTAGCATCTAGGGCAATAATATCAGAACCAACTGCTACTAACTCATCCACTTCTTGCATGGTGGCGGTAATGTAGGAACCATAGCCTGGATAAGCTCGTTTAATAATCCCAATCACTGGCACATCAAAGGCTTCCTTAATCTGGGCAATATCTGTAACCCCTTGAGCCCGGATACCGACGGCTCCAGCTTCAATAGCTGCTTTGGCCATGAGAACCATGACCCCACCTTCTTCTCGGTAGAGCGGTTCGCCAGGTAAAGCCTGACAGGAAATAATTAGTTTTCCTTTTAATCGTTCAATCGTTGGATGCATTTTGCTCACTATCCTTTCACCGCCCCGACCGTAATACCTTGGGCAAAGAAGCTTTGGAACATCAGGAAGACAATAATCATTGGCAAGGAAGCCAAGAGCGCGCCAGCCATGAGGACCCCATAGTTAAGTGAGAACTCAGCAGATTGAGCCATAGACGCCAAACCTAAAGGCAAAGTCTTCATTGTTTCTGAGTTAGTGAATACCAATTGAGAGAAATAGTCATTCCAAGAGGAAATGAAGGTGAAGATAGCCAAGGCACCAATACCTGGTTTAACAATTGGTAAGACGATATTGACGAATTTCTTGATTTCACCACATCCGTCAATGTCTGCAGATTCTAAGAGAGAATCAGGTACAGAGTGGGAGAATTGCTTCATGAGAAAGATCCCGAAGGGCCAACCGACAGCCGGCAAAATCAAGGCGCGGTAGGTATCCATGAGTTTAAGATCCGTAATCAATTGAAGCAAAGGAATCAAGATAACTTGTTTTGGCAAGGCCATGGCCGCGATAAATACGGCAAAGAGTAAGCCAGCGCCTGGGAAACGTTTCTTAGCTAAGGCATAGCCTGCTAAGGAAGCAGTCGTGCAGACCAAGATGGTTGTTACCACTGAAACGAATACAGAGTTGAAGAACCAACGTGCAGTCAACGGCACTAGGAGTGATTTGAAGTTATCTAAAGTTGGGCTCATCGGGAACCATTCTGGCGGGATGGCAATGGCGACGTCTTGAACCTTAAAGGCACCTGTTGCAATCCAATAGAATGGGAAGATGAAGAAAATGGTCAAGAATGCCAACAATGTGAAGGAAATAATGTTGTAGAGACCGAATTTTTTGAATTCCATGTTAAATCGTCACCTCTTCCTAATCAATATCGCGGTTGAAGTATTTGTATTGAACAGCCGAGATTAAAGCAATAATCAAGGCTAGCACAACACCCCATGCAGAGGCTTGGCCAAAGGATTGCTGCTTAATCCCCATCTCGTAGACTTGGTACATGATGGTGCTTGTTGCATAGTTAGGACCACCAGAAGTCATCAATTGGATTAAGGCAAAGATTTGGAAACTGTTGATGGTGGTTGTCACCACGATATAAAGGGTCGTTGGCATAATCAAAGGCCAAATAATATTTTTGAAGATGGTCCAGTTGTTGGCACCGTCAATCTTTGCAGACTCGAGCAGTTCCACAGGAACGTTCCCTAAAGCTGCAATATAGAGAATAATTGGCTGACCAATACTGGTCGTAATCAGAACGGCAATGACTGCATAAATAGCAGTAGAGGCATTCCCTAACCATTGGACA
This sequence comes from Abiotrophia defectiva ATCC 49176, assembly GCF_000160075.2. GTDB lineage: Bacteria > Bacillota > Bacilli > Lactobacillales > Aerococcaceae > Abiotrophia > Abiotrophia defectiva. Next base: position 466,327 of record NZ_KI535340.1, read on the forward strand.
TTCCCTTCAATGACATGCATGGATTTAAGAATATAGTTGAGAATCCCAAAGTCAGGGTTATAAATCCACAACCATACCACTGTAATCGAAACAACTGAGGATACAGCTGGCAAGTAGAAAACGCCACGGAAGAAGCTCCGTACATGTGCTGATTTGTTATAGATGTTGATGGCGATGAAGAGTGATAGGACTACTACGATTGGCACTGCAATCGCTACGATAAAAATAGTGTTACTTAAGGACTTGATAAAAGTCTGATCGCCTAAGAGCTTAGTGTAGTTGTCTAAGCCTACAAAGCTAACTCTACGCCCTCTATACTTGAGCAAGGACATGTAAATCCCGCGTAACATTGGATAGAGTACGAAAGTCAGGAAGAAGGCCATAGCAGGTGCAATGAAAAGATAGGCGCTAAAGTCATACTTTCTTCTTAATTTGGCTAACATAGAGATCTCCTTTCGAGAGAATAATTCATAATAAAAGGGACAAATCGGCTACCCTAGGTCGCGATCACTATAAACGACTACTCCCAAACTCCCGCTAGTCCAAAATATTGGGCGCTTGGGAGTAGGATGTTTATATTAGTCGCACGCGAGAACCTGGTCCGGGTAGCGCTAGATTTGTCCCAGTAAATCAAGCACTCTCTGAATTCAGATTATAGTGTGGCTTATTTTGCTTCTTCGTAGGTTGCTTGCGCTTGTTCTACGTAGCTGTCCACTAATTCTTTTACATCACCTTGGCCAGACAATACCCCTTGGAGCATTGGGAACCAAAGTGGACGCATTTTAGCGTAACCTGGAATGGTGTTGTAGTAAGCACCGAAGTGATCTGACAAACCTTCAGCAAATTTCAGCTCTTCGTTGTCATAGAGGCCTTTCACGCCTTTTTGAGCAGAGAAGTTACCAGTTGCTTTCAAGGTGCGAGTTCCCCATTCTGGGTCGTTGATCATGAAGTCTACAAATTTTTGAGCGGCTTCAATCTTCTTGTCGTCACCGTTATCGAAAACTGCAGGACCAGCTACTAAGTATTCATACTTAGGTGATTTGTTAGCATTAGGGAATGGTAAGAAGCGAACATTTAAATCTTCTACTGATTTCCATTGTGCGTAAAGACCTGGACTTGCTAAGATGCTTAATGGAGACTTACCAGACTTGAAGTATTCCAAAGCATCCTTTGCTTCTAAGGCTGCGCCTTGGCCAATAATGCCTTTAGGTGCTTGTTCGCGAATCCATTGAAGGGCTTTTACCCCATTTTCATCATTGATAGTGTATTTATTTACTTCATCGTTCGTAATCCAAGAACCGTATAGGTTAGATACAAAGGCACGTGGACCTTGGTCACCAGCTGCAGACTTAGCGTAAACCACGGTTGGAATTAGATCTTTGTCTTTCTCATGAACTGCTTCTAAGAATTTTTGGAATTCTTCAGGAGTCCAGTTACGGCCTTCTTTTTCGAATGGCAAGAGGTCTGTCACACCTAACTTGTCAGTCAACTTAGTGTTAACTGCCATCAAGAATGGTGCAATCCCTTGTGGATAGAGATACAATTCGTCTTCGAAGGAGCTAGCCTTAACAGCTGATTCATTTAATTTTGAAGTGTCAACGTCTTTGAATGGTGCCAAATAACCCTTGCTTGCCCAGTCGATGACACGACCTGGTGCATCATAGATTACGTCAGGGTTGGTCTTAGATTGGATAGCTGTTTCAATTTTAGCTGGACCGTCTGTGAAGTCGATCTTTTGATATTCAACTTTGATGCCTGGGTTCTTAGCTTCAAAGGCTTTGATCAAGGCTGCATCGTATTCTTCAGAAGTCTTGAATTCTGAGTCACTGGTAAAGTTAGGGAAGTTCCAGTATTTAATGGTTACTGTCTCTTCAGCACGCACATCGGATGGTACCGCTGTCACAACTGTGTTTAATAAAATTCCACAAGATAAGGCAGCTGCAAAAACTTTTGATAATTTCATGTTGATTCCCCCATTTGTAATTTTTGGTTGATAGATGTAATTTCTTGAATCGTCTTCTGCATATTTTGACTGAAGACAGGATTTTCTAGCATCATTAGCGTTATGGCGTCGATGAGAAAGAAAATCGGTAACTGAGTATTGACGAAAAACTCACTATTAACAAACCGGCTATTGTGTACCAGAAGGGTCTCATCGGCCAACTTAGCCAAACTACTTCCCTTCATGCTAGTTATAGCTACCAAAATGGCGCCATTTTGCTTGGCATTGCCTAAAGCATCAATCACATCCTTTGTTTCACCAGAATTACTAATGGCAATTACCACGTCACTAGAACGTGTCACCGTACTGGAGATAATCATCATATGCGAGTCCGTCTCACTCGTTGCTGGCAGGCCCATACGTGACAGGCGAATAGCCAATTCCCGAGCCGTTAGCCCTGAGGACCCCATCCCATAAACCATGATTCGGTTGGCTTGAGAGAGGACTTGAATTAGCTGGCGGAGCTGATATTCTGATTGTAATTCTGATGTTCGTTGAATGATACGGTTATAGAATTCGCTAACCGTATCGAACATATCATGATTTTGGTGATTGCTTGCCGACTCCCCTTCACTGGCTTGCAGTTGAATTTTCAAATCAACAAAGCTCTCACAACCTACTTTACGACAAAAGCGTGTAATGGTTGCGGCTGAAACACCTGTTTCTTTGGCCATCTCGCTAATGGTAATGTTAGTAAAGTAGGGACTTTCTTGCATAATATAGGTTGCAAGGAGCTGTTCCTTTGGTGATAGATGAACGAAGTTGGCTTCAATTCGCTCTAATACTCCCATGGGATCACATCCTTATTGAGTTAGCTTAATGAGTTGAGATAGCGCACCTAACATCCCAGCATCGTTACCTGACTGGGCTGGTCGAATCTCTGTTGTGAGGAAGCGAGGATCAATCACACGTTGGTCCAAGATTGCCATTAGACGTGGCATAATGAGATCAGCACGTGCTAGAATTCCTCCCCCTAGGACAAGGACTTCTGGATTCAGTAGATAAATCGCTGATAAAAGTCCGGTGGCTAAATGATTTAGAAATTGGTCGAGTACTTGGCTTAAGACTGGATCTCCAGTTGCTTCCAAGCGGTCAAAGAAGGCTTCCCCACTGAGATTTTCACCTGTCGCTTGAGCCGCCTGTTCTAACAACGCAGTTGTTGAGGCTAATTCCTGAAAGGCTGCTTTGCCAATAGGCAAGTAGCCAACCTCTCCGGCCATGTCGCTCACACCGGTTAGCAGTTGTCCATCTAAAACAATGGCTCCCCCTACACCTGTACCAATCGTAAAACATATCATGGACTTAGGTGGCTGGCCTGTTCGACTGGCTTGCCAGTATTCACCCAAACAAGCTGCGTTCACATCATTTACCACATAGCAAGGCAGACCAGTGAGCGCTTCCACTTCAGCTTTCAGTGGCGTCCCCGTATAACCTGGGATAGTGGGCCCTGCAAATCGTATAGACCCGTCACGAGAATCAACCACTCCAGCAGTTGAAATCGCCACGCCCGATAGGCTTTCCTGGGATTGAACCTGCTTTGTAATCGAAAGAACTTGTTGCAATATCTGGTTAGAATACTGGTCAACGCTGGTTTTGACCTTCTGAGTCTGGCCTAGCGCTTCCCCCTTTTCATTGAAGAGACCATATTTAATGAAGGTCCCGCCAATATCAAAGCACAAGTAATTCATCCAATTTGTCACCTCTCTTTCTGTCTTTCAACTGATCACGCTTTCATTATACACCAAAGAAAATATTTTTCAAGTGTTTTTATGAAGAAAATTATTTTCATGATTGATTTTCTATTAGCTTCATTTTTAATCCTTGCTTCTATGGCATTTACATGAAAGCGTCATCTATTTTTCATTGATTTACACCTTTCCTTCTAGCTATTTTATCTTCCTTTCCAAAATCAGACGATCAGACAAGCTATTGTAAGATTTAAATGCACATAAAAAGACTAGGAAAGACTCCTAGCCTCATCTACCTTATAAGCCTAAACGACTCAAGAAATATGGCATTTGCACGCGCCACCATGGCCAGTCATGTGCTACATCGCCACCCCACTCGTCGAACCAAGCAGGTACTCCCTTCATTTCTAAGGCTTCTTTCACCTTATAGAAGGATGGTAAACCATCATGCTCCCAAGGCCCATGCCCGGTACAGACAATAATATTGGATTGACGGTATTGATCAAGGAACCAAGGATCATGTTGGTTGAAGACATAATCACTTGGCGAATTAGAATAGATTGCCTCATCATCGCCATATTCCCCTACAAAGAAACGTGCATCATAGACCCCACTTAAGGCAATCACCCCGCGGAAAACATCTGGATGTTGGAGGAAGAAGTTGAGCGCATGGTAGGCCCCCATACTGCAACCCGTCGTCATCATTGGATCAAACCAGCCCGTCTTATGCTTAATAAAAGGAATAGCTTCGCTAATGACATAACGCTCATAAGCCCGATGCATTTCTGCACGATCGTGTGGGTTTTTCCAGTCGGCCAACCAACTTTCACTGTCAACACTAGCTAAGGTGAAAAATTGGACGCGACCTGCTTCAATAGAGTCTCGACAGGCATCAATCATGCCAAAGTCGGCATATTCATTATGGGTTCCGCCAGATGACGGGAAGACCACAATCGGTAGTCCGGCATGACCATAACGATTGAGAGGCATTTCGCGATTGAGTTGACCACTCCAGTGACTTAACCATTCTACGTGCATTTATTATTGTCCTCCTTGTTTCTTGTGTACATATTGACTTACTTCTTCCACTTCTTCTTGGGTATCCGCAAGAACAACTAGAAACTCATTCCCCATAATGGCTGAAAAAGCATCTGGCAAGCGATCAACCATTTTGACACGGTCACCGTATCTTGCCCGAATCTCATCAACATTGTGCGCGTATGATAACTCATCACGGCGTGAGATGCCCACCCCATAATGTCGATCATAGCTTGGTGTTTCTTCTAACCTTCTAGTTACGATATCGGCATAGATAGCGTAGAGGTCACAACCATAAGCATAGTTATAGAGATCGATTGTATAGCCTCCAGCTAAGCGGTTATTATATTCGATGGCTACATAGTCTCCCTTTTTACGACGGAAGAATTCGATATGGAAGAAGCGTTCCTTCATCCCAAAGGCCTTAACTGCTGCCTGGCCGTATTCAGCCAACTTAGGCTCTACATCCTTTTGGACAATGTTGGTGTAATCACACTGGCCCTCAATCAGTTCTAAGGTTGGCAAGGAATAAACAAAACTTGTTGAAAAAACAATCTTGCCATTTTCATCAACTAAACCGTCAAATGTACAGAGCTCCGCATCCAAGACATAAGGTTCCACAAAATAAGGTACGGATTGGTCCCACTCGGACAAGAAAGTTGCGACATCTTCTTTGGTCTCAAGTCTATAGGTTGCTGCCGTCCCTACCCCACGGTCAGGTTTCGCTACTGCAGGCAGGCCGGTCTCTTTCAAGGCTTTATTGAGCTGACTCTCATTCTTGATTAGATAACCTGGCACCACTGGAACGCCAGCTTTCTCAAATAATTTCTTCATTTTTGACTTGTACTTGGTTTTTTCTAAATCACGAGGCTTAACCCCAGGTACGTTGAATTGCTCACGTAAGGCAGCATCTAACTCTAACCAGTACTCATTGTTAGATTCCAAGCGATCAATTGGGCCGTGTTTATAAATTAAGAAGGCTACTGCACGCTTCACTTCATCAAGGTTTTCCATATCATCAACACGGTAATATTCAGTGAGGTTTTCACGTAATTCTGGTGAGAGCCAGTCATAGGGCTCTGTTCCAATCCCCAAGACATTCACACCACGCTCTTTGAGTCGAATCGCGAAATTCTGGAGGTTTTTAGGGAAATGGGGGGACATCATCAAGTAATTCATAGTTTCACCTCAACATAATCATTAAATATAAATTAGAATATCATGTATTTTAAATGAATACAAGTACTAAAGTAAGAAAAGGCCAATTTCTTACTCCAAATGTTCGTAACGCGTAACAAATGGCACAATAAAAGGCTAGGAAATTCCTCCCTAGCCATTCTTACTTATTTAGTACCAAAAATACGGTCACCCGCATCTCCAAGCCCTGGCAAGATATAGCCGTGCTCATTGAGACGTTCATCTAGCGCCGCCATATAGATATCCACATCTGGATGCGCCGCCTGTAAAGCTGCCACCCCTTCTGGTGCAGCAACTAAACAAGAAAAGGTGATATTTTCTGGCTTGACGCCATACTTTTTCATCAGAAGGTCTAGCGCAGCAATCGCTGAACCACCTGTCGCTAACATTGGATCCACAACAAAGACGCGACGTTCTTGAATATCTTGCGGCAACTTAGCAAAGTACTCAATTGGCTCTAAGGTTTCGTGGTCACGATAGAGACCAATATGCCCCACACGTGCAGCAGGCACTAAGTCCAAAATCCCGTCGACCATCCCCAAGCCTGCTCTCAGGATTGGGATAATCGCCATTTTCTTACCAGCAATCCGCTTCTGAGTGGTCTCAACCAATGGCGTCTCGATGACCACATCTTCTACTGGTAAATCCCGTGTAATCTCATAGGCCATCAGCATAGAAATTTCATTGGTGACTTCGCGGAAGGCCTTGGTAGAAGTGTTTTTATCACGAATAATGGTTAGTTTGTGCTGAATTAGCGGGTGATTAATTACGACGCATTTTGCCATCTTAGTCTCTCCTTTTCTGAGTCAATCAAATTAAGCTTGATAAAGTGGTAAGCCAGCAACGAGATCTTTGACTTCTTGGCGAATAGCTAGCAATTGGTCGTCAGAAGCTGTTAAAGTCTTGAGAATCAGACGGGCAACAGTTTGAGCTTGTGCTTCTTTCATGCCGCGCGTCGTAATAGCAGATGTCCCAATTCGAATACCACTTGGATCAATGAAGGAACGGCTGTCGTTAGGAATCGAATTCTTGTTAACGGTAATCCCTACCTGATCCAAACGCTCTTGGGCTTCTTTCCCTGTCACGCCTAGTGGTGTCACATCAAGATTGAAGAGGTGGTTATCCGTCCCACCAGACACAACCCGTAGAGGGCTGTCTAAGAAAACCTCTACCATGGCTTGAGCATTCTTAATCACCTGCGCTGCATAAGTCTTGAAACTTGGTTGCAAGGCTTCCAAGAGTGCAACAGCCTTAGCTGCTACCACATGCTCCAACGGTCCCCCTTGGATACCTGGGAAGATGGCCATATTGAGTTGTTTAGCATACTGGGCCTTAGCTAAAATCAAGCCACCACGAGGACCTCGCAAAGTTTTATGGGTAGTCGTTGTTACCACATCAGCATAAGGTACTGGATTAGGATGGAGACCTGCTGCTACTAAACCAGCGATGTGCGCCATATCCACGAAGTAGATAGCCCCTACTTTCTTAGCAATTTGACCAATACGTTCAAAGTCGATAGTCCGAGAATAGGCAGATGCTCCTGCAATAATCATCTTAGGTTTGATAGCTTCAGCTTGGGCTTCCAGTGCCTGATAATCAATCAATTCAGTGGCGGGGTCTACCCCATAAGCATGCATTTCATAAGACTGGCCGGAGAAATTGACGGGTGAACCATGTGTTAAGTGGCCACCTTGTGATAGGTCCATACCCAAGACACGATCGCCTACATTAAGGAAAGCCCGATAAACAGCAAGGTTGGCAGATGAACCAGAGTGGGGTTGGACATTGGCATATTCAGCACCAAAAAGTTCTTTAGCCCGATCTATCGCCGCTTGTTCAATGACGTCAATGTATTCACAGCCACCATAATAGCGTCGACCTGGATAACCTTCGGCGTACTTGTTGGTTAAGACACTCCCTTGTGCCTTAAGGACTGCAGGTGATACAAAGTTTTCTGAGGCAATCAATTCAATTCCTTCTAATTGTCGCCGTTCTTCACGTTCAATAGTATCAAAAACCAAGGCATCATGTAATCTCTCAGTCATAGGTAACCTCCTTCTTGGTTGACTCCCGCCAACCTATGTTCTGCTTCCTATTATAACATACTTGTGGCTGCTTTGTTCAATCGATTCATATAGGCATGATATTTTTCTGAATCTAAGGTTGCCTGTGCTAAAATCCAATCACAGCCACTTGCTTCTAAGGCCCGTAAACCGGCATATAGTTGACGCGTCGCACTGACCGCATCATGAGGCTGACCTAAGGAATAAGTTGCAACAACTGGACTCTGATGACCCAAGGCCTGAATGATTGAATCATCCGCCAATAGCCCGACTTTCCCACCCTTGGCCACTAGCTTAGCCCGAAGTCTAGCTCTATCTTCAGTAGCCTCAAACAAATAAACTTCTTGTTTAGGGCTATAATGGCGATACTTAACGCCTGGTGATTGGAGATGAGGGGCAGCTAATTGCTCTGCTACTGAGAATTCTTGAACATTTGGGCATACTTGAGCCAACATGGACTGAGTGATTGCACCCGGGCGGAGAATTACCAATCGGTCAGCCATAGGTCGGACTACTGTCGATTCAACTCCAATTTGGGCTTGATCCGTATCGCCAGCCACTACGCCCGCAATCAGGCCATCAAAGTCTTGCATGACATGATCGACACTTGTAGGGCTAGGTTTACCTGATAAATTGGCACTCGGACCAACTAAAGGCGTCCCTACTAAGTCAATTAGGCGTAAGGCCGACTGTTGATTTGGCATGCGGAAAGCAACTGTATCTTGTCCATTATTGACATTGGCAGGAAAAACACCAGGCTTAACAGGCAGAATAATGGTTAAAGGGCCTGGCCAAAAGCGCTCCATTAGCTCTTTGGCTAATTCAGGAACCTCTGCCGCATAGTCCAAGACTTGTTGGGCATCCTTAACATGAACAATGAGTGGATTATCGCTAGGACGACCTTTAGCTTGAAAGACCTTAGCCACAGCCTGCTCTTTAGTTGCGATAGCACCTAACCCATAGACTGTCTCGGTGGGAAAGGCGACTAGCTCGCCTCTTCTTAAGAGAGCGGCTGCTTCATCTAATTCTCCTAAACGAAATTTCTTGGTCAACATCTTAGGAGGTCATCTCCTTTCATTCATTAATCTCTACTTGGACATAGCGGTCTCGGCCATTCAAATCCTGATGGCAACTAACCTTGGCTTGTGGGAAGGCTTGACGAAATATATCCACGACCGCCTGCCCTTGTCGGAAACCAATCTCTAGAATCAAGCAAGCAATTGGTTTGAGATAGGGCCCAATTTGCTTAGCCAGTTGGCGATAGAAAGCCAAGCCCCCTTGCTCAGCAAACAAGGCCATAGACGGCTCATAGCGTTTAACCGACTCATCCATTAAATCTAATTCTGTCTCACTAATATAAGGAGGATTGGATATCACTAAATCATAGGTTCGATCTTGAGGCAAGCCTTGACAGATATCCGTCACCAGCCAGTCAATAGTGGCCTGAAGACTTTTGCCATTTTCTTTGGCAATAGCTAAGGCTTCAGGCGATAAATCGCCCGCGGTCAATTGAAGTTGTGGATGGCGCAAAGCTAAACTAATGGCTAGAATACCAGATCCCGTCCCTAAATCCAGAGCTTGGCTAGCATTAGGATGCTTTTCTAACCAAGAGGCTGCTAAATCTAAGATACCTGCCGTATCTTCCCGTGGAATTAAGACGGCTGGTGTCACCTTAAAACGGCGACCATCAAAGTCTTCATAACCCAGAATATACTGCAAGGGCTCATGCGTCACCAGGCGTTCTAAAACCTCTTGAAAAGTCTCATAGTCTTCCTGGTTAGGAACCTGATGAAGCTGCCTTACCAAGTCCGTTAAAGTCCAATCAAAGACCCGTAGCCAATAAGACTGGGCTAGGTTGCCATCAAACCCTCTTTCTTCCAAAAAAACTGAAGCACTCTTGAGTACTTCAGCCAGGCTTGCATTAGATTTGAGGGCCATTGAGCTCCTCCAATTTTTGGGTTTGGTCAAACAGAACTAACCCGTCGATAATTTCATCTAATTTCCCCGACATAATGGCATCGAGTTGTTGAATGGTTAAACCAATGCGGTGGTCAGTTACCCGGTTTTGTGGGTAGTTATAGGTCCGAATTCGTTCAGAACGGTCACCTGTACCAACAGCTAATTTACGGTTGGAGTCATATTCTGCTTGAGCTTCTGATTGGAGCATGTCATAGACACGAGCGCGCAAGACTTTCATGGCCTTCTCCCGGTTCTTAAGCTGGCTCCGCTCATCTTGCATCGCAACGACCACCCCAGTTGGCAAGTGAGTCAAGCGAACCGCTGAAGCAGTCTTGTTGACGTGCTGACCGCCGGCCCCACTAGCATGGTAGATATCTACCCGGATGTCGGCATCCTTAAGGTCTAAGTCGACTTCTTCTGCCTCAGGCATCACGACTACAGTGGCGGTAGAGGTATGTACACGACCTTGAGATTCAGTTTCCGGCACCCGTTGCACACGGTGAGCCCCGTTTTCGAATTTAAGCTTGCTATAAACCTTATGGCCGGTAATCATGAGGCTGACTTCCTTATAGCCTCCGATACCGGTAATATTAGCATCTAAGACTTCAACCTTCCAACCTTGACTGTCAGCGTATCGCGTATACATATTGAGTAGGTCACCGGCAAAGAGTTGGGCTTCGTCCCCGCCCGCTGCACCACGGATTTCCATGATAATGTTTTTGCCATCATTTGGATCTTCAGGCAACATCATGACTTTAATTTCTTCTTCTAGACGAGGTTTTTCAGCCTTTAATTCTGCCAATTCCATTTTAGCCAATTCAGCCATATCAGCGTCTAAGCCTTCACCTAGCATCTCTTCAGTATCTTTAATTTCTTGTTGGACCTGCTTGTAGCGTTTGATCTTTGCTACCTTAGGGCTCAGGTCAGCTTCTTCAATAGTCAGTTCCCGCAAACGTTTGGAGTCCGAGATGACTTCTGGGTCACTGAGTAATTCGTGTAATTCCTCAAAACGAAAAATGAGGGCATCCAATTGTTCAAACATAGTGGTCTCCTTTACTTAATTAATCCGGGATTCTTGTAACAGCGACGGCAAACGGGGTAGTAAGACTCGTTGCCCCCGATTTGAATTTGTTCACCTTCATAAACAGGCTTGCCATCTGAAATCCGCAAATTCATTATGGCCTTGCGGTGGCAGAACCAACAGATGGTTTTAATTTCTTCAATCTTATCAGCGTAGAGCAAGAGATATTTTGACCCTTCAAAAAGTTCGTTGGTGAAGTCATTTTTAAGGCCAAAGCACATGACTGGAATATCAAGTTCATCCACTACTCGCGCTAGCTGTAAAATGTGTTCTTTGCTGAGAAATTGCGATTCGTCAATTAAGATGCAGTAACGCTTAGGCGTCAAATCCTTAATGGTCTCAAATAGGTCCATGTCCTCTGTAATAGGCGTGGCTTGGCGTTGGAACCCTGCCCGACTATTGACAATTCCTACATCAACTCGCGTATCAATGGCACTGGTAAAAAGTTCAACCGGTTTATTTTGTTCTTCGTAGTTATGGGCCACCTTAATAATCTCAATCGATTTCCCACTATTCATGGCGCCATACTTAAAATAAAACTGTGCCACACTAAGCATCCTTTCTTGGGTATTTTTAAGCGCAAATTTCACTGTCCCAACTAGTAATGATAAGGGAAAAAAGCTCAATAGTCAATCAAAGAATCAGCAAAGCTAGCTAGCTCAACCCATCTGAAATTCTATCCTTCTGAACCTATAATTTTTCCATAACAAAAAGGCAGGAACTTGAGTTCCTGCCCCTTAATCCTGATTATTTAACTGGTACTTTTTGAATCCAGCCTTCTGGAGCTTCAACATCTCCGTATTGGATGCCCACTAATTCATCATAAAGACGTTTAGTGATTGGCCCCACTTCTGTTTCAGAATGGAAGACATACTTCTTATCGCCAACTGTGATTGAGCCAACTGGGCTGATAACGGCAGCCGTACCACAAGCGCCAGCTTCTACGTATTGATCTAATTGATCAACATACACATCGCCTTCTTCTACTTCCAAGCCCAAGCGTTCTTTGGCTAAGTATAAGAGCGAATACTTGGTAATAGATGGCAAGATAGAAGGAGATAATGGCGTAACGAATTTGTTATCCTTAGTAATCCCGAAGAAGTTAGCTGCCCCAACTTCCTCAATCTTAGTCTTGGTTGCTGGGTCCAAATAGATGGCATCAGTATATCCATCTAATTTAGCCTTCTTACCTGGATAGAGGCTGGCAGCATAGTTACCTGCTACCTTAGCAGCCCCTGTCCCTTGTGGCGCTGCACGGTCATAATCCGATACAACAAAGTTACTTGGCGTTAATCCACCCTTGAAGTAGGCGCCTACAGGAGATACATAAATTCCGAAGAGGTATTCATCTGCAGGTGAAACCCCAATTGATGCACCCAAGCCGATGAGGAAAGGACGGATATAAAGTGTCGCACCTGATTCATAAGGCGGCACCCAATCCGCATTGGCTGCTACCACTTCTTTAACTGCTTCAACAAACCAATCTTCTGGGTAGGCTGGCATCAAGAGACGCTCAGCAGAACGACGCATCCGTGCCGCATTTTGATCAACGCGGAAAAGGTTAATTTCACCAGATTTGGTGCGGTAAGCCTTCAAACCTTCAAAACATGTTTGACCATAGTGTAAAACGTTAGCCGCTTCACTCATGGTAATGGTGGCATCTTCTGTAATGCCGCCCTTTTCCCAAGCACCATTGCGGTAGTAAGCCCGATAACGTTTGCCCGTATCAGTATAGCCAAAACCTAAGTTATTCCAATCCATTTGTTCTGGTGTTGTCATTGTCTATTCCTCCAATATAATAATGAGATTAGTTAGAACCTTTGAATACGAAAATTTCTTCATCATAGAGTTTCAAGACTTTGGTGAAGAGGAAGTGAACTAGGAAAGTTACCACTGCTGGCACAGCCACCCAGATGAGGAGCATGAGCAAGAAGTTATTTCCTAAACTTGGTAAGGAAGCGATTGGGCCAACCAAACCAACTAAACCGAAACCAGAGGTTTGTGGTGTCCCTGTCAAGTTAAAGACAGGAACCAAAACAGCTGTAATAGCTGAAGATAAGAGCAGCCCGGCTGACATAATTGGATGAGTCAGATAGTTAGGCATCATCATTTTCATAGCCCCCAAAGCAATCGCTGTTGGAACACCTGGCTTATTCTTCTTATGAGTTGCCCAGACTAAGTATAGAGCCGTAGTCCCGACCCCCATGGAAGCTGCCCCAGCTGATAGGCCAGTCAAGGAAATAGCTAAGCCGATTGCGACGGTTGAAATTGGGGTTAAGATTAAGATAGCAAAAGACATACAAATTAAGATACTCATTACGAATGGTTGATATTGTACGAAGGTTTCAATTACGTGACCAATCGTATCTGTCACTTGTTTAACATATGGAAGGAGCTTGTAACCAAGTAAACCGACTCCGGAACCTACCACAATTGGTAAGAGGATAATTTCTAAGGCACCAAAATGGTGGCCCACTAATTGGATGACAGCTACCGCAAGAGCTGCCGTTACCATAGCATTAATCAAATCTCCTGTCCCGGCAAGTTGGAAGATTTGGCCTGTCTTGTCACCGATGGTTGCTTCAACCGCTTTCCAAGCGCCAGACCCGATAAAGGTAGCCCCACCGACCGCAATCATCTGCATTGGTTTCATATTGAATTGATGTGCAATCAAGAACCCGGCCATAACAGGAATGAAGAACTGGAAGATGGTAATAATATTTAAGTAGTCCACTAAATATGGCTTAATAGCAGGGTAATTGCTCTGAAGGGCTGTGAGCGCCGCCTTCAAGACTGCATTAGGAATCAAAGCTACTACGATAGCAATGGCTGTCCCATTCAATACATTGTTTATAAAATTATAGGCAGACGATTTGGTCTTTTCATTCGTCATAGAGATACCTCTTTTCTTTTTAGGATGCCATAATTTTAACGTATTTCTAATCTTATTGCAAGGTAGTTTTTCATTTTTCTGAAAATAATCCTTAGAAGGACAAACACAGAATTCAAAGCTAGTAAATTGTTATCACGAACTTCTCATTTAATCACCTACATCCTGAGATTGTGTTTGTGAAATTTCTTCAGAGATCCGCCATCACCTCTTACTTAAGGCACAAGAAAAGAGACTAGGCAACTAGTCTCTTTTTAATCCTTTAGGCTTTAGACGCCTTCTTAGCTTCATGATTGGCAATAGCCAATGCCACCAAATGTTTTGCTAAACCTTCATTCCGTACTAGAAGCGGGCCGTGGAAATAGCTACCATAAGTATTGCGATAGTGCATACCCTCGGTTTTGTCTTGGCCATTGTTTCCATGACCGGTCACTACGCGACCAAGCGGTGCTTGATTGGGACCCAGCGTGGTCACCCCATTATGATTTTCAAAGCCATAATAAGTCACTTGATTGACTTCATCATAGATTTCAATATCCCCGATGAAGCGAGTGCCTTCTTGGCGTTCTGTCTTATGTGGAAAAATACCTAGGCATTCAATTTTCTGCCCTTCTGCTGTCATATAGTATTGACCCAAAAATTGGAAGCCACCACAAATGGCAAGCAAGACGCCATCTGATTCAATATAACGCGCTAATTCGTCCTTTAGACGGCCAATATCGCGCGCAATAATGCCTTGCTCGTAATCCTGCCCACCACCAATAAAGACAATATCATAGTCATCCGCCTTAAAGTCATCACCTAAACTAACCAAATCGGTTTCTACTCGGTAGCCGGCTTGTTTGGCATGGTATTGCAGCATGAGGAGATTACCATTATCTCCATAGGTATTCAAGAGATTGCCATAGAGATGGCAGATTCGTAAAGTTTTCATTCAATCTAGCCCTCCCGTTTTATTGTTTCAGGTAGCCCTTGGCTACTAGTAATTTACGTAAATCTAACATGGCGGTATAGGTAGCCAAGATATGAATATGTGGTGTCGTGCTCGCTTCAATAGCCGCAACAACCGCCTCAAGACTATCTAACTCATGGATGCGTTCTGAATCAAGTCCTGCTACTTCAAGACGCTTGGTCATATCCTTAACCCGCATCCCTGCTGTATAAACTTCTTGAATTGGGAAATCAACCATCTGTTCATAATGACCATCCCAAATCCAGCTGACATCTGTTCCATCTGCATAGCGGTTATTGAGAATGGCCACTAAGTTATAAGGCTCTGGATCCAATTTAATAAGTGCTAAAACTTGATCCAATCCGACTGGATTCTTAACCAAGTTAAGAAGGACTTTCTTATCCCCTACTTGAAAGAACTCTTGACGGCCGAACACCCGCTCTGCTTGCTTAAAGCCAGCTTCAATGGCCTCAGGAGATACACCAAATTCACGAGCCACACTATAGGCTGCTAGGGCATTATAGATATTATAGAGCCCTGCTACTGGAATAGCATACTCATGCCCTTCAATGACAAAACGAGAATGAGTCAGCGCTAATTCTTCCAGAGCCGTCACGCGATAACTTAAATCTGGACGCTTGAAGCCACAATGCGGGCAATAGTATTTCCCTAAATTGGCATAGGTATTGCTGTGATAGTGAAGGATATGCTGACATTCTGGGCAGAGAATACCATCCGTATTATAGTGGGGCGTTACCTCATGGTCCTCTTCATGATCAAAACCAAAGTATACTCGACGATTAGGCAAAGCCACTGAATTGAAGAGTGGTGAATCCCCATTGGCAATCACAGTTGCTTCTGGCACTTGCTTAGCAGCGTCCGCCATAAGTTTATAGATAGTATAGATTTCACCATAACGGTCCATTTGATCTCGAAAGACGTTGGTGTGGACAAAAGCCTTAGGAGCTAGTGCCCTAACCACGTGTTTAAGGGAGCCCTCATCGACTTCCAGAACGGCTACACCTCGTTGTCCTTTAGGCAAAGCAGGTGCAGACAGGAAGGTGGACACAATCCCTTGCTTCATATTAGAACCTGTTGGATTAGTCAGGATGTGGTCGTAAGACTGAGCTAAGGCGTGTACCGTTAGTGCTGTCGTTAAGGTCTTACCGTTAGTACCAGTAATAATGACGACATCATAGTTCTTTGCCAACTCGGCTAGAAGATTTGGGTCAAGAGCAAGAGCTAATTTACCTGGCAGGCTAGAACCACCACTGGTAAAGGTCGTGAGAGCCCAGCGGGTTAAGCGACCTACTCCGGTCGCTAATTTACTTCGTAAGGTCATAAAGAGACTCCTTCAACTTCAAAATTTTGGATTCATTAAGCTAATAAATAGGCCTGCAGAGGGACCTAATAAGACAAGCGCATCATAGAATTTGAGACGCAAAACTCATTTTCTATTTTATCCCCCTAGCCAGCAAAAAGCAAGGAACGAGGTCCCTGCTTTCTTTGACTCTTTCTCTTAAAATGGCCAGTCAATCGAGCGCCACCAATCACCCACACCACGCACAGCTTCCTTGGTGGTGAAGACAATGTCGTCCCATAGGTTACCCGCATTTTGGTTAACCCATTTAGCGCCCTGATCAATTGTTTCTCCAACGTTATAGTGCTGAACCGCATCAGCAATTGGATTGGAGTCGGTCGTCATTTGCGAAGCCATTTCCAAGCCAAAAGAGGTCTGTGGCGATGCCGACATAAGATTAGTAGTCTGAATAGAGAAGAGCTGGCGCATGCCGTTAGGCATTAAGTCATCCAGTGATTGCTCCCCGGACTTATCTAAGCCTACCCAAGAGGCAATAACAAAATCTGGCGTGTAACCAATCATCCATTTATCACGAGTTTGCATATTGCCATCCGAAACTTCTGTCGACCCTGTTTTACCCGCAATTTGGCCAAAACTAGGTCCGGCTCCATAACCAGTCCCATTACCGCCAAATGTTTCTAACATCATGCTAGTCATATCAGCCGCTACTCGTGGTGTCATCACCATATATTTCGTTGGTCGGGTATTCTGATAGATAATATGGCCACTAGCGTCTTTAATTTGACGAATTAAGTAGCTATCATTACGAATCCCCTTGTTGGCAAAGGCTGCATAGGCACTGGCCATCTGCAAAGGCGATACCCCTTGTCTGAGGGCGCCTAAGGCCAAGGTGAGTTGTTGGTCTTGAGCTTGAATCTTGAGACCAAATTGATCTAATTTTTGCACTGACTTACCAATCCCCAGTTGGTCCATTAAATAGACGGCCGAAGTGTTCTTACTTTGGGCTAAGGCATAATAAAGTGGGACTTGACCAGATGGATCCGTCTGACGATCATAGTTCTCAGGTGCATAATGGTTGTTACCATAGGCTCGTACTTGGTCAGGCACTTGACTATTAATTTTATAACCTGCCTCAAGCGCTGGCTCATAGACCGCCAGTGGCTTGATTGTAGAACCTGGCGAGCGTCTCATGTCAGTTGCCCGGTTAAAACCACGGTGAACGTAATCACCTCGCCCACCGTAGATGGCCATCACACCACCTGTTGAAGGTTCTACCACAACTGAGGCACTCTGTACTAAGGGGGTGCCCGTATTATCATCTGGGAAAATCCCCTGCACTTGATAGGCTGAATCCAATGCATTTTGATATTCAGGATTCAGGTAGGTATAAATCTTATAGCCCTTAGCCAGCAAGTCCGCTTCAGGAATCCCTGTTTCAGCTACCGCCTCATCTAACACTGCATCGAAATAGGCCGGATATTGGTCCTGCTCCTTAGCCACATAGGCATCATGAAGTTCAATACCCGAAGATTTAATTGACTGCGCCGTTTGACTATCAATCACTGACTCCTGTTCCAAGAGACCAACCACTACGTTACGGCGTTCGATTGCCGCCTCGTAGTCATCAATAGGGTTAAAGAGTGATGGCCCTTTGAGAATACCTGTCAGAACCGCTGCCTCATTCCAAGACAGGCTCGCTGCCGAGTGACCAAAATAACGTTGCGAGGCATCTTCGACACCCCAGACCCCATTGCCAAAGTAGGCATGGTTAAGGTACATCTCTAGAATCTGGTCTTTACTGAATTGCTTCTCGACTTCCAAGGCTAGGAAGAATTCCTTAAGCTTACGTTGCAAGGTTTGGTCTAGGGTCAAGAAGGCATTTTTAACCAATTGTTGGGTCAAGGTCGAGCCGCCCCCGCCAGAGGTATTACGATTGATTACAAATCGCACTAGAGCGCGCCCTATCCCTTGGGCATCAAATCCGTTATGCTGATAAAATCGCTTGTCTTCCGTCGCCACCACCGCTTCACGTATAGTAGTAGACATCTGGTCTAAATTTATATAGGTTCCCTTCTGGGCACTCAGTGTCCCAGCTTCTTGGTCATTCTTATCATAGATGGTCGTAACCGTCTTGAGTGCATCTTGTAGCATAGCCACATTGGTCGTCTTAGCGATAAAAACCAGGTAGGTCGACATGACTAGCATGATTGACATGCCGATAAGGATTAACCATTTCCAGCCACGGTAATACCGCCAGATGCCTTTGAAGCCTTGCCAAAGACGGCTTCTAAAACTTGTTTGACTGGCCATTATGATCACCTCATTACTTCATTCATGTCCCTTATTATACTGGAAAATTACGAATTTCTTATGAATTTTGACTGCTAAGCGTGAAAATTTAAGTATTTCTTAGAAAACAACTAATAAGAAAACTTCCCATTATATCATATATGATATAATGGGAAGTTTATTTTTACCTCAAGACCTAAAAAACAGCACCTGAAACCAGGTGCTGACTGTCTAATTCTTAATCTACTAATGCCTTGACGTGGTAGAGTCGACTGGCATAGTCACCCACCAATTGTGGAAAGACATAGAAGCCTACTTGCATCAGTTCTGCCCCGGTAGCGACAAATTCCTGCTCCTCTGATTTCACTTGATAGCGCCTTTCTGGGCACAAGTCCTGTAACTTAAGCACCTGCAAAGGCATGGAAGCTTGAGTTAGAGTCTGAGCCAACAAGACTATTGCCTGATCTTGCTCTGGGCTAACCACCATCCAGGCTGTCAGCTTATCCTGGAAAGGACTTAGCAAGCGACTAAAACGACCAAACTGGAAGAGAGCACGATGTCGCTTGTAGAAGTTCACTTGATGTCGAATGCTTTCAAGTTCTTCTTTTGGCAGTTTGGTTAAATCAAGCTCATAACCAAAATCACCAAAGTAGGCGACCTGAGCCCGAGTCGCGAGAGGGGTCACACGATGTGTCTGATGGTTAGGCACTGCGGACACATGGGCTCCCATGGTGTGCTGTGGCACCATCATAGAGGTCCCGTACTGAATCTTCAGGCGCTCTACAGCATCCGTGTTATCCGACGTCCAGGTTTGTGGCATATAGGCGAGAATACCTAAGTCAAAACGACCTCCCCCGCCTGAACAACTTTCGAATAGAATGTGAGGATAGGCCTTAGTCAACCGTTCCATGAGATCATAGACCCCCAAAGTATAACGATGAGCTACCTGTCCCTGAGCTTGGCTAGGTAAATGTAGAGCATAGACTTCAGTAAGATGACGGTTCATATCCCACTTGATATAGTCAATCGGTACTTGATTCAGGATTTTGCTAATCTGTTGGAATAGGTTATCTCGGACATCTGGATTGGCCATATTCAAGACTAACTGCTGACGACCAGGTGTCAAACTTCGATTGGGTGTCTGGATGGCCCACTCAGGATGCTCTCGAAAGAGATTACTATTTTCTGAAATCATCTCAGGTTCAAACCAGAGTCCAAACTTCATCCCTTTTCCATGGACATAATCCGATAAACCTACCAAGCCCTGTGGCAATTTACTTTCCTGTTCAAACCAATCACCCAGCGAACTATTATCATGGTTACGTTGGCCGAACCAACCATCATCTAGGACGAAGAGTTCAACTCCAAGATCAGCTGCTTGGTCAATCAAGGCATGCAATCTAGGTTGATCAAAGTCAAAATAGGTTGCCTCCCAGTTATTTATGAGAATCGGTCTTTCCACACCACGGAAGCGGCTCGGAATCAAATGCTGACTGACAAAATCATGATAAGCTTGGGATAAGCCATTCAAACCACGATTACTATAAGCCAAGACAACCTGTGGAGTTTGGAAGCTTTCCCCAGGAGCCAACTCCCAATCCATTCCTAGCGATTGAATGCCGGCCTGAAGTCGAATTTGATCATAGGAGTCCATCTGAACAGACATCTCAAAGCTGCCACTGTAAATGAGCTGGGCACCCAAAGCCTGACCTAAATGTTCAGTCGTCTCAGGCGCTACGATAGCCATATAAGGACTCTGGTGGTGGCTGCTCGTTCCTCGTTTACTATCTAGAACTTTAATACCATGATGGATAGCCTCACGCTCCACGAATCGTTCCCGAGCCCAGGTACCGTTTAAGTGGATAAGTTCTGCTTGACGTGGCGATAAATCCAATTGAAAACTGGAAATTTTCTCAATTCGACTTGTCTCACTGCCCTTATTGCAAAGAGTAGCTGACCTCACCACTACTGCCTGCCCCTCAAAAATCGTATAGGACAAGACGAGTTCTAGCGATTTAAGTGTATCTTTTAGATAGAGTTTGAGAGTGACTGCCTCTTGACCTCCATCTACTTTCGCATGAGGGAGACCTTCTAAGTTTGGACTGCCCGCCACAATTTCATGACGGTCATACCGAAAATCACTGACCGTGGAGCCATCAGCATGACGTAAGACTAGGGCCGGGTGCCGGAAATCCCCACGATTATATTGACTATATTCATAAAGCAAATTCCCAACCGAGAAATCACGTACATCTGCTCCAAATTCGACCGATTCCACTTCAAAATCGCGATGAATCCGCGGATAAGCCGCTATGCCACTGTAATGTTCCAAACGCTGGCCAAAATAGAGATGAGTGACATAACCAAAACGTTCCAACTGAATCAGATATGACAGCTTCTGGTTGCGTAGGTGGAAGACTTGTTGACTACTATCGAAAATAACTTCCATTGTTTATGTGCTCCTTTCGAAAAAATGAGTGTCTACGGTTTCCTAATCCCAAGAATAATTGATAAGTAAGTCCTTGTCATAATGAACTTCGTTTAAGCTAACTATAACATGTCATTCCAAACCATCGAATAGCCATATGTCACTTTCTTTATTCGTTTTTAAGACATTCGATAATTTTTGGATATATAATAACGCTTTGGCGAATATAAAAGTTTGACTAAACTTTAAAGCGTTTACTATAATTGAGAAAAGGAGGATTCCTATGAGCCAAGCAGAATTTTATGTCTTCCACAGCAAAACATCTATTGAACTTTACCCTATTCAATTTGGCCGAGAAGCTTGCGCCCCCTTGCATCGCATGGGGCCCACTCAAACCCATAACTATCTCTTCCATTACATTCTATCTGGCCAAGGGCGCTTTTCACTGGTAGGCCAGAAGGCACAAACACTCTCTGCAGGGCAGGGGTTCTTGATGACACCTGACTGCATTTGTGCCTATGAAGCGGATGAATCCGATCCTTGGGCCTATTGTTGGATTGAGTTTAATGGGCTAAAAGCAAAGCACTTCTTACAGGAAGCGGGCTTTAATGCTTCTAATTATCTCTTTAAACCTAAGCAACAGACTGTACAAGATAACATCATGGCACCCCTCATGCAATTGATTAATAACCCTAAGCAACATGAGTCTTTCTTAATCGGCCAACTCTACCTAGTCATGGATGCCCTGATTCGTTATTCTAACCACACCCAACTCATACCCCAGAATGATGTTCACAACTTTTATATTCGCGAGGCCATTCGCTTTATTCAAGATCATTTTGCGGAGTCTATCTCAATTGATGATATAGCACAACATTGCAATCTGAATCGCAATTACTTCAGCAAGTTATTCAAACAGGAAATGGGCTTAACTCCTTCTCAATTTATTCTTAACTACCGCATGAATATTGCCTGTCAATTCCTGACTAATCGTAAGCTATCCATCCAATCTATTGCCCAACAAGTCGGTTATGCCAACCAATTCAACTTCTCGGCCGCCTTTAAAAGAGTCAAAGGATTGGCCCCCTACGATTGGCGCAAGCTCTATGCCTAAAGAAAAAAGCCCGGTTTCCCGGGCTTTTTCTACTTATATTTTTCTTCGAGTTGGGCCATCCACCAACCCATCCCTGTCCCCAAAAGCAGGGTAAGGAAGCAGAGCAGGTATTGGAGCAAGCCAAAGCCAGTGTACTCTCTTGGAATAATCTCAATCGTTGAAGCAAGGACAATCCCAAAAATAAAATGGAAGAAGACACTATAGTGACTACGGAAAATACGCTCAATTAACTTAGAAAGCAAGATAATGGTCGCTAAGCCACCCAAACCAATCGGAATCAGAACGTCTAAGTCTAACTGCTTAAATCCTGTCGCCATTTTCTCATAGAGTCCCATATAAAGGATAAAGTTAGATGGGCTAAGGCCAGGCACTAGGATCCCTAAAGCAATCAACGCCCCGGAGATAAACCAAGAAATGAAGTTAGCCTCGACTTGACCATTAAAGAGATGGCTACCAAACTGTAAAAGCACAATCCCAAAGATAAAAGATCCAGCCAAGACCCATAAGTCCTTGTGGCTGCGCCCTTCTTTACCAGCTTCCCGCCAAAGAGCAGGTGCGGATCCTAGGATACAGCCGACAAAGAACCAAGAAACAATAGTAGCATAGTTAGCTAATAGGTAGCTGACCCCAAAGGAAAAGAGAACAATACCGAAAAGCGCCCCAAGTCCTACCGGAATAAAATAAAGAACATTTTCCTTAAAGTTCTTTGTTAAGTTGGCCAAGAAACCAATAATGCGCTCATAGATTCCAAAGATAGCAGCAAGCGCCCCGCCACTAACCCCTGGCACAATAAAGCCAGAGCCAATCAGTATCCCTACCAAAAAGCGATAGAGAAAAGGTTGTTGTTTTTCTTCTTGATTTTCCATCAAATGGAAACCCTCCTTATGCAATCTTTCATTCTAAGCAAATGTCTAAAACCCCTGTTCTCTAGTCTAGCGTGAATTAGCTCAGAATGCAAGGCTGGGGCTAAGTTTGGCGGATATTTTCTTAATTCTAGAAACGACTTCATGACACTTATAAGCAAAAATAGGCAGCCATCAGGCTACCTATTTCTTATTTTTTCAAGATATCCGTCAACTCAATCTGACGTTGACAATGAGCCAAACTTTCCCCTGTGACAATGACTTGCCCTTCTAAATCGAGTGGATTACGTCCCATTGGATTGAAGAGAGCAAAGCCCCAGTCAGTACGCAACATATATTGAGTCATCACCTGCTCAGCGTTTAAGGCCTCTAGCGGCAGGGAGATGGCCGCATCAGCCAAAGGTACTAGACTAGGCAGAGGCAATCCGACTACTGAGCGCACCATGGCTTCATAACAGGACAAGGACATGGCACCTAGGGTAAACATTGCGGCATCCTTAGCCCCTATCTCAACACTATTAATATAAACTACTCCAGCAGACGTCACCAGAAAATCAATGGTCATACAACCTACCAAGGCCAGGGTTTCTACTAAATAGCGCCCCAAGCGGCGGATTTCACGCTCTACTTCTTCATGGAGTTTGACTGGGTAGCGGACCTGAGTGCCGCTCACAGCACTAGATTGAACTTGTTCGAATGGCGGATAGACTAGGAGTTCTCCACGCTCGTTCCGAACGACCGATAAGGAGACCACTTTTTCGCTAGGAATCCAGGCCTCAAGAATACAGGTGCCCAGTGCGATTTTGGCTTGGGCAGCTTCATAGTCAGCCTCGCTATAGAGAATGAGGTGATTGCTCACAGCTTCAATGTGACGTTGCGTATATTTGAGATAGCAAGGAAAGCCAATGAACTCAACTGCTTCCTTGACATCCTCTAGCGATGTCACCATAGCAAAAGGCGCCACTAAGCAACGTTTCTCATCTAGATAGGCTTTTTCGATAAGTCGGTCTGTAGCAATAGCCCGTAGATCTTCTGATAAACTGACATCTGTAATGTCAGCTAAGACCTTAAATGCCAAATTGGATAAGAGCCCAGGCTCTACAATAACGGTATCAATGCGCCCCGCAAAAAAGCGTAAGGTTGCTTCATCATATGCCTCAGCCACTGTCTGCCAGGTGGCAAATTGCCGCACTAAATTTTCAGGATTCAAGACCAAACTAGCTACACGGTAACCTAATTTACCAGCTGCTTGGGCTAGGAGCGCAGCATGGACGCTGGACCCGATGATCCCTACAGTTGCGCCTGGGTAATGTTTCTCTGGCATATCGCTGCCTCCTTCATTTTTCTACCTTACTAGTGTAACACATTTTGTCACTTAAACCCACGAAAAATTATCAACTCATTGATCATATTGGGTTAGCTGCCATTCCTCAATAACCGCAATTAACTTCTCCGCATAGTCTGGATCTGTTGCATAACCAGAAGACTGTAAACCCCTTGCCTGAGACTGGTAGTCCTTAGCCTCTAATACCGCTTGATATTGCTTGGCATTCCAAGTTGTTCCGTAAAAGATCAGTTCCGCGTGCTTAATTAGAGAGTCTTCCCAAGATTTGTAGACTTTGAACCGATCAACGATGGTTACCCACTCATTATTAACAAATTCCTTAGTCTCTAAATCCACTCCATCGGGATCTCCGGCTTCAGCCTTGACCCCGAATAGATTATAGTAATTAGCTGCTAGTTGACTCTGTCCAAAATCTGATTCAACCATAGCTTGTGCCAAGGAAACACTCGCTAAAACGCCATACTGCTTCTGCAAACGTTGAGCAGTAGGAACTAATTTCTGAACAAATGATTCCCGATTGAGGTGTTGCACTTGGTTATTATTCTCCGGCTGACCACCCCGATCTTGAATCACTTGGTAGGTCAAAAATAAAAACAACACAAGTCCAATAGCTAGCAGGGTACCCTTGCCCAATTTCTGGTAAAGGGCTAGACGAAACTTCCGCCAGCGAGTTTTGAGTTTTTTTAAGTTCCAGCCACTACTTGCTTTTTTCTTCTTTGCATAGTAGCTTTTACCTTTTTTGGCCATGGGTCACCTCCTTACTCTATTATTCTCTTGCTAGGTCTTAGAGTTGTCCATTTAGCTGATCATCAAACCACTCTAAGAGTTTAATCTCATCACCTTCAATTTGTTGGCGAATAATTCCTGGCAATCGCAATTCTAAGACATCACTATAGCCCCAGATATGATAATCCGCAATCACTTGTAAAATCATCATATTAGATTTGCGACTAGATGATTCCTCATTAGGTTCACTATGGTGCCATTCCATACGGGCCATTCCTTGATGAATCCAACGGCGGGCAATCTGATACTTTAGGTACTGATATTCTTTGACAGGATTGGCCATGACATCACTCAGACGTTCAGCGTTACGAACGACTTTTTGCACGAGCATCCATTCGTAATCAGTGAAGAGAGTTGATAAGATTTTAACATTCTCATATTTGAGACCTTGCTCCCCTTTTTTGAAGCGATCCCAACTCTGGGCACTGATGCCGAGTTTATCTGTATAAAAGGCCTTCTCCGTTACATATTTTTCTTTGACGGCATTGAGCACAATACTGATAAGGGCTTGGTTCATTTTTATCACCTCGTTAATGGATTACTTGCCTTCCATTATACACCTTTTAGGTGAACTATCAAATGGTTTGTCCATAAGTTCTTTTTTTGGTACACTTAAGCCTAAGAAAGTCTACAAAGGAATATAAGCTATATGAAACTAAATTTCGACCCTAAAGCCTTTAAAGTTGGAATGAGAACCTTTAAGACCATGATTGCGGTCGGCTTAACTATTACCCTCTTCGAACTTTTACACCGCCAACCCGCCGTTTTGGCAGCTATCGCAGCCGTTTTTACCCTAAGAACTGAGCATGAGACCTCCGTTAAGTTTGGCCGTATCCGCCTTTTTGGTAATACTCTCGGAGTTATTATTGCTATCTTATTGACACAAATTGCCCTTTGGATGAATCTCCCCTTACCTATCTATCGGGTTTTAGGTGCCAGTTTAGGAATTCTCTTAATCATTGTCTTCTGTAATGCCTTCAACCATCCAGCTAGCGTCATTAATTCGAGTGCAACATTCTTTGTCGTTTTCCTTAATACGCCCAAAGAACACCTTTTAGATTATGGTGCCAATCGAATCTTAGATGCTATCATTGGTTCTGCCATTGCCATTCTGGTTAACCGCCTGTTGCCAAATCCTCAAGCGAAGAAACAGGCTCAGTAGTTTACCGAATCCTTATACCAAAAAGAGCTGAGACAGAATTATTCGTCTCAGCTCTTTTTTTGTATTAATAGTAAAGCCAGGTTCCGCGAGTAGTGTCCCAATACCAACGCCCTTGTCGTGGCGTAGAATCAAGAACGCCGTCACCATCATCATCAAAGTAATCGAAGACTGGAGCTGGTTCCACATTTGGATTGTTAAGCTCAGCCTGAGTAGGTAATTCAGGCCCTGAAGAGCTGCTAGTTGATGAAGAATCGCTGCTTGATGAGCTAGATTCATTAGCAGTAGATTGGCCTAAGTCAAGTTCAGCTAAGGTCTTTACGATTGTCGCAACATTAGCGTTACCAGCTTCACCTTGTCCAGGAGCACCCAGAACTACGACAATCACTGACTTACCATTCATCTCTAAGATAGCGGCATAGTGATGCATAGACCCTACTTGATCAGGTGTTGTCATCTCATAACGACGAGTGACAGTCGTCAAGTCCGCTGGGAACTTAGTAGACACTGGCGTTTTAAGAACTGCTTCCTTAATTGCCGCGCTGACCTTCTCGTTCACCAACTTGTCTTGAGCTAACTGATTAAGCAAGTTAGTCAAATCATAGGCACTTGTTGCCACACCTGTGATATCACCAGAGTCGTTCACACCTAAGTTAGCGCTCATCTTAGTAGAATAGTAGCCTTGACTGTTAAGCCAAATATTTAACTCATTGGCTCCCCCTACTTGTTGAATTAAGTAATTTAAAGCAGTGGCATCTTGAGAAACGACTACTGCATCAATCAACTCTTGGATACTAATCTTAGAGCCGATTGCATGAGTTGACATCGCCGTCTCCCCTGTCCCAATACGCAAGGATTCCTGAATTTCAACTTCGGTTGTCAATTCGAATTTCTTCTCATCAATCAATTGATAAGTCCGAGCTAAAACAAACCAAGCAAAAAGGTTGGAGGCTTCTGTAGACTTGGTACTTGATAAGTAAGGAGCCTTGCTACCTACTTCTTGTAAAGCAAGGATTTGCTTACTGTCCGATTTGAAAGCTGTATCTAAGGCTTTAACTTGGTCTTGGCTTAAGCCTAGATCAGGTGTCTGATAGTCAACTTGATCATTATAGCTTAAGCTATCAGCCTTAATGGCAACATTGACTTTAGTACCTGTCGATTTAGTAATTTGATAGCTTGGATCAACGTAACGTAAGACAAGATTATTGGATTCCTTAACCAAAGAATATTCTGTCAATTCAGTCCCATCAACGGAGAACTTGAAAGTATCACGCGTTAAGTTTTCTAACGGGCGTTCGAAGGTCAGGGTTAAGGTTACAAATGGATAGTTAGAAACATCCACTTTTTTATCTTTGGCCTGCAGACCTGTCGCAGTACTTGCTTCTTCCTTGCTAGATTCTTGCGCCACTTGGCTAGAGGTCGAGGAGGCAGGAGTTTCCGTATTTTGATTACCCCACTTAATCCCGACTGCATTCAAAGCTTGTGGTAAATATTTAGGCAATTCAGGGCCATACAAGAAAGCTAAGAACAAGAGAATAAGCACCGCTACCATTTGTAAGATGCTGAAAATCACTCGCATAAAGCCACTCCGACGTTTTGGTTTGAATTCAGGTACTAATTCCTCGTCTTCATCCTCTGTTTGGAAATCTAAAGACTGACTGACCGCTTCTTGATCAAAATTCTTCAGTTCTTGGGTGTTACGCCAAGCTTCATATTCCATGGTCTCATGCAAATCATCATGAGGCATGACTGCATTTGGATCAAAAGCATCTTCAGCCTGTTGATGTGGTTCCCTTACCACTTTCTTCTCCGTGAAGGAGTAGCCACAACGGGCACAGTGCGTCTTACTTCTGACTGGCTTGCCACAGTTTGGACATTGCATATCTTAAATCCCTCCTCTAATTAGGTTGCTACCTATTCTCTACAATTCTATCATAGAAAAGCTAAAAATTAAAGCGCCTTATCACAATAATTAGCCCTTGGTCCCCTTGGCCAGGACTAATACTTTTAAGTAATCACTGCGCTCATCTTCTGACCGCGGAAAATCCTCTCCCAAGCCAAAATGAGCCAATAGTTCAGCGTCTGGACAAGCTGCCAAGCAATCTGCTTTAAAGTCCTCTAAAGAATAGGCTGAGTGATTGGTAGATAAGACTAATTGACCACCTGGGGCCACCAAACACCAAAGATCTGCCGCAAGCCGGCCATAATCTTTAAGTGCAGAAAAAGTATATTTCTTCGTCCGAGCAAAGCTAGGTGGGTCGCACACAACTTGGTCAAAGGTCAGTCCTTTACGCTTAGCATAGCGGATATAGTCGAAGACATCCATGACACGAATTTCATGCGCTTGACTAGGCGCCTCTATCCCATTCAACGCGAAGTTTTCCTGGGTCTTAGCTAGGCTTCGATTAGCCACATCTACGCTAACAGTTTGGCTTGCGCCCCCCATTGCAGCAGCTACTGAGAAGCCACCTGTATAACTGAAAAGGTTTAGAATTTTCTTACCAGCAGCTCCCTGCATGACATAGTCTCGCACCTGTCGTTGATCCAAGAAGAGTCCGGTCATCCATTCCTGTCCGAGATGGATAGCATAGTGAATGCCATTTTCACGAATAATGACTGGGGCAGGTGCAAGTTGCCCCTCAAGATGGTTAATAGCTTGCTCAGCCACTTGTTGATCAAAGCGCTGAGTTTCATAGATTCCCAAGATGTCGGAAACATGAGCTTTAAGAGCTGATACTAGCTCATCGCGGTAATGATAAATTCCTTGAGAATACCAGTTAAGCTGGATAAATCCTGCATACCAATCCACTGTCACCCCGCCCAATCCATCTCCTTCTCCATTAACTAAGCGAAAGGCAGTTAAGTCTGAACGATTGAAATAGGAATGGCGCTGAGACAAGGCAGCTTGAACCCGTTTCTCCACCCAGTTATCATCTAGTTGACTGTCTCGAGTTAGCAGCCACCCCAGTCCTTTCTGCTGGCGTCCGACTAGCATGAGTCCCAGCCACTCACCTGCTACTGACTTTAAGCCTACTATGCTTCCTTCGGATAGCCGCTCAGCTACTTCTGGCTCAATGACATCAGCAAGACGAATCAGCACCTTGCCTTTTTTCAGCCCTTGACTGACTTTCTTCTTCAATATTAGCATATCCATCTCTAACATTCTCCTTTGATTTCAGCCCAGAATTGTGCCAGGTACTGACGCATAAAGACTGTTCGCTCTTGGGCTAGAGCACGGCCTGAGGCAGTATTCATCAAGTCAGCTAGCTTTAATAATTTCTCATCAAAATGCGCCAGACTGCTCTGATTCTGACGATAATCTTCTTGACTTAATTGGGACAAATCACGAGGAGGCAAGTCATTATAGAGATCATGTCCTCGTGAACCTCCATAATAAAAGGTACGAGCTATGCCAATTGCCCCTAAGGCATCTAGTCGGTCTGCATCCTGTACAATTTGCCCTTCAAGTGATAGAGATTGTTTTTCTTGCAGATTTTTGCTAAAAGACTGACGGTCCATAATTTCTAAAATAGTATCTCGCTCTGGTAAAGTTGCTCCTGCTTGTATTAGAAGCTCTGCTACTTCTCTGCGCGCTTGAGCTGGATTTGATGTCACCTTATCATCAATAACATCATGCAACCAAGCTGCAGCTAGCACAATGGAGGTTTTAATGGGCTGTGATTCAGCCACCATCAAACGCTGAGCATTGGCAACCACACGTTCAAGGTGCTGAATTTCGTGCCCTGTCTTATCTTGTGCCATACGTTGACGCGCAAAAGCTTCAATGATTCCTAAATCCATTCCCCGTCACACTCCTTTCTTGTATTCTAGCATAAGAGTCCTGCTCAAGGCTAGCACCCAGTGTTTACTTGCTTAAGCAGAAAAAATCCCTCAGTCCTTGATAAGAAGGCTGAGGGATTTTGACTAGGCTTTAGTCTTCATCTGTCGCTTGGCGCTTGCGCGTCGCAACTAGGCCGACACTTGCTAAGATGGTCAAGGCCACACCTGAGAAGAAGCTATAGTCTGGGGCTTCACCCGTTGCTGGTAAGAGCCCTTGTGTTTGCACTTCTGGCTCACTTGGAGCGACTGGCACTGGTACAACGGTTGGCACATATTGTGCTGTCACCTTGCGCCCGTTGCGGTCAACCCGAACCACGGTCACACCACTTGCTTGGCCTAAGAAGCCTGCTTCTGGTGTGAAGGTCACAGAACCATCTGGGTTAAGAACATAAGTCCCTTCCCCTGGCACGGTTAATTCAGTTTGACCATTTTCGAAGGTAGCAGGGATGGTTAGATCCACATCCCCTTCAAAGACTGGCGTCCCGGTTTGTTTTTCACCTGGGTAGCCGGTTGAAGTCGTATCTTGTGTCTTCACTTGTCCGTAAACGGTTGGAATGTACTGAATCTTCAGTTCTTTCCCGTTGACATCACGACGGATGACCGTAATTGGACTTGCTTCACCAATAAAGTCTGGCTCTGGCGTGAAGGTCACTTCCCCTGTCTCAGGGTTGACGGTGTAAGTCCCTTGACCTGGTACGGTCACGCTGGTGACCCCACCTTCAAGGTAAGCTGGAACCTTGGTATCCACTTGGCCCTTGAAGTCTGGTAACTTGCTTTGGCTTTGACCCTTCATGCCCTCGCTAGTTACGCTAGCGTTAACTACTGGTGAGTAAGTTGCTTCAGCAGTTGTTCCGTTAACGTCAGTGGCTTGAATGCGGGCTGGGACTGGTTGACCCACATAACCTGGATTTGGTGTGAAGGTCACGGTTCCATCTTGGGCTAAGCTGTAGGTCCCGACTTGCTTGCCATCTTGATCCAAAGCTGGAATAGTGGTGTCAGCCACAGCTTGGCCATTGACCACAAACTTGAGGCTGCCTGGGACTAAGTCAACGGATTGTTCTGTGCCGTTAATATTGGCAGAACCCGGCATAAACTTAACTTGACCTGTTTGGGCTTGGTTAACTACACCTGAAGAGTAATCGTCGTTGGCACCTGGTTTAACTGGAACAACAGTTGCTTGGTAAGTAGCCGTCACTGGGGTGCCGTTCTTATCGACGCGTTTAACCGTCAATTGCGAACCTTGTCCCGTGAAGGTCTTCTCTGGTACAAACTCGATGGAGCCATCTGCTTGGATGGTGTAGACCCCTTCGCCGATAACGGTCTTAGTGGTGGTGCCGTCTTCGAAGGTCATTGGCACGCTGTCATCCATTGGCACAAGAGCAGCACCTGGCGTGAAGACTGGCTTACCTGATTGTTTGTAACCTTGCGCCCCAGTTGAAGTCGCTGGCGTGCTTGTTGGCGTTACCTTGGTCACAGTTGGCGTGTAAGTCGCGGTCACTGGGGTACCGTTCTTATCGACACGTTTAACTGTCACTGGATCTGGACTGCCCACGAATTGTTTGTTTGGCGTGAAGGTGATGGACCCATCTGGATTGATAGAGTACTCCCCTACGCCTGGGACTGACTTGGTGCTTGAACCATCTTCGAAGGTCATTGGCACGCTGTCATCCATTGGCACAATTGGGTCACCTGGGGTGAAGCTTGGCGTACCTGATTGAGGTAGACCTTGTGCTCCTGTTGAAGTGGCTGGAGTGCTGGTTGGCGTTACCTTGGTCACTGTTGGCGTGTAAGTTGCGGTCACTGGGGTGCCGTTCTTGTCTACGCGTTTAACTGTTACTGGGTCTGGGGTCCCTACGTATTGTTTGTCTGGTGTAAAGGTGATAGACCCATCTGGGTTGATAGAGTATTCACCTACGCCTGGTACTGACTTAGTCGTAGAACCATCTTCGAAGGTCATTGGCACGCTGTCATCCATTGGCACAACTGGGTCACCTGGCGTGAAGCTTGGGCTACCTGTTTGTGGTTGACCTTGCAGACCAGTTGAAGTGGCTGGCGTGCTGGTTGGCGTTACCTTGGTCACTGTTGGCGTGTAAGTCGCGGTGACTGGTGTGCCATTCTTGTCTACGCGTTTAACTGTTACTGGGTCTGGGGTCCCTACGTATTGTTTGTCTGGCGTGAAGGTGATAGAGCCATCTGGATTGATGGTGTAGACACCGACGTTTGGCACAGTCTTAGTGCTTGAACCATCTTCAAAGGTCATTGGTACGGTATCATCCATTGGCACCTCTGGCGCCCCTTCTTTGAAGACTGGACTGCCAGTTTGTGGTTGACCTTGCAGACCTGTCGAAGTAGCAGGAGTGCTAGTAGGAGTAACTCGCGTCACTTCTACTTGGTAGTCAGCGGTCACTGGAGTACCGTTCTTGTCTACACGTTTGACTCTTACTGGATCTGGTTTGCCCACAAATTGTTTGTCTGGCGTGAAGGTGATGGAACCATCTGGGTTAATAGAGTATTCACCTACACCTGGGACTGATTTTGTACTTGAACCGTCTTCGAAGGTCATTGGCACGGTGTCGTCCATTGGTACCTCAGGATTACCTGGGGTGAAGGTTGGAGTACCAGTTTGTTTTTGACCTTGAAGGCCAGTTGAGCTGACATCTTCAGAAGTTGGAGTGACTGGTGTCACAGTCGGGGTGTATTGAGCGGTGACTGGCGTACCGTTCTTGTCTACACGTTTAACTACCACTGCTGCTGGTGTTCCAACATATTGTTTTTCAGGTGTGAAGGTGATGGAACCATCTGGATTGATAGAGTATTCACCTACGCCTGGAACTGATTTTGTCGTCTGACCATCATCGAAGGTCATTGGGCTATCCATATCGATTGGAACCGCTGGGTCACCTGGTGTAAAGCTTGGGGTACCTGATTGTGGTAAGCCTTGAGCCCCTGTTGATGCAGCATCTTGGCTGGTTGGAGTGACTCTTGTGACGGTTGGTGTGTAGTTGGCAGTGACTGGCGTGCCGTTCTTATCCACACGTTTAACCATTACTGGTGCTGGAGTGCCTACATATTGTTTGTCTGGTGTGAAGGTGATGGTGCCATCTGGATTGATAGAGTATTCACCTACGCCTGGAACTGATTTTGTACTTGAACCGTCTTCGAAGGTCATTGGGCTATCCAAATCAATTGGCACTGCTGGGTCACCTGGGGTGAAAACTGGCGTACCCGTTTGTGGAACCCCTTGAACTCCGGTTGAGGTGTCATCCTTACTTGTTGGGGTTACCTTGGTTACAGTTGGCGTGTATTGAGCGGTTACTTCCGTCCCGTTCTTATCCACACGTTTAACAGTAACAGGTGCTGGAGTCCCGACGTATTGCTTGTCTGGGGTGAAGGTGATGGAACCATCTGGATTGATAGAGTATTCACCCACTCCAGGAACGATCTTCTTAGGTTGCCCGTCTTCGAAGGTCATTGGGCTATCCAAATCAATTGGCACTGCTGGGTCACCTGGGGTGAAGACTGGCGTACCTGTTTGTGGAATCCCTTGAACACCGGTTGAGGTGTCATCCTTACTTGTTGGGGTTACCTTGGTTACAGTTGGCGTGTAAGTTGCGGTTACTTCTGTCCCGTTCTTATCCACACGTTTAACTGTCACTGGGGCCGGAGTCCCAACATACTGCTTATCTGGCGTGAAGGTGATGGAACCATCTGGGTTGATAGAGTATTCACCCACATTTGGAACCTTCTTAGTGCTTGAACCATCTTCGAAGGTCATTGGTTTCGTATCATCAAGTGGTACTAAAGGATCACCGGCAGTGAAGGTTGGGGTACCCTTTTGAGGTTGGCCTTGAACACCTTCTGAAGTGTCATTGGTGCTAGTTGGCGTTACTCTCGTCACTGTTGGCGTGTACTTAGCAGTCACTTCAGTTCCGTTCTTATCGACACGTTTTACAACTACTGGGTCTGGCGTACCAACATATTGCTTGTCTGGTGTAAAGGTGATGGAGCCATCTGGGTTGATGGAGTATTCACCTACACCAGGTACAGTCTTAGTAGGTTGACCGTCTTCAAAGGTCATTGGGCTGTCTAAGTCGATTGGTACTGCCTTGTCGCCAGGTGTAAAGACTGGGGTACCAGTTTGTGGTTGACCTTGGACACCAGTCGAGGTGTCATCCTTACTTGTTGGGGTCACCTTGGTCACAGTTGGCGTGTAAGTCGCAGTTACTTCGGTACCGTTCTTATCAACACGTTTAACCGTTACTGGCGCTGGAGTCCCGACATACTGCTTATCTGGCGTGAAGGTGATGGAACCATCTGGATTGATGGTGTAGACACCGACGTTTGGCACAGTCTTAGTGCTTGAACCATCTTCGAAGGTCATCGGCTTGCTGTCATCGATTGGTACCAATGGATTGCCTTCGGTAAAGGTTGGCGTACCTTTTTGTGGTTGCCCCTGAATGCCACTAGACTCAGCGTTAGTGCTAGTTGGAGTTACTCGCGTTACGGTTGGCGTGTACTTCGCAGTCACTTCCGTGCCGTTCTTGTCGACACGTTTCACAACTACTGGGTCTGGGGTACCAACGTATTGTTTATCTGGTGTGAAAGTGATGGAGCCATCTGGATTGATGGTGTAGACGCCGACACCTTGTACTGTCTTAGTAGGTTGACCGTCTTCGAAGGTCATTGGACTATCCAAGTCGATTGGCACTTCTGGATTACCTGGTGAGAAGGTTGGTGTTCCCTTTTGTGGTTGGCCTTGTACACCTTCTGAGGTGTCATCCGTGCTAGTTGGCGTTACCTTGGTTACCGTTGGAGTGTAGGTCGCGGTTACTTCGGTACCGTTCTTGTCCACACGCTTAACAGTGACTGGGTCTGGTGTGCCGACATATTGTTTGTCTGGCGTGAAGGTAATCGTACCATCAGACTCAATGACATAAGTCCCAACATTTGGTACTTTCTTAGTGCTTGAACCGTCTTCGAAAGTCATTGGCTTAGAGTCATCAAGTGGAACAAGTGGGTCGCCAGCAGTGAAGGTTGGTGTACCTTTTTGTGGCTTTCCTTGGATTCCGCTCGATTCAGAATTAGTGCTTATTGGCGTTACCTTAGTTACAGTAGGCGTGTAAGTAGCGGTTACTTCTGTTCCGTTCTTGTCCACACGTTTAACTGTCACTGGGGCCGGAGTCCCAACATATTGCTTCTCTGGGGTAAAGGTGATAGAACCATCTGGGTTGATAGAGTATTCACCCACATTTGGAACCTTCTTAGTGCTTGAACCATCTTCAAAGGTCATTGGTTTCGTATCATCAAGTGGTACTAAAGGATCACCTGCAGTGAAAGTAGGTGTTCCTTTTTGAGGTTGCCCTTGTACACCTTCTGACGTGTCATTAGTACTGGTTGGGGTTACCTTGGTTACAGTCGGTGTATAAGTAGCGGTTACTGGCGTACCATTCTTATCCACACGCTTAACTGTCACTGGGGCTGGTGTCCCAACATACTGTTTCTCTGGGGTGAAGGTAATGGAGCCATCTGGATTGATGGTGTAGACGCCGACGTTTGGCACAGTCTTAGTGCTTGAACCATCTTCGAAGGTCATTGGTTTCGTATCATCAAGTGGTACTAAAGGATCACCAGCTTTGAAGGTCGGTGTTCCTTTTTGAGGTTGACCTTGTACACCGTTTGATTCAGCGTTGGTGCTAGTTGGGGTTACTTGCGTAACGTTTGGCTGATAAACTGCATCTGCCGTAGAACCATTGCTGTCTGTTACACGAAGGCGTGCAGGAGTAGGAGTCCCATAGAAATCTGGAGCTGGTTGGAAGCTGATTTCACCATTTGGTTTAACTGTATAGGTTCCTTGTACCTTGCCACTCGCGTCGCTAACTGTCAAGGTATTACCTTGTTGAACTTGCCCATCCACTACGAATTGTGGCCCAGCTGGGTTCAATGGAACTGTTTGAGTTTGGTTATTAACAGTTGCTTGACCCGGCGTGAAATTAAGTTGGCTAGTTTGGAGTTGCCCTTGAAGCCCAGTAGTCTGAGTATCTTGGCCTGTAGGAGTTGCAGCCTTGACATCGGCTTGGTAAGTAGCAGTTACTTCTGTCCCGTTCTTATCCACACGTTTAACAGTTTCAGGATTTGGACGACCAGTATAGCCAGGAAGTGGTTGGAAGGTTACACGACCTGTATTATCCACTGTATAAGTCCCAACACCTGGAACTTCCTTAGTTGATTTACCATTGTCAAAGGTTGGCGCAACGGCTTCATCAATTGGCACACGGCTATCGCCTGGAGTGAAGACTAGGTTGCCGGATTGCTCAGCCCCTTGAATACCTTCAGAGCTTGCGTTCTGACCTGTTGGTACAACTGGCGTCACCTTCGGTTGGTAAGTCGCTCGGTGAGGTTGCCCAGAAGCATCATTTACTTGTAAATTAACTGGATCTACCGTCCCAACAAATGACTTGTTTGGAGTGAAAGTTACGCGACCTGTTGCTGGATCTAAGTTAAAGGTCCCGACTTCCTTACCACCAGAAGTTGCTGGAATACTTGTTCCTGATACAGGATTACCCTCAGCATCTAAGAAAGTAGCTGGATTGCTAGCCGATGGCTGAACAGGAGTGTTGGCTGGATCCCCATCATTAAAGACGATGTCTTTTTCTTGTGGTAAACCTTGTGCGTCGGTTGAAACGTTCTCAGTATGCTTCAATACATTTGGAACATAACGAGCGTCCATAGTATTGAGCGTATCACTTACATGTGCTTCTGAATTGTTCTTAGCGGTCCAGTTAGTGTCTGATCCGTTGGTATCAAAACGACGAATATTAATCCCTGCTGCTTTACCAGTAAAACCTGCCGCAGGCTCAAAAACAACATTAACGTCAGCGCCATCTGCGGTCACTTTATAGCGTCCTTCTGTCGTAGTATACCATCCCTCACCATTTGGTGTTAGGGTCTGCCCTGTATTATCTAAAACGATTGGTGCTTTGTTGGTGTCAATGGCTGCTTTGGCATTCTCATCGTTCTTATCAACACCACGAGGAGTAAAGTGAAGGGTTGCTTTTTGTTGTTGATCTTGTAAACCAAAAGTCTCCTTCTTCTCACCTTTTGGTGGATAGGTTAAGAGCACTTCTAAGTCCTCTACTTCCCCACTAAATGCTGTTCCAGTAGGTTTTTCAATATCCCCTTGGTTCAAGGCAATACGAATACGCATCCCAATCTTGTTCACCTGATCATTGGTCATCGGCGGATGATTTCTAAAGTTAACAGTGAAGTCTCCTTCACCCGTTACTTCAGTGAAATCACTGGCTTCATTATCATCGAACTTTCCGTTTTGGTTGAAGTCCATCCAAGCACGAACATATGCCTTGGCATTGCCATTGGCATTTGCGTGGAAACGAACAGAGTAATTCCCGTCACGAAGACGATCTGCCCGGAAAAGATTGTGAGTCTGATTAACTAAATCATCAGGCAAGAGTTGCTTGATACCCTCATCGGCGTGGTCTGTATTATCATCGTGAGTCCAATCACCGCCAGAAGACGTGTCAATATCTGCTGCCACACGACCAAGGTATGGTTGTGGATTTCTAGCACCTGTCTCCGCATCATAACCAGAAATTGTGTGAACAGCCTTACCATAAGACTCAGGCGCATCCCCTTCATCGACAACCATAAACCCAATCATGGCTGCTTGTTGACCAGAAGAAGCAATATAGATTCCTACTTCTGAGGCACCACGCGTCATAACAATTGGTACAGTATTACGTTTAGAGGTGTTAGGACCAAACACTTGAGAGCCTAACCCTCCCGTTCTTTGATCTGGATTGGTATAAGAATACCAATGTACACCACTACCATCATTCCCGATATATTGGCCATCTGTATTAGGTTGTATTGGCGCATAAGTCTCTGTAATTTCAGTTCCATTTGGCGAGACACGCTTCCATTCGGCTAAATGTTCCCATCCTTGACCATTAGTGGTAAAGATAGCATATTCACCTGGGTTAGCTTCTTCACCATCGGCCATGACTACTGTCGCCTTAACTGGCTTACCAAGATAGGTCGCTTCAACCTTGAAAGTCACCCCATAGTTAGCAGCATTTTTAGGCACCTGTAACTGAGTTTTACGGCCCTTGGTATCAATTCCCTGTTCTTTAATAGCTGTCCATCTATTCTGGGGCGCCCCAATAATCTTAGGTCGATAGTCATCACCTTTGTTCTGCTGATCCGAATATTCTCCAGTATAAGGCAACCAGGTATTCTTGGCATTTGGATCATAACTATCTTTGTACTCAGTTCCCTTCACACGGTCACGGTAGATTTCCGTTGAGTGAAACGGCTTCAAGGAAGTAACAGTCAGCTTAATCCGATAACCTGGCGAAATTTCTTTTTCGTAGACCGTGCCGACTTGGAAAGCGCCATTAGCATCAAGATTAGTCAATGAGCTAGGATCGCTGAAGTCTAACCAGTTAATTTGTTTCATTAAATCTGCTGGACGCTTCTTCTCTGAATCCGCTAAAGTAGGTTTCGCAATTGTGCTATTAGGATCACCATCCCGTAAACCGGTAGGTGTAGCATCTCGTCGTACACGACGAGAACGGCTAGGTTGAGTTACCTCAGTATTTGCCGTTGGTTGTTCTGAACTGGTCGCAGGGCTCGTTGCCGCTGGTTGAGCAGGTGCTGCCGGTGTTGCTGAATTTTCAGAACTCGCTTGAGCAGCTTGGTCCTCCTTGTTAGCAGGCTCTTCCTTCTGACTTGACGACTCAGCAGCTGATGATTCAGATGCTGCCGGTGCGCTTGCTTGGTCTGATGAAGCTGAGCTAGCAGGTGTTGCGTCTGCCGCTTGATCCGGACTGGCCGCTTGGACTGCCGGTTGATGACTTGTCTCTGACGCTACTTCGTGATCTAAACTGGTTGTAGTCACATTATCTTGACTTTCAGCTTGAACCGCTGCGCCATTAGCGAAATAAATACCGCAGGCTACAGCAACTGAGGCCGCCCCGAAGCTAAACTTTTTAATCGCATAGCGCGTGACTTTTTCGCCTTGTTTTTGCTGATTCATCTGCCGATTATTCTTACTAAACATAGACTGACTCCTCCAATAAAAAATATATGATGAAAGAAGCAAACTAACAAGGAGGTTTTTCTCAGAGAGAATCTGCACACCAAGGTAATTGGAGCCAAGGTAATGCCCTTGCTAACTTGCTTCGTTCACTTCGTCAACTATTATAGTATATGCCGAATGAAATTGCACGATGTTTTTTTGAAAATTTGACCCTAATCATTTAATAATCATTTTATTGACAACTATAATTTTTTAAAAAGT
This sequence comes from Abiotrophia defectiva ATCC 49176, assembly GCF_000160075.2. GTDB lineage: Bacteria > Bacillota > Bacilli > Lactobacillales > Aerococcaceae > Abiotrophia > Abiotrophia defectiva. The sequence continues at coordinate 505,658 of NZ_KI535340.1, forward strand.
CTGATTAATCTTCTTAGAGCCCGCTAATATGACACTTTATCGGAGGAGTTCAGGCTAAAAACAAGATCATAATATCTACTTATTAAAGCTTATATCCTAGCTATATTATAAGACATGATTAGATAAAATAATCACTTGTCTAGTCCTTTTGTTACTTTATATCTGCTTATTAGTCATCTTTCACAAAAACTAATTTTTTCTTAAAGAAAATATGCCCATAAAAGCTTTCAACCCTACTCTATCATTCATTTGTTGAGCAACAAGCTCGTACCTGTAGCTTAAAATCAAAAAACCAGCTTGCTAGTTAGCAAGCTGGCAATTGGCAAGTCAATAACTATTCTTGTGGTGTCTGACTTAAGATTTTATTTAATAGAGATTGATATTCCTGGTCAGAAAGGCGTTTGAGCTCCGTAATATCTGGTAAGTGCTCTTGGCTAGGAGTCAACTCATAATCCACTACATAGTCATAAGAGCGTGTATAGGCAGGATTACTACTGAAGAGATTAAGATTGGTATCTTCGACTACCCCTAAGAGGCTCATTCGATAGCTATGTTCCTTAGGATTCACTCGCAAGCTGAAACGTTTGAGCTTTTGTAACACAGGGCTGGTCTTTAATTGCATAGCTTTTAGAAAATCTACCTTACCAGTCGCGATGTCGGCAATGCGGTTGAGGCCAAACTCGCCTTTACGAATCTTAGCTGACACCTCCCCTTGGAGGTCCAAACCGACGCCTTTCCCCACCAAATCTAGATGTGGATTGAGCTTAAGACTATGCCCTTTGTCCCCTGCTTCCCATTCCATCTTAAGACGATAATCCAGATGCAAGTTACGGGTCTGGTCAAAGAGGAATTCTGGAATTTCTGTTAGCTCTGCACTAGTCATCACGGTCCCCTTGAACTCATGAATCTTAGTCTCCGGTAACTGACTCAACTTCTTACGGTTAGGCTCTAAGAAAAGCAGCTGGAAAGCTTCTTGATCTAAGCCAACTTGCTTAAGCTGTTCCTTGCTAAGTTCAATATAATAATCATCATAAGCTTCTAAGGCCTTGAGTTGTTCAGGGGTTAGAGATAATTCAGGGAAGAAAGTCATGCTGGCTAACAATTGACTTTGTTTAATGTAGACATGTGAGAGGTTATCATAAGTCATCAAATCAAGTTGATACTTAAGGCCTTCACCTTTATCGCCATAATAGGTTAATTGAATCTTGGCAATGCCACGACTACGGTCTCCTACCGCTTGTACTTGGGCGGTATAAGCTCGATCTTTGATATAGGTAAAGCCATATCGAACCTGGTAGGTTTTCAAATCATTCATAGCGTCCAAGGCTGCTTGCAATTGTTCTGGTTTGGATAACTGAGGTTCAGATGAACTTTCAGACGAAGCGGATCCTACTTGAGACTCAGATAGAGAACTAACACTCTCGGAAGAAGTAGCTAGACTTCCTACCTGACTTGATGAATCTATTTGCTCCGCATCTGATTGAGCCCCTACAGCCTCTGTGCTCCCTAGTATCAGCGCTAAAGCTAAGGCCAGCAAGCCATAAGAAAAAGGCTTGATTGTTCTTGGTTTGATTGACATTTTGTCACCTCATTTCGTTTCCGAAAATCATACAAATTCATCAGTCAGTTTAACACTCTGACTTGCAAAAGTAAACTAAAACCACCCTAGTTAAGACTTTTTTAGAAAAGCTCGCTATAATTTAACAGCCCTCCACCGTTGGCTGATTTTCCAACTGATGGGGGCTGTTTGATTGGTTGATAAACTTACTCCACAATGATTTTGCGAATTAATGCTGGCGCTTGAGCAGAGTCAGCAATAGTTACCGCAGCAGACAAGCGATCTAGTACTTCGCTAACGTCTTCGCGGTTACTGTGTAAAATAGCAAGTGGTTGACCCGCCTGTATAGGATCACCAACCTTAACGCAGAGCTCGATTCCTACCGCTGGGTCAATAATATCTTCCTTAGTCTCACGTCCTGCGCCTAACATCATAGCGGCTACCCCCACTTCATCAGCCACCCATTGGCTGACTAAACCTGTGCTTTGGGCTAGGAAAGGAATTTGATAGCGAGCTTGAGGTAATAAATCTGGATTATCGACAATTCTTGTATCTCCACCTTGGTTGGCTAGGAAAGTTTTAAAGACTTCCAAGGCACGACCTGAGTCGATTTGTTCTTGCAAGAGGGCTTTGCCTTCTTCTAGGCTAGTTACTCGATTTGCTGCTAGCAACATTTGGCCACCTAAAACCAGGCAGAGCTCCGTCAAATCTTCTGGTCCTTGGCCTTGAAGGGTCTGAATGGCTTCCTTAACTTCTAAGGCATTCCCAATCATGTAGCCTAACGGCTGGCTCATATCGGAAATAACAGCCAAGGTCTTACGACCCACTTGGTGGCCGATCTTCACCATGGTGTGAGCCAGAGCTTCCGCATCTGCCAAGGTCTTCATGAAGGCCCCTTCGCCTGTCTTAACGTCTAAGACAATGGCATCTGCTCCGGCTGCAATTTTCTTACTCATAATGGAGCTAGCAATCAAGGGAATAGATTGGACTGTACCCGTCACATCCCGCAGGGCATAGAGTTTTTTGTCGGCAGGGGTTAGGTTACCACTTTGACCAACTACCGCAATCTTGTAGCGGTTGACATGATCAATAAAATCTTGGGGGGATAGGGTCACGGAGAAGCCAGGAATGGCCTCTAATTTATCAGTCGTCCCACCCGTATGGCCCAAGCCACGGCCACTCATTTTAGCAACTGGCACACCACAGGCAGCTACTAGAGGTGCTAGCACCAGGGTAGTTGTATCGCCCACGCCACCAGTCGAGTGCTTATCGACTTTGACACCATGAATGGCAGATAGATCAATCTCATCGCCTGACTTAACCATGGCCATAGTCAAGTAACTGGCTTCTTCTTCTGTCATTCCTTGGAAATAGATTGCCATGGCTAACGCACTCATCTGATAATCTGGTATCGTGCCATCTGTATAACCGGAAATTAGGAACTTAATTTCTTCCTGGCTTAAGGCCAGACCTGCTTGTTTTTTCTCGATTAGGTCTACTACTCGCATTTAGCTCACCTCAATTGTCATTGGCTCAGTTTGGTCTTTCTGATAGAGGAGAATGGTGCCGTCCGCACGCCCCACCAAGAAAGTATCACAAACATCTAAGAAGAGGCCGTGTTCGACTACTCCCACCGTATTTTTCAATTCATGGGCGAGCTGGTGAGGATAAGGAATCTGGCCCAGTTTCAAGTCAATAATGTAGTTACCAGAATCTGTCATATAGAGTGAATCAGACCCCACTTTACGGAAGCTTGGTTCTAGGCCTGCTGCCATCAATTGACGGAAAAGATTCCAGGAACCAAACTGCACTACCTCGACAGGCAAGGGGAAAGCTCCTAAAGTATCGACTAGCTTGTCTTCACCTACAACCCAAATAGAACGTTTCGCATTTTTAGCCACAATCTTTTCATGTAGGAGAGCACCCCCGCCCCCTTTGATGCCGTAAAAATCACGGGTTACTTCATCCGCCCCGTCAACGACCAGATCAATGTGGTTGACTCGGTCTAAATCCATGATGGTAATGCCTAACTTAAGGGCTTGTTCCGCAGTCCGCCGAGAAGTAGCCACACCCACAATCTGTTTGAGACGGCCATCAGCAATCCGCGCACCTACCTCTTCCACAAACCAATAAGCTGTTGAGCCGGTCCCTAAACCGACCACCATGCCGTCTTTAACATAATTAGCGGCATAACGGCCGACTAGTTCCTTGGTATCTACCATTTATTTTTCTCCTTTCTGAATCGCACGAACTCGAGCCACTAGGGGCTCCAGAGAGGATTCTTCGGTTAAATCATAGGTGGTGCCGTAAGTCTCTAACATGGAGCGTTCCACATCACCTAAACTAACTGTATCAAGGGAATGTTCCTTAGAATCTTCTAGTTGTTTAGCTAAGCGCTGCATGAAATCTAGGCGCTTATAGACAATCGTTCCTCGAAAATGGAATTCAGTGATTCGTTCTAATACTTCTGGCTTAAAGGCCGCCGCCATGAGGGGATCAAAGTTGGTGAGGGCTGGATTGGAAAGTCCCACTGTGTAGAGAATCCAAGATTTATCTGGCCAGGCCTCTATCCATTCTTGATAAACAGACGCTCCTTCTAAGCGCCCTTCCAAAATACAGGTTCCTAGAATCATAATCTGACTCTCTGCCAGGAGTGTATCCGTCACCTCATTGTGGGCACAGACACGGCAATTGAGTACTTTGGCTATTTGTTCAGCATAGCGTTTGGTCGAGCCATAACGTGACATATAGACCACTAAACACTTCATTACTTCCATCCCTTTCTTCATGCATTCATGGGCTGCTCGCGACTGACTTACGGGCACCCTTACATTCCTATTGTACCACATTTTTTCTAATCTAAGTAGCTTGAGATAGATTTCATATTTTTTTTTGATATAATATAAGAAAGATTGATGAAGGAGGCTTTTTCATGCCTGAACTCCACCTGACTTGCCCTGTCTGTCAGACCCACGTAGATAAAGACTACCCTACTCACCTTAATAGCAAGACCCAAGCGCCTTTAGTGCGCGAGTTATTCGAAGGCCAACTCTTCCGCTTCGAGTGTCCTACTTGTGGTGCTGAACGTCAGCTAACTTATCAATTTCTCTACCATAACCCGCAAGCTGCCTATATGATTTTTCTCCTACCTCATTATCTGGAAGATAAGGACCACCTAGAAGAAGACTTGGAGCAAATCTTAGAAGGGCTCAACTTCTCCCTAGACCACTACCAACTACGCTTAGTAACTACCGTTCCTGAATTACTAGAGAAGATTCAAATCCTCGAATCTGGCCATGATGACCGCATCATTGAAGCAGTCAAAATTTTGACGGACGGACTCTTCGCAACTGAGAAACCTGATACACCAGTTAAGGCGCGCTACTACTATCCTAACAAAGGAGCGGAACGTATCCTCTATGTGACCGATCAAGATCAAATTCTGGTCGACTTACACCAAAAGCTCATTGACTTCGTTAAGGGCAAATATCGCAAAATCCTGGAAAAAGACCTGCGTGGTGACTTCCACTATATTGGCTACCGTTGGGCGCTAGATTTGTTAGAAGGTAAGAAACCTGAAAGTGACTCGATTAGTGATAATGAAAAATAGCCTATACTAGCTAAATAAGCCAGCCCCTAAGGGGCTGGCTTATTTAGCTATTTTTTAACGTAGACCCAGTCTAGTTCACTGGATAAATCTGCCCGGTAGCTGTAGCCATCAAACTTAGCAGCTTGGAGTGCTTCTAGAGTCTGGACTTGATGTTCTATACAATAAGCTAGTAGTTGCCCGCGTCCTTTCTTAGAAATAGTCGAATGGCGCTTGAATCGCCCCCCCGCTTCTTCTAGAAACTGAATTCGTAAGAAGCGTCGCCGTATAGTCGGGCTAAAGACTTGTTCAAATTCTGATGACAGAAGCGACACGAGGACTTCATCATGATTGACACTTATAGATTCATCATACTGTGACTTCCAGTAGGCTTTTAGGGACTTTCCATTAACCTTGAGAGATTTCATGAAATCTAATCTGTGCGGCGCAATCAGGGCATTAGCCGCAATCAAGCCATAGAGCGAAGTGGCGATTAAGACATGCTGGCTGGCAAAATCTCGAGACTTATCTGATTTAAGTACCGGCTTGAATTGACGATACATTAGGCCATCGTATAAATCCATGGCAGGATATGACGCCACTTTTCCTGCCGCCAAGGCCTGCCAGCGTTCCGCCTCGGTAACAGCTTGAGCGTCAGAAATATCATAAAACTTAGCCAATTCTTCAGTTGATAAATCAACTAATTGAGCTAATACAGCCTGGCTAGCTGGCGCTAACTCAACTAACTTGCCATCAGACAAGCCTGACATCTGCTTGGCACTCGGTATAAGAAATTTCATGCTTATCCTCCTCATCTCTTCTTTCCTACTATATCACAGAAGATAGGTTCAATCTAGCCTTAGCTATTTGATTACTTTACCAGCCACTGGAAGCACCGCCGCCGCCGAAGCCGCCACCGCCCCAACCGCCGGAACTGCCACTTGAACTACCACTTGAACCAGAGCCAGAGCTGGAACTACCAGAGCCGGAGCTACCAGAGGTCCACCAACCGCCTAGGATACCGCCACTACCACCGCTACCCCAGAATCCATCGAAGAAGTCATCATCGTCATCGGACCAGCGGAAGGCGCCACGGCGTCGCCGTAAGAGACGAATACCAAGTGGTATGCCAAAAGGTAAAATTAGAAAGAGTGGCCAAGCACTGGCAACAAAACGCCAAGGGCTCTTAGACCAACGCAAGGCTGTCTCATGCTCGGCACGTGCCGAGTTAGTCACCCCAAGTTGGGTCAGTTGGCTATCCGACAATCCTAGATACTGGATGATTCCCTGTATCTGCAGACGCACTGCTCGATTATAATCCTTAGCTTTGAGTTCACTCTTGGCAGAATCCAAAATTCGTTTGGCCGCCACATCGGGTAAGGCTTCAGCCGCTTTATTTGACGTCTCAATCCGCATCTTGCGGTCATTAGGCGCGACCACCAGCAATATTCCATTGTCAGTGCCAGAGAAACCGACTTGCCATTTCTTAGCTACCTTGTTGGCTAGCTCTTCAATGCTAAAACCTTTGAGATCATCTGGCAGATAGACCCCAATTTGATACTGCTCTGAGGTCTGAGCCAGTTGCCGGTTGACCTGGTCAATATAGGCTAAAGTATCCTGAGACAAAACCTTGGCTTCATCTACAACCGACCGCTCAGGTTTATCCGGTAAGTTATTGGTCTTAGCGCCACACCCCACCATAAACAAGAAAACAAATCCGAGCAAGAGTAGGAATCCTCGCCATTTTTTAGTTTTCATGGTCATGCCTCCTCATAGGACTTACTGTCGCCTTAACGGCTAGAAAAATTCAAATCTACTGTTGGTGCTACTTGCGCATCACTACTTGCTTGATACAAGTTCACCGGTTGGAAACCGAAGATTCCCGCTACCAAGTTAGTTGGGAAGGAACGAACCTTTGTATTGTACTTGGTTGCTACTTCGTTGAAAACCCCACGAGAGGTCTTGATACGGTTCTCAGTGCCTTCCAATTCAGTAATAAGATTTTCTACCTGTTGATTGGCCTTCAAATCTGGATAATTCTCTGTTAAAACCAATAAACGGGACACAGCTGATGATAAGTCAGACTGGCCTTGCTCGGCTTCTGACGCATTACCAGAACCAATCTTAGCACGGGCATCCGCTATTTTCTCGAAGATTTCTGATTCATGACTCATATAACCCTTCACACTGTTGACTACATTAGGAATTAAGTCATAGCGACGTTGCAAATCAACTTGCACATCCGACTGGGCTTGAGTAACTGCATTTTGCGATGATACTAGGCCGTTATAGGTACCACCTAAGGCAAAGGCGATGACTGCCAGAACAGCAATCACAAATAACCACGTTTTTTTCATATTATAATCCTCCTGTCCTCTGAATCAACTTCTCATTTCAAGGACAAGATGATTATACCATATGACGGGGCTCAGCGAATAGGACTTAGGTCCTATTCTTTGAGGTTCACCTAAATTTACTAGCTCAATGAAAAAATACCCACCAAACCATAAGGTTCAGCGGGTTGATTTAGGATCAGAAATGATGCGCTTGGCTGATTAGATTTCATCCGCGTAGACTGCCGTCCCTAAGGCGGTAACACAGAATACGTATGGAAGATAGGTGGTACCTCCTTGGGTGTTGACTGTTTCTGGTTCTAAGGTCACATAATCAAATTTAAGGTTGATAATGGCATTGCAACCAAGATTATAGGCCTGTTCCTTGAGATGGGCTAAGGTAAGAATACGCCCTTCTTCCATAACATCTACCAAACTTTGAGCAGGGTCACCTAAAGCATTGTCTCCACGCCCACCATCCACGCCACGCGCGATAGAATGCGCTAAATCACTGGCTACAGGGCCGCCATAATGGGTGATAGTATAGCCATCAAATCCCTGTCCCGTAGTCACTACAATATTAGCAATTCCTTGCTCCCGTTCTTTTTGCTGGGCAAGTTGATCAGCAAATTCCTCATCTTGGTCAGCCAAATAGTTCTGAAATTGGTCCAATAAATAATTGAGGTCCACATCATCTTCTAGATAGGAGCCGGTAAGAGAAAACTTCACTGCAATTCCTTGGTCTTGAAGGAAGGCCTCAAAAGCCTCTTTGTCCAAGTCATAGTCACGTACAATGTCTTTAATTTTCATATTTCATCTACCTTTCTGCTTCCTTTTATTTTGGGGGAGAGCCATCCTTTATTCACTACTAAAATAAGTTTCATATGCGGAAGTGGATAATCTAATTTTACTACTCATGCTTTTGGGGAACAAGGAATTCGAACATATCTTCATAAGCAATCAATAACTGAAGACAAGAGAACCCACCAAGCCAAGGGCTCAGTGGGTTCTCAGCTATTATTTTCCCCATTCTTCTCTGAGGACCCCATACTTGACGCTATCATAGTAGGTCCCTTGCCAGTAGCGAACGCGACGGATGCAGGCTTCTTGTTGCCAACCGAGACGTTTTGCGCAACTCATCATACGGGCATTCCCACTCCAAGTCGTTAGGCCCAAATGCTCTAATTCAGGAAAGCGAGCGAAAGTATTGGTCGTCCACTTCTCCAAAGCCTTCCGCCCCACACCAGTGTTCCAGCGATTGGCATCATAAATGACAATCCCTACTTCCATCCAACGAGTTTGTCGATCTTCCCAAGTTCGGGAGACCATTCCCACTGCTTGGCCTTCTACTTGGATACAACGCACACGCTCACTTAAGAGAAAAGCTGCTACACCACTAGAGGCAAAGTCTTCAAAGCTTTCATATGCTTGATACTCTTGAAAGTAAGGTGCATCCCAACGCGCCCACTCAGGTTCCGAATCACGAAATCCCAACTCCCAAACGGCTCGCAATTTGTTTTCATTAAAAGAGACTAATTCAATATTCTGAGTCACGTTTATTCACCTTCTTATGCTAATCTGCTTTTTATAATCTCAAGGATAATTGGCAGATAAAATTGTTACCTTCATTCTACTGGCTTGGAAACAGTTCATCAAGATATAAAGACTGAAACGCATAAATAATTTAGCTATAACCCTTCTCAAAGTCACAATATTCTTACAGCACTTCGGGTTAACCACAAAAAAGCTGACATCCTGGGATGTCAGCTTAAGCCTTTATTTTTCTAGCAAGAGTTTACGAGTCAGGAAGTTAAAGACCATGACAACAGCTGTCACCGCCACCTTAGCTGGCATGACCGGCCAATGCATGGCATCGACTGCCACCCACATGAGTCCAGCGGTTAGAGCCAGCCCAAGTATACTTAGGACTAGAAAAAGCAAGAACTCTTGATGTTTTTGTTCCGGACTAAACTTGCTTTCGAAAGTGAAACGCATACTTGCCCAGTAATTGAAGATGGTAGCTAGGATAAAAGCGATAATGACCGCTAACTGATAGTGCCAGCCCAGGATACCATTAAGACCATAGACAATAGCAAAGTCAATTAGTGTTGAGAGTCCGCCGACCACCAGAAAGCTCAAAATTTGAGTCGATAATTTATTTTTCACTATTTAGCCTCAATCTTGACCTCTAAGAAATGGTCATTGTATTCAACGAGTTTGGATTGACCCAAGCCCTTATAAACTTCTAAGCGAGCAATGAGTTCATCGTCAGGGTAGAAAGCCGTGTCTTGCGTTACCTCTTCAGGTAACTGCTCCATCGCAGTCTTGTTGGGAGTTGCATAGCCAATATATTCAGCATTGCGCGCTGCCACATCGGGGCGTAAGAGGTAGTTAATCAAGGCATAGGCGCCTTCTACATTGCGCGCTGTTTTAGGAATGACAATATTATCAAACCAGATGTTGGAACCTTCCTTAGGCACTGTATAAGCTAGCTTAGGATTACGCTCCAAGGCAGTCTTGGCTTCCCCCGAAAAGGTAATACCAACGCCAGCCTCGCCTTGAGACAGATACATCTTAATCTCATCCGAAACCATAGCCCGGATGTTCGGCATTAATTGCTTGAGCTTTACTGTCGCCAACTCAAGCGCTAAATCATCCGTTTCATTGAGAGAGTAGCCCAAGGATTGGAGGCCAATCCCCATTACCTCACGCGCGCCATCATAAATCAGAATGTCATTCCGCAATTCTGGTCGCCAGAGATCATTCCATGACTGGAAGTCTTCTTCGCTGTATTTGCTGGTGTCATATACAATCCCAAGGGTGCCCCAGAAGTAAGGAACAGAATACTTGTTCTCCGGGTCGAAGTCTAGGTTCAAGAAACGTTGATCCAGATGCTGTAAGTTGCTGAGTTTGCTATGATCCAAAGGCAAGACCATGCCTTCCTTCATCATTTCTTGAATCATGTACTCACTGGGAACCGTGATATCATAAGGTGTGCCACCTTGACGGATTTTAGCCATCATGGCCTCATTGGAATCGAAGGTCTCGTAGATGACCTTGTAGCCTGTCTCAGCTTCAAATTCCTTGAGCAATTCTGGGTCGATATAATCGCCCCAGTTATAGAAGTTAATAACTTTGTCACCAGTATAGCCTTCTGCATGTTCCAACTGATATCGAACACCGAAGAGGACAGCACTAATAGCCAGGATCGCTAGAATCCCTTGAACAATCTTACGCACGGCGACGGCCTCCCTTCTGTGCCTTAGCCATACGATTGAGTCGGCGTTGCTCCCCAGTTTGGATGAAGTAATAACCGATTACCAAAATCAAACTCATGATAAACATCAAAGTAGAGATAGCGTTGATTTCAAGGCTAATACCGCGACGCGCACGCGAGTAGATTTCCACTGATAAGGTTGAGAAACCATTACCAGCTAAGAAGAAGGTGACTGCAAAGTCATCCAGAGAATAGGTAAAGGCCATGAAGAAACCGGCCATAATCCCTGAGGCAATGCTAGGTAAAACTACTCGAGTCAAGACTTGGAAGTAGTTAGCCCCTAAGTCCTGGGCAGCCGTCACCATGGTATCATTCATTTCATAGAGACGCGGTAGTACCATAAGGACTACAATTGGGACGTTAAAAGCAATGTGGGCCAAGAGAACACTGAAGAAACCTAATTGAATGGCCAAGAGACTGAAGAGAATGAGGAAACTTGCCCCAATCATAACGTCAGGCGTTACCATCAAGATATTGTTAAGGTTCAGTACTAACTGGCGTTTAGATTTCTGTCTCAAATAATAAATCATGATTGCCCCTAAAGTCCCAATGGCTGTTGCCAACAAGGCTGATAAGAGGGCTAAAATGAAGGTGTTGAGAATGAAAATCATAAGACGGGTATCGCCAAAGACCTTGGTATAGTGGTCTAAAGTAAAGCCAGTAAAACTATTCATATCCCCTCCTGCATTAAAGGAGTAGAAAATCAAATAGAAAATTGGCAAGTAGAGAACGGCGAACATAAACCAGAGATATAGGTTAGAAAACTTAAAAAACTTATTCATGAGTCATAGCCCCCTTATCCTTACGGTCGCGGGTTAAGTACATGACTAGCACCATGAGCACCATGAGGACGACCCCAATGGTGGAACCCATGCCTCGGTTCTGAGTGACCATGAAGTGTTGTTCAACGGCTGTCCCCAAGGTAATGACCCGGTTCCCACCAATGAGACGAGTCAACATGAAGAGGGACAAGGACGGAATAAAGACCGCCTGAATCCCTGAACGCACGCCGGGCATAGACAGTGGGAAGACAACGCGACGAAGGGTCGCCCATTTTGAGGCCCCTAAGTCTGAAGATGCTTCCATCAAGGAATGTGGAATCTCCGTAATAGAGTTATAAATAGGCATAATCATAAATGGCAATTCGATATAACCAGCTACCAAGAGAAAGGCCGCATCGGTAAAGAGCAACTGCTTAGGTCCAATCCCCATAAAGGTCAGGAATTGGTTGACTGAGCCAGTCTGACTCAAGAGGCCGATGAAGGCATAAGCCTTAAGCAAGAGGTTAATCCAGGTTGGCAGCAAGACCAAAAGCATCCAGAGCTGACGGTGCTTGGTTTTGCTAAGCAGATAGGCCATAGGATAGCTAAGAGCTAGCGTAATGATGGTCAAGAGCCCAGCATAGATAAAGGAGTTCATAGTCATCTTGATATAGTTAATAGAAGAAAAATACTCAGCATAGTTGGCCAAGGTAAAGTTCCCATGAATATCAAAGAAGGAAGAACCTAAAACTAAGACTAAGGGTAAAATAACGAAGAGACCTAGCCAGAGATAATAAGGAATGGCATAGAGATGGTTATACTTGCGGTTCATAGGCCCCCTCCTAGTCTTCGTACTGTTCTAGGCGGGCATCGAAATCTTCTTCCGACTCATTGAAGCGCATTACGTGGATGGCATCTGGTTCAAAGAAGAGACCTACTTTGGACCCAGCGCTTACCTTCTTAGTGGTGTGAATCATCCATTCATTGCCATCTTCGTCATAGGCGATGACTTCGTTGAAGACGCCACGGAAAAGCATAGTATCGACGGTCGCAATCAGCTTGCCCTTTTCAGGCGTGGTTACGTCGATATCTTCGGGACGGATAACAATCTCAACCATTTCACCAGCAGGAATACCCGCATCCTCACAGTCAAAGACCTTACCAACAAATTCTACGCGGTAATCTTCAATCATGCGGGCATCCACAATGTTAGATTCACCGATAAAGTCGGCAACATAGTGGTTAATTGGTTCATCGTAAATGTCTACTGGGGTCCCTGATTGGATAATTTCCCCGTTATTCATGACAAAAATCCAGTCGGACATGGCAAGCGCTTCTTCCTGGTCATGAGTGACGAAGACGAAGGTAATGCCTAGTCGACGTTGCAGTTCACGCAATTCGTACTGCATATCGGTACGTAACTTCAAGTCCAAAGCTGATAGAGGCTCATCTAGCAAGAGCACTTCTGGCTCATTTACCAAGGCACGGGCGATAGCCACACGTTGGCGCTGACCCCCAGACATTTCAGAGATTGCACGATTCTCATAACCTGAGAGTCGGACCATCTTGAGGGCTTCCGTTACCTTTTCCTTAATTGTTGCCTTATCTACCTTTTTAACAGATAGACCGAAGGCAATATTGTCGTAAACATTCATATGAGGGAAGAGGGCATAGTCTTGAAAGACTGTATTGACCTTCCGTTGATTGGCAGGCACGTCTGTGACCGGCTCACCATCCAAATAAACCTGACCACTAGTGGCCGAAGAAAAGCCTGCGATAATTCGTAAGATAGTTGTCTTACCGCAGCCAGAGGGACCTAATAAGGTATAGAACTTGCCTTTTTCAAGCTCCATATCAATCGACTTTAAGACTTGCTGGTCATCATAAGACTTAGTAACGCCTTTGAGAACCACGCTGTGTTGCGTTTTATTCATTACATTGCTCCTGTTGCCCCCATAGGGGTTATTTTTTCGACAATTATTGACTCCTTTTGGGTAGTTTTTTTGCCATGAGGGGACCCCTCACTGAGTTTGATTATAGCAGTTATGGTAGGGAATTACAATGTAAAAAACTGAGACTAAACTCAGCCCGAAAAAAGAAAAAACTCGCCTATCAAAAGGCGAGTGCAATGGGGGTATAGGGACTCGAACCCTAGACCCAATGATTAAGAGTCATTTGCTCTACCAACTGAGCTATACCCCCGTAAAGCTTAAATAGCTTACTTCATTATCTTACACCTGTTTTCAGCAAATTTCAAGTCCTAAAGTCAAGAAAATACGAAAAAATTCTCTAGCTTTTACCTAACCTATACGCAGCTACCTAGATACAAAATAGCGCCTGCCCTAATGGGCAAGCGCGCTACTTAAGATTATTTTTTGAGATTCTTAGAATTGGTCATGATGGCATCAACCAGGCCATATTTAACCGCCTCTTCAGCTGACATGTAGTTGTCGCGATCTGTATCGCGGGCAATAACCTTAAGGGTTTGACCAGTACGTTCGGCCAAAATCTTGTTAAGCGTATCGCGAGTCTTCAAAATATGCTTTGCGGCAATTTCAATTTCGGTCGCTTGACCTTGGGCTCCACCCAAAGGTTGGTGAATCATCACTTCTGCGTTAGGTAAGGCATAGCGTTTGCCCTTTTCCCCTGCCGCTAGAAGGAAAGCCCCCATAGAAGCCGCCATCCCAATTACGATAGTTTGTACATCGGCATTGATGAAGTTCATAGTATCGAAGATAGCTAAACCGGCAGAGACACTCCCACCTGGTGAATTAATATAGAGATAAATGTCCTTGTCAGGATCTTGGGCATCCAAGAACAAGAGTTGGGCAATTACACTATTAGCCACCGCATCATCAATAGGACCGGATAGCATAACAATACGGTCTTTTAAGAGTCGTGAATAAATATCGTAGGCGCGTTCGCCACGTGACGATTGTTCAATGACTGTAGGAATTAAGTTCATTCCCTTTCCTCCTTCGAATTCGGCTCTGAGCCGATTACTACTGTCTCAGTATACCCTTTTGGTCAATAAAGGTCAAGCAGGATGCTCTTTTCTCAGCTCCGCTAGGCAAGAGCCAAGAGCAAAATAAAAAAGCCACCCGATTGGATGACTTCCTCATCATGACTATAATTAAGCTTCCTTGGCTACGACTTGTTTGCCGTCGTAGTAACCACAGTTTGAGCATACACGGTGACTTAAACGTAATTCACCACACTCAGGACAAGGGTTCATTCCTGGAACAACTAATTTGAAATGGGTACGACGTCTGTTTTTACGTGCTTTTGAAGTTCTTCTCTTTGGTACTGCCATGGTTTACACCTCCTGAAAAATTTGTGGAATGAATAAGATTACTCATCCGCATTGGCTTCGTTTAATAGAGCTTTTAGATTAGCAAAGCGTGGGTCCCCTGCTTCCGATGACTGACGTTCTAGACTTGCTAGATAATCCGTCTCCGTCAACACAGCCCAATCCTTGCCACTTGGTAATGCAGCCGTCTCTTCCTCTTCACCAACGACACGCATTGGGAGATTCAATAGTAAGGCATCGATGACTGCTAACTCGAGGTCGATATAATCGTGTTCGAGCACAATTGTCGTCTCCTCGTACTCATCGGCATTCGCATCATATTCCGGCATCACATAGCGTTCGTCAATCGGAACTTGTAAGTGAACCGGTACAGGTTCTAAGCTGCGAGTTGATGGCAATGTCATTACTGTACTTGCAGTACAATGCAAGAATATTTCCTGTCCATGAGCAACGAAATAACCTGTTACTTGAACGGGAGTTAAATGGAGAATTGACGGTTCCATCGCTTGCACCTTGGCTGCTACATCCAATTCGACATCGAAGTGGAGCAACTCTTCCTTGTGGTCGCGAATTTTACGTAAGGTCCATTTCATCTAATATCACCTCTAAAACGACTCTTGTATTATACTTAAATTTTGGGGTCCTGTCAATCGTTTCTGGCCCCTTTTCAGTCTAGCTTTCTAATTTTTTTATCGAAGAAAGCTGAGGACTTGTTTAGGTTGGACTTGCGACTGAATTTGTCCCCCCGGGCGTAACTGGTAGATGGCGTCTGCTACTAAATTCCAGCCATAATCTCCCTCATAATCAGGTTTATAGTGACTAAAGACTCTTAAACCCTCTCGCTTGCGCCAAGCACTTAGCCAAGGTCGCCCCGCTTGAGAGGCATCTAACAATCTAAAGGCTTGGGGTGTCGATCCCTGGTTGAAGGCTGTCACTGCCGTCTGAGGAATTTGCAAGAGAATGGCCATGGCCACTCGCTGAATGGCGGCTTGCGTCCAGCGTTTGGAAATCATAGCTTGACGCCAGTCCTCCCATTTTTCCTTAGTCTCTGCTTGCGACTTAAGCCGATTGGCTAAGCCTTCTTTGACGCCGGCTATTTGTTCTAGAGAAGCCAGTGGTTGGGCTAATAATTGATAACGCAGGTAAGGCCAGTAGGCTGACCAAGGCGCATCTAGTTCAGAACTCAGTTGGCCCTGGAGACCAGATACTAAATCTGCCGTCACTTCCTGGCCCTGACGAAAGGCTTGGCGAATAGAAGACCCACTCAGAATTGGCTGACCATCCTGAGTTTCCTGTAAGCGTGGCAGGCTCAAAACCTGACAATCAGGCGCTAGTCGAGCGAGCGTCTTAAGATACTGAAGCCCCAACTGGTGATTGGCCTGCCAAGGACCTAGCTCCGACCAATCAGCCAGGGACTGGATGGCCACTTGATAGGCTGCGGGGTAGGCTAAGCCTGTCTTAAGGGCCTCTTGAATGCCCTTGTCGATATGAGCCTGATGCTGATCTTCCCATGTCAAGAAGTCCTTAAGCTGAGCAATTTGGGCGCTTTCTGTTCCAAAAACAATCTTATCCACACCCAACTTGGCTAGGATAGCCATCCCATGTCGGCCAAAGTAATCCGCTGACTGTAGGCTAGCTAGAGTCGGCAACTCAATCACTAAATCCGCCCCTGCGGCTACCGCAGCCTGAGCTCGATGCCATTTGTCTATAATGGCAAACTCACCACGTTGGACCACATTGCCGCTTATCAAAACCAGAATCTGATCCTGGGGAAAGTGTCGCTTAACCCAGTCCAGTTGGTAGGCATGTCCCCGATGTAGGGGATTATACTCCGCCAAAATTCCTATCAGGGCCATGGTCTAGCCTCCTTTCCTGACTCTTTACTTACTAGCGCGGAAGAACCAACGGTCAGCCGTCTGCCCTTCCTGATAATAGGCCTGGCCGAAGTCCACTAGTACTTCTACCTGGCTAAAGCCAGCTTCTTTCAGCGCTGACTGGTACCAAGCTAGGGGATAGGTTCTTTCTTCTAGGCTGACATCCGTCCTTTGATAATGGCTCCCGACTTGTTCAAAGACCGTCAGATAGTGTTGGACACTTAATTGATCCAAGTCCGACTCACTATCCCACAATAAGGCATAACGGTCGTCACTATCAAAGTATGAAAAGCCATCAAAATACTCAATTTGTTGTGGCGTCCAAACGTCAAACAAGAGTTGGCCCCCAGGAGCCAATCGCTCATATAGCTCTTTTAAGGCTCTAGCCACCTGGTCAGGGCCTTCTAAAAAACAAAGCGAGTCAGCATAGCAGGTGATGAGATCATAATCTTGGTCTAAGGCACTCAAATCCAAAAGGTCTGCTACCAAATAGGCAGAATTGTCGCTGTTACCTGGCTCTTCTTGGGCTACCTTAATCATGGCTGGATCGTAGTCAAAGCCTAAGATTTGGCCACAGAAAGGCGCCAAAAGCTGAGTAAACCAGCCCGTCCCACAGGCGGCATCTAAGACCTTAACTGGTGCTTGATCCCGACTGGTCAAGGTAAAGTCCAACCAGCGTTCATAGATTTCTAAATCATTGAAGTGGTCGTAGACATGGGCTATTTGACTGAAGTTACCGGCGCTCATTGAGCACTAACCCAGGCGCTAACATCCACTAAGGGCGCGTCCCGCCATAATTTTTCTAAATTGTAGTGGTCGCGTTCAGTGTAATGGAAGACATGGATAATGACTTCCACTAAGTCAATCAGAACCCACTTACCACCGTCTTTACCTTCGACGTTCTTAACTTCTAGCCCTGCCTTGTGGGCTGCCTCTACGATAGAGTCCACAATAGCATCCAATTGTTTATCGTTACGGGCATGTGTGACGACAAAGTAGTCAGCGATAGGGGTCACATTGCGTACATCTAAAGCCACGATGTCTTGGGCTAAACGGTCATCGGCTGCTCGAACGGCTAATTCTAAAATTTCTAAAGCTGTTTTTGTCATAGGTTCCTCCTAAATCCCCTCTTGGCACCAGCGGTTGTAGATTTCTACTGCTCCATCAAAGAGAGGTTTTTCCTTTTCAATTAAATATGTTAATGTGCGTTTCATTTTGTACCAGCATGCCGCGTCCAAATCATTTGCAACGAGCTCCCGCGCTAGTTCCACTCCTGGAAAATCGCGACCTGGTTCCATGTAGTCAGCTAGATATAAAATCTTGCCGATTAAATCAAATTGATACCAGCCCACCGTATGGCCGGCTACCGCTTCTAGAATACGACGGTCAGTCACGCCATAGCGGTCCAAGAGGATTTGAGCTGCGGCTGGGCCATGCAGAATGTTACTGCCCTCTTGGCTTAAGTCCACTTGAGGCCAGAAGGTCTGGGCCAAAACACGCGCCTGCTCCACATCCAGGTCTTTGGCATAGTCATGAGCTAAGGCTGCAATGCTGACCGCTTCGACATCTGCTCCATAGCGTTCAGCCAATTCAATAGCCGTCTGTTCCACCCTCAGGACATGTTGATAACGTTTGGGCTTGATACGTTGAGCCAAATCTTCCAAGAAGGCCTGGCGATTAGTATTCCAATGAGTCATGCCTGCCCCTCCTATGCTCGACCAAAGGCAGTTTTATAGAGCCCTTGCGCTTCAATATAGGCAGCTACCGCCTCAGGCACCTGATAGCGAATGCTTTGGTCACAGAAGACCCGCAAACGAATATCAGTTGAGCTGACAGGCAAGGTTGGAGCTTCCACCCATTCAACCGGCCACTCGGTCTCGGGCATGGGCGTCCCGACTGGCTTCTGCGCCACAAAATGGACTAGCTCTGCCAATTGTTCAATCTGATGCCATTTATGTAACTTCTGGGCTCGGTCTGCTCCCATCAGGTAATAGAACTGGGCATCTGGGAAGAGGCGACGAAAATAGCGCATGCTATCGACAGTAAATAACTTATCCCCGTGCAAAAGTTCATAAGGTTGAATTTTGAAAAAGGGATTATCCTGAATGGCCAGTTGCACCATCTTGAGCCGATGAATGACGGGCACATCCGTCCCCTCTTGCTCGTAGTGACGCTTGGCTACCGGCATAAACCAGACTTCGTCTAATTCCAATTCCTTCCCCACCTGCTCGGCTAGTAGCAAATGGCCCAAATGTGGTGGGTTAAAGGCCCCACCCAGTATGCCAATGCGTTTAGGCCCCTGAACCTGCACTTCTTGAGCCAGACTGGTTAGGGTCTTGCCCAGGGTTTCCGTTTGTGTCATCATGCGATCACCTCTTTGAATGATTGGCTTATGTCAGCCCAAAAGTGGGCATGGTCTTACTTGATTTTTTTAAGATCAGCCGATAATTTCTGATACTTAGCAATATGAGAAGGCCGGTAGAGTACGCCTGTGTGACCGATAACCTGAACCACATGGGCATCCAGGGCATAGGCAATCTCTGCCGTTACTTCTCGAATTTCTTCTTCACTATTCTGCAGGACCTTAAACTTAATTAGTTCCCGCTTAGTCAAGGCCTGATCCACCTGATCAAGGAAAGATTGACCAAGGCCTTCTTTGCCCATCTGAAAAATTGGTTTTTCGTGATGGGCAATCTTTTTAAGATGGTTAACTTGTTTCTTGTTAAGTGATGTCACTTGCTTACTCCTCTTGTCTTTCTTAAATAATGGCATCGCGGACAGTCACCGCAACCCCTTTGGGTACCCAAACCGTCACACGGACAGGTCGATTAACGCTGAACCAACCCAGACCTGAGATGGCCACATCCTGGTCCTGACTGAGGGTTAATTCCTTAGCTACTAGGTCAGGAAAACCAGCAGCTTCTTCTTCGCTAGGTGGGCTTAGTAAGCCACCTTTGTGTTGAGCATAGAAGGCATCTGCCTTGTCCAACTTGGTCCGGTGTAGGTAGCAGTCCTTGGAGACATAATAGGTAAAGGAGGTGCGCTCCCCTTTTTGAAAATCAACTCGTCCAACACCCGCTAAAAAAATGGTCTGCCCCGCATTAAGCTGGAAGGTCATAGGCTTGAAAGGCTTGCTTGGCAATAGTTTGCGCATGGCCTCCCGAGACAGATAATGAGCTAGTTGGGTCCGGTGGATAATCCCTGGCGTATCAATAATGGCGTGGTCAGGCGTCAAGGGAATATGAATCATATCCAAAGTCGTACCTGGATGATTGGAGGTCGTAATAATCTGCCCCTCCCCACCATAATGGGCTAGAAGCTGATTAATTAGGGTAGACTTACCTACATTGGTAACACCCACGATATAAATATTACGGTCATGGATATTGGCTTCAATCAATTCCAGCAGTTCGGTTAGGGTATGGCCCTTATGGGCACTACCAAGAATGATATCTTGTGGAAAGAGCCCATTGTCAGCCAAAATGCCTTTGAGCCAATGCTTAACGCGATTCTGACGGGTCACTTTAGGTAGTAAGTCGAATTTATTCCCGAAAACCACAAAAGGTTGGTTGCCAATAAAACGAGCCAAGCCATGGATTAGACTGCCTTCGACATCGAAGATATCTAAGACATTGATAATCAAGGCATCATCATGGGCAATTTCGCTGAGCTTGTCTAGGAAGACTTGGTCAGGAATTTGCAGGTCTTGTAATTCATTGTAGTGGCGCAACTTAAAGCAACGTTGGCAGTAAAATTGCCCTTTTTCTAAGCCCTTAGCTAGGGCAGACGCTGGTAAATAACCGGCCTGTTCAGGATCCTGACTCTGAATGGTCGCCCCACAGCCGATACATTGGTAGTGTTCCTCAGTCAAGTTGATCCCCCCAGTCCCCTTTGCGTTTAATGCCGACTAACTTAAGCGCAAGTCGTTCAATAGCTCGGTTGGCCCAAGTATAGAAGTTGTCATTGCGAGCGATTGGTTTGACCAAAATGCTAGCCATTTTAGCTCGGTTAGCTCCGATAATATCGGTCATGATTTGGTCGCCAATCATAATAGTATTAGCCTGAGTAGTTCCCAAAGCATCCAAAGCCACCTGGAAATTCTTACGGCGAGGTTTGAGAGCGCCAGCCTTGTAAGGAATGCCTAGTGGCTCAGCGACTTTAGCAACTCGCTCCACCTTATTGTTGGATAAGATATAAATCTTAACACCGGCTTGCGTCATGCGGTTAATCCAATCTGCCATTTCTTCTGTATAGTTCATATTATTCCAAGCAATGACGGTATTATCTAGGTCGATAATAGCCGCCTCATAGCCCCGCTTAAGCAGGTCTTGGGGCTGGATATCGTAGACCGAGTTAATGGTCCAACTTGGCGTTATGTAGCGTTTCATTCACACATTGCTCCTTTAAAGTCTATCACTTCCATTATAGCATAAGAAAACCCGCTCGTCCTTGATTTCGTCGGCTTTAATCAAACCTTAAGCTTCTGTTTAAGGCTAGCAGCAAATTAAAAGAGGCTAGGAGCCATGGCCCTAACCTCTTTGTCTCATTTATTAACCTAACATCTCGAAAATTTCGATTGCTACTAGGTCGATGTCATCGTATTGGAAGACAGACCCAGATTGGTGGTCAGTCAGTTCAAAGGTGTCGCTTTCTTTTACATAAGCCACTTGGCATTTTTCCACGCCTTCAATCTCGAAGCGGCGTACTTCTACGTCACTTTCGGTATGGGTCATAGCTTCTAAACGTTGGATAATCCCATTTAATACTGAACTTTTCATAGTTTCACTCCATTCTTAACTCTGCTGCCCATTGCGCTACGATTTCTCGCCATGAGGCAAAGTCTGGACAACATTCCTCAAACTACAATGTTATCATATCTTACTTTCAAGCTCGACGCAAGTTTCTCACTCAGATTGCCACCATAATTTGATGAGTGCCTGGGTCCCATCATCTTCATGACCCGCTGCACAGAGTTTATCATAGAGTTGCCAAGCCAGACGGGTAGCTGGTAATTCCAAGCCCATAGCTTCTGCTTCAGCTAAGGCTATTCCTAAATCTTTCTTAAAATGCTTAGCGAAAAAGCCTGGTGAATAGTCTTGTCGCAAAATGCGAGGTGCATAGTTGGCCATAGACCAGTTGGCCGCGCTACCAGCGCCAACGGTTTCTAGGACGGCATTCAAGCTTAAGCCCGCGGCCTTAGCATAGACCAACATCTCAGTCAGCCCCGTCATGGTCCCAGCAATCATAATCTGATTGGCCATCTTAGTGTGTTGACCTGCTCCTGGGCCACCTTGACGTTTAATTGTCTTACCCATCACTTCCAAGTAAGGCAAAACACGCTCATAGCTTGCCTTGGCTCCGCCTACCATAATGGTCAAGCGCGCCTCTTTAGCTCCCAAATCGCCACCTGATACTGGCGCATCTAAAGCTTCAACACCCAATTCTAGGGCTTTCTCAGCAATTTTAACTGCTAATTGAGGGGTAGAGGTCGTCATATCCACGAAACAACTACCCGGATGGGCACCGGCAAAGAGGCCCTCTGGACCAAAATAGGTGCTCTCAACATCCTGAGGATAGCCTACAATCGTAAAAACTAGGTCACAGGCCTGGGCTAGCTCTTTGGGCGTATCCGCCCACCGGGCACCCGCCTGCAACAAGGGTTCCGCCTTAGCTTTTGTCCGGGTATATAGGACTAGCTGATAACCTGCGCCCATCAAGTGACGTGCCATAGCAGCGCCCATCACACCTAGGCCAATAAAACCAACGTTTGCCATCTGCTTAACCTCCCATCAGCTGCTTATAACGGTACTTGACGCCAGCTACAATTTTATTCAGGCCGCTACTCCGCTTACGCCGTTTGTTTTGCTTAATCACTTCTTGATAGAAATCCGCTACTTGCTGCTCAAAATGCTCGAGTGACAGCGGGTAAAGTAATTGGCGGTCAATATTTGGTCGGAAGCCCGCCTCCATTTTAGCCAAATAATCTAAAATGGCACGGTCGAAATCTTCAAAATCATCAAACAAGGCACCAAAATTATCATTAGTCATAATGCCAGCCAAGTAATCATTGCGCTTGGCAATAATCGGTAGACGGTTGGCAAAAGCCTCCAAATAGGTCAAACCTTGTGACTCTGACATGCTGGCATTGATATAGAGGTCCGCCATTTGGTAATAAGCAGAGACTTGGCTGTGTTCTACCTCACCGACAAAGATAGGCTTAATGCCTAAATCCTTTGCCTGTTGCTCCAAGACTGGGCGCTCTGGCCCCTCACCTACAATGACTAATTTGGCTTGTGGTAACTTATCCAAGACTCTTGGATAGACCTCCAAGACTGCTGCGATATTTTTTTCCTTGGACAGACGAGAGAGGGAGAGAAGTACGATATCATCTTGGCTCAAGCCTAGCTTCTGGCGCAAGCTATCACGGCCTTCCGGATTGTAATCTGGAATCTCAACCCCCGTCGGAATGACCCGGATAGGCGCCTTAATGCCATAAGACGTCAGGGTGTCCTTGGTCATAAGGCTAGGGGCAATCACCCCATTCCCCTGGTCACAGAAGACCTTGGATAAGACCTTAACGGTGCCAGGACGTATTAACTTGCCATTGAGAATATAGTGGGTATAGTTTTCATACATGGTGTGGTAGGTATGGATAGTTGGAATCTTGAGACGGCTTGCCACATAACGGCCCGCTAAACCCAGGCTGAATTCCGTATGGGTATGGACCAAATCCAATTGATAATTACGGGCAATCTTAAGGCAGCGCTCGAAACCTGAATAGGCCACCCGCCGATCCTCAAAACTTACGAAAGGCACGCTAGGCAGACGCACAACGCCTGGCTCTGGCCTTGCATTGGGATCAGTTGTAGTGAAGATAATGACTTCATGTCCTTGGCGAACCAACTCATCCCTTAGGAGCTTAACTGAAGTCGATACCCCACTCACTTGCGGAAAATAGGTATCCGTAAAAAAGCCAATATTCATTCGATGTTTCACCTACTTTGCTAATGTCTACTCTTATTATAAAGAATTTTGAACTAGAATTAAACCCTAATCCCTTGTCACTGAACTAGCAGTCTGGTTTTAGGCCCATCCGGTAAGATTCTCAGATAGAAATCATGTTCTTGGTCTTGAGCATAATAGAGGCTTGGCACTTGGATTTGAGCCACTTCCTGCCTTGCTTCAAAGTTTACCTGGTATTGGGCATCCTCATAAACGCGCCCATGCACGCCAGTCCCAGGTTCAGTGGCGATTTTAACCTTAAGTGCCTGACTCAAATCCCCCTGTCGAAGCAAGGTCACGGTCAAAGGCTGACCTTTAACTCCCTCATAGCAAGCTTGTCCAAAAACTACTTCATTTGATGCTTGCTGAACCTTGACTTGATCTGGCCAACGGTAGACTGCCAGGCCACTCAGGATAGGCGTCGCTTGCGCCTGATCGAGCACTAGGCGTAGACGCTGACTCTGAACTAGCGGCCCTTTAACTAGTCGACGATAGCCCAGGGTCTGACCTTGGGCAAATGGTTGCCACTGGCCTGCTTGATCTAAGTAATCGATATGAAAGGCTGACACCCGTTGACCGTACTGAATAGCTTCTTGAATTTGGACTAGGTCCAAGCTAGCAACTTGAGGTAGGACTAACTCTAGCACATTATCATGGCAAACAGAAGCCTGCCAAAGACCCGATTGATCTAGCAATTGATTCTGCGACTGTCCACTGCTATCTAGGATTTGGCCACCAGCTAAGTAATTGGTCTCATAGAGTGCCTGCCGCGCAAGCTGGAAATCTCGTAGAACCTCAATATCTGCCTCTGCAAACTGACCTCGCCGATCAGGTGGAATATTAAGTAGCAGTGGGCTCCCCTTGCCAACCGAATGAAGGTAAATATCCATCAGTTCAGCCACTGTCTTAGGCTGCTGACTATCATGATAGAACCAGCCTTGGCGGATGGAAACATCCACTTCAGCCAAGGAGTAGAGGACTCCTTCAGGATCCCCATGATTGAGGTAATCAATGTCCCCCTGACGTAGACGGTCAGCCTTGACCTTCTGCCAAAGCGGATCGCCTCCGTAGCCTCGTTCGTTCCCTACCCAGCGCAGAGCGGTCGGTTCTGTTGAGAAGATTGCGACAGGATAACCTTGCGATTCAATATAGTCGAACCAACGCTTGAAATCATACGTCACGGCTTGGGCTCCCTCACCACGCGCGCCATCTAACCAGACTTCAACAAAACGCCCTTGATAGCCGTAAGCTGGATTCTCGAACAACTCTTGTAATTGCTTAAAGTAATAGTCGTTGTAAGCTTCTTGTCGGTCAACATGATAATCAGGATGGTGGGCATCCCAAGGCGATAGATAGAATCCTAATGGTAGATGATAGCGGTTGGCTGCAGCTGACACCTCAGCCAAGACATCTCCCTGTCCTTGGCGCCAGGGACTCGCTTTGACACTGTGGTCCGTATAGGCTGAAGGATAGAGGACAAAACCATCGTGATGCTTGAGCACCAGAATAAGACGTTTGAATCCTGTTTCCTTAAGCACACGAACCCATTGGTCAGCATCAAAGTCACTAGGATTAAAGTCTTCTGGCGACTCTGTCCCGGTCCCCCACTCCCGGTCATTGAAAGTATTGGGACCGAAGTGAATAAAGGCCGCTAATTCATCTTGATGATAGGCCAATTGGGCGGGACTTGGGACTGGCCCATGCGGGATAATTGGCTGATGTGTTGCTGACATAAATATCTCCTTTTGGCCGGGATACACCCAGCATTTGCAAACTCTTTCTTTCTTATTTTAACCGCATTTCTCTTCCATGACAAGATAGAGCTAAGTAATCTAAACAAGACAGGTAAAAATAGTTTCTCCCCGCATAAAAAAAGAGGACTGAGATTATTACCCAGTCACTCGCTCTTACAATAATTCTAAACCTGGTTTTTCATACCAAGGCTGTTGTTGGTTAATATGGTCATAGAACATAATACCTTTGAGATGGTCTAGTTCGTGTTGGACCACAATGGCTTCATAGTCGCGTAGGCGCAACTCATGTTCCTTGCCCTCCATATCTTGGTAGCGCAGGCGAATACGGCGTGGTCGTGGTACCAGGCCTGGTACTTCACGATTAACAGATAGGCAGCCTTCCCCATCACGCAGGGCCACTTCCTGAACAGAATGGCTAATAATCTTAGGGTTGAAGAGAATCTCGCTCAAAAGCGGTTCCGCCTCATTTCCTTCTTCATCATAGCTCATAATGTGAACTGCAAAAATTTGTTTAGGTAGGTTAATTTGCGGAGCAGCTAAGCCAACACCAGCGCGTAGGCCGTATTTCTCGGCAATCTCAGGATTTTGGCTATTAACCAAAAATTCATGCATAGCCAAGGCAGTTGCCTTGAGCTCATCGGTTAGAGGAAATTCTACGGCTTCCGCAGCTTGGCGGAGGGTAGGATGTCCTTCTTCAATAATATCTTGCATTGTAATCAATGCGTCTCCTCCTCTCGGTCTTGCTGGCGACGACGATAACCCTGCAGGTGATAGTCGCCAGTATTCTCATCATAGTCGAATTTAGTTACTAGGAGCTCTTGACGCATGCCAGCCACCTTATAAGCTTCATGGGCAGGAATGCGTTGGTCAACCCAGTCAGCATCTGCCATTAAGAGCTTCCAGATTTCCTGTTTCAAGCGGTCAATATGGCTGGGTTCATAGGCAGAGATGGCGATACTTGGAAAGGCCGTTGCTTGGACTGACTGGTCTGGAGCCAAACAATCAATCTTATTATAGACTGTTAGGACTGGCAAGTGCCCATATCCCAACTCCTTAATGATTCGCAGAACGGTCTGCTCATGTAGCGTCTGAGCCGGATCCGAAGCATCGACGACATGTAGTAACAAGTCCATGCCCCCGATTTCTTCCAAAGTTGACTTAAAAGCATGAATGAGTTCTGTCGGCAACTCTTCAATGAAGCCAACCGTATCCGTCAAGGTAAATCGGTCCTCACCCTTAAGGGGCATACGCCTAGTTAATGGGTCTAAGGTTGCAAAAAGTTGGTCTTGGACATAGGTCTCTGACTGGGTCAATTGGGTTAGCAAGGTAGACTTGCCGGCGTTGGTATAACCCACCAAACCGACTTGCCAGTGACCACCCTGAGCTCGCCGCGAACGAGTTCGCTCACGATGGGCGGCAATATCAGCTAACTCCTCCTTAACGTGGTGAATAACGCTTCGAATATGGCGGCGATCACTTTCCAACTTGGTTTCACCAGGACCGCGGGTCCCAATCCCACCGCCTTGGCGAGACAAATGCTTACCTTGGCCGTAGAGGCGTGGCAGGAGATAGTTATACTGGGCCAGAGCCACCTGGAGTTTCCCCTCGCGACTTCGTGCCCGCATGGCAAAGATATCCAAGATTAGCTGAACTCGGTCAATGACTTGAACCTTGAGGCTAGCCTCCAGTTGGCGGTTCATACTAGGTGTCAGGGCATTAAGACTAATGACTAGATCAATCTCACGGGCTTCTACTAGGGCGGCAATCTCTTCTAGTTTCCCGCTCCCGACAGCCGTCCGGCCATCTAACTTAGGCAACTTCTGGGTGACTACCTCAATGACCTGGCCACCTGCTGTCTCTGTTAAGGAGGTCATTTCATCTAAAATCACTTGGAATTGCTCCGGACTATACTGATCTGTCTGAACGGCCATGACTAGGACCCGTTCAGGCCCAACTTGTAAGTCTATCATAGGGTCCCTCCTTTCTCTGCTTGCTTATCTAATAAATCTTGAACTAGGCTAGTCGCCTGAGCCAAAGCCGTCTCATAATCACTAGCATCCAGCCAGTGAGTGCCCTGGATACGATTGCGGAACCAGGTTAGTTGACGCTTGGCATAGCGCCTAGAATTTTGCTGAATAGCGGCAATAACTGCCTCACGATCGGTTATGTCTCCTGCGAGATATGGCCACCATTCCTTGTAGCCAATACCTTGTACGCTTGGCAACAACTGGCCCTGCGCTACTTGATAGAGATGACGAACTTCTGCTTCCAGCCCCTGCGCCACCATGGCTTGAACTCGAGCGTTAATTCGCTCATAGAGTTGGTCACGGGGACGGTCTAAGGCTAGAATACAGGTCTCATAACGTGCTTGAGCAGCCTCATGCTGACTCTGGTCGGAAAATTTTTGTCCCGTCACCTGCATAACTTCTAGGGCTCGCAAGAGGCGACGATGATTTTGAATTGGAATCTTAGACGCTGCGACTGGGTCTTGTAGTGACAATTCGGCATAGAGGACCTCTACCCCTTCTGCCTCTAAACGTTGTTCGAGGGCTTGGCGGATGAGCGGGTCATGGCTAGCCTTGCCACCGAACTCTAAATCATAAAGTAGACCTTCTAGATAAAGGCCTGAGCCACCAACCAAAACTGGCAGGACACCACGAGCGTGGCAATCCCTAATCAAGTTCTGGGCTAAAGCTTGAAACTGGCTGGCATCATAATCCTGATCAACATCCAGAAAGTCCAAGGCATGATGGGGCACACCCTGCATCTCTTCTAGCGTCACCTTACCCGTTCCAATATCCAAACCGCGATAAAATTGTAGGCGATCGCCATTAATGATCTCGCCCCCAAAGCGCTTGGCTAGGTCAATACTGAGTTGGGTTTTGCCCACAGCAGTGGGCCCTCCAATGACGATTAAGGGAGCCGCTAATCTAGTCATGGCAAGCCTCTCCTTGGTTTCGTACCACAAGCGCAGCAGCTGGCGTGTCGGTCATAATGGCTTCTAAGTGGCCATCCTGGGCCAAACTAGCATAGTAAGCCCAATCAGCCGGATCATTGACTGTCCAGAGACGGATAGGCCACTGCTTGAAATTCGCTCGTAAATCCTCATCTTGGTAGAGTTGTCGATCCAAGTGTATGGCTGTCGGCTCTAGGCCCGGCAAATGCGACAGATAAGGCAAGAGGGTTTCTTCTACCAAGGCAGCAATCTTTGCCCCAGGAGCTAGCGTCTTAAGGCGTTTGAGCGTGTACCAATTAAAACTAGAATAAACAACGTCAAAATCTGGAGCTAGTTCCTCCACGGTGGCTAAAACAGCTGCTTCGATGCCAGGATAATCCTTTTGGTCAGTTTTAAGTTCTAGATTCAGCGTCCCCTTAAAATCTAAGTCTCGCAATAAGTTCAATAATTCTGGTAGACTGGGCACTCGGTCTGGAGTCACACGACCATCGGGAAAGCGCAGACGTGCGGCTTGAATCTGGGCCAGACTTAAATCGCTAACCTCACCTTGGCTATCTGTCGTCCGGTCTAATTGCTCATCATGGATTACAACGAGGGCACCGTCTGCCGTCAAGTGCAAGTCGCATTCAATACCATCCACACCCGCTGTCACGGCATTTTGGAAGGCGGTTAAGCTGTTTTCGACAGCCTGAGCTTGATTGCCACGATGGGCATAAATCTTCAACATGGCTTAGTCCTCCTCGCCTAGTTTGGCACGATGGGTCTGCAACTGACGACGTAAATCTTGGGCCATTTGCAGGGAAGCTGGCGTTAAGACCTTACCAGACATCATGCTGGCGATGGCTTCTATACGACCTTCCTCATTCAATGCCTGCACGCGGGTACGCGTACGCTCATTCTCAACAACTTTTTCAATGTAAAGATGTTGGTCGGCACTTGCAGCTACTTGAGCCAAATGGGTAATACAGAGCAGCTGATGATGCTGGGCAATACCTTGCATTTTCTCCGCGATAGCTTGAGCAACGCGGCCTGATACCCCTGTATCAATCTCGTCAAAGACTAAGGTCATATCCGTCATACCTTGGCTGAAGACCCGTTTGAGGGCCAACATAAAGCGCGATAATTCCCCACCTGAAGCAATCTTAACCAGGGGCTTCATGGCTTCACCAAGGTTGGTAGTCGCATAAAATTCTACCTGGCTTAAACCTTCGGCACTTAAGCGCTGTGCATCTGGGAGCAGACTAGCTAGGCTGGCATCACTACCCAGGCTCGTAAAGTCAACCTGGAATCGCGCATTAGCCATATACAAGTCGGCCAATTCTGCTTCAATCGCTGCCACTAAGTCCTGAGCTTCCCGGCGTCGACCTTGATCTAGGGCCTGACCAGCCGCTAGACAGTCATGATAAGCGACCGTCAAGTCCTTAACTAGGCGCTCTGTATACTGTTCCTGGTGTGTGAGCTGGTAAATTTCTTCGCTAATGGCATCATAATAGGCCAATAGCTGAGCTTCATCCATGCCATATTTACGGGTCAGTTGGCCCAATTGGCTGAGACGCGCTTCAAGCTCATCAATAGCTTGATCATTATCAACTACCTGGTTGCTGACCGCTAGTTGGTGGGCCACTTCTTCTAGTTGATAGTAGAGATCTTGCAATTGAGCCGCCAAGGCCGGATAGCTAGAGTCATAGCTAGCTACTTCCTCTAAGGCTGCTTGGGCTTGGCTCAGTTGCGTCAAGGCGCTGGTGTCCGCTTCCGATAACAAATAATTAACCGTGGCTAGGGCTTGGCCAATCTTCTGGCTATTTTGCAGACGCCGACTTTCTTGTTCTAGCTGGGCCATTTCCCCAGCGACTAAGTTGGCGGCTTCTAATTCTTGCAACTGAAATTCTAAGAAGCTTAAGCGTTGGCGTTTATCAGTCCCCTCCTGCTGACTAGCCAGCCAGTCCTTACGTAGCTGGTCATATCGTTCGAAAGCAATTTGATAAGTTTGTTTGAGTTGGTTTAGGCGGTCGCCCGCAAATTGGTCCAACTGACTGAGGTGGAATTGCTTATTAAGCAAAGCCTGATGCTCATTCTGGCCATGAATATCGACTAGGTAATAGCCAATCTGCTTAAGCAAAGACACGTTGGCCAACTGACCATTAACCCGAACGGTATTCTTGCCTTGTCGGTTAAGCTCACGACGTATGATCAGGTCTTCCTGGTCCTCAAGCTCCAAACCAAAATCTGCCAATTGTGCTAACAGTGGTGCAGGAGCTGGCGACATAGAAAAGAGACCCTCCACTACCAATTTATCGGCACCTTGACGGATTAAATCGTTGGTCCCACGACTGCCCATAAGCAAGCTGAGAGCATCAATAATAATCGATTTCCCGGCCCCAGTCTCCCCTGCTAGAACGGTCATCCCCATCTCTAAATCCAGGGTCACATGGTCGATAATGGCAAAATTTTCAATGTTGAGACTCCGTAACATAATCGGACCTCCTTTCTTGTCTAATCTCTTTTATTCAAAGGTTGTATGTGCGGCTTCCACCACACCGGCTAAATCCACCTGCTTCCAAGAGTCATTGGCTAGGTCTTGGTCGTTAGTCAGATAGGCCAAAAATTCGATATTGCCTTCGCCACCGGTAATAGGCGAGAAGGTCAAATCACGTAGACGATAGCCTAAGCCACAGGCATAAGACAGGATTTCCTTGAGGACATCTAAGTGTACCGCTGGATCCTTCACGATTCCTTTCTTACCCACGCGCTCCTTACCGGCCTCAAATTGCGGCTTAATTAGCATGAGGACAGTGCCTCCTGGCGCTAAAATGGGCACCAGAGGTGGCAGAATTAAACGTAGGGAGATAAAGGAGACGTCGATAGAAGCCACACTTGGTTGTCCTTCTTGGAATTGGTCAGGTTGAGCATAGCGGAAGTTCTCCCGCTCCATGACAATGACTCGTGGATCCTGGCGCAAGGAGTAGGCTAGTTGGTTGTAGCCAACATCTAAGGCATAGGACTTGGCTGCACCAAATTGGAGAGCCGCGTCCGTGAAGCCACCTGTCGAAGCTCCAATATCTAGGAGGATTTGGTCAGTCATATCAATGTCAAAGACCTTAATGGCTTTTTCTAACTTAAGACCACCACGACTGACATAAGGTAGCGTCTTGCCCTTAATGTGGAATACTTTGGAGGCATCCACTTTTTCACCGGGCTTGTCATAACGTTGGTTCTGGCTGTCATAGATTTGCCCTGCCATAATCAAGCGACGTGCTTGTTCGCGCGATTCGGTCAGGCCACTCTGAACAACCAGTTTATCAATGCGTTCCTTTTTCATAGCTGCTCCTTTTACTTAGCAGAGGGTAGGGTTAAATAATCCAAGATTCCTCCCAGAATCTGATAAGGGCGGCCGCTCTCTTTAGCTAAATTCTCTAAAATTTGGCTAGCTGCGCTAACCTCTACTGCCAAGGCATCCTTGGCTCCTTGGAGGCCCAAAAGACTTGGATAGGTAGATTTGGTTAGGGCTTGATCCGCCTGAGTGACTTTACCTGTCACTTCTTGACTTCCTAAAACATCCATTAAGTCATTGTGAATCTGATAGGCTAAGCCAAAGTGACGCCCAAACTGACGCAGGGCTTGGCAAGTGCTCGCATCCGCCCCACCGATAATAGCCCCTGCCTCTAAAGCAAAACGGAATAGGGCACCTGTCTTCTGGTCATGAATCTGCTTCAAGCCTTGGTAGTCAACAGGTGTCTGTTCAGCTTCAATATCCCCTACTTGGCCCGCTACCATACCCCAAGAACCCGATGCTTGACTGAGTTGATCAATCAGGGCTAGCTTGGTCCGGTCATCCAAGAGGTCATCTGAAACCAGAAATTGGAAGGCATCTGTTAAGAGGGCATCCCCAGCCAAAATAGCCAGACCCTCGCCAAAGCGCTTATGGTTGGTGGCTTGCCCTCGACGTAGGTCATCGTTATCCATGGCCGGTAAATCGTCGTGAATCAGGGAATAAGTGTGAATATACTCCAAGGCAATGGCTGTCTTAAGGCCACATTTGACTAGGTCTTCTGATTGAATAGCCAAAACCGCCAAGAGCATGACTGGACGCAGGCGCTTGCCCCCATTTTTGAGGGAGTAGCGCATGGCTTCAATCAGACGCGGAGGTGTTAAGTGATAACGTGTCTGTTGGTCCAGGCTCCGTTCGAAAAGCTGACGCAGGGTATCGAGTTCTAAGAAGTTCATTGGACATCCTCATCTAGGACAAAATCGCCCTCTTCTGCCATCATGTTGGCGACTGTTTCTTGAGCATCATGGAGGGTCTTTTGGCAGTATTGGGTTAATTCTACCCCTTGCTTAAAGGCATCCAGAGCTTGGGTTAGAGGCAATTCGCCTCGTTCAAGTTGTTGTACAATGGTATCTAATTCAGCTAGAGCTGCTTCGAAACTCGCAGGCTTTTTCTTTTTTGTTGCCATGGTTTTTTCCTTTCTGAGCGCTAATGGTTTGAACTTGAGCGGTGGCTTGGCCATCTTGTAAGGTTAAATCGATGACCTGACCAACTTGAAGTTGCTGGACTGATTTTACCGCTTCTTGCTTGTCTTCGATAATGGCATAACCCCGCGCCAGAATCTTGAGCGGGCTATAGGCCTCTAGGAGCTGGCTATAACGAGCCAACTCTCCTTGATAATGTTGACTGGTCTGAGCCATAGCTCGTTGCAACTGATGACGTAGGCGGGCTAGCCGCTCTCCTTCCAGATGCAAACGACCGCTTGGCCCCTGGGCTTTAAGACGAGTGGATAGAAGAGCCAGGCCTTGAGCCTGCCCCTGCAGATAAGACGACTGAGCACGTAACAAACGCTCTTTGATGAGGTCCACTTGCTGCATATAGGCTTGGTAAAGCCGCTCGGGTTCCCGGAAAATATAGACTTCTTGATAACGGCGGAGCTGGGTTTGCTTATGTTGAATCCGGCTTAGCATAGCTTGAGCCAAACGTGTTCGACTTTCTTCCAACTTGAGATAGACTTGACTTAATTCCTCAGCTGCCATTTCAGCTGCGGCGGTTGGTGTTGGAGCGCGTAGGTCCCCCACTAAGTCAGCAATGGTAGTATCTGTCTCGTGGCCGATGGCTGTGATGACCGGCAAGGGACAGGCTAGAATCGCCTGAGCCACGATTTCCTCGTTGAAGGGCCAGAGGTCTTCAATGGCCCCGCCCCCACGCGCTAGAATCACGGTATCAAAAGCCGCTTGCTTGGCCTTGAGCCGTTCAAAGGCCGCGACAATTTCGCCGCTGGCTTCCTTACCCTGAACGCGGGTAGGGAAAACTACCACTTGTGCAATAGGATAGCGTCGTTTGAGGGTGGTCACAATATCGCGGATGACGGCCCCACTTGGGCTGGTAATGACTGCAATCCGCCGCGGAAAACGGCGCGGTTGCTTCTTGGGCAAATCCAAGAGACCGGCTTGTTTGAGCTTAGCCTTGAGTTGTTCTAGGGCCAGATAGAGTGAACCCACACCGTCCGGTTGAAGCGACTCAAGCGTTAATTGGTAGGAACCACTGGGTTCATAGATAGAAACCCGCCCCACCGCTAAGACCTTCATACCTTCTTCTAACTTGAAAGGCAGCTTACTAAAGGCCTGCTTAAACATGGTGACGTTGATTTTAACATTGTCTTCCTTAAGGCTGAAGTACTGATGGCCTGTCCGCAAGCGGAAGTTAGAAACCTCCCCTACTACATAGACTTTCTGCAGGTAAGGATCCACGTCGAACTTGCGCTTGAGATAGCGGGTCAGGGCCTTGACACTGAGATAGTCCTTTTGTGTATCGGTCACTGACTAGGCCTCCTCCTGGCTCAAGAAGGTCAAGGGATCTAAGTTTTGTTGTTGGCAGGCACAAGTAAAGGTCTGTTCCATCAACATAGCTACCGTCATAGGGCCTACGCCCCCCGGAACTGGCGTGATGTAGCTAACCTTATGGGCTACCGCCTCAAAATCTACATCCCCTACTAGCTTGCCGGACATAAGTCGGTTAATCCCGACGTCCACTACTACTGCACCTTCCTTGAGATGGTCTGGCCCGATTAAATGCGCTTGGCCAGTCGCTACAATCAAGATATCCGCATAACGGGTATAGTGTCCTAAATCCTGGGTCTTGGAATTGCAGACTGTCACAGTTGCCCCGCGGTTAATCAACATGATAGAAATAGGCAAGCCCACAATTTGGCTACGGCCTACGACGACCACATTTTGACCTTGTAAAGGAATCTGGGCATTTTCTAGGAGCCGCACAATGCCTTTAGGCGTACAAGGATAGAGGTCTGTATTGTCTTCAACGACCCGTCCCATGGTCAAGGGATGGAAGCCATCCACATCTTTTTCTGGGTCAATTAAGTGCATAGCTGACAAAGGGTCTAGATGATCTGGCAAAGGCAGTTGCAATAAGAGCCCATGGGTTTGAGGATCTTGGTTGTGAACCTTAATGGTCCGCTCCAATTCTTCTTGGCTAATATCTGCTGGCAAGAGCATCCATTCGAAGGCATAGCCAATTTCCAAGGCACGTTTTTGTTTCTGGCCAACATAGACCTTGCTAGCAGGATCTTCCCCGACTGAAATAACGGTCAATTTGGGCTGGGTCCCGGTTTGGGAACGGAAGGCCGCTGTCGCCTGGGACAGCCGAGCGAAAATTGATTGAGAGAGGGTTTTCCCATCTAAACGTTGCATGAATACCACACCTTTCGGACCCTAGGGTCACAGACTTTTCCTTCTTATTCTACCATAATTTAAGAGCGCTGTAATGCGATTTTGTCCGAAGGCCTAAAAAGCCAAAAGTGACACTCAGCTTACCTAATCATTAGCCTACGGGATTGGCCTTTTTAAGGCGTTTACGCAAGCAAAAAGCCCACTCCCAAGGGAGTAGGCGGTGTAATCATTATACAAGTAAAGGCATGAAGAGAGTGGCCAAGCCTAAGAAGCTGAAGAAACCACCCACATCAGTAGCCGTAGTCAGGAAGACGGTTGATACTAAGGCAGGATCCCCGCGGAATTTCTTAACCGCCAAGGGGATGAAGTAGCCAAAAATTCCGGCAATGACCATATCTACAATCATAGCTAGGATGATAACCACCCCTAGGTAGACATTACCATACATAAGCATAAGAGCAATAGCGGCCACGCCCCCGGTAATGAGACCGTTGGCGAAACCAGCCCCGATTTCCTTAAGCATTCCGCGCCAATCACCCCAGTCTACCTCGCCCAAGGCAAGGGCACGGACCACAATGGTCACGGTCTGGGTACCGGCATTCCCCCCCATCCCAGCTACAATCGGCATAGCAGCCGCTAGGGCCACCATTTGGCTGATGGTATCGGAGAAAAGGTTGATAACGGATGAGGCCAGAAAGGCTGTGAAGAGGTTGATAACCAACCAAGGCAGACGGCGTTTGACGGACTCGAAGACTGGGCTGTCTAGCGTTTCTTCCGAGTCCACCCCACCCATCAAGTACATATCTTCGGTGTACTCTTCATTGATGACGTGGATGATGTCGTCGTTGGTGATAATCCCCAGAATCCGGTTCTTGTTATTAACGACCGGCACAACTGACAGGTTATACTTGGTAACAATCAGGGAAACTTCTTCCTGGTCCGTCGTTGGCGTCACCGAAATGACATTAGGATTGAGAATTTCACTGAGTTTTTGTTGGTCGGATTTGGTGAAAATATCGCGGATATCGACTGTCCCTTTGAGTAAGGTTTTGGCATCGACCACGAAGAGGGTCTCGATAACTTCCTTCTCTGGCGCAATCTTACGAATGGTCTCGAAGGCTTCATAAACCGTCAAGTTCTCATTCAAGGCGATGAACTCAGTCGTCATGAGACCACCGGCAGTATCCGGGTCGTAGGCCAAGAGTTTCTCCAGGTCATCCGAATCCCGATTCTTCATCATATTCAGGAATTGCTTACGTTGCCAAATGGATAGGTTACCCAAGATATCCACGATATCATCCTGGGACATATAAGTGAAGACATTAAGCATACGGGCGAAAGGCACAGCTTCGACAATCTTAACCTGGAGTTCTTCAGAAATCTGTGTCTCCAAAATCAAGGCCAGGGCCTTGTCCGAGATAAAGCTGACAAACTTGAAAACTTCTTCATCTTCAAGCTCCTCTAGGGCCAAGGCAATATCAGCCGGGTGATGTTCCCGAATCATACGGTAAATGGCTTCAGAATGTTCGTTTAATAGGGCTGTTTGAATTTCTTCTACGAGCATAGGGGATTTCCTCCTTTGAGTCTTAGTTTATATTGTCACTCCTTAAGTCGGGACTCACATCGACCAACCCCTTTGCTTCGTTTTTTCCACCCTCTATCATACCATAAGAAGCCCCTCGAGTCAGCCCAAAAGCCAAAGAAAAAACAGTTGGAATTGACTTCCAACTGTCTGACTCCTATTTACAAGAGCTCTATTAGAATACCCAGCCCATCCAAGCTCTTGAAATCAAAATTTGTGCTCTTTTAAGCACGTAATTTGGCTGTCTCATACCCTATTTATCTATGTAATAGATAAATAGGGTAAGGAAAATCAAAAACCGCTCGTACTCACGAGCGGTTTCTCCTTTATTTACCTTCAGCTCTCTTACTTAAATAAGACAAAGTAAGTAGGAAATAGATCATGGAAGCTAACAAGAGGCAGACAGGAATGACAGACGCTAGCCCCATAGCTAGGAGTCCTGCCACAAGCAAGCCCATGATGATTACGTAGCCTAAGCTAATCACCATGACTTGACGAGCGGTTTGGCGACTAACTTGGCGACTGGTCACGTGCAGGACCAAGACTCCCAGATGGACTAAGGCTACAAGAACCAAACCCCAAATACGACTAATACTATGTCCCGCTAGTAGCCAGTTGTCAGGGCTCAGATAGAAGGCTGCTAAAATCAGAAACCAGTTGCTGATGGAAGCCGCGATGATTTCTTGACTTGAAGTTGCCACCTGGTCCGTTTGACGGAAGAGAAAGACGGCCAAGGCTAGGAGCGCGACAAATAAGGTCACACTGCCCCACCAAAGGGGCTTTTCCAGTAAGACTGCTAGCCCTACTAGGGGCAACAAACCTACCCCAAACACTCTCAATACCCGCTCTCGCCTCATGCCACATGGCCTCCTAATCTTTATTTATACATAGCTACAGTATACCTTCTCGCCTGCTAAATGAAAAGCCCAGGCCAAAATAAAGAGACTAGAAGTGTCTTCTAGTCTCTCATGGGCTTAACGAATTTCTAAACCTGACACTGTTTCGAGTGCAGTTCTAATCCGATCCATAGCGGATTGAACATCCTCGTCTGTTAAGGTCTTATCTGGGTTTTGGAAGATCAGTCGGTAGGCTAGCGACTTCTTGCCTCGGAAGAGGTCAAGGTTAATAAACAAGTCGAAGAGCTCAACCGACACTAAGTTGTTCCCACCATGTTGCTTCATAAGCTGGGCTAGGCCTGCTTGGTCTTGCTCTAAATCTACTAAGAGAGCTAGGTCTCGTGAGGTAGAAGGATACTTAGGAATTGGACGTTGA
Source organism: Abiotrophia defectiva ATCC 49176 (assembly GCF_000160075.2). Taxonomy (GTDB): domain Bacteria; phylum Bacillota; class Bacilli; order Lactobacillales; family Aerococcaceae; genus Abiotrophia; species Abiotrophia defectiva. The sequence continues at coordinate 543,598 of NZ_KI535340.1, forward strand.
ACTAAGGCTGGGCGTTGAACTGCTAAAATAGCATCGAAGTCTAATTCAGCGAAGAAGCTGGCTTCATCCAAGTCGTAAGACTTAGCTAAGACTGGATGGATTTGCCCCATAACCCCAATCACTTGGTCACCTAAGAGGACTTGAGCAGTCCGACCAGGATGGAGCTCAGGATAGCTGGACACAGCCTGGAAGCTGACTTGCTTATCCAAACGGATAGCTGCCAAGTAGGCTTCAACGGCACCTTTGAGGTCGAAGAAATCATAGGCTTGAGCTGGCCCATACCAGGATTTACTTTCCTTAACCCCTGATAAGAGAATGGCTAGACGTTCTTGTTCGAGTGGTTGGACATTGCTGCCTTGACCATAGAAGACTTTACCTGTTTCATAGAAGGCCAAACTTGGATTCTGACGTGCAGCATTGTACTTGGCGATTTCTAAGAGAGCTGGGAAGAGGCTCTGACGCAAGACAGAACGGTCTTCACTCATCGGGAAGTCCAAAGCAACCACTGGATAGTCTTTCGACTTCATCAAGTCGGCTTGCTTAGGTGAAGTCAGTACATAGCTGATGACTTGGTTGAGGCCCAGGCCTTCCAAGATATTGCGAGTCTGACGCACCAGTTTTTGTTTAGCATTGAGACGACCTGGCGTACTTGGCACTACCGGCAAGGTCGTTGGCAGGTTATCATAGCCATAAATCCGAGCTACTTCTTCTAAAATATCGGCTTCAATGCTGATATCCCAACGACGTTTAGGGACGGTCACGGTGAAGCTATTTTCGCCTAAGGCTAAGTCAAAGCCAAGACGACGGAAGATATGACTCAGCTCTTCATGGCTCAAGTCAATCCCAATCTTATCTCGAATAGCGCGATAAGGTACAGTGACCTCAATTGGGTTCAGGTCCAAATGATTCTCTTCGACTAAACCGGGCACCACTTGGCCCCCACTATAGTAGGCCATCCAGTTAGCGGCTTCCTGCCCCGCTTCGCTAATGGTCGCATGGTTAATGCCTTTTTCAAAACGCATGCTAGATTCAGAACGAAGGTTGAATTTCTTCGAAGTTTGACGAATAGCAATCGGATTGAATACGGCTGATTCTAAGAGGACACGACGGGTCTTGTCGGTCACTTCTGTATCTAAGCCCCCCATTACCCCGGCTAGCGCAACCGCCCGGTCTTGGTCGGTGATGACAATGTCGCTTGCTGACAAGTAGCGCTCGCTACCGTCTAGGGTCACAAGCACCTCACCCTCACGAGCTGGGCGGACGCCTAAGGCCTTGTGCTCTAAGGTATCATAGTCAAAGGCATGAAGTGGTTGGCCATAGAGCATGAGGAAGTAGTTGGTGATGTCCACGATATTGTTATGTGGACGAACTCCTGCTTTCATCAGGCGCATTTGCAACCAAAGTGGGCTTTCCTTAATCTCCACTTGGTCAATCACTCGAGCTTGGTAGCAAGCAGACAAATCGCTATCTGAAATTTTTACCGTCACATCAGACAAGAGAGATGCATCTGCTGCTTGTGTCGCTTGGCGATGAATATTATCGAAGTTAGGTACCTGATCGATAATAGCTCCTACTTCATAGGCTGCCCCACGCATAGAAAGCGCATCTGCCCGGTTAGGCGTAATCGAGAGTTCTAAGATTGGATCATCTAACTTGAGATAGTCCACCACATCTGCTCCAATCGGCGCATCTGCTGGTAAGAGGAAGAGACCCTCTGCATAAACTTTTGGCACCACGCTGTCAGGGAAGCCTAGTTCCTGGAGGGCACACAACATCCCATGAGATTCAACCCCACGTAATTTGCCCTTCTTAATCTTCAAACCACCGGCTAAACGAGCCCCAATAGTGGCCACAATAACTTTAGCGCCAGCCACCACATTGGGTGCCCCACAGACAATTTGCAGGGGCTCCTGATCGCCTACCGTCACTTGGCAGACATGGAGATGGTCACTATCAGCGTGGTCTTCAACCGACAATACTTGCCCGACCACTAAACCAGATAATTGAGCCCCATAGTTTTCAACTGCTTCGATTTCAATCCCGGTCCGGGACATACGATCGGCTAGGGCTTCTCCTGTCAAGCCTGTTAAGTCTAAATAATCATTGAGCCATTCGAATGATAAATACATTAGTTCTGACCTCCTTTGAACTGGCTTAAGAAGCGCAAGTCATTTTGATAGAAGTGACGAATATCGTCAATGTTATACTTCAACATCGCTACCCGGTCAGGGCCTAAACCGAAGGCAAAGCCGGAATAAACAGTTGAATCAATGCCGGCCATTTCCAAGACATTTGGATGGACCATACCAGCCCCTAGAATTTCAATCCAGCCAGTATGTTTGCAGACATTACAGCCATCCCCGCCACACTTGAAGCAGCTTACGTCTACTTCAACTGATGGCTCGGTGAATGGGAAGTAGGATGGACGAAGACGGATTTCACGTTCCGCCCCAAAAAGTGTTCGGGCAAAGGCCTGAAGTGTCCCCTTGAGGTCGGCCATGGTCACATGTTTGTCTACGACTAAGCCTTCAATTTGGTGGAATTGGTGGGAGTGAGTCGCATCATCGCTATCGCGACGGAAGACCTTACCTGGCGAAATCATCTTCAATGGTCCTTGACTGAAATCGTGTTTTTCCATGGTCCGGGCTTGAACTGGCGAAGTGTGGGTCCGCAACAAGACTTCGCTGTCAATATAGAATGTATCCTGCATATCGCGAGCTGGGTGGGTCTTAGGCAGGTTCATCATTTCGAAGTTGTAGTGGTCTAACTCCACTTCTGGACCTTCCACGACCTGATAGCCCATGCCGATAAAGAGGTCTTCAATCTCTTCCATGGTTTGGGTAATGATGTGGCGGGCGCCCCCAGCTGGCTTTCGACCTGGCAAGGTCACATCCACTGTCTCCAAAGCTAATTTAGCTTCCAGGGCCATTTCTTCTAACTTGTGGCGGCGGCTTTCCAACATTTCTTCGAAGGCCGACTTCACTTGGTTCATTACCTGACCTAATTTAGGCCGATCTTCTGCTGAAAGGTCGCGCATGGCTTGCGCAACCGCCGCAAAACGCCCTTTCTTACCCAGGTAATCTAGGCGAAATTTCTCTAAATCCTTGATGGATTCAGTTGCTTCTAATTGCGGAATCGCTTGTTGACGCAAGGCTTCTAAGGCCTCAATATGCGTATTGATATCTGACATGGTGCATGACTCCTTTATCATTTTTTCAGATGAAACAAGGTAATAAAAAATAGCCCGCCCCTATAAGGGACGAGCTACCGTGGTACCACCCTCGTTCTCGAAAAAGCTAGTTCTTCGAGCACTTGTTGCCGTTAACCGTGGCGGGCGGTGACCTGTTCATTTCTATATGATTAAAAACTTAACGGTCAAGCTAAGAAATTGAAGGCTAAGTTCGGCTTACCTTTGGCACCCTTGCAGTCGGTGAAGTGCCTCCCTGACTTGTGCGAACTTAACGGATTTCCTCATTGCTTTATGCTTCATCTGTGATAGCTACTAGTATAGCTTAAAGCAAATGCATAGTCAACAGAGGATTGTGCCTTAGGCACTATATAGGTCCTAGTATTCAGCAATGTTCGTCATTTAGGTCCATCATCTGATCTTTATGAATACAAAGACCGAATAATGGTGTTCTTTTTGTGGCTTAAATGTTCATGGCTATAGGAAGCGCTTAAGAGGAGGCGTATAATAGACTAGCAAGTTATGAAAGGATGTGTAAAAATGCTAAAACAAAAAATCAAGACGCGCTTACTAGCCCTATTATCCCTATGGTTGGTAACAAGCGCGAGCCAACCGGTGGTCTGGGCACAAGACAGCTCAAGTTCCGACATCGAAAGCAGTCAAGTATCCTCAAGAGACGATGAATCAGCCAGTCAAGCTAGTGATCCAGCTGAAGCCAAGATAGACCTTGCTGCCTACCAAGCGGCTGATGCTAGTCAACAAGCTGAATGGGTCCGCTCTGGTAAAGTCACAAGTGAAGAATTGGTAAATTTTGCTCTAACCACTATCAAGGAAAAAGACCCTGCCCTGCATGCAGTTATTAGTCTAAGAGCTGAAGAAGCCTTGACTGAAGCTAGGCAAATTAAAGATCAAGGCCAACCATTCTTAGGCGTTCCCTTATTGGTAAAAGGATTAGGTCACACCATTAAGGGTATGCCCAACTCCAATGGCCTGACCTTCTTAGCTAACCAAAAAGCTGGCTCTACAAGTCCCTTCGTTAAGTCCTTGCAAGACTTAGGCTTTATCCTCATTGGGCAGACCAATTATCCTGAAATGGGACTAAAGAACATTACAGACTCTAAGCTCTATGGCCCTACTGGCAGCCCCTGGAACTCTGACCATCAGGCAGGCGGTTCCAGCGGTGGCTCTGGTGCAGCTACAGCCGCTGGCATGACCCCAACTGCAACCGGTAGTGATGCGGGCGGCTCCATTCGTATTCCGGCTTCCTGGAATGGACTTATTGGCCTTAAGCCTAGTCGTGGTGTCATAGTGGGCAATGCCTCCATCGACAAAAATACAGTGGCCCATTTTATGATGACCAAAACCATGGAAGATACCAAGAGCTTGTTTGAAGCGATGAAGAAACCGGATGCTTCCTTGGCTCAAGCCTTGACTGAAGCAGAGTTAAAACGACTAGCAATTGGCTATACCAGCTTATCTCCCGTTGGAACGCAAGTCAGCCCCGAGGCTCAACTGGCAGTTGAGCGAACCGTAGCCTTTTTGCGAGGCAAAGGTTTCCGTTTGGAAGAAGTAAACTGGCCTTTTGATGGTGTCCAATTAATGAAGGATTACTATACAATCAATGCTAGCCAAATGGGTGTAGTAGGTTATCTAGCCAAGACCAAGCTCAAACGAGAGCTACGCTATGATGATGTAGACCCTACTAGCTGGCTACTCTACCAGGCAAGCAAGACCATGACCAAGGAAGAAGTAAATCAGGCCTGGGCTCGCATCCAGCAAGTCCGTCAAACCATGGCTGATTTCCACCAACGCTATCCTCTTTTCTTAACACCTACAACGGCCTACACCGCTCCGCGCATTGATCAAGCTCTAGTGTCTGACCAAGACCTTGAACTGATTAAGAATTCGGAAAATTTGAGCCATGACGCCAAGATGCAACTGATTTATGATCACTGGCTCCAATCTCTGGCCCTTACGCCTTACACACAATTCGCCAATTTGACAGGTGAGCCTGCCCTAAGTCTCCCTGCTTTAGTCACCAAATCTGGCCTTCCTTTAGGCATTCAGTTTAATGCTGCCATAGGAAATGACCGTTACCTGCTCCAATTAGGCGATTTGATGGCGGCAAATCAACAATTTAACCGTCCAGAACTAGAAACAAGCCAGAATGAACCCAGCACTTTGGCAGCAGACACCAGCTCGAACGAATTGTTTAGCTCCTCTGAAAACCAACAGCTAATTGGTGGAGCAGAAGGAAGTAAGCAGATTTCAGCTAAACTCCCTGAGACTGGTGATCTATCAAGTGTTAGCTCTCAGGTCCTCTCCATGCTCTTCACCTTACTAGGGTTAATTGCGCTGTCCCAAACAAAAATAGATGGCTCCAATCCGAATTAGCTTCCACACCCCTTATAAAATGTAGAAGAGACCCCCATGACTTAACATTCTAAGTCATGGGGGCCTTTTGCTTTTACTATGTTGATCGTGGTTGTTTCCACCGTATGACTCCACATTCGATAAGTATTTTAAACAAAGTCATTACTTCTCCTCTGCCTCACTCTCTAGCCTTACATTGCCCTTCAGATAGCTACGGCAAAGAATCCCAAAGGTCGTCATGTTATGCAAGATTGCCAAACTACTTGGTTTAAGCCAATTCAGTACCCCCAAGCCAATAAGACCTGAATTAATGGCAATAGTATCCCGCACATTCCCCTGAATTTCTTGCTTGAGATCGACAGAGACTTGATGCAAGGTTAAGAGCGAAGCTAAATTATTGGATGGCAGCATAATGTCACTAATTTGCTTAGAAACCTCCGCCCCTTCGCCCATAACCACGCCCACATCACTGGCAGATAGGGCAGCCGAATCATTGAGGCCATCCCCTATCATCAGGACGCGGTGGCCTTGCGCTTGCATCCTTTGGACATAATCAAATTTAGTCACTGGCGTCATACTGGTATGAACTTCATCAAAAGGCAAGTCTGCTACTAAGCGATTGGTTCTGGCCGCTGTATCGCCTGTTAAGAGGACTAAATACTTGCCCAAGCCTTTTAGAGCGTGTAGAACACTATGCGCCTCATGGCGAACTGGAATCGCCACGCAGAACATGGCAATCAGTTTCTGGCGATAACCTAGGTAGAGTAAATTATAGTGTGTTTCTTTCTGACGAATCAATTGACTCTGATTGGCTTCAATCTCAATCCCTGAATCTTCCATTAAACCTAAGCTCCCAATCACTACGACGTTACCATCGATTTCAGAACGAATGCCCTTGGAAGCTATGTGGTTGAGCTCGGTATGCATTTCTTCATGAATGATGCCTTCTCGAGCCGCCTTATCCACCAAGGCATGAGCGATTGGATGGTAAATATGCTCTTCTAAACAGGCGCCAATCATGATGACATCTTCTGCACTATAGCCATGAAAAGGAATGACTTCTTCAATAACTGGACGAGAAGTGGTAATGGTCCCCGTCTTATCAAAGACTAAGGTATCAACTTCATCAAATTGGTCCAGAACTGTCGAATTCTTCACAACAACTTGCTGATGCATCAATTGCTTGATGGCGGAGAGGTACACCATAGGAGTCGATAATTTAAGCGCACAGGAGTAATCGACTAACAGGAAGGAAATTGCCTTGGTAAAGGATCCTGTTAGGATATAGGTCAACGCTGCTCCCAAGAAATTATACTTGACGATGCGATCAGCAATGGAGGTGTACTTATACTGGTAGGTTCCTTCCTGCTGTGCCGCTTCTTGCATGAGCTTAACTAGCTCTTGTATACGGTAGTTAGCGGTTGGATTTTCTACACGAACGTGTAGTTCTCCACTGGTTAAGACCGTGTTAGAGTAGACTTCATCCCCCACAGCTTTGATTACTGGGAAGGATTCACCAGTCAAGGAGCTCTCATTGACACTAGCTCGACCATTCAAGACAATCCCATCAAAGAGCAACTCACTGCCTTCATAGAAGACAAGCACATCACCTACTTGGACTTCTTGGCTATCGATTTGTAGCAAGTGGTCTCCCTTGAGTAACCATACTTGGCGGCCTTGACCAGCGATGCTGGCTTCAAGATCTTCTAGGGAGCGTTTTTGGGTCCAATAGTTGAGTGTCTCCCCTAATTCTAGGATAAACATGATGGCGCTAGCCGTATCGGTCTGTTTCATCGCGAGTGACACTAGAATGGCGGAACAGTCCAAAATTTCCATGGTTAACTTACCCTGTCGCAGAACACGCCAAGCATCACGGAAGTAGCCTAGAGCTTTCCACAGGGTTCTAGCCAAACGTACAGGCACTGGCATGAACCACTTAAAGAGGTAGTGACGCGCCATAGCTGAGGATACTAAGGCATAAGGGCTTGAAGCTGCGTGATGCTGGGGATGACGATAAAGTTCTTCTAATTTATCCTTCTGAATTAAGTGCCATAATTGAGCTACAACGCCCTGACGACCAGGCATCACATGGATGGCTACCACATAAGGATCTTCATAAAAGTTCAGTCTTAGAATATCGGGGAAGCCCGAAGCTAGGCCATCAAGATAGTATTTTACATCTTCAGTAAAAGGAAAAGTGGCGCGAAGTCGAACCCGGCCACTTGACTGATGCAACACTTGAAATTGCACGTTATTCACCCTCTAATGATGCGAGTTGATCTGCTGTTTTCTCTGCTTGATAGAGATCCTTAGCGTCAGCTACTATGTCGTCCGCATGTTGCTTGACGGCAGAAACCATGCTGTCGATACCGTCTTTAGCCTTGTAGGTTTTGGCTAAGACAGTCGCATAACCTTTTTTAGCTTCTTTGCTTGTCAACAATTTGAGTCCAAGCGTCCCAAAAGCGACGCCACTTAGAAAAACACTCGGTACTTTAGAAATGCCTTTTAAGACTTTTAATGCATTTAATGACATAAAAATAACCCCCTATAATTTTGCTATGGAATTATTATATCACATCTACTCTTAGGTCTGGTTACATTTTGATTACAAGAATAAGGGGGACCTAAATTGCCTGCTAGCGTCGTAAAAAGCAGACTTAATTTGATTCACTCTACCTATGAAGATTTCCCTGTTTTATTGGGGGCCTCCCCTCAAGACATGCAAAAGGCTGGAACTTACACATTCCCAGCCTTTTCTTATAGTTTTATATGAGACTATAGTTGGTCAAATTCTCAACTTTTACTAGCTGACTTGACACTAAGCCTATGCCTGTTCCAAGCCCCTCAGCATAAAAAGTGAAAGACATGACTTGTTTTTTGTTAACAAAAACCTCAATGGACGAAGTGTCACGAACAATTTCCAGTTCCAGGCGATAAGGGATATCGCTCCAAATATCAAGCAGACGACTATCTAGATAAGGCTCTTCTTTACCGATAATTTGATGGCCTACCCCATCTCGTTTGACAGTCAAGAGAGCTTGATCTGCTTGCCAAGTTAAGCTGAGGCCTTCCGGATAATCGGATTTACCACCATAATGCAGTTGGAAGACAGCACCAGGAACGGCTTCTAAATTCAATTTTAAGACTTGTTGGGACTTAACCCAATCGGATAGGTAGAACTCTTGGCCAGGCTCTAATTGTCCTTGCCAGGTCTTATCCTCGCTAAATTGCGCTAGTACTGAGCTTGGAATTGACTGACACAATCGATTATCCATAACTCGCACCTGTCTTGGTAAGCTCATCGCTCCAGCCCAACCATCACCAAGTTCATGGGATGGAATGTTACGTTGCCACATCTGCATCCAAGCTACCATGATTCGCTCATTTTCTGAGTTCAAACAAGTTTGAGGTGCATAAAAATCTAGCCCTCCATCAATCTCATGTTGATTTTCTACTTGGAACTGCCCGGATTCCCAGTCCATTTGACCGACATAGGCGACAGTGGAATTCAGATTCCAATAGGCATTGCCATCTCGCTCACGCTCAATCGGTGACATAATTAGTACCCATTTACCGTCTAGCGGGAAAAGATCCGGACATTCCCACATGACGCCATGTCCGGCCTGCCCTTCAAGCAAAACAGACTTAAAGTCCCATTCAAAACCATTTGCGGATTCGAAGAGCAGAATCTGACCGCGATGATCAACGGTCTTGGAGGCAATTACTGAGTAATAGCGACCATTGTGTTGCAAAATTTTAGGGTCGCGGAAATCAGCAATGTCAGCCACACCTTCAATATGCTTATGGGCAATGACAGGATTACCCTCGTATTTACGGAAGTTAATTCCATCATCAGAAACCGCCAAACATTGCGTCTGAGTCACCTGCCCCTGCTGGTCGACATGGCCGGTATACATTAAGACCAATTGACCATCAATAACCAAAGCACTACCTGAGAAGCATCCTGATTGATCATAGGCTTCGCTAGGTGCTAGGGCAACTGGAAGATCTTCCCAGTGCGTTAAATCTTTGCTACGTGCGTGCCCCCAATGCATGGGCCCCCAGACGCTATCATAGGGATAAAACTGATAGAAGAGATGATAGTAACCTTCGTAGTAGATAAAACCATTGGGGTCATTCATCCAACCCACAGGAGGCATAAGATGATAGCCGTGACGAAAGCGCGGATTTACCTGTGGTGCTTGCTGAGCAATGTAGGAATTTGCCCGTGAGATTTGTTCTTGCATGTGGTCACCTACTTACTATTTAATCCCAGTCCCGGAACCACCCAGGCCTTGAAGAATGTATTTTTGAGCTAAGACATAAACTAGAATCAGTGGAATAGTTGAAATAGTCAGAACGGCCATCACTTGGTTAATATAAACAGGTTGTGTAGTATTAATCGTCGTAATCGCCACCTGCATGGAGAACTTAGAAGAATCCGTCAAGACCATGAGTGGCCAGATATAGTCGTTCCAGCAGGAAATAAAGGATAGAACCCCAACTGTAGCAATAGCTGGCTTAGACATTGGCAACATAATACGGAAGAAAATCCGCACAATGCCAGCCCCGTCTATCCGCGCAGACTCAATAATTTCTTCTGGAATGGCAATGAAGAAATTTCGGAAGAGATAAATATTGAAGACACTAGCCAAGCCAGGAATAATAACCGCTAAACGGTTATTGACTAGCCCTAGCGAGTTGATAATTGTGAACTGAGGAATCAGCATGGTTTCACCTGGAATAATCAGCAAAGCCAGGAGAAAACCGAATAGCCATTTCTTACCTGTAAAATTAATGCGGGCGAAGGCAAAACCTGCTAGAGAGTTGACCAGAATAGATCCGGCCGCAAAAGTGACCGCATAGAAAATACTGTTGGCCATGTAAGTTACAATGCTGAAGCGTTGCAAGACCTCTTCATAAGTCTTGAACCAGTTAGCCGGATTAAGGCTTGGTAGGAATGCTTCCCAGCCTTTTAAGTTCTTATAAACATCAGCCTCTGGCTTCATGGATGAGACTACCATCCAGATCATAGGGAAGAGAAAGAGGCCAGCCAGCAAAATCAGGAGAATATATTCAAGCAAGTTACTTGGTTTCAAGCGTTTCATCCTATTCATCCTCCTTCAAGACCCGGCGTTGTACCAGGGAAATAACCCCAATTAAGGTTGTAAAGACTAGGGCAATGGAACTAGAGTACCCTACCAAACGGTCTGTGAAACCTTTGCGGTAAATGTAGTAAACCATGGTAATGGTAGAGTTAGCCGGGCCACCCTGTGTCATAACCATTGGTTGGACCAATAGCTTAAAGGCCGAAATCAAGGTCGTCAAAAGGACGAACAAGGCCGTTGGCTTGAGCAATGGCATGGTAATATAGCGGAATTGATTCCACTTGCTGACGCCATCGATTTCAGCTGCCTCATAGACATCTTGCGGAATATTTTGTAAGCCACCTAAGAAGAGCAACATCTGGTAACCAGCTCCCTGCCAGGCAGATACAAAGACGATGGCGTACATGGCTTGTTTAGGACTAGTCAGGAATGGTTGCTTAGCAATGCCGACTTTTTCCAAGAGGGCATTCAAGAGCCCATTATTAGGATTCAAGAGGTAGAGCCATAGAATCGAAATAACGACCAGGGACATGACAACCGGTGCAAAAAAAGCCACCTTAAAAAAGATATTCCCTTTACGCTTCTTATTGACAATAAGGGCCATCCCTAGGGCTGCTCCCAGTTGAACAGGGATAATCCAGACGACGAATTGCACAGTGTTCCAAAAACTCTTAATAAAAGTTTTGTCCTTGGCTAGACGGAAGAAATTATCCAACCCGATAAATTTACGTTCGTCTGGTGCTAGCATATAGTAATCTGTGAAAGCATAGTAGATGACCATACCCACCGGAATGATTAGGAAAATAAATAGCAATATCAAGGCTGGTGACAGAAAACCATAGCCTAAGAGATTTTCTTTGAATTTCTTTTTCTTGTTCATGTCAGACTCCTCTTTCTTCAAAGAAGGCAGATAGCCCCTAGCGGAACTACCTGCCCAAGGTCTTATTGATTGAGCGCTTCGTCAATCGCAATTTGCATTTCTTCTGCACGTTGATCCAAGACTTGTTGCACATCTGGATTTTCTTCATAGTAACTAATATCTTGCATAGCTTGTTGGAAAGCACGTGATACTTGTGGGTAAGCGACCACTACTGGACGAGCATGGGCAGTCGCAGCGTTTTGTTCCATCAAGAAGCGCATTGGCTCAGATACCTTGTCTTTGATATTAGCAATGGTGGTCTTACGGATTGGTAGGACGCTGTTGCCTAGGCTAATGATTTCACTAGACTCGGTGTTGGTTGCAAACTTAATGAATTCAGCTGCCCCTTCTTTTTGTTCTGATTTTTCCGTCACAGCTAATTGCCAGCTACCAGATGGGGAAACTAATTTCTTAGTAGTATTTGATACTGGGTAAGGTAGGATACCATATTCAATGTCTTTATAGTTTTCGTTTAAGTCATTAATGGTCCAAGAACCGCTTAAGACCATTGGGTAAACGCCTGTTTCAAAGCCTTTTTCAACTGGGCTAATCGTGGTGTAACCTTCTTTGACTAAATCTTGAATGAATTGAACGGCCTCCACACTTTCCTTACTGTTGAAGTAACCTTGTGCCTTGGTCCCGTCTTCATTCACAACAGTCCCACCATTTGACCAGAGTAATGGCATATAAGCATATGGCAGCATTTCGTCCATTGAGTTGAGACGGAAGTCAATTGCTGGTTGTTTGAAGTGGTCTGTCAACTTCTTGCTAATCGCCTTAAACTCGTCCCAGGTCCAAGGTTTTTGAAGGGTTGGAAGTTCTGAATCTTCAATGCCTGCTTCCTTGAACATTTTCTTGTTGTAATAAATCCCAACGTTGGATTCGGAGAAGCCAAAGGCATAGAATTTGCCATCATAGGTCCCCTGTTGCTTGATGGAGTCAAGTACGTCATCCATATTAGCGTCAGCTAGATAGTCATCCAATGGCGCAATTACCTTAGCCTTAGCATAGGCTGCTGTGTTTGGTCCGTCTAAAGTAATAACATCTGGCAAGGTGTTAGTGGTAATACCCGCGTTGACCTTGTCTTCATAGCCACCACCAGAACCACTACGCGGAATGTATTCTGTTGTTACTTGGTACTTTCCATCGTACTTCTTGTTGAAGTTTTCTACGACTTTTGCCCAAGCTTTCCCTTCTGCGGTCTCATCTGAAAATTGTACCCAAACCTTGATGTCTTGGCCGGCAGCATGGGCTACGGGGGTTGGCGCCACTGCACCTGCTAAGAAGCTCATCGATAAAGTGGTCAGAGCAGATAAGATGAATCCTTTTTTCATGTTGTTTCCTCCTTTTTGAAACGTTTCAATTTTCTTTTAAAAGTCAAGCCCACGGCAGGATAATGGGTCTAGCTGGGGCTCGGGATTTGAAACGTTTCAATTTATACCTTAATAATAATACCGCTTTCACGGCTTGTCAAGACATTTTTAGAGATTCAATTCAATTTTTTTCGCGTGGTGCCTCCTTCACGAAAATGTACTGGCAAGATAACGCGATGACTACTTGGCTGAACTTGGCCTTTTATCAGGGTCATCAAGAGATCGACCGCAGCAATGGCCATCTGATCAATGGGCTGGGCAATGGTTGAGAGGAGATAATCTTGGCCCTCCGCCGTCTTAAGTCCATCAAAACCTATTAGCTGATAGTCTTCTGGACAAGACTTACCTAACGCTTGCATAACTTTCATCACTTGAAGAGCCATAAAATCATTAACGGTAAAGAAGCCATCTAAGTCGGCATGTTCCTCGACAAAGGCTCGGATACGACCTTCCACATCGTCAATGGGCTCGGGCATATCTAGCTTAGCAACGTTGTATCCTTGCTTGGCAGAATAATCATAGAAACCCGCCTTGCGCAATACTGTCTCATTCTCATGGATATTAGTCCCACCAATATAGGCAAGCTGCTTAGCGCCTCGTTCTAGAAGCTCTTTAGCCGCCAGCTGACCCCCCTCATAGTTTTCGGAGGTAACATAATAGACATTCTCCGAGAAATGCCGGTCGATGCTGACCAAGGGTAGCGAGGACAGAATATACTTGTCAATATCTGAATAGGTAATGCCGATGATACCATCCACCTTGTTCTTCTTCAGCATTTCAATGTACTCAATCTCATTACTTGCATCACCATCAGCATTACAAATCAGAAGTTTATAGTGATGCTGTTGTAGTTCCTTCTCCACATGATAGGCGAACTGTGAGAAAAATGGATGCCAAATGGTGGGGACAATCAAGGCCACAATATTACTGCGGTTAGTTTTGAGCCCTCGTGCATATTCATCGGGCTGATAGTTTAATTCACGAATAGCTATCTGAACCTTCTCATAGGTTGAGTCTTTAACTCTGAAGCCATTGACCACCCGAGAGACTGTTCCTAAGCCAACGCCTGCCCGTTCCGCCACATCTTTCATGGTCGCTTTGGCTGAAAATTGATTCGCATCTTTCATAGTATCACCTCTTACTTCTTAATCTTACCATGAAATGTAGCGTTTTCAAGTATCATTCAATTTGTCTTTGAATTTTCGTTAACTTGCCCAAATTCCTATGCAAGACGAAAAGACTGGAACAAGCTCCAGTCTTTCCCTATAAATTAATTACCAATTAGTTTCTTACTTAAACCGCTCTCTACTGTGTCCATCACCTTTCTGGCCCATACAACGACCATAAACCAATTTTAGCTTCCTTGGCTTCTTTTTGCGATGCTTCCAAATAATTCAAATATCGCGTATTAGGTGGGTAAACATACGCAACTTGGGCGAGGCCATCACGCACTAAAATTTCTTGAACAAGTTGACCATCAACCCAAACATAAATTAAATCACGTTGATACTTATCTTTGTGTGTTCCAATATCATATTCAACTTCAATTTTGTGGGCTTCACGAAGCAACTGCTGGAGTCTCTGTTTGGCTTCAAGTCCATATGGCTGTTGCCCCAGTCGAGGATGATGTAACTCAGGAGTGTCTATTAGTAACAAACGCGCTTTAATCGCCTTACCGGAGCCTAGGTCAAAATAGGCAGTATCTCCGTCGACTACCTGATATGCCTTGACTACTTCAAGTAATTTTGGATTAACTGGCTTAGCCTGCAGGTTAGGTGAAGCTTGGGCTACCACTCCTACTGAACAAACACCTCCACAGATAGTCACTAGAGCTAATAGAAGTATAAAAAGTGACCGTCTCATCGTTCACAACCGATACCGTCTCCATCACGATCAAACTTTGGATCCCATCCTGGATCACCTGGCCGGATAGGTGCAGCACCAGCCGCCTTGACTTCCTTACAGTTCTTATAGAAAACGGATGGTTGGGCAGGAGCAGCAGCTGGCGTTTGAGCCTGGCTAGCACTCAAGTCCTTGCGAACTGGATCATTGGAATACACTCCGCTCTGAGACCAAATTTTGCTACTGGATTGCTTGGCATAGTCTTCAGATTCCCGCATGACTTTGAGGTAAGGTTCATCCGCTGACTGAATATAGTCCACTCGCGCTAATCCTTCCGTAACTAGAGCTTCCTGAAGCAAAACATCATCCGCCCATAGAAAGAGTGTGGATTTGCCGTCAATTTTTTGTTCTGCTCCTCCCGACTCTTCTACATTGAGTGTGTCAGCCTCCTCAAGCAAACTGTTTAAGCGTTCTTTTGCTTCTTTGGCGAAAGGTTTATTACCTTTCATTTCGGGCGCATTGACCATAGCTAAATGTGCCTCATAGCTTGAATCATCTGGTAGAGTTACCTTGATTAAGTCACCTTCTAAGGCCTCAATAGACTTTACTTTGGTGACTTTTCTGTCTCCCGTTTGCTGAGCCAAAACTTTATAGCCCAAACTATCTTGACTAACCTTAGCAGATACATTTGCACTTAGAGTGCTACCGGCGCATAACAATAGAAACGATGCGCTAATATAGACTGACTTTTTCATTGCACACACTTCCCTCTCATTTTTTCACGCAACACAGAATAATTCCTACTATTAAATAGTATAATCATCCACAAACATTATTCTAGCACTCTCCACTCTATCTGCAATAGGCATCATTAAAAACAACAAAACAGATAAGTTTTACCCTAGTTTTTACTCAAAAAAAGCAGGCCTAGGCCTGCTTTTTACGCTTGAAAATAAAACATTAGAATGCCACCAGCAACTGCTACATTGAGTGACTCAGCCTGCCCTGGCATAGGAATGTAGATAGTCTGGTCAGCTACTTGAATAACTGCTTCAGAGACTCCTTGTCCTTCGTTGCCTAGCACTAAGGCTAGCTTCTGATTGGCTGGCACCTCTTGATAGGCTTTCGCCTCCTGGTGAAGAGCCGTAACCAACCAAGGAATACCAGCGGCTTCAAAGGCTGGACGGGCCTCCTGTAAGAGGTCCAAACTGACAACCTCCAGGTGCCAAAGTGAACCTTGGCTAGCTCTTAGGACCTTGTCATTGTAGACATCCACTGTACCTTTGCCTAGAATGACCCCATCATAAGCTGCTGCATCTGCTGTTCGAATCAGGGTTCCCAGGTTACCTGGGTCTTGCACCGCATCCAAAATCAGGTAACGTTGACCAGAAGGTTGCCAATCAAGGGGCGATGACGGTAAGTCGATAATCGCCATAATTCCTTGGGGTGTTGGCGTCTCGCTCAGGTCCTTCAAGAGCTCAGGACTGACCAGTAAAAGTGGCAGACTAAGAGCCTGATCAGGCAACTGACTTAAATCATAATCCAGTGTAGCTACCAAATGGCGGACTGGTTGACCTGACTTAAGGGCTTCTTCTACCAGATGAGTCCCCTCAATCAGGTACTGCCCCGCCTTCTGGCGCCCCTTGGCAGTAGCTAGTTTCTTCCAGGCCTTAATCTTAGGATTTTGCTTGGATTGAATAACTTCCATGGCAAGACCTAGCGTGTAATACGGTAGATAGCTTCAGCATAGATAGCTGTTGCCTTAAGTAAGTCATCAATCGCAATAAATTCATTAGCTTGGTGCATAGTGTCAATGGAATCCGGGAACAAGGCACCGTAGGCTACCCCACGTGGCATCAGGCGACCATAGGTCCCGCCACCGATGGTCATTTCGTGTCCTTCAAGGCCAGTCTGCTCTTCATAGACTGCTAACAATTCCTTAACCATTGGGTCATCAACTGACACATAGTGTGGCTCCTTGAACTCGCCCCATTCGATACTTAAATCATGGCCAGCCAAACGTTGAGCAGTTTGGGCTGCCATTTTTTCTGGGTCAGTGCCTTTTGGATAACGGAAGTTAGCGACGACGCTACCACCTTTATCGTCTTGGTAGTTAACCAAGCCCACGTTCATGGTCAATTCTTGCATGACGGGATCACGGTGAGCCAGGCCTAAGTTAACCCCTTCAAAATCCAGATGAAGATGGTCCGCTAAAAGATGAAGGAAGCTCTCTGCACCTTCTTGATCAAATTCAAAACGGTGTAGGTACTTAGCCAAGAAGGTTGCCGCATTGACCCCTTTGCTTGGTGTCGAACCGTGGGCTGCCTTCCCAATCAAGGAGAAGGTCGCTTGGTTGCCTTGCAATTGCACTTGGCCACCTAATTGATGTTCTAAGAGGAAGGACTCAAAGTCTACCACTAGCTCGGCTAAATTAGCACTTTCAACGACAGCCGTTGCGTCTTGAGGCACCATGTTTTCACGCAAGCCTGCTTCGAAGCTAACTAAGTGGTTAGCTCCAGCCGCCTTAGCCCCAGCTTGGAAGTTAAAGGTCGCTGACACGTTACCTTTCTCACCGTTAATGATTGGGAAAATGGCATCTGGTGAGAAGCCATAGTCTGGCATTTCAGCGTGTTTGAAGTAATAATCCATACATTGCCAGCCACTCTCTTCGTCCGTCCCGACGATTAAGTGAAGGCGTTGGTTAAGTTCTAAACCTAATTCACGTAAGAGTTTAAGCGCGAAGTAAGCTGCCACTGTTGGCCCCTTGTCATCGCTAGAGCCACGAGCATAGATACGGCCATCTTTCACCACTGGTTCAAAAGGATCGGTATCCCAGCCAGTTCCTACGGGTACCACATCGACGTGGCCCAGAATACCAACTAGCTGATCCCCTGACCCAACTTCCACACGTCCAGCCCAAGGACCAAATTGCTTAGTTTCAAAGCCATCTTCTTGTGCCATGTTGAGAAATTCTTCCAAGGCCGCCTTAGGTCCAGGTCCTACTGGCGCCTCTGGCGTCGCCTTGTCGTCCTCACGGACAGAAGGCACCTTCAATAAACGGAATAAATCTGCGAAGAGCGCCTCTTTACGCGCTTCGACTTCTTGTAACCAATTAATCTTTGTCATAGTCTACCTCCTAAAAACTTATTCTGCCACATAGCCATACGGCTCGAGAGCTTGCGCCTCTTGCTCAGTCAAGGAGCGCCACTGGCCATGGGCTAAATCTGACTCTAAACGCAGGGGCCCCATGGCCAAGCGATGGAGGCTCAGAACCTCCTTGCCGACGGCTTGGAACATACGCTTCACTTGATGGAATTTACCTTCCTGAATAATAACCTGAATTTGGCTGGTGCCTTGATCCACATCTTGACTTAAAACCGTCAACTCAGCTGGCAAGCTAGTAAAATCACCCAAGTCCAGCCCCGCCTCAAAGGCCGCGATATCCGCCTGGTCCACCAAACCTCGAATGGTGGCAGTATAGGTTTTATCCACTTTCTTCTTAGGCGACAAAAGCTGGTGGGCGAGCTGCCCATTATTGGTGAGTAGCAAAAGGCCAGTTGTGTCAATGTCTAAACGACCAACAGGGAAGAGGTCCAGATGTTGGTAACCTTCTCCTAGCCAGTCAATAACGGTCTGATGGTGTCGATCTTCTGTGGCAGACAAAATCCCCTCTGGTTTGTTAAGTAAATAATAGTGATATCGCTGATAGGGGACCAATTGGCCCCCTACAGCAACGCAGTCGCTACCGGGTGTCACTTGCGTGCCGCCCTTGCTGCAAACCTGATCATTGATAGTGACGATTTTTTGGGCTAGCAATTGCTTGATGTCTTTCCGACTGCCCCAGCCCGTATCCGCCAAATATTTCTCAATTCTCATGAGAAGAACCTCATCTTATCTTGCAAGTCTTTCTTACGCGAACCGAAGAGGATTGGTAAGAGGCCAAAGAGGGCCATTACTGTCATGTAGACGAAGACACCTACCAAGACAACCAAGATGACCTTGACGAAAGTCATGCCTCGTCCAACTGGCCCCATGAGGCCGTTCAAGACTTGAGCCCAGATGCTAGTGCTAACCCCCATCAAGGCTGTCCCCACTAACATCTTAACAAGTTTTGGTGTCATTTCGCTATAGCGTAAAGGTACCGACTTGTGGATGGTCCGCCACATGAGTAAGGATGATACCAAGAAGGCAAGGCCTGTCGATAGGAAGGTTCCTTGTGCTTGGAAGAGGGCCACAAGTGGGAATTGCAGGACAACTTTGACGACTAAACCAATCAAGAGATGCCAGATGGAGAGACGACGGAAATTCATGGCTTGGAGAATGGTTGATAGAATGGTATAGAGCCCCAAGATAATTGACATGTAGGAGGCCGTCACCAGAAGACCTGGCCCTGAATGACTCCCATTAGCATAGAAAAGTTGATAAACTTCGGTTGGAATACTTGCCATACCAACTGCGGCTGGCAACATCACAAAGCTGAAGAGTAAGATAACGTGCTGAATTAAATCTCCCGTCCCTTCCTTATCCTGTTCAGCAAAACGTTTGGTGATGGCTGGCAGAGAAGACAGGGAAATCCCAATAGCCAAGGAAATGATAATCATAATCAGCTTATTGACGTCTAGACTCAGCACCCCATAGAGTTCCGCGATTTCACTACGCAAGAGGCTAGAAGTGTAACCCATAATCTGGCCGAAAGTATAGGTATCGATGTTTTGCGCGATAATAATACCGGATCCTACCAGGATGAAAGGAACAGAGTCTATAAGCATAATCCGCAGGGTCTTCATTAAATCGAATTCATCACGGGATTGATCCGTCGCGATTAAAGCCTTAATCATCGGCAAGCGACGAAGATAGACGAAAATCAAGTAGACCAGTGACACCGCCGCCCCGATAAAGGCTGCAAAAGTCGAATGGATAACCGCTGTTGTCGCTGCCCCATTGAAGAGCTTCATGACAGCATAAGTCGCTGCCAACATATAGAAGACGCGAGCAATTTGTTCCAGAATTTGGGATACAGCTGTTGGCACCATGTTATTGTAGCCTTGGAAATAGCCCCGTAAAAGACTCATGACTGGCAAGATAACTAGCGGTGGTACTAAGGAACGAATAACCAAAGTGGCTGCCGCATGGTCAATGGTTGGCGTCGCTGCTGCTAAGGCCGGCGCTACGAAGAAGAGCGCGGTAGCTGTAACCAAGCCCATCAAACTCATGACAATCATACTTGCCTTAAAGAGTTGGTCGGCAAAACGGTATTGCTTTTTGGAGTGATAGTAGGCCATTTGTTTGGCAATGGCACTTGGAAAACCTGCCGTCCCAATAGCTAGGAATAGTGCATAAGGTTGGTAACCCGCACTATATAAAGTATTGGCATTGAGGTAGTCTGCCCCTAACCAAGCCGCCCAAGGAATGACATAAATGGCACCCAAAATCCGGGAGAAGATGTTCCCGAAAGTCAGCCAAGTCGCCCCTTTGACGATGGTTTGCTTCTCATTAAGTTCCGCCTCAATGGTGACGTCATCTTCATTCAGGTATTCTTCTAGAACCTGGTCCGTCAGAATAGGCTCCGTAAAGACCTGAGTAGCCTGGCTAACCTGGTCACTGTAGGCTTGAATGGCCTCTGGCGTAATCGCCTGGGTGTCCGTTAAGTCAAAGGCTAGTTGTTGGCCTAGAGATGGGCTTTGAGGACTGGCGGTCTGAGGTCTTTCCGTCGGACGCGCCGCTTGAGGCTCCGGGCGGCTAGCCACCGCCTCTTCTTCTAGTTCCAAATCAAAATCTGAACTAGGGGAGGTATCAGAGCCGGTTTCAAGTTCTGAGGCGTCATGTTCAGCCTCTGGCTCTACTTCTTGCTCCGAAGCTGTTAGGCTGGCACCACCTTGACTATCATCTTCATCATGGTCAGAATCTGACTCATCAGAAGCTTGACTCGTTTGGGAAGCCTCTTGAGAAGTTGCTTCTGACTCTGACTCCTCTTCTTCCTTAGGTTCGCCTTCTTGAATCCAACGTACTAGGCGTTGCCATAGGTTAAGTTTTGGCTCAGCTTCTTGCTCTTCTTGAGGCTCTTGCTCAGTCACTTGATCTGAGTCTAAGCTTGCATCATCTGCGAGCTCGGAGTTAGCTTCTGGCTCCGCCTCTTGCTCCTCTATATCTAAGACAGATACCGGCGCCCATTGATGGTCATCATGCTTACCTTCTTCTGTAACTAGCTCGGCTTCTTCCAACTCAACAGGCTCTAGCAAATCAAGTTCAGCAGCTTCTTCTACTGCCTCCTCTTGGGATAGAGCTTGATTTTCTTGGTCTTCTTGACTAGGCTCTGAACTTTCAATCATTTCTGAAGCAAGGTTTACTTCGGTTGGTTCAATCGTTTCAACTTCAGCTAATTTTACTTCTGTATCACTTGCTTCGAGTTCTGGTTCTGCTTGACTTCCAGTCTGACTAGGCTCGTCATTAACTTCCACCTCTACAGGCTCTTCAGCTAATTTGTCTTCTGGCGCAGCTGCCTCTTCCTTAGGTTTGAGGCTGTTGACTCTTTGCGTGATACCTTGCCACCAGTTTTGCATCAGTCGCTCAATCTTGGTTGGGGTCAATTCTGGTGCCCCAAATTGGTCATAAGCGTCCAAATCGTCTAAGTGATCTAAGCTATAGTGGGCTTCATAGACAGCGTCTAAATCTAAGCGAGGTAGCTTAAGCGATTTTGATGCCTTGGCTTCTGTCGGCTGAGGTTTTGGATGTTTTGGACGATAGATAAAAGGATTGTAGTTTGGATCGTCTTGTCCTTCTAAATCAAGATTGCTTACTGAGCTGCTTTCAGCACTCTCTAGCTCTAACTCTGGAAGATTAGCATCGAGTTGGTCTTGTTCTTCCTCAACTTCAGCTTGCTCCGTTGGCTCAGCTTCTTCCTCCCAGGCTGGTAAGTCATTGACTACCCAATCTGCCTTTTTCTCGGTTGGTTGGCTAGGAGTTGGCTCGGCATCTGCTTGGAAGATGGGGTCTACATCAAATTGATCATCGTCTAGTTCCAAATCCAGGTCAGCTGGCAGGTTGAGGTTAAAGTAATCGCCATCTTCTGGTTGCACATTAGGCCGACGTAGTTTCTTCATGTCTTCTTTGGAAAAGATGACGGTCTCATGCAAGTTTTGTTCTTCGGCCAACAAAGCCTGTAAATCCGGGCTTGGTGTGCCGCGCTCTAAATCGCGCTTGTCTCTTTCTGTCATCTGCATCGTCTCCTTAATTTGCTACGATATTGACTAATCGGTTAGGAATTGCTACCACTTTGCGTAGGGTCTTGCCTTCAAGTTGTGCTTGAATTTCTGGCAAGTTAAGAGCTAACTCACCTAAGGCATCTGCTGCCATATTGGCTTCTACCATGACCTTAGCCTTAATCTTACCATTAATTTGAACTACAACTTCTACCTGATCTTCAATGGTCAAAGCTTCCTCATAGCTTGGCCAAGCGACATGCGAAATGCTGTCTTGGTGACCTAGCTTTTGCCAGATTTCCTCACAAATATGTGGAGCCAATGGCGCCAACAATTGAATCAGGCCTTGAGCATAAGCTTTTGGAATGATGGTCTGGTCTTTCGTTGCATTGAGGAAAATCATCATTTGCGAAATTGCGGTATTGAAGTGAAGAATTTCATAGTCTTCCGTTACCTTCTTGACAGTTTGATGGTAGACACGTTCTAGGGCTGGGTTCTCAGCATCTTGGATTCGCTCACTGAGGCTACCGTCCTCTGCTACATAGAGACGCCAAATCCGTTCAAGGAAGCGACGAGTAGATTCCAAACCATTTTCACTCCAAGCAATAGAAGCATCCAATGGTCCCATGAACATTTCGTAGACACGTAGGGTATCTGCCCCGTATTGGTCAACCACATGGTCAGGATTGACCACATTGCCCTTGGACTTGGACATTTTGTTGCCGTCCGTCCCCAAGATCATGCCTTGGTTGAAGAGTTTCATGAATGGTTCCTTAGTGGGTACTACACCTAAATCGTAGAGGAATTTATGCCAGAAACGCGCGTAAAGCAAGTGCAAGACAGCGTGTTCTGCGCCCCCAATATAGAGGTCAACTGGCAACCATTTGGCTAACTTGTCTGGATCTGCTAGGCGCTCTGAATTCTGTGGGTCGATATAACGGAGATAGTACCAAGAACTTCCCGCCCATTGTGGCATGGTGTTAGTCTCACGGCGACCTTTACGCCCTGTCTCTGGATCCACTACGTTGACCCAATCTTCAATAGCAGCCAATGGTGATTCGCCCGTACCACTTGGTTGAATCTTATCAGTCACTGGCAGACGAAGTGGTAATTGATCTTCAGGCACTAGACTCATACTGCCGTCTTCCCAATGAATCACTGGGATAGGCTCGCCCCAATAACGTTGACGTGAGAAGAGCCAGTCACGTAGACGGTAGTTGACCTGACGTTGGCCTTTACCCTTGGCTTCTAACCAATCAATCATGGTTGTGATGGCTTCTGCATTATGAAGGCCGTTCAAGAAGTCAGAATGAATGTGCGGCCCATCGCCTTCATAGCAACCAGACTCATTATGTTCAATTACGGACACAATTGGCAACTCATACTTGCTAGCAAATTCGAAGTCACGTTCGTCGTGGGCTGGTACCCCCATGACCGCCCCGGTCCCATAAGAAGCCAAGACATAGTCCGCAATCCAAATTGGTAAGGATTCACCAGTTACGGGATGCTTGACATAGCCCCCTGTGAAGACACCAGATTTGTCTTTATTAAGAGAGGTCCGATCCATATCGCTCTTAGTTGCCACTGCTTCGACATAGGCTTTTACAGCGGCTTCCTGTTCAGGGCTGGTGACTTTCGCCACTAACTCATGTTCAGGCGCCAAGACCACATATGTAGACCCGAAAAGGGTATCTGCACGTGAGGTAAAGACTTGCACTTGATCAGGGTGCCCCACAATATCAAAGTTAATCAAAGCCCCTTCAGATTTACCAATCCAGTTACGTTGCATCTCCTTAAGGCTTTCAGGCCAGTCTAGGAGATCCAAATCTTCTAGTAGACGCTCTGCATAGGCTGTAATCTTGAGCATCCATTGTTTCATTGGCTTACGGTAAACAGGATGGCCCCCACGCTCGGATTTACCATCAATGACTTCCTCGTTCGCCAAGACGGTCCCTAGGGCAGGACACCAGTTAACGGCTACTTCTGCTTCATAGGCCAAGCCTTTTTCGTACATTTTGGAGAAAATCCATTGGGTCCATTTATAATAGTTAGGATCGGTTGTATTGACTTCCCGCTCCCAGTCATAGCTGAAACCAAGTGAATTGATTTGACGGCGGAAAGTTTCGATATTGGCAGCAGTAAAATCAGCTGGGTCATTCCCCGTATCCAAAGCGTATTGTTCAGCAGGCAAACCAAAGGCATCCCAACCCATTGGGTGCAAGACATCATAGCCTTGTGCCCGTTTCATACGCGCCACGGCATCTGTTGCTGTATAGCCCTCTGGGTGTCCTACGTGCAAGCCCTGACCAGATGGATAAGGGAACATATCTAGCGCATAGAACTTGGGATGTCCAGGACGCTCCTGAGTTTTAAAAGTTTGATTTTGGCGCCAATAGTTTTGCCATTTTTCTTCGATTGCTTTGTGATTATAGGTCATCACATAACCTCCTTGCATTTCTGATAAAAAAAGCCCTACGTAAACCGTGTTAAACACAGTTCACATAGGGCGAAAGTTTCGCGGTACCACCTAATTTAAGCTAGAATAGCTTATCTCTAGCCTTAACGCGGCGGACGTCTAGTCTTACTGAAGATTCAGACTAGCTTCAATTGGATGAGTTCAGTAGCACTCCCGGCTTATTTCCACCACCCATAAGCTCTCTATAGCAGTTGTACCGCCTACTAATTCCAATATTGAATTACTATTGAGTCTAGTATATCAAATACTAGCGACTAGTTCAATGAGATGACTTGACCTACTTGGATGAAATGGGACCCCCCATTGTTAGCGATCAATTTGTAAACATCTACCCCATTACGACGAGCGATTGAGTACAAGGTGTCACCTGCTTGGACAGTATATGAACCGCCACTTGCTTGGCTGGCGTTGTTTGCAGCCGGAGCTGGTGTTTCAGCAGCTGCTGGCGCTGGGCTCTCTGCAGGAGCTGGTGTTTGGCTAACTGGTGCAGGAGTTGGAGCTGGTGTTTCAGCAGCGGCGCCACCACCTGGTACCTTGATACTTTGACCTGGGTACAAGAAGTAGTTTGAAGTCCCGTTCAAGCGTTGGAGTTCTGAAATTGAAATTCCATACTTGTTAGCAATACGCCAGTAGCTGTCACCTGCTTGAACTGTATAGTTGCCACCGCCTGTGCTTGGCGCTGGGGCTGGTGTTTCAGCAGGTGCTGATGTTGTGCTTGCAGTGGTTGCTGCAGGAGCAGGAGTCGCATTTGCTGAACCTGAGCCTGGCACTTTAATGCTTTGGCCTGGGTACAAGAAGTAGTTTGAAGTCCCATTCAAGCGTTGGAGTTCTGAAATTGAAATCCCGTACTTGTTAGCAATACGCCAGTAGCTATCACCTGCCTGGACAGTATATGAACCGCCTGCTGCTGGTGCTGCACTTGTTGTGCTAGTTGAAGTAGAAGTGCCGTTTGATGAAGCACTTGCGCTTGAAGATGACCCTGAACCTGGCACCTTAAGGCTTTGACCTGGGTAGAGGTTGTAGTCGGATGTGCCGTTCAAACGTTGGAGTTCTGAGATCGAAATCCCGTACTTGTTGGCAATACGCCAGTAGCTATCGCCTGCTTGGACGGTGTATGAACCGCCTGCTGCTGGTGCTGCACTTGTTGTGCTGGTTGAAGCAGAAGAGCTATTTGATGAAGCTGACGCATTAGTCCCTGAACCTGGCACTTTAATGCTTTGGCCTGGATGGAGAGTGTAGTCAGATGTACCGTTTAAGCGTTGGAGTTCTTGGATAGAGATCCCGTACTTGTTAGCGATACGCCAGTAGCTATCACCGGCTTGAACTGTATAGTTGCCACCTGCTGAGCTAGTGCTTGTTGAGCTAGTAGAGCTTGAAGCAGAGCCACTTGTAGTTGAAGCAGAACCTGGTACTACCAAGCTTTGACCTGGATAGAGGAAGTAGCTAGAAGTGCCGTTCAAGCGTTGCAATTCTTCAATCGAAATGCCGTACTTGTTAGCAATACGCCAGTAGCTGTCACCTGCTTGAACGGTATAAGAACCGCCACCAGTTGCTGGGGCTTGTGGACGAGCTGGGCTAGCAGTGCTAGAACCACCTGCATCATATTGAGTCAAACCATAGGTTTGGATTAATTGGTTAAGCTTAGACGCATAACGAGTATCTGTCGCATAACGACCCGTTAAATGTTGTGTTGCGTCTTGATAAGAGTTGGTCGCACTCACGCGCGCCCCATAATAGAATTTATAGCGCCAACTGTTAGGATTGTTGTCCCCTGTTAAAAGCGAAGCATAGTCATTCAGGGATTCGCCATAGTTGCTATACTTACGGAAAGGTTCCTTAGCAGCATAGTAGTTACCACTACCGTCATCTTCTAAGGTGTCCATACGAACGGAATTACCGTTGTAGTCACCCTTAATCCCGAATAAGTTATAGTTAGGTGCTGATGCTAATCCACTTTGGCCCCAACCTGATTCTAAAATTGCTTGCGCAATCATTACAGAGGCATACAAGTCATTATTCTTAGCGATATCGCGTGCATACCCTCCAATAGTTGATAAGAAGTTTTGTTGGGTAGCTGTTTGAGCTTGTACGGTCACCTTTGGTGCAGTGAGCGTGCTTAAAGTAGATGCAGATGCGAATAAGACTAAGCCTGCATTAACCACTTTGGCAATTTTCTTATTTGATTCGTGGCGCTGTGCTTGTTTACGACGATTAATCACCGCTTGACGCGTTAATTTCACGTATATTCCCCCATTCTGCCATTTTATGATACAATACCATTATATAGAAAGCCTCTCGCTAAAAAAAGGGGCCTAGCCCCCTTTTCGTCTACTTTTAACGATTGTGTAACTTTCACGTAATACAAAGGAGTTTGTCTATGCAACGCGCTCTACACTACAGTCACACCCTTTTAGCCGCCTTAATCCAACGTTTTCCAGATGGCGTTTATATCGACGGAACTCTAGGCAAAGGGCACGACACGGCCTTTATCCTAAGTCAACCAGGCTTTTGTGGCCAGGTCATGGGCTTTGATATCCAAGATCAGGCCTTGGCTTGGACCCAGGAACGCCTAGCTAAGCTGCCCAACAAGGAGTCTGCCCAGCTTTTACTAGCCTCTCACGACCAAATCCATAAGCTTTTAGCTGAGGTCCCCCAATTCAGTGGTGCCATTTATAATCTTGGCTATCTACCCGGTGGCGATCACCAAATCACAACTCAAGAGGCTTCCACCCTGGCCTCTCTAGACCAGGTTCGAGCCAAACTTCGGGTTGGCGGTCAAATCATCTTGGTGATTTACAGCGGTCACCCTGAAGGTGCCAAGGAAAAGGACGCCCTCTTTCAGGCCTTAGCCAGCTGGCCCCAAGAAGAATTCCAAGTCCTTCACTATGGCTTCATCAACCAACGGAATAACCCACCGCAACTCCTCATCATCGAACGTATCAAATAAGTAAAAAAAGCTGAGACCTAAGTCTCAGCTTTTAATTTTGTCTTATTCAGCAATCGCGGCTTTAAGTTCATCCACTTTATTGACTTGCTCCCATGGTAGGACCACGTCTTGACGACCAAAGTGACCATAGGCTGCTGTCTGTTTATAGATTGGGCGACGCAAGGCCAAGGTGCGGATAATCCCATCTGGCGTTAAGTCAAAGAGTTGACGTACTGCCTGAACGAGACGACTTTCAGAGACGACACCTGTTCCAAAGGTTTCAATCCGAATAGAAACGGGTTGCGCAACCCCAATTGCATAAGCCAATTGCACCTCACAACGCTTAGCTAAGCCGGCTGCCACGATATTCTTAGCAATGTAACGAGCCATGTAACTAGCTGACCGGTCCACTTTAGTCGCATCTTTACCAGAGAAGGCACCGCCACCGTGGCGAGCATAGCCACCATAGGTGTCGACAATAATCTTACGGCCTGTCAAACCGGAATCCCCTTTAGGTCCACCGATGACAAAACGACCGGTTGGGTTGATTAAGAAGCGGGTTTGATCGTCTAATAAATGTGCCGGAATCACTGGCTTGACTACTTGTTCAATCACGTCTTGACGCACGGTTTCTAAGGTTGCTTCAGGCGCATGTTGGGTCGAAATTACGACTGTATCCACCCGTAGTGCTTGACCGTCTTCTCCGTACTCAACCGTTACTTGGGACTTACCATCTGGTCTCAAATAAGCTAATTGGCTAGACTTACGCACCTCACTCAGACGTTTAGCTAGGCGATGGCTAAGCGCGATTGGCAATGGCATAAATTCTTCCGTCTCATCACAGGCATAACCGAACATGAGCCCTTGGTCACCTGCCCCAATCAATTGATCGGTTGCTTCGTCCCGGGTTTCAATGGCAGCATCTACCCCCTGAGCTATATCAGGCGATTGCTCGTCAAGCGCGACTAAGACGGCCACATTATCGCCATCAAAGCCATAATCACTTGAATTATAGCCAATGCCCTTAATAGTTTCGCGTACAATTTGTTGGATATCGACATAGGCAGTCGTGCTGACTTCCCCGAAGACCAATACCAAGCCGGTATTGACCGCGGTCTCGCAGGCCACCCGGGCTAGTGGGTCTTGTGTCAAGATGGCATCTAAGATGGCATCACTAATTTGATCGGCAACTTTATCTGGGTGTCCTTCCGTCACCGATTCAGATGTAAACAACTTTCTTTCCATAGTAATTTCCCCCATTTTGTAGATTGGTTACAAGGCAACTTCATTAAGAAAATGAATCCCATCGGGAATTTATTGTTGTAACTGACTCCATTATACATTAGTATAGTAGATATAGATAGTAAAAAATGTCGAAAAAAGAGGATTAGCTATGAAACACTTTGCACACTTTCTAAGACATCCCCTCATTCGAATCTTCCTGGCGCCACTAGGCTTTGGGATATATGGTTTAATCGTAGGGATGTACCACACTACCGAAATCAACTGGTTAGCCTTGGGCTATCTCTACCTGATTTTAGTCAGCAGTCAGTTGATTGACCACTACTTTTTCGTTCGCTTCAATACCCGCAAGGCCAATGCTAGCTCGCCAGTGATCCTGTACGCTATGGAAATTCTGCTCTGGGCAGCAACCGTGGGCTTTATGTGGCAGCATCATTGGGGGGCTAACCTCTTGCTCCTCCTCTATATCGCCTATACCCACATTCAGCATTATCCTTATAATCTGACCAACAGCCTCTACCAGTTAGTTCTGAATGTCTTCTTCCAGGCCTTCATTGTCAATAACCTAGCCTACTTCAGCCAAACTGGGACCATCACGACCGGCTTCCTCATCAGCCTCCTGCCTCTGGCAGCCTTACAACTGGCCTTTCAAGCTGAAGGCAATAGTCTAGTTAGTCAGGTAACAGGACACCCTTCCGTTATGCCACATGGCTTAAAAACTAGTCTAGTGCTTATCTTGAGCCTAGTAGCTGTGGCTGCTGGGACCTACTTAAGTTTCCCATCCAAATCTTATTTCATGCTCCAACTCCTCTTTATCGCCGGGAGCGTCTTGACCTTAGCCCCTCTCTTGGTCCAAACTCAACAACATAACCAAAGCCAAAATAAACTTAACTATCTCAGCACAACTTACCTGCTGATTAGTCTCTTATATGCTTGCGCTTATTGCTTCTAGACATATTAAAAGCGGCACCTTCACTTGAAGGTGCCGCTTTTTTGCTTGCTTAGAATTAAGCGCCAAACTTGCCAAGGAAGAGCCAAACCACGCAAAGCAAGGCTTCCAGCGCTACTAGATAGAAAAGCCATTGCTTAGGTAAGCGCGGAATTTTAACCTTATAGACATAGGCAAATCCCAGCACAAGATAAATCAGCATTAGAAAGATCTGAAAGATATTCAGGGGCAAGAGAAAACCTAAGAGCGATACTAATGGAATCACAATCGTTCCTAACTCAAGTGGCAAGCCAGTAGTGAAGCTTTTGTCTTGAGGTTCCTGGAATTGAGTAGACTGGTTAAAATAAGCCAAACGAGTCCCTACTGCCAAAATATAGAAAGCAAATACAACTAAACTTAAGCCCCCAGCTTTCGCGACTGCCATCATATAAACAGCTGGCAAAACGCCGTAAATCAAGAAATTACTTAAGGTCTTCAATTCCTTACCAAAGGCGGCCTCGGACACCGTTGACTGAAACTGCCGCATCACACTGCTAACGAAGAAATCAATGATAGCAGCAATCATTAAAGAGACTAGGGCATACTGTAGTTCACCATGAAAGGCAAAACCAATCCCTGTAGCGGCAAAAAACAAACTAGCTAATAGCACCAGGTTAGAGCGGTGCAACTTTCCAATAAACATACAGATACCCTTCTTTCTTATAGTGAATTAGGCTTTCTCGAAGCCAATAATCAAGCCGTGATAATGGGCATAGAATGTGCAGAGTCCATTAAAATCTACCACCTCAATTTGAGCTTGAGGATAGTGTTCACGCAGCAAAGCACTCACCGCTTCAACCACTTCTGGATTGTCGCTATGAGAAATCGCCACCTTACCACCTTGGTAGCCATGCTTGAGCATTTCTTCCACGGTTGCTTTCACAGCCCGCTTGCTCCCCTTTGACTTAGTCCCAATCTCAATCTTACCTTCAGGTGTACGAACCCCAATCAGGCGAATGCCTAAGAGACCAATCATACCGCCGACTAGACGATTGACACGGCCGGCTTTGACCAAGTTATCTACTGACTCCAAGATGAAGACCACATCCGTCTTCTGGTGATAATCCTTCAGGCTAGCTACCACTTGGTCAAAATCCAAACCAGATTCTACCAACTCCAAGCCCTTAGCAATCAAGAGGTCGTTCTCTGTCCCGGCAGATAAGCAGTCAAAGATATAGATATTAGCCAATGGATTTTCTTCCAAAGCCATATTGCGACCAAGCTGGGCGCTATTATAAGAACCTGATAAGCCACTTGAGAGGGTAAAGCAGATAACATTTTCTGCCCCCTCGAAGGCATTGGCATAAGCTTGAGGAGACGGACAAGCAGTCGAAGAGGCCTCCTTGCTGTCTTGCATATCCTTTACAAAAGTTGCCATATCTAAGTTGGCATCATCCACATATACCTGAGTGCCAATATTAATCATTAAAGGTACTAATTCAAAAGCGACATCCGTCCCTGCAAACAGGTCCGGCGAGATAGTCGCGCCTGAATCGGCTACTAACTTCCATTTCATAGGTAATTCCTCCCTCTGTCTTCTCCCTAAGTATATAAAAGCCCACGGCAACTTGCAAACAAAATCACGCGTGGGACTCTCTTTTTATTTTAGGATGTTTAGAACTGGTAATGCCCAGCCTCTTGGCTTGATAATTAACTAAGCTTGATATCGTTTAATCAGGCTGGCAATCCCCATACCCCCGCCAATACAAAGGGAGGCAAGGCCATATTGACTCTCAGAACGAACCAGCTCATGACAGAGCGTCGCTAAGACTCGGACGCCTGAAGCCCCAATAGGATGGCCTAAGGCAATTGCCCCGCCATGGACATTGGTCCGCTCAGCCAACCATTCAGCTGATACCCCGTGATGGGCTACTAAATCACGTGAGACAGCCAATGCTTGAACCGCAAAAGCCTCATTGAGTTCAAAGCGGTCAACTGATTCAAAAGGCACGCCAGTACGCGCTAAAACCTGCTCGATAGCCCCTACAGGGCCAATTCCCATAAGGCTAGGATCCACCCCTGCCTGACCAAAACCTAGGACTTCCGCCAGTGGTGTCAGCTGGTAGCGGTCTACGATTTCTTGACTCACCAAGCAGAGAAAGGCTGCGCCGTCATTAATACCTGACGCATTACCGGCTGTTACTGTCCCCTCTTTCTGGAAGGCAGGGCGCAAACCAGCTAATTTCTCAGGGCTAGTTTTATAGTTAATATACTCATCTCGATCAATCACTTGGCGATTGCCCTTGCGGTCGACTTCTGTCACCGCTACAATTTCTTGGTCAAAGAGGCCTGCCTGTTGAGCGGCTTGAGCCTTGACTTGAGACTGATAGGCATAAGCATCTTGAGCTTGGCGACTAATATCATATTGCTGAGCCAAATTCTCTGCCGTTACGCCCATAGCATAGCCCCCAAAGGCATCAGACAAGCCGTCTCGATAGAGGGTATCCACTAGAGGGCTGCCACCATAAGCCAGCCCTTTACGAGATTTACCATCTAAGACAAAGGCTGCCTGGCTCATACTTTCCACGCCACCTACAATCAGGGCCTGGTTTTCGCCGGCTTTAATTTTGGTATAGCCTTCATAGACTGCTTTCAAGCCACTCCCACATACCATGTTGACAGTGTAGGCTGGAGTCGTCATCGGCAGTCCTGCCTCTAGCGCGATTTGACGAGCTAGGTTTTGACCATGGCCAGCCGATAGGACATTCCCAACGATCACTTCTTCAATGGCTTCTACTGGTACTTGGTCGGATTCTAAGACTGCCCGGAGTACTTGGCTACCTAAGTCTAACGGACTGAGATTGGATAAGGCGCCAAGGTAGCGGCCGATAGCCGAGCGCTTGACTTCTGTAATATATACGCGTGTCATATGTAACTCCCTTTAGTTCAAAGTTCAATGAATTCTGAATTAATGGCCACTTGCTGGCGCAAGACTGGCAATAAAATGACGAATGCAGGTGACATAAGCTTGAATGAAGGCATCATCCTCCAAATACAATTCATGCTTGCGCGCCGGCACACAGTAGGCTTGGGCTTGCGCAAGGCTCGACGCCAAGCCATGAATGCCACTAGCTAGAACATGGTCGTCAAGCTCCGCCCGCCAGATCAAGACTGGTAAAGTAAGCTGGGCAAGACCTCGGCGTGACAAAATCTTGCGCGAGCTAGCTAAACTGGTTGCTAGCCA
The DNA here is from genome assembly GCF_000160075.2 of Abiotrophia defectiva ATCC 49176. Classification (GTDB taxonomy): domain Bacteria; phylum Bacillota; class Bacilli; order Lactobacillales; family Aerococcaceae; genus Abiotrophia; species Abiotrophia defectiva. The sequence continues at coordinate 576,415 of NZ_KI535340.1, forward strand.
GGACCAAGTTGCGCCCCAGCTAGGAATCGGATGGTTGCTTAAATGCCAATTATGGAAATACTGGCCACGTTCATATTGAGTGGTCCAACGATTTTGGCGGGGATACTGGCTATGACGGTCAGGATCAAAGGCCCCCTGACGCGGAGCATAAGCCTTGCCACCACCAAAAGAGCAGACTAGTCGACTTAATAAATGCGCATAGGCAAAAGGAATCTTGCCTGTGTCGATGGCCAACATAGGCGAGGAAAGGATGAGACCTTGAGCCAAGCCGGGATAGAGTTGGCAGAGGCGAGTCGCGACCGCCCCACCCATGGAGTGGCCGAATAGGACTAAGGGGCCTTGTAGTTTTCCTTGCTTACCTAAATAGTCCAAAAGGCTAGCCAGGTCCTCAGCGTATTGATCAAAATGCTGGCTATGAATGCTGGATTTGGGACCATAGGGACCACTAGCGCCATGCCCTCTTAGGTCCACTGCAATGACCTGACAGGCTTCCTGATGCCAGTAATAGGTTAACTCCCGAAATTTTTCCTTGAACTCATTGAGACCATGGATGATTAGGAGAGTAGCCTGAGCCTCAGCATGAGGATAGAAATCAAAGGCTAAAGTCTGGCCGTCTGCTAAGGTAATCGTCTCAGACTGACCATGTTGTGCCAGATAAGGTTGCACCCAGTCTGTCATTTCTTGGTCGAACTGGGCTTGCGATAACCAAGCATGTTGGCTACTAGCCTGAGCCTGCCAGTGGGTGACGTCATAAACTTGCTCGCGGTCATTACTTGACTTGAGACCATGTCGACGCTGGTAGACCTGGCCATAGGTCCAAGTCGCTAGCCCCAGGCCGACTAGACCGGGCAATAGATAAGCATAAGGTGAGATCATGGTGGGGCTCCTTCAAGTTGAATTAAGGACTGGCCAGTGTATCGGAGGTGACAACTGCCACCAAACGCACGTAGGCCACGTCGCCAACCAATTGGTCGCTAGGCTGAGCGTAGAGGGTCACATATTGACTGGCAATATAGGCGCTTGTATCCTGTCCTTCCATTTTAGCAAAGGCCTTATAGAGGTAGTCAGCCAAAATATCAGGGTGCTGGCGCCATGTATCTAGATGAACATCATCCGCTGCAATATAGAGTTCAAAGGTAGATTCCCCTAATCTGGAATTAGCATCTTCAATAGTTGGATGCGCCGTCCGGAAATCTTGCCCATCTAAGGTCCGGCTACTCAAGTAATAATAATCAGATAATTGACGAACCCGAGTTTGACTCCCTGTAGCAAGTTGGTGGCCGACCTGAATCTCAGGCCAACCTACTTGGTTCCGATGTTGGTTGACTTGAGCAACAAAGGCCTGGTTCAGGCTAGTCAAATCTAAGCCCTGATTGAAGGTTTGAGCTGTACGAGCAGCCTTCTGATATATAGGGCTAGTCGTAACATTAGCTGCTACTTGATGGGGTTCTTGGTTGGCCCCAGATTGAATGACATGGGACTGATTATCCTGAGGCTTATTTTGTGGAATATTCAATAATTTTTGGGCAATAGTCAGCATGGCTTGCGGTCGGCTGAGGCTATGATCCTGCCAGACAGCCTGAATCATATCCCGTCTGGCAAAGAGGGCCAGGCAGATGACGACAATAATCGCCGCTAACTTCAAAGGGGTCGTAGATCGTTTTTTCATGGTCAGTCTCCTTCTTCTACCATCTTAGGCAATTCTGACAGAGATTTCAATCTTGATGACTGAGATTTACCCTTTCTTAAGATTTGAACAGGACATTTGTCCCAAGTCCTAAAAACGCGTATAATGTGTAGAGTAAACGGGGCTCCCAGCCCCAGATTAAAGGAAGGAGGACCCCCATGACGGATGCCCAGTCCCAGACTGCCCAAGAACGGGCCAAGGTTCAAGAACGGATTGAAGCCAAGCTCAAGCTCTTGCCAGACTTACCCGGTTGCTATCTCATGAAAGATGCGGCTGACCAGATTCTCTATGTCGGCAAGGCCAAGAACCTTAAAAACCGGGTGCGCTCCTATTTCCGTGGCGCTCACGATACCAAAACTACCAAACTAGTGTCAGAAATCGACCACTTCGAGATCATCATCACCAACAGTAATAAGGAAGCACTTTTGCTGGAAATCAATCTGATTCAACAGTATAAGCCGCCTTTTAATATTCGACTCAAGGAAGGGACCATGTACCCCTACCTTAAAATCACCAAGGAACGCCATCCTCAGCTCATCATCACATCCAATGTGACCAAGGACGGCGGTCTCTACTTTGGCCCCTTCCCTAATGTAGGAGCAGCTACCCAGACCCAGCAACTCTTACATCGGGTCTATCCCCTACGTCGCTGTGGTAAAAATGAGAAGCGGGCTTGCTTCTATTATCATCTAGGTCAGTGCATTGGCCCCTGTGATCATGAAGTCACCAAGGACATGTACGAGCAACAGATTCAGAAGATTAAGCAATTCTTCAACGGCGATATTCAACCCATTATGACTCAGCTCAAGGACAAGATGCAGGCAGCCGCCGAGCGTCTGGACTTCGAGCAGGCCGCTGACTACCGGGACCAACTCCAATACATTGAGACCACTATCGAGCGTCAGATTATTATGAGCCAGGACTACGACAATACAGATGTCTTCGCCTATGACTTCCAACGGGGTTGGATTTCTATCCAGGTCTTCATGCTCAGACAAGGCAGCATTCTCAAACGTGAGGCCGCCATTTACCCAGCTTATACGGATCCTGATGAAGAGTTGACGACCTTTATTGCCCGCTTCTATCAGGAAGAGAATCACCTACTTCCTAAAGCTATCTTAGTGCCTGAAGATGTTGACAAGGACTTGTTATCGCAAGTGATTTCCATTCCCATTAGCACGCCTCAGCGAGGCAAGAAAAAGTCCATGTTGGACCTTTGCGCTAAGAACAGCCAGCTAGCACTCAACGAACGCCTCAACCTCTTGGACATCCAGGCCCAACAAACTCGTGGTGTCAGCGAAGATTTGGCGGCAGCCTTGGGCATCCCTCTGGCCTATCATATCGAAGCCTTTGACCATTCCAACATTTCGGGGACTGGCCTGGTGTCAGGTATGGTAGTCTACAAAGAAGGCAAGCCAGACCGCAAGAGTTACCGCAAATTCAAAATCAAGGAATCTAACCAAACCAATGAATTTGCCCACACCCAAGAGGTTATTCGTCGCCGCTATTCGCGTTTATTACGCGAAGAACAGCCCCTGCCTAACCTGATTTTGATGGATGGGGGCAAGGTCCAGGTCCGGGCAGCCCGCCAGGTGATTGAAAAGGAACTAGGCCTCTCCATCCCTGTCGCCGGCATGGTCAAAGACGACAAACACCGGACTGCTTCCCTTATGAATGGCTATAGCGAGGAGCTGGTAGAGCTAGACCGCCAGTCGCCTGTCTTCCACTATATCCAACGAATCCAAGAAGAAGTTCACCGTTACGCCATTTCCTATCACCGTCAGGTACGGAGCAAGCAACAATTTGCCTCTAAGTTAGATGCCATCCCTGGCGTGGGTAAGGTGACCCGCACTAAATTGCTCAAGCACTTCAAGTCCCTCAAGGCTATGAAGGAAGCCTCGATTGAGGACTACGCCAAGCTTGGTGTAAGGGCTGAACTAGCTGAACGAATTATCGCCTATCTAAGCAAATAAAAGGACTGAGCCTAAGCTCAGTCCTTTTTGCATGCCATGATTTTAAGTGAGGAGCCAGAGAGCCAAGGCATAAAAGCTGACCCAGGCTAAGTTAAGGGCAGCACCATTAAAGAGAGGTGTCCACCGGCGGATGATGTAATGGCTAAGGCCCAGCCAAATTGGCGTGGTCACCAGCGGGGTGGCTAGTAGAAAGTAAGTCGGCCACTGGGTCTGGTCGGTCACAATGGCCCAACCATACAGGGCCCAACCCAAACAGGTCACAAGAAGGGCCGATAGCCAGGTCACATTGAGTAAGTGATTAGCTCGATTGAGCGCCTCAATCAACTGCTCATTGGCCTTTCCTGCCTCTGCGTAATCCCGGCAATATGCCTTGCCTAGAATGGCGATTACATAGAAAGCCCCATGGGCCAAAGGGGACAGACTGAAGCCGATGAAAAGGCAAAGCATTCCGGCCCAGACCAAGCCCCTTACTGGTTGAGCCATTTGCCAGAGGCCATAGAGACTAAGCAGAGGCAACCAAATAGAAAATTGAGCCAGCCAAACACCCCAGCGCAAACGGCGATCTGCCCCTGATCTCATATAAAGAGCCAGGCGTAAATTGGTCAAGCCCCCTGCTTGGTAGCGGGCCAAGTCTTCTTCTGTCACCGGCGCAAAACCTACTAATAATATATCGCCCACTAACCAGGCCAGGGCCCCAAAAAGGCCTGCAAAAAATGAAACCTGCACTAAAGTCATCAAAATCCCTCCTCCACACTTGTTACTCTCAGTCTAGCACACCCTCTATCTTTTAGATAACAAAAAGGCTGAGACCAAGGTCTCAGCCCTAAAGAGGGTGATTAGTAGTAGATGGGAGAATTGCTGAAAAAAACAACTCTCCTCTTCAATTACCTATCTTATGATGCTGACTAATCATTAGCTTCACTGACGCGCTGAAGAATAGTCTTAAGCTGACCAACTGCTTTTTTAGTTTCATCCTCATATCGTAAGTCATCATAAGGGACATAAATTAATGAACCCGCAATTACCGACTTATAGGATTCACCATGATCCTCGAGTCGATAGAAAACAAGGCCAGCAAGCATACGACTTTGAGGACCTATAGGCATCTCAAAACCTACATTCCATGTTTTACCACCTATTTCAACGGTTTCGTCCAAAATAAAGTTCTTACCATCTTGCCCCTTCATAAATCTTTTTAACTCCGCCTGTTCCCAAACTTCATCACCTTCCGGTGCTGAACCAGTGAAAAGATCCAGACTATAAAGCTGCGTAAAAAAGGCAATCGGTGACTCTTCTGCCTTCACTATAAAAGTCATATCTTTATTATCCTTCTTAGTAAGATCCTTATCCATCTTCCAATTGTTTGGAAGTATGTATGCTCTTTTCTTGGTCATATCTGTCCCATCAGGTTTAGTAATATCTGCTAACTTCAGGTAGGTCTCTTGACCCTTTTCAATCGGGATTGGCTCTGCCTTAAGTAAACGATAGAATAGTTCTTTTTGTACTTTGGTATCTGTAAATTCCTCCAAACTTTTCCAATAAGCTGCTCGCTCTTCTTCTTCCTTTTGTATATCTACGGAAGCTGAATTCGATTCATTTGTTGCAGCAACTGTTTTTATGGGCGATAAACCGATTATTAACAGAACAACATACATTAAACTAAGAAATTTCTTCATTTTCTTGCCCTCCCTACCGGTAGTCTTATAATTCTATTTAACCATTATTACCTGATAAAGACAAGCAGATTTTAGTTATCTAAACTAAGCAGATTTAATGATTGCTTCAGAGAGCTAGACTGCTTATCAAAAAAGGCTGAGCCCAAGGTCTCAGCCAAATTTATTACATCATACCTGGCATGCCGCCCATTCCGGCTGGCATATCAGGGCTTTCCTTTGGAATGTCTGCTACAACGGCTTCTGTCGTTAAGAGCAAGGCTGCTACAGAGGCTGCATTTTGAAGGGCAGAACGGGTTACCTTGGTTGGATCCACAATCCCTGCTTCAATCATGTTCTCAAAGACATCAGTTGCGGCGTTATAACCTACCCCTTTTTCAGAGCGGCGGAGGGTGTCCACAATGACAGAGCCTTCCTTACCAGCGTTAGCTGCAATCTGACGAACTGGTTCTTCCAAAGCACGGGCTACAATCTTAACCCCAGTTGCTTCGTCGCCTTCAGCTTCAACTGCTGCCACGATTTCTTGAACGTTAACCAAGGCAGTACCCCCACCAGGCACGATCCCTTCTTCCACGGCCGCACGGGTCGCGTTGAGGGCGTCTTCGATGCGGAGTTTGCGTTCTTTTTGCTCAGTTTCAGTGGCTGCCCCTACTTTAATAACGGCTACCCCACCTGACAATTTAGCTAAACGCTCTTGGAGTTTTTCCTTGTCGAAGCTTGAGGTGCTTTCTTCTGCTTGAGCGCGAATGACCGCAATACGGTCTGCGATGGCTTGCTTGTTGCCTGCCCCTTCTACGATAGTGGTAGAGTCCTTAGTTACCGTTACTTTACCGGCATGACCTAGATGTTCTACGTTCGCATCCTTAAGTTCAAAACCTAATTCTTCTGAAACAACGGTTGCCCCGGTCAAGACTGCGATGTCTTCCAACATGGCCTTACGACGGTCCCCAAAGCCAGGTGCCTTAACGGCCACCACGTTCAAGGTCCCACGCAACTTGTTGAGGACTAAGGTTGGCAAGGCTTCGCCGTCTACATCTTCCGCAATAATAAGGAGCGGACGACCAGATTGCATAATGCCTTCCAAGAGTGGTAAAACATCTTGGATGTTGGTAATCTTGCGGTCGGTCACGAAGATAACAGGATTTTCCAATTCAGCAACCATCTTCTCATTATCGGTTACCATGTATTGAGAGAGATAACCCCGATCAAATTGCATCCCTTCGACCACTGATAATTCCGTCTCGATTGACTTAGATTCTTCAATGGTGATCACACCGTCGTTGCCGACACGTTCCATAGCGTCCGCAATCAAGTCACCAATAGCTGGGTCGCCAGAAGAGACTGCGGCTACTTGGGCAATGGCTTCTTTGGATAAAACGGGTTGAGATAAGGCTTGTAAAGCTTCAACTGCCGCCTTAGTAGCCTTGTCAATCCCACGGCGGATGCCAACTGGGTTAGCCCCAGCCGTCACGTTCTTCATCCCTTCATTAGCAATGGCTTGGGTCAAGACAGTTGCAGTCGTGGTCCCGTCACCCGCTACATCATTGGTCTTGCTAGCCACTTCTAGCACCAATTGCGCCCCCATGTTTTCGAAGCGGTCTTCTAATTCGATTTCACGTGCGATGGTTACCCCATCATTGGTAATCAAAGGGGAGCCAAAGGTCTTGTCTAAGACCACATTACGGCCCTTAGGCCCTAAGGTTGTTTTGACTGTGTTTGCTAAAATATCTACCCCACGCAAGAGAGCTGCGCGAGCGTCTTCTGAGAATTTCAATTCTTTTGCCATCAAGAGTCACTCCTTTTCTATTCTCTGCCTTGTGCTTAGCCTAAAACTGCCAAGACATGGTCTAATTCAATCACTAAATATTCTTGGCCGTCTTGCTTAACGGTCACGCCTGCATAAGATTCAAAGACAACGCGGTCGCCGACTGCGACTTCGCCAGCATTTGCTACTTCCTTGCTGATTGCTAGGACCGTCCCGGTCTCTTGTTTTTCTTGGGCGGCGCTAGATAAAATCAAGCCTCCAACGCTTTTTTCTTCTGCTGGGGCTACTTCAATTACCAGTCGTTTTCCTAATGGTTTTAACATGGGATTTCCTCCATTCATTCTGAAACTTAGCACTCAAACGCCTCAAGTGCTAACCACTCTTTTATAATAGTCTAAAATAGTCAAAAAAGCAAGTGATAGGCACTTGCTTTTTGAAACTTATGATTTAATTTTTAGATAGCCATCTTCTGAGCGATAAGAAGCTAAGGCTTCCCAAACTGCCACTGGACAAGTTACGATGAAGAGGAAGATATAGCCAGTCTGTAACCACATGACCGCAACGTCACTGAGGCCATGGACCAAGACGGTGACAATCATGGCGGTCACTAGCCCAATCTCAGCTTGAACTTCTGGTTTGAACCAGAGAGCCACCCGCTCACGGAAGTAGCCAACCGTCCCAATCAAGTAGATTGCCGTCCCATAGAGACCATAAGAAGAGAGGAACTCCAGGAAAATCTGATGGGCGTGAGGTTGTCCCTTACCACCATAGAGGTAGAAGAAACTGAAGTAGGACATAGGTCCCCGCCCTGTTAAAGGATAATCGGTGAAGATGCCCCAAGCCGCCCGCCAAATCATTTCCCGCTCTTCCAAGCTATGAGAGAAGGAAGCCGAGGTAAAGCGCGCCAGGAGTTCTGGGAAGAAGAAGACCAAGCAAGTCCCTGCCAACCCAATTCCACCTAGCCAGAGGACTAGGCGCCGGTTAATGAAGAAGACAAAGGTGATGGTTCCCACTACCAGAGCCGGCAAGGCCATGCGAGAGGCGGTCAGCAAGATGCCAACCACATTCAAGACCATGCTGAGACCATACCAGATTTTAGCCTTTTTCGTGCCGGCCTTAACAAAGAGGTAGGCCCCTATCAGAAGGGCAAAAATACAGAAGAGCCCATAATAGTTGGCATTAAAGAGGGTGGACATAGCCCGATGCTTTGGGTTAGGATCCCGCACAATATAATCTAGCGGGAAGCCATGACTGGCTATAAAGACTTGGTAGTGATAGATAGCATAGAGACTAGTTCCAATGCTACCTAAGCCAATGATATTCAGCATTTTAATCAGTAGATCAGGCGTGACAAAATTGCGATAAATCCGGAAGAAGGTCCAAACTAGGATAAAACCAATGGCTGCCCAGATACCATATTGGTTACGGTTGGCAAAAGCAATCATAAAGCTAAAGATGGCTCCGGCGCCGAACCAGCCCGTTCCTAGGGCAATCTTGCCTAAACGTCGCCGGTACTTCCAGAAAATCAAGCCCACGGCTATCACCGCCGCTGGCACACTAATATAAAAAGGAAAAAGAATTAAGATACTTACAAAAATCATAATGAGCGCAGGCTGAGACATGATATCACGTAAGCTAAGACGCGTCGCCTGCTTGCTTTCAGTAGTTTCCATATAAGCTACTCCTCGTTGATCAGGGTCAATTATTACCTTCTTATTTTACCCTATTTGGCCGGAAATTTCCAATCATCCTATAAGTAAAATCTGTCATCAGCATCTTCTTTTCTGCTAGCTTAATCCTCACCCTATCTATCAATCTATCTATTGATAGATAGGGTATGAGCCAGCAAATTTACGTGCTCTATCAGACACAAGTTGTGCTTGCCTTGCCTGTGATAAAAAGCCAAAAGGCTAGATTCTGCCTCGTCCCCTAGGACGGTAGGCAGTTTCTAGCCCTTTTCGATTCAATTCTATTAGTTAAGACGGCTCTTGTTAGCGACGTCCTCACTTAAGAGGCGGACAAAGTCGTCATAGCTGTAGCTTTCAGACTTGGCAGAACCGTAGTGGCGGACGTTAACCGTGCCTTCAGACACTTCTTGGTCCCCAATAACAATTTGGTAAGGAATCTTAGCTGTTTGAGCGGAGCGAATCTTGTAACCCAACTTCTCATTACGCAAGTCCATATCCACTCGGAAACCTTTAGCCTTCAAGTCTTCATAGATTTCTTGAACGCGGTCACTGTGCGCCTCTAGGCTAACTGGCAAGAGGGCCACTTGAACGGGTGCCAACCAAGTTGGGAAGGCTCCCTTGTACTCTTCGATTAAGTAGGCCACAAAACGTTCCATGGTAGACACAACCCCACGGTGGATGACCACTGGACGGTGGTTATCTTGACCATCTTCCCCAACATAAGTGAGGTCGAAGCGTTCTGGCAAGAGGAAGTCCAACTGAATGGTGGACATGGTTTCTTCCAGACCAATGGCAGTCTTGAATTGGATGTCCAATTTAGGACCGTAGAAGGCTGCTTCCCCGATGGCCTCGAAGTAGTCTAAGCCCAACTCATCCATGGCTTCCTTAAGCATGGCTTGCGCCTTTTCCCACATCGCATCATCGTCAAAGTATTTCTCTTTGTTCTCTGGGTCACGGTAGCTGAGACGGAAGCGGTAGTCTGTAATCCCAAAGTCGTGGTAAACCGCCTTAATCAAGTCTAACACGCGGATGAATTCTTCCTTGATTTGGTCAGGACGCACGAAGATATGGGCGTCGTTCAGGGTCATTTCACGAACCCGTTGCAAACCAGATAGGGCCCCTGATTTCTCATAACGGTGCATCATACCTAATTCCGCAATCCGGATTGGCAATTCGCGGTAGGAATGGATGTCATTCTTATAAATCATCATGTGGTGTGGGCAGTTCATTGGCCGTAAGACCAGCATCTCGCCGTCGCCCATGTCCATTGGTGGGAACATGTCGTCCTTGTAGTGAGCCCAGTGGCCAGATGTTTGATAGAGGTCTACCTTGGCCATGATTGGGGTATAAACGTGGTCATAGCCCAAGCTGATTTCCTTATCCATGATATAACGTTCAATCACACGACGGATGGTTGCCCCTTTTGGTAACCAGAATGGTAAACCAGAACCTACTTCCTTAGATACCATGAAGATACCCAGTTCTTTCCCTAATTTACGGTGGTCACGTTCCTTAGCTTCTTGGCGTAGACGCAAGAATTCATCTAGGTCAGCCTGCTTGAAGAAGGCTGTCCCGTAAACCCGTTGCATCATCTTATTATCAGAGTTACCACGCCAGTAAGCCCCAGCCAAGCTAAGCAGCTTGAAGACCTTAATCTTGCCTGTTGATGGTACGTGAATCCCACGGCAGAGGTCAGTAAAGTCTTCTTGTTGGTAGACAGTGATGACTTCATCTGCTGGTAGGTCTGTGATCAATTCCACCTTATAAGGGTCGTGCTTGAAGAGTTCGAGAGCCTCAGCTCGAGATACTTCCCGTCTTACAATTGGGTAGTTCTGGCTGATGATTTTCTTCATTTCCTTCTCAACTGCAGGCAGGTCGTCTTCAGTTAATTGGACTTCCTTGTCAGTATCGTAGTAGAAACCTGATTCAATGGCAGGCCCTACCCCAAAATGAATACCAGGATAGAGGCGAGTTAAGGCGTGAGCCATCAAGTGGGCGGTTGAGTGACGCATAATTTCTAAGGCTTCTGGGCTCTTGTCAGTGATGATTTCGATGGCCCCGTCAGCTTCCAAAGGACGGTCGTGGTCCACCAATTGACCTTGGAATTTGCCGGCTAGGGTTGCTTTGGCTAAAGAAGAGCCGATGCTAGCAGCCACTTGATCGACAGTGACACCCTTGTCATAGTGACGGACACTGCCGTCAGGGAAAGTTAAGGCGATTTGAGACATAATAGTTCCTCCTCATTGGATAATAGTGCTTGGTCGACAGTCTTAATCATTGGAAAGAAAAATCCCATTGACTCTGGTATTGCGACACAGAGTCAATGGGACGTTGATAACGTGGTTCCACCCAAATTTGCTTCTGCCACTGGCAAAAGCCTCTTGGTGCTGGTAACGGGAGCGACCGTCTTGACTTAACAGGCTAGTTATTGCCCTTAGGCCAAGAATCAGTGAAGAGGTAAGCAACTATAGCGCCAGGATGTTGCACCAACCCATCCCTCTCTTGTCAACGCGTCTAGCCACTCATGGCTTCACTCTCGATTAAGATTCTAGATATGTTATACCACTTTTGCTTGAAGAATTCAAGCCCTAATCCTGTCCCGTCTGCCAATCTTGGGCATAGGTCTGGTAGAAGGATACCTTAAGGGCGATAAAGCGACTCAGGTCATTCAAGAGTTGGAAGAGGCGGGCCCGATTCTCGAACTCCTGTCGGCTGACTGGCAAAGGTCGCTCCCGATAATAAGCTAGCAAGGCCTGAATATCAGCCATAAGATAAGTGCCTGGATTGGCCGTTTCCAACTGACTGGCCGTCAGATAGAAAATACCGGCCAAGACCTTGCTTTCTTCGCTCTCTAAGAAACAGTCTGGCAAGGTGGTCATCATCTGCTCCAAAAGCTGGGCCTGAGCCTGGCGCATTTCAACATAGTGGACATCATAATTGGTCTGCTTGAAGAGGCGGTTGTCACGATCAGCCAATACCGTGGTCAGGGCCGCCTCCAGTTCCTGGTTAAGGGCCGCTAAGGCGGCTAAGTCCGTTTCTTTTCTAGCTTGGGGCTGGCGCAAGGAATCATGAATAGTCAAAAGCAGTTGGCGTAACTGTTCTTCGATGCGCTCCCTGTGGGCCAGAATCAGGTCTTCTTTGGAAGGCATATAGCTATTAAAGGCTAGGGCTAGCCCTGCCCCGATGGCAAAGAGCCCCACTTGATTGAGCCAATAGGAGGTAGCTAGCGACTGCCAACCTAAGAGTTGGGTGACGAGAACCGTGCTAGCCACCAGACCCGACATGAGCTGGAGCCGATAGCTAAGGGGCACATAGATGACCAGGAAGAGGGCTAGGCTCAGCAAATTAAAGCCCAGACCAGCAAAGAGCAACCAAGCCAGAGCCAAGGCCAATACCATGGACACTAGACGCTCTTGGGCCAACTTGAGTGTGGTCCGGCGCGTATCCGACAAGCTCAAAAGGGCAATAACGCCAGCCGTCATCGGATTCAAGAGCCCTAGCGCCTGAGCGGTCAGCGCCGCCGCTAAGACAGCTAGGGTATATTTAGCAGTTCGCAATGGCAGGGACATGGCGCCCCCTCCCTTCTCTTATCTTTTTCTTCTATTGTTATACCATCTGCGCTGAAAAATAACAATCCCCACTAGTATTTTAGCTATCTTCACAAAATCTTCGCAATTATTAGCTATACTATGAAAGTACACCCCGAAAAGGAGCCATATCCATGCCTAACCCCAAGCTTACCAAGGGTTTCCGCCTAGCAGCCACTGTGCTAATTGACAATTACTGGATTCCCCGACAGGAAGTTGAACGCTACTTGGCCCGCCGTCAATACTGGTCTCAAAGGCTTATGACCTACATGAGCCAGGCTGGTTGGCAAGCTCAACTTGCCTTTGAAGGTAGCCAAGACGGCTTAGCCGTGCTAGGCCTAGATGGGCAAGGCCAAATCCAGGCCCTCATCCACCTGGATCCAGCCAATCTGGCTGCCTTGGAAGCCGGTAGTGCCCCGGAAGAACTCTTCTAAATGCCTGCCTAATACGAAATATAGGCTAAATTTATTGGCATAAGGTTCTTTTTTCTGATACAATGACTATATAGGTCCAAATAACAGGAGGATTAGACTCGATGACCAAGTTACATACTAAGCTCGTTTTACTCACTCTAGCGAGCACCACCCTACTAGGTTTAGCTAGCCCTATTATGGCCCAAGAGCTAAAGAAAACCCCAGACTTAACTAAGGATTTTAGCCAAAGTCAAGCTAGCCAAGCATCTAGCTTCACCATGCCGAGTGGCTACCCTGAGGAATTGAATAGCTTAACCGAAGATACCCGTTCTTATGTCGTGATTGACCAAGATACCCACAAGGTCTTGATGGAACGTGAAGGGAATAAGCCTTACCCAATTGCTTCCATGTCCAAAATTATGTCAGTTTACTTGACCTACAAAGCCATCGAGGAAGGCAAAATTAAACTAGACGATAAGATTAAGGTACCTGAAGCCATTGTCCGTGATTTCACCGATAATGCGGAATTATCTAATGCTGGTCTAGTGACCGATGCAGAATACACCGTCCAGGACCTCTTATACGGGATTATGTTAGCATCTGGTAACGATGCGACTACCCTTCTGATGTCTCACATCTACGGTTCTGAACAAGAAGCTGTTGCTGCCATTCGTCGCCAACTCGATGAATGGGGGATTGAGAACTATGAGTTCTACACCACTTCTGGGGCGCCTAACAAGTACCTACCAGAAAGCTACTGGATTGAAGGCTCAACCAAGGACAGCCAAAACAAGATGTCAGCAGCTGATGTTGCCTTAATGGCCCAATACATCACTGAAAAGTATCCACAAATCTTAGAACTGTCTTCTGCCCGTGAATACACCATGGCCAAAGACAGTGACCATCCAATTAAAATGGCCAACAACAACTTGTTGCTTGAAGGGGCTCAATATGGCCGCCCAGGCGTAACGGGGCTGAAGTCAGGTTATACAGATGAAGCCGGCAAATGCTTCGTCACCACCACGACTGAAAATGGCCGTAAGATGATTGCCGTTGTCATGGGGGTTCAAGAACCTTACTCTTCTTATGAAGAAACCAAGATTCTCTTGGATGGCTTGAACAAGCATCCTGACCTCTATCAATTAGAAGGCTTGGCTACCAACCTCTTGCCAACTCAAGCAGAGAAGGAAGCTCAAGCTGCCAAAGCCGCTTCTGAAGAAGCCGCAAGCAAGGCCCAAGCAGCGGGTAGCAACAAAGAAGAAAATGTTGAAAGTCTTCCTAACCGCCGCAACAACCCATTCACTAACTTTATGCGTAGTATCTTTGGGATCTTTAATTAAGACTTATACCGGCTGAGACCAGCGCTCAGCTGGTTTTTTTAATACAATAAAACTTCCCATTATATCATATATGATATAATGGGAAGTTTCTTTTGCGACAATCACTAAAAAAACGAGACCTAAGGGTCTCGTTTTCTTGCTTTTAGTTAAAGACGATAACAGGTGTACCGTACTCTACGTTTTCATAGATGGTTGCTGCTGCATCAAGTGGTGAGTTGACACAGCCTAAGGAACCACTGTAGGTCCAGACATCACCACCAAATTGGCTTTGCCATGGTGCGTCGTGAATCCCTTGGGATTTATCATCGAAACGCATCCAGTAGTTAACTGGTACAGAGTAGTCTACCCGGTAGAACTGGTTGTAACCCTTGAGTCGGGTCCCAGAAAGCTTCTCAATGATGGCCCCTGCCCCAGGAACTGTTTCAGCTGCTGGTTGACCTGTAACCACAGGAGCTTCCAAGATTTTCTTGTGATCCTTATAGAGGAACATGGTTTGGTTGGCGATATCGACTTCCACGTAGGTTGGGCCGATATCATCCTTGGCGTTAGGTACGCCACCAGTTGAGTTAACGGCAGGTTCACGCTTAACTGGTTGATGAGCCAGTAGTTCTTGTTCCAATTTGTCAACTTCTTGGTCGACTTCAATACCCCAGCCCATAATGCCTGGCGGCACTTCAACTATCCCGCGTAAGGTAGACTTGAATTCACGTGTCTTATTATAGGTAGAATATTTTTCATTCAAACCTTGAACGTAAGCCTTAATGGCTTCGCGGTCGAAGCTGACTTGGTTATTTTCGTCAAAGTGCATCCAAGATTCAATGGTCTTGGTCGGAATTTGAACATCATCGCCGGCAATCTGAAGGACGATTGGGTTCTCACTATATTGCTTAATTAAACCAAGTGCAGATTTCATGGTGTCGCTATCAGCTTGAATCGCTGCCTTGGCATAAGCCTGGCTGACATCCACACTGTTCTTTTCTTGTGTGGCCGCAACTAACATGTCTTGAGCCAGGCTATCGGTATCAACCTGAGTCCCTGTCACGTCCGGCTTCACTTGGTAGCCATCTGCTTCACTATATTCGATGCTAGCATCTGTCGCCGCTTGGCGTTGACTATTGTCAATGCCTTTGGCTACCAAGACTTGAGCTGCCTTGGTTTTATCTACATGGACCATGTTGGAGTCTACCTTAACATCTTGGTGACTACCAAAGCTTAAGGGCCACATCACTGGATCTTGCTGGTTGAAGAGTTGACCCACCGCCTTATCCAAGTCATAACTTGGTGATAATTCAGCCAAGGTCACTTGGGCAGTAGTTTTCCCATTCTCTTGCAAGTTAATTTGGCGCTTGCCAAGTTCTTCAGCAATCTTTTCTTGGGCTTGGGCCTGAGTTAAGCCCATAAGCGGAATATCTCCAAAGTAGCTACCGAAGGTGAAGCGATCTAGGAAGAAGATCAAGCCCCCGATATAGGCTACTGCTAATAAACCCAGAAGAATCATGCTGTATTTCAAAAAGCGTTTCATTGGCAAATCCCCTATCTAAAATTATCGTTACTCTCTATTATACGTTTAGATGAAGGTTTGTAAAGTCTTAATCAACAATTGGTTGACGACTTGTGGGTTGGCTTGCCCTTTAGATACCTTCATAATTTGACCGACTAAGAAGCCAACAGCTCGGTCTTTCCCGTTACGATAGTCTTCGACAGAGGCTTGGTTGGCCTCCAAGACTTGATCAATAATGGCTTGGATTTGCGCTGGGTCGCTAATTTGGGCCATGCCACGTTCTTGGACAATGACATCCGCATCGCCACCCTCAGTCACCAGAATCTTGAAGAGTTGCTTAGCAATCTTAGAAGAAATGGTCCCTGATTCAATCAAACGAATCATTTGCGCTAGGTTGTGTGGCGTCAATTGAGTCCCTGATAAGGTAGTTTTGGCACTGTTCAAGTAAGCCGACACTTCACCCATGAGCCAGTTAGAGGCTTGTTTTGGATCTGCGCCTTCTGCCACAGTAGCCTGGAAGAAATCTGACATTTCCTTGGTCAAGGTCAAGACCATGGCGTCATAGGCAGGTAGACCGAATTCCTTGATATAGCGTGCCCGACGGCTATCTGGCATTTCAGGAATGGTAGATTTTACAGCTTCTACCCATTCAAGTGCAATAGTAATCCAAGGTAGGTCTGGTTCAGGGAAGTAGCGGTAGTCTGCAGACCCTTCCTTAACCCGCATGAGCAAGGTCTTCCCAGTCGCTTCATCGTAACGACGAGTTTCTTGCCCAATCTTACCACCCGCTAAGAGCACTTGGGCTTGACGTTTCTCTTCGTAAGCCAAGCCCTTCTTAACGAAGTTGAAGGAGTTGAGGTTCTTGAGCTCAGTCTTAGTCCCGAAAGCTTCTTGCCCATAAGGACGGAGGGAAATGTTGGCATCGCAACGCATAGACCCTTCTTCCATCTTAACATCAGAAACTTCAGTATACATGATTTTCTCGCGCAAAGCTTCCAAGTAAGCATAGGCTTCTTCCGGTGAGCGAATGTCCGCTTCAGAGACAATCTCAATCAGAGGAGTCCCTTGACGGTTAAGGTCGACATAAGAATAGCCATCACTAGCATGGGTGTTCTTACCCGCGTCTTCTTCCAAGTGTAGACGCTCGATGCGAATACGCTTGGTTTGGCCATCGACTTCAATGTCAATGTAACCATTTAACCCGATTGGCGTATCAAATTGAGAAATTTGGTAGGCCTTAGGGTTATCTGGGTAGAAGTAGTTCTTGCGGTCGAACTTCATTTCAGGCGCGATTTGGCAGTTAAGCGCTAAAGCTGCTCGCATACCAAATTCAATGGCCCGTTTATTAACTACTGGCAAGACACCAGGGTAACCCCAGTCGATTTCGTTGGTGTTGGTGTTAGGTTCGGCCCCGAAATGTGCAGGCGATGGGCTGAACATCTTGGAATCAGTCTTCAATTCCACGTGGACTTCAAGTCCGATAATCGTTTCAAAATTCATAGCGGTCTCCTATTCTACGGCTGCCCGTGGGGATTGGTTGACATAGTCATGTCCGGCTTCGAAGTTAGCAGCCACTTGATAGATGGTCGCTTCATCCAATGGCTTAGCCATGAGTTGCAAGCCGATAGGAAGCCCTGCTTGGTCTAAACCAGCTGGCACTGACAAGGCTGGTAGCCCGGCCAGATTGGCTGGAACGGTCAAGAGGTCAGCCACATACATTTCAATTGGGTCTTGAATCCGACCTCCGATTTCAAAGGCCGTTGAGGTGGTCGCAGGCCCCATGATAACATCACAGGCTTGGAAGGCTTGCTCGAAGTCTTGGATAATCAAGGTCCGAACTTGGGCCGCCTTCTTGAAGTAGGCATCATAGTAACCTGAGCTCAAGCTGAAGGTCCCTAACATAATCCGGCGTTGTACTTCTGGCCCGAAACCTTCCGTCCGTGATTGCACATAGACTTCTTCCAGGGTTTGCGCGCTTTGCGAACGGTAGCCATAGCGAATCCCGTCAAAGCGTTGTAAGTTAGAAGAGGCTTCTGAAGAGGCTATAATATAGTAGACATTGATCCCATACTTAGAGTGCGGCAAGGAAATCTCCACGATTTCTGCTCCTTGGCTTTCGAAGTAGGCAGCGGCTTGGTCCATGCGCTCGCGAATTTCTTGGTTGATGGCTTCTGAGCGATAATCCACTGGGAAACCAATCTTCAGGCCAGCTAACGGTTGGCCAATCTTCGCACTATAGTTAGTATCAATTTCAGGCAAGGAAGTTGAATCCTTGGCATCATGACCGGCAATGGCTTCTAAGACCAAGGCGTTATCTGCAACCGTTAAGGTCATTGGCCCAATTTGGTCTAAACTAGAACCAAAGGCGATAAGGCCATAACGAGAAACCAAACCGTAGGTTGGCTTCATCCCCACTAAACCAGTAAAGGCAGCCGGTTGGCGGATACTCCCCCCAGTGTCGGTCCCTAAGCTGGCTGGCACTTGGCGAGCTGCTACGGCTGCCGCAGAACCACCAGATGACCCACCTGGTACGCGATTCAAGTCCCAAGGGTTACGCGTCGTCTTGAAGGCCGAGCGTTCACAGCTAGCCCCCATGGCAAACTCGTCCATGTTGAGTTTCCCTACAATGATGGCACCGGCTTGGTGGAGTTTTTCTACGACCGTCGCATCATAAGTTGGCACGAAGTCTTCCAGCATGCGGCTGGCAGCAGTGGTTACCAAGCCCTTGGTTACGATATTATCTTTAACCCCGATCGGAATCCCGTTGAGGATTGGCGCATCCGCCCCGTAGCCACGCGCATCCGCTTGAGCTGCGGCTGCTAGGGCCAAGTCTTTGTTGAGGGCCAAGAAGGCTGCCACTTGTGCATCTGTCGCTTCAATACGTTCGAAAGCCGCCCGCACTAAGTCTTGGGATGTAAATTTACCGGCTGCTAGGCCTTCTTTCATGGCTAAGATTGTCGTTGGATATTGGGTCATCTTAGGCTTCCTCACTTTCCATGATGGCTGGTACTTGAATGAAGCCATCCTTGCTAGTTTTAACATTAGCTAATAATAGCTCCCGCTCAACCCCTGCTTGGGCCTTGTCTTCACGGAAGACATTGAGGAGTTGGTTGCCATGGTAAGTCGGTGCGACCCCTTGGGTATCCACTTGTTCGAGTTGCTCAACAAAGTCGATAATAGCATTGAATTCCTCGGTAAAGGCATCAATCTTGCTATCATCGAATGAGAGTTTCGCCAATTTGGCGACGTGTTTGATATCGGCTGGTTGGACCATGCGATTCTTCCTTTCTGATACTGACTTTATTTGCTAGTTGATAGAGGCACGAGCGGACCTTATTTTAGGATTTGCGATTGATACTGGTTGCTGCCCGCCGGCTTGGTAATGACGGCCTCGGTCCCTTCTGATGACTCAATCCGCACTTGCAGGTCCAGACCTTCAGGGAAGGTATTCTGGGCGACATCTGTCACATGCTGGGTCAGGGCGGTAATTTCGGTTAAATCATAAAACTGGGTTACGATATTAATCTTAAGCGAAGCTAGGCTGCCGTTGATATTGAGGGCTTCAGCCGTAATCCCATTTAGTTTAGGGAAGAAGTCGCTGACCTTGGTCCGGAATTCTTCAAAACCTGGGTACTGGTCGTTACTACCTTGGTTGATCCCTACAAATGGCAGGAGAGCCCGGCTTTCGTTATGCTCAGTCCAATCGGTTACCGCATTCCCCTCACGCGAAATCCCGTCTAGGACGAAGGTCCCACCTACCACGTTACTTGCAGGTGCTTGGCTGAAAATAGCCACAGAGATTGGCACGGAACGCAATTCAGGAGTTGCCCGCAAACGACCTACGATGGTGTTGGCGTATGCTTTACCCCGTTCACGCATTTCCCCAATCGAGATTTCTTGGCGGTGAACAACGTTATTGGAGTCGGTATATTGATATTCACTATTCATGGCCAAACCGATGACGATCCCTGATAGGGAGTAGCCATCATTAGTTTCCACCATGATGTCTTTTTCCATGATTTGGGCTAGGTAAATTGGCGTTGCAGCCGCATCCGTAATTACCTGATCATTGGAACTTGATTCAGCACTAGACGATTCTTCCTGGCTTGACTCACTACTTTGCGCCGAAATGGTGCTTTCAGCCTTACGCTGTTGCTCGGCATCATCGGGCAAACGAGGATTGAGCCCTTCTGGGTTATCATCTGATTCACGGCCCGTCCAACGGGTCATGGTCTCCAGATTAATCAAGGTTCCTTCCTGCAAGAAATATTGGTTGGTTGGAAAGACGCCTTTGGCGATCCGTAGGAGCCCTTCTTCAAAGGCACGGATATTACCGGCGGAACTAAGGTTGCTGTCAGAGCTGCTGGCCACCCCTAATTGGTAGCGACCATTGCTGATAACTGCCCGGTAATTCTCACTAGACAGCTGGTTCTGAGTGGTCTGAACCACCACCTGGTTAGGTCCGACCACTGGTTTTTTGGTATTTTCGGCTTCTAGGTTGTTAAGACACCCTGCCAGGGTCAGACTGACTGCCGCGAGGGTCAGTCCCTTCTGCCATTTATTTTTCATATTTTCACCACTTTTTATAGATTTGCTAAGAAACTGGCTTCGTCAAGGATAGTCACACCCAAGGACTCCGCCTTGCTTAATTTGCTTCCGGCTTCCTGCCCGGCCACCAAATAATCGGTCTTCTTAGAGACACTACCGGTGACCTTAGCTCCCCGCGCTTCTAAGAGCTCCTTGGCTTCAGAACGTGAGTAGCTTTCCATGGTCCCGGTCAGGACAACCGTTTTGCCTAACCAGAAATCATTGGCTGTCTCACCTTGCGCCACTTCAAGAGGCTGCGGCCCCTGATAGGTCAAGTTAACGCCTGCCTCTGCCAGGCGTTTAAGCATGGCTTGACTGGATTCCAAGGTCAGATATTGCACTAGAGACTGGCTGATAATTGGCCCGACTCCTTCAATGGCCCCAATTTCCTCGGCAGTCGCCTGGCTTAATCTATTCAAATCACCAAAGACTTGCAAGACTAAGCGCGCCGCCTTGGCGCCCACATGTCGAATGCCCAAACCGAAGAGCAGGCGCTCAGCGGAGTTGGACTTACTGGCTTCAATAGCAGCCAGTAATTTCTGGGCGGATTTTTCTTGTATTTTATCCAAACTTAAGAGGTCCTCTAGGCTCAAACGATAGAGATCATCCAATTCTGTGACTGCCTGACTAGCGACTAGTTGGTTGAGAATGCGCGGTCCCAAGCCCTGTATGTTCATGGCACCCCGTGAGACAAAGTGGCTCAAGAGGGCTAGGCGTTGGGCCGGACAGACCAGGTTAGGACAGCGTAAAGCCACTTCTTCACCCTGACGTACTAAGGCCGTCTGACATTCCGGACAATGAGTCGGAATGGCCAGGGGCTGACTGTCTTGGGGCCGTTTGGCTAAAAGCACTGAGGTAATCTCAGGAATAATGTCGCCCGCCTTATGAATCGTGACTTGGTCTCCAATCCGCACATCCAGGCTCTCAATCAAGTCCACATTGTGGAGACTAGCACGTTGGACCGTTGTCCCCGCCAACGGCACGGGATCCATAATGGCAGTTGGTGTCACGACACCCGTCCGCCCCACGGTCCATTCCACCTCACGTAGGGTGGTCACTGCTTCTTCAGCCGGGAATTTATAGGCTATAGCCCAGCGTGGTGCTTTGACCGTAAAGCCTAAGGCCTGTTGTTGGTCAATGTGGTTAACCTTGATAACCACGCCATCAATCTCATAAGGTAAGTCATGGCGCTGCTGGCCAATCATTTGGATATAGTCAATCACTTCTTCAGCCGTCTGACATTCGCGTCTGAGCGGATTGGTCCGTAAGCCCAATTGCTCAAAGGCCGCAAAGAGACCGGCCTGGCTCTCTGGATGGAATTCATCTGTATAGACTGCACTGTAGAGGAAGATATTGAGTTGGCGGTCGGCCACCGCGCGCGGGTCTAACTGACGTAAGCCGCCCGCCGCCGCATTGCGGGGATTCTTAAAGATTTCTTGGCCTTGGGCTTCGCGTTCCTCGTTAAGTGCAAGGAAAACAGCCTTTGGCATGTAACATTCACCACGCACTTCTACTGACAGATTTTGTCTTAGACGTAGAGGCAAGGAGCGAATGGTACGAAGATTCTGGGTGATGTCTTCGCCAATTGTCCCATCCCCCCGCGTGGCGCCACGCACAAAGACACCATCCTGGTAGGTAAGGGCAATGGCTAAGCCATCAATTTTACATTCACACATGAAGGAGACAGGGCCCTCGACTTGTTGGGTCACCCGCTCAATAAATTGTGTCACTTCTTCCGGACTGAAGGCATTGCCTAGACTATACATGGATTCTGCGTGAGCCACTTTACTAAAGCCTTCTAAGAGCTGGTCTCCGACCCGTTGGGTAGGCGAATCCGGCGTAATCCACTCTGGATGCGCCGCTTCAATTTCTTCCAGTTCCCGATAGAGGGCATCGTAGCTTGCGTCACTGACCAGGGATTGGTCTAGAACATAGTAATGGTAGGCATAGTCATTTAATAAGTGCTTGACTTCTTCAAGGCGTGCCTGAAGGTTTTGGCTTGGCATTTTCATTCTCCTTCATATCCAGGTCAGCTAGTGAGCCATGGGCCCACTACCCTACTCTACATTATAGCGCATTTGAGCGAATTTTTCTCGGAAAATGCGAACTTTTTACAAAAGTGCAATATGCCCTTGTGGCTTGGCCACCATCAAGGACGTCAGTCATACAAAAAAAGCTGAGACTTCAGTCTCAGCTTGGCTTATTTTATTCATTTGCCTTAGTCAAAGGGGCATAGGCTGCCATCAAATCCTTAATGCCTTGCGAGGCAAAGGCCACGCTCAGTAGTTGGTCTTTGCCAGCCTTAGCCACCTTAACGATGGTGCCCTGGCCGAAGGTCTTGTGAAGGACCTTATCCCCGACTTGCCAAGTCTGGCCTGCTCCACTTGCGGAAGTGCTAGCCCCAGCTACTGGCCCCTTATGACGAAGGGCCGCTTGATTCTTAAGGCGACGGTCACCCGCTTCTTGCTTACGAATGGTCCGACTAGGCGCGACATTGGCGGTTGGCTGATGATGCAAGCCCGTCCAAGAAGAGCTATCAGACCAGGTCTGCTTCCAGCTGCTTTGGCCGTAGGCGCTTGATTGACGGCCAGAACCTAACCACTCGACTAAATCAGGTTGGATTTCATCTAAAAATCGACTAGGTGGATTGGTCACCGTCCGGCCATATTGTAGGCGTCGCTTACTAGCAGTCAGATAGAGGGCGCGTTCAGCCCGGGTCATGCCCACATAGGCCAGACGTCGCTCTTCTTCTAGCTCGTCAGGATTCTCACTAGCCCGACGCAGTGGGAAGAGTCCCTCTTCCATGCCTACCATAAAGACATAAGGAAATTCCAAACCCTTGGCTGCATGTAGGGTCATAAGGGTCACCTGATCTAAGGCCTCTTCCTGATTGTCTGCATCGGTCATAAGGGAGACATCAGTTAAAAATTGGGTCAGTGGCGCCAAAGCCACTTCTTCCTGGCCCTGAGTCTGAGCCAAATAATCAGGATCTTGTTCCAAGATCGCCTCCCGCTCCGTTTGGTCAAACTGGGTGACGACTGAGGCAAATTCTTCCAAGTTCTCCAAGCGGTTGGCCGCCTCGACCGTCCCTTCTTCCTTAAGCGACTTAAGGTAACCCGTCTTATCCCAAACTTCTTCCGTTAAGTCCCGGAGTGGTAAGAAAGGCACTTGCTGGCGCAGGGTTTCAATCAAGTGAGCAAAGTCCAGCAGCTTTTTCTGAACACTGGCTGAGAAATTGGAGAAATGCAGGCGCCCAATGGCCTCAAACCAGGAGACCCCCAGGGAATCCGCGAATTCAGCCAACTTGGTCACCGTTGTTGCCCCAATCCCCCGCTTAGGCACATTAATGATTCGGTTAAGGCTGAGGTTGTCATGTGGGTTGTCCAAAAGCCGCAGATAAGCCAAAGTGTCCTGGATTTCCTTGCGAGCATAGAACTTAAGTCCCCCTACTACCTTGTAGGGCATATTGGACCGCAAGAGGGCTTCTTCTAGCCCCCGTGATTGGGCCTGAGTCCGATAGAGCACGGCTACTTGGCTATAGTTGGCGCCTTCTTGGTCCCGCAAATGCCGGATAGTCCGCGTCACAAAATCTGCTTCTTCCAAGTCACTGTCAGCAGAGTAGATTTGAATCTTTTCCCCTACTTGGCCGTCACTCCAGAGTTGCTTATCCTTACGCTGGAGGTTATTTTCAATCACACTGTTAGCGGCCTTAAGAATAGTTTGAGTTGAACGGTAATTCTGTTCTAGCAAGATCACCTTAGCTTGAGGGTAGTCCTGCTCGAAGTTAAGGATATTAGCCATATTGGCTCCTCGCCAACCATAGATAGATTGGTCGGCATCCCCCACCACGCAAATATTCTTAAGCAACCCCGCCAGGAGTTGAACCAGGCGATATTGACTGTGGTTGGTATCTTGGTACTCATCTACATGGATATATTGGAATTTCTGCTGATAGAACTGGCGGATGGTCGGATTCTGTTCGAGTAGTCGCACAGTCAGCAAAATCAGGTCGTTAAAGTCCAGGGCATTGGCGGCCTTGAGTCGCTTCTGATAATTACGGTAGATATTGGCATGAATTTCATGAATATAGCCACTATCAGAAGCTAAGAAATCATCCGGCAAATAGCCTTGGTTCTTAGCCGCATCAATGACCCAGAGCAAGTCCTTATAGTTATACTGGTCACTGTCCAAGTTCAAGTCCCGCAAGACCTGCTTCATCAGGGTCTGCTGCTCGCCCTGGTCAATAATGGTAAAGTTCTTGGCATAGCCCAGCGTCTCGATTTCCCGACGCAGAATGCGGGCACACATGGCGTGGAAGGTAGCCACCCAAATAGAAGAAGCCTCTTCCCCCACTAGACGTTGGACCCTTTCTCTCATCTCGGCTGCTGCTTTATTGGTGAAGGTAATGGCCAGGATATTCCAAGGATTGACTTGGCGCTCCTGAATCAGGTAGGCGATACGATGAGTTAAAACCCGCGTCTTACCACTTCCTGCTCCGGCTGCAATCAGGACAGGCCCTTCCGTGGTCAGAACCGCCTCTCTTTGTTTTGAATTTAAGCCTTTAATCAACGTATCTAGCGCCGTCACATGCCCAACCTCCATCTTCTAAATCTCAACTCCCATTATAACAAATCCTGAGACTAAACTCACCTTTCAAGTCAAAAACTATAGCTGGTTATATGAAATTAAGATAGCCAAAATAGCCCTAAACCCGCGCCAGACATACCAAACTGTGTTATACTTATCAACAATAAGTCGGCTGATGACAGCCAAATATGAAGGAGTTGAACTATATGTCCCAAACATCATTAGAATTTATCGGCAATACCCCTGTCTATCAATTAGACAACAGTAATATCTATGTCAAACTCGAGAAGTACAACTTGGGTGGTAGCGTCAAAGATCGTGCCGTTCTGGGTATGATTCAAGCAGCTCAAGCAGCAGGTGCAGTAACGCCTGAAACCATCTTTGTTGAGCCAAGTTCTGGCAACACTGGGATTGCAGTCGCCCTTCTGGCCTCTGTCTTGGGTCTCAAGGCAGTTGTCATCATGCCTGAAAGCTTTAGCGTGGAGCGTCGCCAACTTATCAAGGCCTACGGAGCTCAATTAGTCTTGACTCCAAAAGAAGGCGGCATGAAGGCAGCCATCGCTAAGGCAGAAGAAATCAAGAGCCGCTATCCAAACGCTATTATTTTGAGCCAATTCGATAACCCAGCTAATCCAGCTTACCACCACCAAACTACAGGTAAGGAAATCCTAGAACAAGTGCCAGACCTAGATATTTTTGTCGCAGGGATCGGGACTGGCGGTACCTTCACAGGGGTCGTGGAATACTTGAATGAACACAAACCTGGCGTCTTAGCAGTGGCCTTAGAACCAGAAGATTCACCTGTTATCAGCCAAGGCCGGGCCGGCGCCCATAAGATTCAAGGGATTGGGACCGGCTTCCTGCCAGGTAACTTCAAACCTGAATTAGCCAACCAAGTCCTAACTATCAGCAATGACGAAGCCTTCGCTGAAGCCAAAGACTTTATCCGGACGACTGGTATTGGGGTCGGTATTTCGTCTGGTGCAGCCTTGGCCGGGGCTAAGAAATTAGCTGCCCAATATCCTGACAAAAAAATTGTGACCATCTTACCTGATGGCGTAGAGAAATATCTCTCCGTCTTGGACTTTGAAGGTGGGAACTACGTCCAAGTTTAATGTCTTTCTGGCAACGACTTTCCTATAATATTCAACGCGTCATGGCCCTTGACCCAGCTGCCAAGTCGCCTTGGATGGTCTTCTGGACCTATCCACATATTAAGGCTCTTAACTATCACTACATTGCCCATGCGCTCTATGTCAAGGGCCATCCACTCCTAGCTAGACTTCTAGCCAAACGCGCCCGTCGCGTGACCGGTATTGAAATTCATCCCGGTGCCAAAATTGGTCCTGGCCTCTTTATGGACCATGGCATGGGCATCGTCATTGGCGAGACGGCCATAGTTGGCAAGGATGTCACCCTCTATCAGGGTGTGACCCTCGGTGGGACCAAGTTAGACCCCGTCAAACGCCACCCCACGGTTGAAGACCATGTCCTGATAGGAGCGGGCACCAAGATTCTGGGCAATGTCACAATCGGCCAAGGAGCCAAAATCGGCTGTAATGTCGTCATCAAGCAAGATGTGCCTGCAGGTTCTATTGTATACGAAGCACCCGCCTGGATTAAGTACCCGGGGCAGGACCAAATTGAGCCTTTCTACAAGACTTCTACTAGCTCTGTTTCAGAGCCAAAGGCTAAAGGCTGAGACAAGTGTCTCAGCCTCTTTTTTGGATTGGCAATCAAAGACAAGAAACTTGTCTTATGCTATAATAAGGCAAAGACTATCTTAGGAGGTTTTCAATGAAACAGAATAATAATCATGCGATGTTCACAGCCTTACCATTCGGGATTTTCTTCATCCTCATGGGTCTTTGGGCTGTTCTCAATATCCCGAGTGCAATCAATAAACAGGATCAGGTCGGCATTATCATATCTAGTATCTTTGGCCTACTCTTTATCCCTATGGGCATCAGCTTCATTTTCCTGGCTTTCAAAAGCAGACGGGAAACCAAGGCACGCTACGAAGCGACCTACCAACGCTACCCTGAATTGCGTGACAACCTCTCCTTGCTGACGGAGCAAGCTAGCTTTGTGGACCCACTCAACCAATTCTATGTCTACCGCGATACCCTCTTCTATATCAATAACGGCTTCATTGACTACCAAA
The DNA here is from genome assembly GCF_000160075.2 of Abiotrophia defectiva ATCC 49176. Taxonomy (GTDB): domain Bacteria; phylum Bacillota; class Bacilli; order Lactobacillales; family Aerococcaceae; genus Abiotrophia; species Abiotrophia defectiva. The sequence goes on from NZ_KI535340.1 coordinate 603,380, forward strand.
TCGAAGAGTTAAGCCTAATCGGTGTAAAGATTGAACGCATGAAAGACGGCCCACATGTCTCATCCAACCACCTCTTCTTCCTCTACATGAGAGAAGGTGAGCAGGAAATGCATTCTTTAGATATGGGGACTGTCAGTCAGCAAAAATACGACAATCTCATTGAACTCTTCCGCTATCTGATGCAAGTCAAACCAAGTCTTCGTTTTGAAGATGCCATCTCAGACAAGTAAGTCAAGGAGGTAGTATATGTCTCTATTCAAGAAACTTAGCCTATTAGCAGCCGGTCTGGTCTTAACGACTAGCCCCGTACTGGCCCAATCGTCATCTGAGTCTAGCCAGTCTGGCTCAAGTCAAACTTCTTACGAAAGCCTAGAAGCTGCTAGCAACGAGTTGACTCCTAAACTGAAGGAAGCCTTAGACCTCAAGGATGCTAAGAAGACTCTTGACAATCTCGCTCAACTCTTCAAATGGGAAGTAACAGATAGCAAAGAATCTCAACTAGCTAATAGCGACTTCAAGTACACCATCCACCGCTTCGGTCCTGAAGCAGTGCTCCTATCAACTCCCGATAACAAGGTGCTAGCCTTCGCTATGGCCAAGCTAGATGCCGACACCATCCGCCAACGCATGGCAGGTCTCGGAGTCAAACCTGAAGCCCAAATGGAGCGACTGCTTAATCGGGAACCTTCACCTGTCGATAAGGTCTTTGTCGAGACTAAGGATTTTGGCCTTATCCTAAGTGGCCACCACCTCGGTCAGGATGAGAAAAAGCCTGATAAACCACAGTATGACCTTTTCGTTATTTACAACCACGATTTCTACAAGGCGATGGTCAAAGACTTTGAATAAACTTAAAAGCTAAGTAAAGAACTTAGCCTTATTTTTATAAAATCCAGGGACAAGCGCCCTGGATTTCTTGTTTGAGACTTAGTTGTCCAAGGGCCGCCAGGCCATGGTCCAGCGACAGGACAAGCTAGGTCCTGTGATGCGATAGGCATCTGGCAAGGCAGGTCCACAGGAGTTGGTTCCTAGACCACTTTGGGCTAAATCCAGGTTGAGATAATAGCCTGATGGCTCCGGCAATTGATCGTGGTGGCTAGTCTGGCTCAAGGTCTGCGCACTATAAGGCGATAGACTGAAGTTAAGTCCCGAACTCTCTGGGGTCTGGTTGGATTGGCAATCAAAGACAAGAAACCTAACCTTATGCTATAATAAATCAAAGACTATCTTAGGAGGTTTTCAATGAAACAAAATAATAACCACGAAATGTTCACATCTTTGCCATACGGGATTCTCTGCACCCTCATAGGCCTTTGGGCTGTTCTCAATATTCCTAGTGCAATCAATCGTCAGGACATGGCTTTGGCTTACCTTATCTTGTATAGTATTGCTGGCCTGTTCCTTATCCCTATGGGCATCAGCCTCATTTTCATGGCTTTCAAAATCAGACGGGAAACCAAGGCACGCTACGAAGCGACCTACCAACGCTACCCTGAATTGCGGGACAACCTCTCCCTGCTAACGGACCAAGCTAGTTTTGTGGATCCACTCAACCAATTCTATGTCTACCGCGATACCCTCTTCTATATCGAAAACGGCTTCATTGACTACCAAATCGAAGATTTAAGCTTAATCGGTGTGAAAATTGAACGTATGAAAGATGCTCCACGTGTCTCATCCAATCACCTCTTCTTCCTCTACATGAGAGAAGGCGATCAAGAAATGAATTCTTTAGATATCGGGACTGTCAGTCAGCAAAAATACGACAATCTCATTGAACTCTTCCGCTATCTGCTGCAAGTCAAACCAAGTCTTCGTTTTGAAGATGCCATCTCAGATAAGTAAATCAAGGAGGAAGTATATGTCTCTATTCAAGAAACTTAGCCTTTTTTTATAAAATCCAGGGCTAATAGCCCTGGATTTCTTGTTTGATGCTTAGTTGTCCAAGGGCCGCCAGGCCATGGTCCAGCGACAGGACAAGTTAGGTCCTGTGATGCGATAGGCATCTGGCAAGGCAGGTCCACAGGAGTTGGTTCCTAGACCACTTTGGGCTAGATCCAGGTTGAGATAATAGCCTGATGGCTCCGGCAATTGATCGCGGTGGCTAGTCTGGCTCAAGGTATGCGCACTATAAGGCGATAGACTGAAGTTAAGTCCCGAACTCTCTGGGGTCTGGTCTTGGACCTGCCAGAGAACCGGCGCCTGGACAACTTCTAGCCACGACACCTGGCTACGGTTGCCATTTTCTTGTGGCTTAATGTAAGGTTCATAGAAATCTCCGGCATCCAAACTAAATTGGGCCCGGTAGCTAGCAGCCTGCTTGTCAGCATAATTTTCAAAAGGACCCTGTCCTAGATAATGAACCGTCTGGGCATCCACCAATGGCAAACAAAGACCAAAGCGTGGCAAAAAAGGCATTTGGCTATCCAAGTTGGCTTGGACTTCTAAACTTAACTGGCCATCCTTAGCCAGTTTCCAAGATCCTGTTAGGCTCAATGGATTCTGCCGCGCCAGCGCCGTCATAGCGCCTGAGAAATGTAGGCTGACGCTATCTGCTTGAACTTCTAGACGACTGTCTTGAATCCAAAGCTGGCTGTAATGATAATTGGCCGCCTCCCATTCCTTTCGAACATGGCGATCATTATCTGTCGGCGCCCGCCAAATTTGCCAGAAGGCAGCTTGCTTGAGCAGTTCTTGACCGGCATAGCTGATTTGACTTGGCGCCAGACTGCCCTTATCAAAGGTCAAAACTAGGTCGCCCCAGGTCAACTGATAGCTGGTCAGATTTTCTTGAGCACTGACAACTTGTGACGCTTGGCTCAGGCTAGGGACTTGATAGGCTGCCAAGCTTACCTGGTCGAAGCCATATTCCTCTTCATTTTCCAGACCCAAATAGACAAAGCGGATGCTGGCCGCACTCGCTAGGTCCCCGCAACAAGTTAGATCGACCCAAGTAGTTTGGCCTGGCTCAGCCTGCCAAGTTGCACAGTCTTGACTGGTTAAGAGCAAGCCCTCCTGATTATAGGCTTCCACTCGTAAGTAGAGGGCATCTGCCAAATTCAAGAAGGCATAGTCATTACGGAAGCAAGCTCGACGGGCTTCTTGCTCAAAGTTTACTAGACGAACTGGCCGAAAGACCTGTTTATGTTCTAATAGACCCGTATGCAAGGTGCGATCCGGATAGACCAAACCATCCATACAGAAGTTGCCGAAGTGCGGATAGTCGCCAAAGTCACCCCCGTAACGATAGGCAGGTTCTGCTTGTCCAGCTAGTGGTACCGCGATGGCATGGTCACACCATTCCCAGACGAAGAGTCCAATCAATTGAGGATGACGCTGCATGCAGTCATAATAGTCTTCCAGACCACCCGGCCCATTGCCCATGGCATGGGCATACTCGCAGAGCATAAGCGGCCGGTCAAGCGGTGCATATTGGCCCCCCTCGCTGAAGTAAAGCGTCTCGATTTCTTCAATAGACGGATACATCCGGCTGTAGACTTCCACATGCTGCTTATTGTGCGTCTTAGCTGGGTCGCGGAAATAATACCCTTCATAATGCAGAATCCGCGTCGGATCCCAAGACTTGGCTTGAGCTAGCAGGACTTCGAAATTGATGCCAAAACCTGATTCATTGCCCGCCGACCACATGATAATGGAAGAAAAGTTCCGCAGTGGCAAGACATTGGCTGCCATACGGTTTACTAGAGCCTCTTGCCACTCAGGATCCTCCGCTATCTGGTTAAAGTTACGACTATAGCCACGGCCATACAGATCCACCACGCCATGACACTCTATGTCGGCCTCACTGACCACATAAAAGCCCAAGCGATCGCATAGCTCATAGAATTCTGGTGACTTTGGATAATGAGCCGTCCGAATGGCATTGAAGTTATGGTGCTTGATGAGCATCAAGTCCTGAACTTGGCGTTCCAAGGTCACAGTCGCTCCCGTATCCGGCCAGGAATCGTGGTGGTTGACCCCTATGAGTCGGATAGCCTGATGGTTACAGTAGAGGCCGTCTTTGTCTACGGCTAACTCTCGCAGACCAATGGCTTGTTTATAGGTCTCGCTTGCCACCGACCAGTAGAGCGTGTATAGATATGGTTTTTCAGCCGACCAGAGATGAGGCTCTTCAAGGGACAAAGTCAAGGTCTGCTGGCTAGAATTCAGTGGTAGATTGGTCTCCTCCAAGACTAGCTGACCCTCCGCATCTTCCAAGCGATAGGACCAGCTCCCCCCTGGCTGATTAAGGGACCAAGACCATTCCAACTGGGCCGACTGGCCATCTGGCGCCACTTGGGGACGCAGATGGAAATCAACCAGTCCCTGAGCAGATCGCCGTCTCAGATAGACATCGCGGAAAATACCACTCATCCGGAATTTGTCCTGGTCTTCTAAATAAGTCCCGTCACACCATTTGAGAACTAACACTGCTAGCTGGTTCTGTCCCTCTTTGATATAAGGGGTTAGATCATAAACTTGCAGGCTGTGCGAAATTTGCCCATAACCGACAAAATGATCATTGACCCAGACATAGGCTGCTGAGTCTACTCCTTCTAGCACCAGTTCTGTCCCAGGCAGGTCTGCCAAATCCCTAATCTCAAAGCTTCGTTTATAAAGCCCGGCAGGGTTGGCATAGGGCACATACGGTGGATTAAATGGAATAGGGTATTCCGTATTGGTATATTGAAAGTGATCGTAGCCCTGATATTGCCAACAACTGGGCACTGGCATCGTAGTCCAATCTATGTCCTCTTGGTGAGTCGTCAACCAATAGGGCGATTCAATCAAGCGGACATTATCAAAATAATGGAAATCCCAATCCCCATTCAAGTCCACAAAACGAGACGATTCCTGCCGTCGCTTGGCTTGCTTGGCCTCTTGTAAATTCCCGTAAGGAATGAAGTAGGCCGCCTGTGGCATTTGGCCCACAGACTGAAGACTCAGGTCTTCAAAAAAGTTACTGATTAACATGGCTATCCCCCTTCAGCGCATGACCAGATTGAGAATCCTGGATACGCTTCCTTAATTTCTATTATAGCATAAGTCCCTTTGTCAGGAACCCATGCTCCCCAAACTTGTGATCAATTCTCCACAAAAAACTGCCCCTAAGGGGCAGTTTTGCCTTCTTACTCTCTTTCACGTTTAGGACGAAGTCCTAAGATTCCTAAGAAAGATAGGACCAGTCCACCTAGGGCAAAGCCAGATGGGCTCTCACCCGTTTCGGGTAGGCGGTCCTCATGGCTAGCCGCTGCTAACACCTTGTCACCAGCAGGTCTAGCTTGAGTTACTTCTGTTTGCTCTTCTGGCCCAACCGAATCACTTTGTCCTGGTTGACTCGGTTCTTGGCTTTGTTCTTCCTTAGCGAAGACTAAGGCATAGTGGGTAAAGTGTGGCCCATCAAAGACAACACGGCCATCTTGAATTTGGAAAGGCAAGCTTTGGGCTGGCCCGTCCTCAGGCAAGAAGAGTACTTGCTCCACTTTTTGATCTTGAGGCGATGGTAGACTGACCTTAGCTGGATATTGCGTATCCACATCCTGACCCTGAGCGTCTTGGCCTTCGATATCGTAGACAAGGGCTTGCCGTCCCGCTAAGGCTTGTTTTTCGGCTTCCGTCAGGTCTTCTGGCCCTAGCTTACCGACCTTGAGACCTGTAATATGACTTGGCTCCAGCCCTGAGAAGGCGACGGTCACATCGTGACTTGGGTCATGCAAGACGGTTGGCGTCACTTTCTTAGCAGTTAAGATGCTTTCTTCAAGTTGAGCCTTAGCTGTCGCAAAGTCTGCCGGACTTACCAAGTCTTGGTCCATCAAGGTCCGTGCCTGACCGACTTGTTTACTTAATTTGTCCTTTAATTCAGGATCTTGTAGACGATCCACCCAGTCCTGACCTAATGAGGCCACTGCCCCTAGAACCAGACGCGCCTCATCGCGCCCTTTCTGACCCGATAGATTGCCTAGGGCCTTATTCAAATTAGCCAGTGCCGCATCTACCTGAGCTTGCTCAGCGGTCTGTGCTGTCTTGACTAAGTCCTGAGCCTTGCTGACACTATCCTTAAGGGCCGCCTGTTCTTCTGGGGTCGCAAATTGATAGCGATAATGTGGAAGAAGGCGCTCCACTTCAGCTAATTTCTGGTTGAGATATTCGAAGTTAGCTTCTTCTTTTTCCACCCAAACGGAAAAGTCCGCGGTAAAGTCTTGATAGTGAAGAGTCACGGTCTGCTCACCTAATCGTTGAGGATCGTAGCCAGAGACTGTCACACCTGGATCTTGGAAGGTATGGGTGTGGTGGCTTTGGTCGGAATACACTACTTGGAATCTGCCCTTGGATAAATCTAAGTCTTGGCCTGGACCATAGTGTTGATTTGGAAGAGTTGTAATAGCTAGATGGGTAATTTCCTTACTGTCATCGTTCGAGTCGGCTTTAGCCACATAGACTCTCAGTGTTTGAGCCAAGGTTTGGTCCAGGTAGCTGACAGTTAGATCTTGAGCACCCAGCTTAGTCGCATCATAACCGCTGACTGTCACACCTGGGTGGGTCAGGTTAATGAGTTGATCCTCTTTGGCTCCTTCTAGACGAACTCGCAATTTAGCACCCGCTAGATTCAAGCCATCCTTGACATGATAGACCGTTTGCTCTAAACCTTGTTCCAAGCTGACTGCCTGAATCTTTTGGTGAGCGCTAGTGGCATCTACCAAGACTGCGGATAGGTTGCTAGCTTCCTTGCCTTCTTCCCAGGTCTTATAGTAGAGCAAATGGCTGCCTTCTGCTAAGTGAACTGGTTGGAAACTATAGTCTCCCGCTTGATCAGCCCTTACTTCCCCTAGTAGCTGAGTCGCTTCCCGATTAGCATAAAGTCTCACTGTGGCCTTGGCAGGTACCTTGTTCAAACCAACTTGGACATAGCCATTCCCCAAAGATTGAGCTGCTACATTGGCCATTGGCAGGTTGGTAGATTCTTTGGAAGCCGCTTGTTCATACATCTTCCAGTTATAGATACGAATCGCTCCCCATGGCGTTCCGTTATGGGAAGTTAACACATCCAAACGCCATTCTTGAGCGGTGATTGGTCGATCTAGGTCCACATCCGTTACATGCGCGCGGTTGCCACGAATTGATTTAGCTAGTAGCCATTCCCCGGTGGTCATATCCTTGTAGTAGAGGTCAAAGTCGCGGGTGTTCATGAGACCGTCATTGACAGACTCGCCGCCAGCCCCAGCATGTTCAACCACCCAACGGCGGACCGTTCTGACTTGGCTGAGTTTAATGTCGACATGGCCTTGAGGATCTAGAATACACCACTTGTCGGCATTAGAGGTAATGGTCCCGTTCAACATGGCGTCGGCTGGCTCAGAACCATCGCTAGGCCCGGATGCAAAGGTCACAGTAGCTCCTGGCACAATATTAGGTGCCTGCTCTTGTGGTTGGGTCGTATCAGACGTAGTCATTTGCCAGTCAAAAGTCGCGTAGCCGGCTTCTGACCGCAAGCCATTCTTGCCAACGGCTACTACCTTAAGCCGTTGGGTCGTCCCACTGGCATCCTGTGGCCGACTAACCTTAGCCAAATAAATATGGTGGTTAGATGAACCTGTCAGTAATTGCCATTTATTAGGTGCGACTTCTTGATAGACTTCATAGTAATCCGCATTGGCACTTGGGGTAAAGGCTAGATGGGCTTGGGCCTGACGGCTAGAGCTGAGTTGCTTAGACACAACTTGGACTTGGCTTGGTACCACAGGGGCTGTTGCCGTCTTCAAGAGGTCGATTTGCCCTAAGTTGAAGCGATAAGCAGCTTGATCTGTCTCACTTTCAAAGGCAAACTTAATGGCATAGATGGTCTTACCTTTCAAGCTAGATAAATCCAAAGTATCTTGGTGCCAGTCTTTACCCGGGGTCAAATCAAAGTAATGGAAGCTATCGGCACTATAGTTGGCCTGGGTGGCTAAGCCGACCCGGACACGACTTCCTAGGCCCCCTTTGTGGGCTAGCTTCAGCTGCGTAGTCTCACCCACAGCTAATTTGGTGGCATAAAGCATTGCTTCTTCTGGGTTCTTTGCCCCTAAATGACCAGAAAATTGAAGCGAGTTCCCGCCGTTATAGGCATCTTCAAAGTCATAGTCGCCCTTAAGGCCAGCTTCCCCATTCTTAGAGCGAATCCACCAACGCCAGGTTGGCAAAATTCCAGACACCGACCGATAGTTCCATTCAGAGTCTTTGGAGACTTGGCCATCTACATACCAGCGTTTACCGTGACCCGTATTGAAGCTGGTGTGGAATTGGTCGCCTAGAATGGCTGTTTTATCAGCGATATAGCCAGACAAGCCATACCAAGTGCTATCTTCCGGTTTTGGCTTGGTTGGGTCTTGTTGCAAGCCCGTCCAGAAGTTATTTTCTTCCCGGTGGTAACTTTCCCCGGTGGTCCCAATGCCAAGAATGGAATCCGGTGCAAAGAGCCCCAGAGAAGTCCGAAGCTTGCCTTGGTCATCTAGCAAGTCCCAGAATGGCACCTGGGTCTTATAAGAGTTCTTCTGTAATTCAAAGCCCATGTAGACATCATACTGGGAACGATTGACCGCCTTGGCGCTATCGACTGATTCATCCACTGACGCCTTACCCCAGTTGAAGTTGGCGAAGAATTCGTCCACTGGAACAGGACCTTGTGGTTTTTCTGCCTTCATATAATCGCGGTTCACTTCTGTTAAGGCATTTTGGTGATTACGTTGGCCGTTAATATCAAAGGCATCATACCAAGAAAATTTGAGGTTCACTTTTTGCTCGGTAGCATATTGTTTAGCATAGAGCATGAATTGCCGCATCTTCTCGCCCTTGCCATAGAGGCCATGGCCGGTGGTTTCTTGGTTGATAAAGTAGCCATCATAGCCATAGTACTTAGCTACGTCAACTAGCTTGCGGGCGAGCGGGAAGGTGTTAGAGCCTTCTTGGTCTTCTTGCAAGAACTCCAAGAAACGTTTGCGGTCGGCACGACTCGTGGACCAGTTGAAGAAGAGGGTCCCATAGACTGGCACCCCATTACGGTGGCCAGCATCAATGACATCAGGGCTTGGCACTAAACCATCCCAGAAAACCATGGAATCCAGGTATTGCCAGTGGTCGAAGGCATAGGTCTTAAACTCCTCGCCCCCAACTGAAGCATGATCCTCTGCCTTAGCGTTCATATTCGATAGGGCTTGGACCTTGGCGTCTGGGTTAGCCGTTGGGTTGACTACATGTCCTTGATAACGTGAAGCTAGGGGGACACTGGCCCGGTTAATTTCATCGTCCTGACGCGCTCCTGGTTGCCAGTCTAGGAGTTCTTTCCAGTTTTGGAACTTCACTTCCTTTGGCTTGACCTCTCCGTCTTGCTTTTGCGGTGTGTCAGGCACTTCTTGAGCCGGGGCAGGATTAGCGCTTGCTTGGTTGCTTTCTGCGCTCGCTTGACTGGTCTGATCTGACTCACTGCCAGCAGAGCTGGAGGCTGGCTCTTCACCTAGACTAGAACTGTCACTAGGGGATGCGGCAGCTTGGTTGACCTCAGCCTTGGGGCTGGTCTGGTCTAAGGAGGCCTCTGAATCTGAAGTCACCACTTCTTCTGCCGCTACATGAGGGGCGCCGGCCAACAACAAACCAATGGCCAGGGAAGAGGCTAGGGCTGCCTTCATCTGCCAATGGGGGGAAACATTTGTCTTGCTCATACTTCTATCTCCTTTCATATTTGGTCTTGCTTTATCCCCATTATATGACTGCGCTTACACAATAACTATCTCAAAACTATAGATAAATTATCAGAAATTATGGCTGTTATAAGCTACCCTCTTGACTAGAGAAGACTTGTTCTTATCTAATGCTAAAAAAGACAAAAACCCGCCAAAAGGCGGGTCTAAATTCAAATGATTAAAGATACTTAAGCGGCGTCGCTAGTTCTGGATCGGTCATATGAACCTTGAGTCGACGACCAACTTCAATATCATGTTGTTCTAGAATACCAGTACAGGTAGAAAGGGCTAATTCCTTAGTGTTATTTTCCTTACTCAAGTGACCCAAATAAATATCTTGGGTGCTAGCCCCTAACATATCCACCATGGCCAGGGCGCCATCTTCATTAGACAAATGGCCCTTGTCGCCCAGAATCCGTTGCTTAAGTGACCAAGGATAGGCACCATAGCGCAACATCTCAATCTCGTGGTTAGATTCTATCAGATAGGCGTTAGCATTCTTCAAAAGGCTTCGAAGTCTTTCGCTGACATAACCTGAATCCGTCAACATGACGAACTGCTTGTCTCCCTGTTGGAAGGCGTAGAATTGAGGCATGGCCGCATCATGGCTGACTTGATAGGTTAAGACATCCAAGTCCCCGAAGGTGACCAACTGATCTGGTTCTAACTCGCGACGGTTGTCAGGGTCAATGGCCCCCAACATTCCATCCATGGCTTGCCAGGTGGCCTTATTAGCATAAACTGGCAAATTATATTTGCGAGATAGAACTCCTACCCCATGAATATGGTCCTTATGTTCATGCGTCACCAGAATGGCATCTACATCGGCCACACTGCGGTCAATCTGGGCCATCAAGGATTCTATTTTCTTGCCACTCAAACCCGCATCGACCAAGAGTCGTTGGCGGTCTGACTCCACATAGGTGACATTGCCGCTACTGCCAGACGCCAAGATTGAAAATCTTAAGCCATTGGCATTTTGGCTCATTTCCTGCGCTCTTACTATCACACACTCGCCTACTTCCCTATCTTCAGATCACACGCTATTTGAGACCCTCTGAAATTCTTTCCTTGGTCTCATCTCCACTGTCTAGTATACGCAAAAGGGGGCTTCAGCGCTAGTGATATGCGTATAAAAAGAGGCCAGTTTGACCTAGCCTCTTAGTCTTTTTAATCCTTCAATTCAATCTTCAACACGGCATCAATCTGGTTAGGTAGGAGATAGGTATAATGCTCCACTTCCCCCATTTGGACGAAGGTCAAACCTGGAAAGGCCTTGATATTCCAACTGTCCGAAACCTGAAGCTCTGAGCCATCATTCAACCATGAAATGCGTTTGATTTGATCGCGGTCAATGCCCGGCAAATAAAGGGGGCCAATCGGTTGCTCGAAGAGATGGGCGTAGATGGTCTGGCCTTTGCGCGTATAGTAGCCCCAGTCTGGTTTTGGAAGGTCTGCATAGCCACAGCCATAGATACTTTCTGCATGTAAGTCCATCCAGTCAGAAAAATCACGCAGAATAGCCTGATTCTCGGCTGGGAAGCGACCTTGAGCGGTTGGCCCGATATTGAGCAACATGTTGCCCTCCTTAGCCACGCACTCCACCAGCTTATGAATGAGTGTTGCTGATGACTTATAGTGATGATCTCTAGCATGATAGGCCCAGTTATTATTCATAGTCAAGCAGAGCTCCCAAGGCACAAAGTTTCCGGCTTCGTTACGGATACCTTCATGTGGCACCACTTGCTCAGGACTGACAAAGTCGCCGGCATAGTCGCTGATAGTCTCAGTTACAATACTACCAAATCCCTCGCCAGATGTCTCCAGACGATTATCAATTAAAATCCAAGGCTGATGCCCCCGCACGAGCTCAATCAATTCTTGGGCCCGCCAAGCCTGTCCACACATTTGACCATAAGAGAAGTCAAACCAGAGGATATCCAATCGACCATACTGGGTTACTAATTCTTCGACCTGACGGTGCATATAATCGACATAACGATTGAAATCTTGGCCTGGATCAGCGGCTTGATGTTTGCGGGGATGATAAGGGTCACCTGCATGTGGATAGTCAGGGTGATGCCAGTCTAAGAGACTGTAATAGAGGCCAACCTTGAGTCCTTCAGCACGTGCAGCGTCGACAAATTCCCTTACCAAGTCACGGCCGCAAGGGGTATTAGTCGCCTTGTAGTCCGTCCACTGACTATCAAAGAGGCAGAAACCGTCGTGGTGCTTAGCCGTCAAAATCATATACTGCATGCCTGCCGCCTTGGCTTGGCGTGCCCATTCCTGGGGCTGGTAGCCCTCGGGATTGAAGCAGTCTAGATAGAGAGGGTATCTTTCGACGATTCCCGGGTCATGGCTAAGTACCCACTCGCCTCGAGCGGGAATGCTGTATAGCCCCCAGTGTAGAAACATACCAAAACGCGCCTGACGGAACCATTGCGTCCGTTCCATAATTTGCGCCAAAGTCTGAGTCATGCGCGCCCACCTCCTGGGTTGATAGATGATAACTTCATTTTGTGTCCTCCTAAAATAATGTCGATTGCACATCTATTATAGCCCCAAAAGACAGCGTTTACAACAAACTTGCTGAATCCCCCTATTATTCCAGTAAATTCGATACTTGTAAGCCCCATCATTCAGGTGTAAACTAGTGGGTGTAAAGAAATCTTGCTAAACTAAATCCGAAGGAGTTGTCCTCATGATTGTTCGTGATACTGTCCAAATGCCCTGCCCTCATTGCCAGCATGTCCAAGACTTCGAAGTTCTCTTACTTGTGACTGGCGATATGGAGCCCCCGTTGCGTGACCGCATCATTTCAGGCGATTGGGCGACCTTTAGCTGTCAGCAGTGTCAAAGGCAGGAGCGCATCCTCTACCCTACCCTCTACGAAGACCGCGTTGCTAAGGTCAGAATACACTATCAGCCAAATGAAGCGGAAGCCGCTCAACTCCTCAAGCAACTACCCGACATGGTTGCTTCTTACGGTCCTGACTATGCCGACTATCAAGTCCGCCTAGTGCCCCATCCCTTGGACTTCATGGAGAAGGTAGCGATCTTCACTGCCGGCTATGATGACCGTATCATGGAAGCAGTCAAGCAGGACTTAAAACAAGCCGACGGCCTACCTCATGACCTAGTCGACCTCTATTTCGGACTTAACCCTGAAGGAGACAAATTGTTCTATCTCTACACCCCTTCTGGTTTGTTGGGACTAGACTTCGACGAAACACTCTACCAGCAAGCAGCTGAGCGGGCTCCTGAATTCGAGCAAGAACAGGTTTTTGTGGTCGATCAAGAGTGGGCAGCTCAAGAAAATTGGATTTAGAAATCAAAAAAGAGACTGGATGATAACAAATCCAGTCTCTTTTTTATGCGATAGTTTTCCTATTCTCCAATTACAACAACACGATACTTACGCACTCGTTCTCGAGTTTGGTCAAAGTCTGCTAGATAGAAATAGCCTGTGCGTCCAACCGCCACTTGGCCATCCACGACTGCAAAGGTTTCGCTGGCGCCAATGAGGGTCGCCTTAAGATGAGCATCGCCATTCCATAGTAGGCTTCTATCACCGCCCGGCAACCAGTCATCAACATCTGGCCAGGATTCCACTTCCGCATAATGTAGTGGCCCTGGATAGCGATAAGTTTGAGCGCTAATATGAGGAGGCAGAATCTTCTCTAACGCATCATTAAGGTCCAGATGTAACCACTCATTGCCATGCTCATCCACGTCATGTGTGTATTCCTCATAGAGAATAGCACAGGTCGTGTGGGCCGTGACAATGGTGACAGTACCAGATTGAATACCACTGGTTGCTACAGCATTCTTGACCGTCTCCGTAATATCCACATAGGATACTTGTCCAGCTTGACTAGCCACCTTAAACTCCTGATTATAAACTGCCATCAGCTAGCCCTCCTTCATGGCTCGGTCCACTGCGGCCACCATGTCTTTAAGCATTTGGGCTGGATCAGGGGCTTTGACAATGCCACTGGTACACCCCGTCCCATCAGCACCGGAGCGAATCGCCCGATAGACATCCTCAGGTGTCATAATGCCCGCGCCTTGCATGATCAAAGTACGGGGACTGAGAGCCTTCACTGCTTGATTGGTCATCGCCATATAAGCGTCATCACTGGTTTGGCCGGTGCCAATCAACTCGGTTGGCTCGCAGAGCACAATCGTCGGCTCTAAAAGACTCAAGGCTCGCGCTTCGGCTAAAGAGTCCGCACAAACAATGGTCGCCATTCCCAAGTCATGGGCTCGCTTAACCGAGGCCACTAACTGAGCCGAGCTCAATGGATGTTCCGCATGATTGAGGAAGGTGGCCCGAGCCCCGGCTGCATAGAGCGAGTCTGCCAGGACCGCTCCCATGCCTCTGCCCGGTTCAATGCCATCCAGATGCTGGGCACAAACAATCAAGTGTTGAGTCTGGGAGGCTATGCGATAGAGATCTGCATAGGGGCAGGTCAAGACCACCGCAATGTCTGGGTAATCTAAGGCCAACTGATCGGCTACCCGCGCCATTTCCATTAAGTTCTCACCGTAGAGATAGGATTTAGGATTAAAGATAAAGAACTTGCCTTTGAAATCAACCGTCATAGAGTTCCCTCCTTAAGGTCCATAAGGTTTTTGATTAAGCCTCCAACTGAGACTTGAGGTCTGACCAAAGGGCATCCAAGCCCATGCCGGTTAAGAGCGGCAACCCCATAATCACCTTGTCCTTAATAGAATCTGGCACCACTGTAGTCGAAATCACAACATCATAGTCATCAATTCGGTTAACCTCTTCGGCCACCTTGGATTGGAAGACTTGGACAGAATCGCTATAACCATTTGCTTTCAACCAATCTTTGACCTTACCTGCAACAACCGTAGAAGTGGCAATACCTGAGCCACACATAATTAAGAGTTTTTTCATAGCTTTTACTCCTCCCTAGGATTTACGTACCTTATTGACATAGTAGAGACCTGCTAACGAAGCCAGAAGCACTAGGGTTAAGATGACCCAAGGCATATGATTGCCCGCGAAAATGAAGAGCCAGGTTGGCCAGAGTCCACCTTCTGCCATCGCCGTTACACTAGTGTTGCCACCTAAGTCGAAGTTCGCTGATTGAGCAGCTTTGGTAACTAATGGGGCAGCCCATGATGTTACATAGAGGATGCTAGCCATATAAATAGTCCCACCTACTACCGTCCGGACGATATTGCCCCGGAAGACTGCTGCCATCAAGCAGACAACGAATGGAATGGTTGCTAAGTCACCGAATGGTAAAGTTTGGTTACCTGGCAAGATAACTGCTAAGAGAATAGTAATTGGCACTAACAAGAGAGAGGATGATAAGACTGCTGGATGCCCTACTGATAGAGCAGAGTCCATCCCAATGTTGACTTCTCGTCCTGGGAAGCGGCGTTGTACAAAGTCATTGGCCGCTTCAGAGATAGGCGTCAAACCTTCCATGAGCAAGGAAACCATGCGAGGCATGAGGACCATAACCGCAGACATCTTAACACCTAATTGCAGGACTTCTTTTACTTCATAGCCGGCCAAGAGCCCCATGATAATCCCGATGATTAAACCTAATACGGTTGATTCCCCAAAAATCCCAAAGCGTTTTTGGATAGTCTCAGGATCGGCTTCAATTTTGTTAAAACCAGGAATCCGGTCGAAAAGCCAGTTGAGCGGGATAGCTACTAAGAAGCCTGGCGCTGAAGTCCCGTGAGGGAAGGTAATATTTGGAAAACCATAGAATTTCTTAATAGCTGGCGCAATAATATCCCCCAAGAGGTAAATCATAACCAGGTAAGTGACAGTCGCATAGAGACCAAGTGAGAAATCTTGGGTCACAGCATAAACTAAAGAAGCTACGAAGGCTGCGTGCCAGAAGTTCCACATATCCACCATGAGGGTCTTGGTTAAGCCTAAGAAGAGCAAGAGCAAGTTAATCCCAATCCCAATCGGAATGGATAAACTCCCTAAGAGGGTCCCATAAGAAATAGCTGCGGCGGCTGGCCAGCCCACGTCAATCGTAGTCAAGTTCAAGCCAAAACGTTCCACCATAGCTTGCGCGGCAGGGCCCAAGCTCCCGCCCAAAAGGTCAACGACCATGTTCAAGCCTACAAAACCAATCCCGACCATAATTCCAGAGACTAGGGCTTTCTTAGGTTTGGTCCCCAAAGCAATCCCAAAGATAAAAATCAAAATAGGTAAGACGACAATAGCGCCTAAATCAACGAAGCTTTTAAACAAGTCTAACATCTTACTTCCTCCTTTGAATGGGAAAAACGACTATAAAATTCCGTGCTGGGCAAGCATCATACGCAGAACTCCCTGGGATTCAGGCTGATCAGGCAATTGACAGATGGCTGCCATATCTTGACTATCCTGCAGTAGGGCAACCAGATCTTGCAGTAAAGTGAGTTGCTGGTGGGCTTCCTTAAGGGCGAGCATGAAAACTACCTGGACAGGTACGATCACATCTGAGCTTCCCATCTGGTAGAAATCTACCGGTTGGTCCAGGGTCATGATGGCTAACTGTGCTTTCTTCACGTGCTCCACATCCGTATGTGGGATGGCAATCCCATAATCCTGAAACTGGAGGCCCGTTGGAAAAATCTTCTCTCGTTCTAAGACTGCTGTTGGATAGGATTCATAAACCACACCGCAATCCACCATGACTTGGCCTAGATAGGCTAACACCTCCTCTCTCGTCTTGAGGCCACTGACCTGAAACTGCATGATATTCTCATCTAACATTGATATTCACTTCCTCTAATAGCCGAGCCTTGAGGCTGGCTCCATCCTGGCATTGACTGAGTTGATTCATTAATTCTTGGTCTTCAATTAGGGCGTAGAGGGCAACCAGACTCTCCTTAAATAGCTTCATGTCTCTTTCTGCTACCGCAATTAGGAAGATAAGTTTGACTTGGTTCTGGCCCCAACTAACCGGCTTGGCTAACGAGACTAGGACGATTTCGGAGTGAGTCACGGTTTTAGGATCACTGTGAGGCAAGGCCACACCTGTGTATACACTAGTAGCTCCCATTTGCTCTCGTTCATAGACCGATTGGACAAAGGCCGGATTAGCCAAATTCTGGGGGCTAGCTTGGGCCAAGACTAGCTCTAAGGCTTGATCTTGGTTGTTAGCAGTCAACTGGACTTGGTCTGGAGTCTTAATTAGCTCCGCTAGGCTAGCCACATGGAAGCTAGATTCGCGCCTGAGAGCCTTGACCATCTGGTGATGGCCGGAGGTTAACTGGTCATAGTGGTGGCGAATCTGTTCGAGTTCATCTTGAGTCATAATTGGACTTACTCGCTGAACAGGTACTGGTAGCTCTTCCTTTAAATCGAGAGAGGAAATAACTAAATCCACGCCACGCCAATCCATATCAGCTAACTCCTGCCATTTAAGATTGAGAAGGCGATCCGAAGGACTAAAAATCCGCTGCAATTTGGCTAGAATTAACTCAGAGGCAGCTAGACCATGTTGGCAAACCACCACAATAGTCAGAGGCCGTTGGACTTTCTCTAGGGCAATCTGAAAATGTATGACCAAGAAAGCCAACTCCTCATCCGGCACCTCCATATCATAGTGTTCAGCAAAATCCCGCAAGACCAGCCAGACGATATTAAATAAGGTTAAGTATTGCTTCCTAATTTCATCCAAGGCTGGGTTGGTAACATGCATATGATGTCGTAAACGAAAAATCATTGAAGACATATGATTAGCTAGCATAGCTAGTAGATGCTGATCCTGGCTTAAATCCACATTGAGAAAGTCTGAGACCCTTTGAATCAGAGCCTGGACCTGCTGACGTAACTCCCGTTCATAGTCGGGGCTTTGGATCTTGAACCCTACAGCCAATAAGGTATAGGCCAGAGACTCAATTTCAATCGCTGATAGCTGTACTAGCGCTTGGCCTGTCACTGCCTCCAAGAGCTCCCCAGCGAAAAAGTAAACTTCCAAGTGGCTGAGGTCGCGGACCAATTCTTTTGCTCGAACTTGAAGGACCTGACCTAACTGACCTCGGCGTCGGATAATCAAACATTCTAGCAAGAGTAGCAGATAATAATCTGCGGTGAAATCATGCTGATAAGTCTGACTTAACTGATTCAAGGCATGCTGGCAGAGAGTAATATCTTCTGCATGGAAAAAGACCACTAAGTCCTGAATCGGCTCACCCATCTGATAGAGCCATTCCTGTAAATAAGTTCGTAGACATTGACGGATAGCTGACTCCCGTCCCTGAACTTGCAGGCGGCCATCTTGGCGAACCAGTGTCAGCCCACAAGCTTGGAAGCGAGGACCCAACCGACTTAAGTCGCGGTTTAAAGTTACAGAAGACACATAAAGTTGTTCTGCTAAATCCTCTAAGTCTAGTCCTCCCGAGTCCAAACATAGGGCCTTGAGCAAGTGCCGCTCACGATCGTCAGGTCCATAAGCTTCCCACTGTGCAGCTTGCTGCCAGTCTTTAATCAGGCTACGTAACCTCGCCTCGTCGGCCTGGCTTAAGTCTAATCGCACCCCATTACGAGGTGATTTGTCTATGGCTAAGCCATGCGGAGCTAAAGCCTCATTAAGCTTAGCCAAATCATGATAAATTGTCTTGGCCGATACGCCATAGAGCTGGGCAATCTGGGTACTAGCCACATAGTCAGTCTGCTTAAGTAAATAATCCAACATATGCATCTGTCGTTTATTCATGGCTCCCTCCTAAAGTAAGATCAAAACGTTTTCATCTACTTAAATTATACCTTGGATTGCTGTCTAGATAAAATCATCTTACTTCCGGATTAATGTGGAAGGGGGAGAGGAAATGGAAAAAACCTAATAGATTCATTCTGCTCCTAAGCTTTTTTATAGGTACTGAACACAAAAAAGAGGCTAGAACCAAGTTCTAGCCTCTCTCTTATTATTTTTTTGTTGCAACCAGCTTCAACCGGGTAGGTCGAGGGCAGCAGGTTTTATCCATTAATAAGTCCACTTGTTCCAGAATGTGTTGGCACTCCATCGGCCCTTGCAAGAGGATGCCGGAGTCCCCGGAACACTGTTCAAAAATAATGAGTGACGGTGTATCTTGCACCTTCATCTCGAGCGCAATCTTTTGATCACGATAGTAGAGTTCCTTGACATATTGAGAACGTCGGTCACTCTCGAAGAGGGCCAAGTCCAAGCCAATATCACAGGCTAAGCTGGCCAGGAATTCATCCGTCAGTCGTTCTAAATCAGAATTAATGCGGCTTTGCATTTCGTAGAGGTATTGACGGCCACGACGCTTGCCTTGCAGACCCGCTGCCCGGTAAGCCAAGGTGGCAGAATAAATCTTTTGGAAAATTTCGTTGCGATGACGCAAATCCTGAGGTTCATAACCCAGCTGCATCATGTAACGGGCAATGAGGGGTTGACTGGTAAAGCAGAGAATATGCACATCCGTCTTAGCTGGCATTTGCTTAATCGCACGGCTGAGTTCGCGCTCTACTCTGCGGCAATCTTGCCCTAGGGGGTTAACAAAGAGATACAACTCAAATAATCTGGCCTGACCATGGCCTGACACTTGATAGGCCACTTGCTCTTGTGGCATGCGACTGCCCCTCCTCTCCGACTGGATTTCTTAAATTTATCTTAACACAAAGAATAGACAAGTTCTAATGAAATGCCTTATAGCCCGGCTAAAAGACATTGAGACTGAATCTTGCTGAGTTGGGATAAAGCGGACTGTTCTCCTCTATTTCTCAGCTAGCTAGTGGTCTACTCTCCAAAGTGGTCCACTGGCTCTCCTCTTTCTCAGCATTTCGGCCCTTTTCAGCATTTTCCCATGTAGCTAGTGGTCCACTCTCCAAAGTGGTCCACTGGCTCTCGGCTTTCTCTGCATTTTGGGCCCTTTTCGTCGGTTTTCCATGTAGCTAGTGGTCCACTCTTTAGAGTGGACCACTAGCTCATTTATTCTTCTCTAGTTCGGCGTAATAGGCGCTAACTCTGGCAATTTTCTTGTCTGCTGCTAGGAGCGGAAAATCATAGGTCTGGCTTAATTTGGCTATATAGTCTTGAGCCAAATGCAGGTCTTGAGCTTCTAACTCCAGCTCATAGTCGACCTGGTCACCATAAAGAGTCTGATCTAGCACCAGCTCACCCCAGCCTAAGTTTAAGGTCCAGCGATTAGTCTGAAAACCATAACGCACAACTAAGTCCTGGGGTGCTAGGCCTACTTTGGCTAAGGCGCCTAAGATTCCCGCATCCTGAATCCAAGCACCAGCCAAACTAGTAGGTACTGAATCTAGACGCTCCGCATTAGTTTGTGTGATTTCCAAGGCTTGAAACTGGTCCAAAGCCTGCTTGAAGGTCCACTCACTCACTTGGTCATATTGCCGTAGCCTTAAGGCAGCCCGCGCCGCCTTAAGGGCGCTCTGATTGCTATCGTAATAGTGGTTAACTTGTTGGCGTGGTGCCACCCCATCTAAGCCCAAACCTGACTTAAGTCGGGCAAAACTCTCTGCCTCCAAGGCAATTTTTACTTCTTGTTCAATCAAGGCCATATGAAGTCTGCCCCTTCCTAGTCGCTATTGTTTCTTATCCATGAGATAGTTGAGGATTCGCAGGCCAATCACCCAGCCGACTGCCGAAATCAACAAGATATAGACCCAGCCCATGGCATCTTGTTCGAAAGGCAGGGGCATATTCATCCCAAAGAAGGAGGTGATAATGTCTGGAATCGTCAGGAGAATGGACACGATGGTCAAGAGTTTCATGGTGTCATTCAGGTTGTTGTTCAGAACATTGTTATAGGTACCCGACAGTTGATGCAAGATAGTCGAAGTCAACTGGGTCATTTCCACCAACTGCTTGGCTTCAATCAGAGAGTCTTCTAACTCCTCGCGCGCTGCCTCATCTAAGAGGCGAGACATAAACTGGGTCCGCAATTGTTCCAACAGCACCACATTTTGCTTGGTAGCTGAGACAAAGTAAACCACCCCAGTGGCCAAGTCCGACAAAGCGAAGAGGTTCTGTTTGGTAGTCTTCTGTCTGAGAACCTGGTTGAGTTGGTCGCGCTCCTGGTTGATTTTCTCAACCAAAGGGAAATACTGTTCAGACACAGTATAGAGCGAAGCGAATAGGAAAGTGAAGACCGAAACCCCAAAGTTAGCATCCAGGTAACGGCTAAATTCCGGTATCAGGTAAGCATTGGCCTCGTTGCTGATGGTAATGAGTCGCTTAGGCTGAACAATAAAGGTCATGGGCACCGTCTCATAGTGGTAATCCTGTTTAATGGGATTAGGGACATTATAGATGATGATAAAGGTATTGCGTTCGCGGTCGTACTCGGTCCGGGCCCGTTCATTACGGTCCAGGGCGTATTCGACTATTTCTTCATCTAAGTCATATTGACTGAGGAGGTCCGGCCGGGAGGCAAAGGTGTCCACGTCAATATTGAGCCAGCTATCTGTCTCGTTGATTGGTCGCATGCTAATCATGGGGAACCTCCTTTCTTATTTTCGGGCTAAGAGATTTTTGAGGACGCCATTAATTACTATGCATCCAGCAATACTAATAATCAAGGTAATCAACCAGCCCATAGGGTGATTGGCAAAAGGCACCGGCACGTTCATACCGAAAAAGCCGGTCACGAAGGTCGGCACCATGAGGATAATCTCTAGCGTGGTCAGAATCCGAAAAATATCGTTCAAGTTATTATTCAAGACATTGTTATAGGTGTCTGACAGTTGTTGTAGGGTTTGGCCTGTCAACTGGGTCATTTCCACTAACTGGCGCGCTTCAATCAGGGTATCTTCCAATTGCTCCCGCTCCACTTCCGTTAGCGAACGAAAAACCAGTAAGGTCCGCAGCTGCTCCAATAGGACGGTATTCTGCTTGCTGGCAGTGATGAAATAGACCATGCCGGTCTCCATATCCGATAAGGCCAGAAGATTCTCCCGCGTGGTCTTGTCACGTAAGAGGCGGGTCAACTGATCCCGCTCACGGTTGATTTCCTCAACTAGAGGGAAGTACTCATCCGTCACCCGATAGAGTGCCTCGAAGAGAAAGCCGAAGAGACTTTGTTCTGGTTCTAACTCTAGGTTACGATGCATACGCTGTAGGATATAGGCATTATCCTCGTTGCTGATCGTAATCAGGCGATGCTTTTGGACGATAAAGGACATCGGCACCGTCTCATAGTGGCGGGTCTGCTTAATCCGATTGGGCACATTAAAAATCAGGACGAAGGTGTGGCTTTGGCGATCATAATCCACCCGGGCTCGCTCATTGCGGTCGGCCGCATATTCGATAATCTCCTCATCTAAGTCGAATTCCTCAATCCACTCGGGATGTTTTTCTAGGGCATCGGCTTCAATGTTAATCCAGACATCCTGGGCGTTCAGTGGGACACTGCGAATCATGGCGCCAGCCTCCTTTCCTATTTTTCTCACCTC
Source organism: Abiotrophia defectiva ATCC 49176 (assembly GCF_000160075.2). Classification (GTDB taxonomy): domain Bacteria; phylum Bacillota; class Bacilli; order Lactobacillales; family Aerococcaceae; genus Abiotrophia; species Abiotrophia defectiva. The sequence goes on from NZ_KI535340.1 coordinate 625,529, forward strand.
CTTATTATACCGAAATTAGACTTAAAAAGTAAACGCATATGGCCCCTCCCCAAAAAGGATAAAAATTCTGTTAGAAATAGCATTGAACACCCTTACATTTAGTCGTATAATAGAACTATATTACTCAATTATCTAGCTAGTACTAGGAGGAACTTGTATGGAATTATCTGCTTTACACACTCGATTTCAAGAAGTTTTTGAATCTGAACCCGGCCGGGCCTTCTTTGCGCCTGGGCGAATTAATCTGATTGGTGAGCACACCGACTATAACGGCGGGCGGGTCTTCCCCTGTGCCATCACCCAAGGGACCTACGGCATTGCCCGTCGACGTCAAGATAGCTTAGTGCGTTGCTATTCGCTCAACTTCGAAGAAGCTGGTCTTATCAGTTTTGATTTATCGCAAGAGCTAGTCAATCGGCCAGAAGACAGCTGGACTAACTTTGTCAAAGGCGAAGTCAAATTCTTGCGCCAAGCTGGCCACACTATCGACCAAGGCTTCGACCTCTTGGTTTATGGCAATATCCCTAACGGGGCGGGTCTCTCAAGTTCTGCTTCCTTGGAATTATTGGTAGGGATTACCTTGGAATCCCTCTTTGACTTAAGCTTGACCCGTCTGGATTTAGTCAAGATTGGCCAACAAGTCGAGAACCACTTCATTGGCGTTAATTCCGGTATTATGGACCAGTTTGCTATTGGTATGGGGGCACAAGACATGGCTATCTATTTGGATACCAATAGCCTAGATTACCAACTAGTCCCTGCGGCTTTCGGCGACTACCTAGTACTAATTATGAACACCAACAAACGCCGTGAGTTAGCAGATTCTAAGTATAACGAACGTCGCAGTCAATGCGAGGAAGCCCTGCGTCGCCTACAAGCAGGCGGCATGCAAATCCAAAGTCTGGGCCAATTGAGCCCTGATGGCTTTGAAACGAGCCGCCATCTCATTAATGATGACGTCTTAGAACGTCGGGCTAAACACGCGGTCTACGAAAATCAACGGACAGTTCAAGCCAAAGAAGCCTTGACTGCCGGCGATTTGAAGACTTTCGGCCAACTCCTTAACGCCTCCCATATGAGCTTACAGGAAGACTATGAAGTAACGGGGCGCGAGCTCGATACCCTGGTTCACACGGCTTGGCAACAAGAAGGCGTCCTAGGAGCCCGCATGACAGGTGCCGGCATGGGCGGTTGTGCCATTGCCTTAGTGGCTAAAGAGGCGGCAGAGGCGGTTCAAGCAGCCGTTGGCCAAGCCTATGAGGCAAGCATCGGCTACCCTGCTAGCTTCTATATTGCCCAAGTTGGCGCTGGTGCCCACGCTCTAGCTGACTAAATCATGATGAATGCTTGCCAAAAAATCAGGCAAGCAGAGAGGACGAACGCTGTGACTATTCCAATTGACCAAACCATCCACCATTTTGTCAGCCGCGCCATCCAAGATGGCTGGCTGGACCCTTTAGATCGAGACTACACTATCAACCAAGTCCTAGCACGGCTAGCATTAGATGGTCTCGATTCTTGTGAACAAGCCCTAGACCCTGAGCTAAGCCTCCTAGACTATCTAGATCAACTAGAGGCCTATGCCCTGGAACAAGACTTAATTGCAGACTCTGCCTTCGGCCGCGAGGCCTTTGAGGCGGCTATTATGGATTTGTTGACGCCTCTACCTTCTGTGCTCAATCAACGTTTCTGGGCCCTCTACAAGGAGTCACCAGAGCGGGCCACAGATTATTTCTATGCCTTGTCGCGGGCCAATGACTATATCAAGACCCGCCACATTGCCAAGAATATTGCCTTTAACGCGGCTAGCGACTACGGCGACTTGCAGATTACCATCAACCTTTCCAAGCCAGAAAAGGATCCTAAGGATATCGCGGCGGCCAAATTAGCTAAGCCAAGCCACTATCCTAAGTGCCTGCTTTGCATGCAGAACGAAGGCTACCGAGGCCGTAGTAATCATCCGGCGCGTCAAAACCACCGTCTGATTCGCCTATCTCTAGGCGGAGGCGCCTACGGAATGCAGTACTCGCCTTATGTCTACTATAACGAGCACAGCATCTTCCTCAACCAGGAGCATGTGCCTATGAAGGTTGACCGGGCTTGCTTTGAGCACTTACTGGACATCATTGAGGTGTTGCCGCATTATTTTGCTGGCTCTAATGCCGACTTACCGATTGTGGGCGGCTCCATTCTCTCCCACGACCACTATCAGGGCGGGCGTCACACCTTCCCTATGGATCAGGCGCCGGCCTATGAGACGGCTAGCCTAAGTGCCTTTCCAGATTTAAGCGTCGACTTAGTCAAATGGCCTCTGTCTGTCATCCGCCTACGTAGCCAAGACAAGTCCCCACTAGTAGATGCGGCGACAGCCCTCTTAGACTTCTGGCGTGGCTATAGCGATGAGGCTTGTGACATCCTGGCCTTTAGTGGGGAGACCCCGCACAACACCATTACGCCAATTGCTAGACGTCGAGATGGCGCCTACGAATTGGACTTAGTGCTGCGCAACAACCGGACCACTGATACCTATCCGGACGGCCTCTTCCACCCACATCCTGATGTTCAACACATTAAAAAGGAAAATATCGGCCTGATTGAAGTCATGGGCTTGGCTATCCTACCTCCACGTCTAGTGGGCGAGCTAGCCACTATCAAGGATTTCTTACTGGGCCAAGCCTCCTTGGACCAAGTAGCTGACTATCACCAAAGCTGGGCGCAAGAATTGGCTGTTCACCATCCTCAGGTGGCCGCTGACCAAGTCGATCGCCTGCTCCAAACAGCTGTGGGGGCCAAATTCGCTCGCGTCCTTGAAGACGCTGGCGTCTTCAAGCAAAGCCCAGAAGGTCACGCCGGCCTCCGTCGCTTCCTGGATGCCTTTAACCAGGCTTAAAGAAAATTATCCCAAGTGACTTCCTATCACTTGGGATTTTTGAATGCAATAAACGCCTCCTTGAATACACAAGGAGGCGTTTTACTAATTTATTTATTTCTTGAGGCCTAACTCAGCTGCTAAAGCCTGCCAAGCCTTGAGGGAGCGTTCAACCACTTCCATCTTGACACAGTAGGACAGACGGACATAGCCTTCACATCCGAAACCAGAACCTGGCACGACTAGGATTTGGTGTTTATCTGCGACATAGTTAGCGAAGTCAACTGAACTTTCAAAATTAGCTGGCACCTTCATGAAGAAGTAGAAGGCCCCTTCTGGTAAGTTCATTTCGAAACCAAGAGCCGTCAATTCCTTATAAAGTAAGTCGCGTTTAGCTTGATAGTCTGCTACATCAGGCAAGACATCCAAGTACTCTGCTACGACCTTTTGAGCCAGGGCAGGCGCATTGTTAAAGCCTAATGTCCGGTTGCAGAAGATGAGGGCATCCATTAAGGTGTTCACTTCTGGCACATCTGCCCCAACCGCAATGTAACCGATCCGTTCACCTGCCAAACCTAAGGACTTGGAGAAGGAGTTAACCACAATGGCATGCTCATAAAGATCTAAGACATTCGGAACTTGATGGCCATCATAAGTAATGGTTGCATAAGGTTCATCCGATACTAAGAAAATTGGTTGGCCGAATTCTGCTGACTTTTCGCGTAATACCCCAGCTACTGCCTCTAAATCTTGACGAGAATAGATGCGGCCTGTTGGGTTATTTGGAGAGTTCAACAAGAGAATCCGGGTATCAGGTTGAATAGCCTGACGTAAGCCTTCAATGTTTGGTAAGAAGTCGGTTGATTCAGTTTCTACTGTATCCAAATGAGCGCCCACGTTTTGAGCGTAAAAGCCATACTCAACGAAGTAAGGCGCAAAAGTTACGATACGCTCGCCTGGGTTCAAGATAGCCTTGAACAAGACGTTAAGGGCACCTGCTGCCCCGGTTGTCATGACAATATGGCTAGCAGGGATTGGCTTTTCAGAGCGTTCGCTATAAAAAGCCGCCACCTTCTCGCGAACATCTGGGAAACCAGCATTTGGCATATAACGGTGAACACCTGGTTGGTCGACTAATTCCTTCATGCGTTCACGCAAGTCTACGGGCGGTTCAGCAAAAGGGTTACCGATGGAGAAGTCATAGACATTCTCTGGGCCATATTGCTTGGCTAATTCCAAGCCTTTCTCGAACATCTTACGGATAAAACTTGCATTGGCACAGTTCTTAACGATTTGTTTTGAATACATAGATATCTTCCTTTCATAAGGGCTAGACGGATTTCTTTGTTTCTTCTGCTTCTTCCTCATCAGCATAATATTCTTGTCGCCAACGTAGACCATTGAAAAGACCTACAATAGTCCCAAAGCCATAGGCTAGATGGACGACTAACAAGAGGAACGGCATGGCCAAATAATGGGGTAGGAAGCCTTCTTTGCGGATTGTCAGACCTGTTACAGCGGCCATGGCGCCAAAATAAACGAGAGCCAAGAGGCCCAGGAACCAACCCGTTACTGGCAACATTAGGATGGAGAAAATCACCGCTAAGGTGAAGACAAATGGTACAAAATGATAGAGCGATAGGCAGGATGGTCGAACATGACTGGTCATGCCAATCCAGTAGCCATTGCTGTATTTTTGCTTCACCATTTTCTGGAAGTTAGGTCTCATATATTGGTAGGAGACAATTCTAGGATCATACTTAATTTGATAACCAGACTTGAGCAGACGGTCGTGGATTTCATTGTCCTCTGTCCGTCCTAGTCGCTCATCTAGTTCCCCAACATGGTCAAAGACTGACTTCTTATACATGCCATGGAAAATCGATTTGACATAGCGAGGACTATCAGCCTTACGGTAAGAGGCAATGCTACTACCTAGCATGGCTTCTTCCACCTGATGCAGGGTCTTGCTCCATGGATCGTCTGATTCAATGATGGTCGGACGCTTACCGCCACAGATGAATTCCCCCTGAGAGATAACCGCCACGTTCTGTTCCACAAAATCTTCAGGAATGGTCGCATGGGCATCTACCTTAAGGACACATTCCCCGCGCGCCACTTTAATGCCTTCGTTCAAACCGGCCGCCAGTGATTTGCGTAGGTTGTTATGGACTTGAATATCGTAGAATTCATCGCGGAACTGAGCTTGAAAATCTAGCATCAGATCTCGGGTCTTATCAGTCGACATAGAATTCATGAGGATAATTTCAATTTGATCGTGGGGGTAAGTCTGGTTGAGAAAATCTGAGAAGAGTCCTGGCAAATAAGCCTCTTCGTTCATCGCTGTCGTGATGATTGAAACTAACATTAGTCTACACCCCTTCCTCAAGGACTTGGGCCACAACCTCACGGAAACTTTCAATAATGTAGGCTACCTCTTCATCCGTCAAACGGGTATGTAGAGGCAAGGTAATTTCATTTTCATAATAAGCGTAGGCATTTGGATAGTCCGCCATCTTAAAGCCCATATTAGCATAAGCGGTGAGTAGCGGCAGTGGTTTATAGTGGACATTGGTCGCAATGCCCCGCTCTGCCATCAAGGTGATGATGCGGTTTCGGTTTTCCAAACTAGCCCCTTCAATATGAGTAATGTAGAGGTGTCGAGAAGATTCATAATCCGCGCCTTGATGGGGCAAAGGCTTGATAGGGGTACCAGCAAAACCTTGATCATACTGCGCTACCAATTCTTTACGACGCGCCAAGAGACCTGGATAACGTTGTAATTGTACCAAGCCGATGCTAGCCATGATATCGGTCATGTTACATTTGAAACCTGGGATGACAATATCATATTCCCAAGCCCCTAGCTGGGTCTTAGCCAAGGCATCCTTGGTTTGGCCATGTAGGGAGAAGACTTGGAAAAGACGGTAGAGTTCGTCATCATCAAGGCCTGGACGAGCCTTCCAGGTCACGCTACCGCCTTCTGCCGTCGTAAAGTTCTTAACTGCATGGAAGGAGAAGGAAGTAAAGTCCGCCCAAGTCCCTGCTGGTTGGCCCTTATAGGTTGCTCCTAGGGCGTGAGCAGAGTCCGAAATAACAATCACGCGATCAAAGAGTGCTTGGATAGCATGCTCAGGATTGGCTTGGTAGAGATCCTTCTTGGCTTCTAGAACTGACATGAGTTTGTCATAATCACAAGGAATCCCCGCGATTTCAACCGGGATAACTGCCTTGGTCTTAGCCGTTAAGCTAGCCGCCAATAAGTCGTAATCCATCTCAAATCCAGTGGACTGCAAGTCAACTAAGACAGGCGTCGCTCCTACGTGCTCGATTACCGCACAGGAAGCCGTATAGGTCAAGGCTGGCACAATGACTTCATCGCCAGGTCCAATGCCTAATACCCGTAAAATCAATTCTAAAGCTGCAGTGGCTGAGTTTAGGCAGACTGTACGTGGCGTCTGCGTATAGCTTGAAAGCTCCACTTCTAATTTCTTAGTCTTAGGGCCGGTGGTAATCCAACCGGATTTGAGGGTATCCACAACCTCATCAATTTCTGCCTGGCCTAAGTCAGGTGGTGAGAAGGGAATATTCCATTTTTTCATAGCAAACGCTCCTTTATTTGAAGACCTTCAAGACAGTTCGAACCATGAGTTTCAAATCGCCTAGAAAGCTATAATTCTTGAGATAGGATAAGTTATAGTGCATCTTCTCCGGTAGGACCTTGGTGATGTAGATATCATCCACTTCCATTCCTTCCAAGATGAACTTGGCAATTAATTCTTCCTCGTCCTTGAAGAGGATACTAGCCGTAGAGGTTACCCCAGCTGGCAAGAGCAAGGTAGCCTTCATCTCAGGCGTATAAGCAGCCACATACTTGGCTACTTCAGGTCGCGTACCAACCAGACTCATATCCCCTGTTAAGATGTTCAACAATTGAGGTAGTTCATCTAGACGATAACGGCGAATGACATGTCCTACGCGGGTAATGCGGTCATCATTCTTGAGAGTCACTAAGGACCCCATCTTGTCCGCATCCACCTTCATCGTCCGGAACTTGAAAATTCGGAAGATTCTTCCGTAGGTCGTCACCCGTTCCTGGCGATAGAAGACCGGCCCCGGTGAGTCTAACTTAATCCAAATAGCGAAAAAGAGTAAAATTGGCGAGAGTAAGAGTAGCAAGATAGCACTCACCAAGATATCGAAGGCCCGTTTCAAAAATAATTGTCCGCGCTTAGCGGCCAAGGCCTCGTAATAGGGGCGCACTTGCTCGTTCTGCAGTTCTGCCGGTAATGATTCAAATTTTTTCATTCAATCCCTCATATTCATAGAAAGTCGCATACTTAAATTTTATCACGTATAGCGCCAGATTTCTAGCAGTTGCGGTAGGAAAATAAAAGTAGTGCTCAGCTCTATACACCCTAGCTACAAAAAAACTGGAGAAGGCTTGCTTCCCCAGTTTATTGGATTATTTAGTTTCTGCCAAGAGGGCTTCAAACTCGTTCAAGCGTGCTTCGAAGACCTTGAGTGTTGCTTCGATATAGTCACGTTGCGTCATATCCAACCCTGCCTTCTTCATGGTGTCGATTGGATAGAGGCTGCAGCCTGACTTTAGGAAGCCCTTGTAGGCTTCAAGTAAAGCACTGTCGCCAGATGCAATCTTGTCTGCGAAGAAGGTGGCTGCGGAGAAACCAGTCGCATATTGGAAGACATAGTAGTTGTAATAGAAGTGTGGAATCCGTGCCCACTCTAGCCCAATTTCAGAGTCAGAGTTAACGCTTGGTCCGTAGTACTTAGCATTCAATTTGCGATAGTTCTCCGTCAAGAACTCGTGAGTTAATGGGGTTCCTTCCGCATCTGCTTGATGCATGAAGTGCTCGAATTCCGCAAATTGGGTTTGACGGAAGACCGTTCCCTTAACCCCATCCAAGAAGTGGTTGAGGACATAGAGACGGATTTGAGGATCTTGATATTTCTTCAAGAGGTAGTCCGTCAAGAGATTTTCATTAGTAGTTGAGGCAATCTCAGCCAAGAAAATCGAATAATCACTGTAAACATAAGGTTGGTTAGTGCGAGACAAGTAAGAGTGCGCACTGTGACCCAACTCATGAACCAAGGTGAAGAGCCAATTGATATTGTCTTGCCAGTTGAGTAGGACATAAGGCTTGCTGTCATACATCCCACCTGAGTAAGCGCCTGAGCGTTTGCCCTTGTTTTCATACCAGTCAATCCAGCGTTCATCGAAGGCCTTGGCCATGATTTCCAAATAATCTGGTCCCATTGGCGCTAAAGCTTCCATCACGATATCCCGCGCTTCCGCCTGGCTGAACTTGATTGGGGCATCCCCAAGGAGTGGCGTATAAAGGTCATACATTTCGAGTGAGTCTAGACCCAAGAGGTCCTTACGCAAGGCGGTATAACGATGGAGTAAGCCCAGGTGATCGCCTACCGTCTCTAATAAGGTGTCGTAGACAGATTCCGGTACATTATTGCGGAAGAGGGCTGCGGCCCGTGCAGACGGATAGTGACGGACTTTGGCCTTGTAGTTGTCAGTCTTAATATTGGTAGATAAGACATTGGCCAAGGTATTCTTGAACTGGTTGTAGACAGTATAGTACTGTTGGAAAGTATCGCGGCGCACACGGCGGTCAGTGCTTTCCAAGAGACGACCATAGGTCCCGTGTGTTAATTGTACTGCTTGCCCTTCTGGTCCCTCAATGGTTGGGAAGACAAAGTCAGCATTGTCCAACAAGGAGAAAGTAGAATAAGGGCTATTAAAAATCTCGCCCAACTGCGCTAGGAGCGTCTCCTCGGAAGCCGACAAGGTGTGGGCACGCCCACGGGTAATATCATCCAAGTACTGACGATAGAAATCTAATTCAGGTGTTTCTTGGAAGTAAGCTTCCAGCGTTTCGGATGGCAAGCTCAAAAGTTCAGGATCGAAGAAGGCAATGGCTTCTGCCAACTTGCTGTAAAGTTGCATCGCTCGAGCATTAAGAACTTGAGCAGCACTATTGGTTGAATCTTGATCGTAGGTCAAGTGGGCATAAGCATAGAGACGCTCAACAACTAAGCAAGCCGCTTGAATAGCCTCAATAACGGTCACTAAGTGGGCGCCACCTTGATCCAGGGTGCCCTTGAAGGATGCTAAGTCCGCCACCATGGCTTCTGCCTTGTCATACTCAGCCTGCCACTGGTCTGCATCCGCATAGAGCGAAGTCAGGTCCCAAGTAAAGGCTTCCAGTTGTTGTTCACGCGTACGTAATGTTTCTTCTGACATAAGGTCACCTCATCTTAAATTTAGTAATATAGTTAGACATAATAAATTCTAGCACAATTCCCTTATAAATTGAATTGAAAGCCCTTGAAGAAGAGGAAGAAGTGTTCTTTTAGTCACTTCGACCTGTTTGACCTCCCAATTCTTAGCTGACGACACGATAAAGCTCCCAATCTCGATCAAAGGCTATGTGGCCTTGCCACTGCCAAAGGCGTAGGAAGGACTGGCAAATTTCTGGCAGCAGTCTGGCTCGCCCCTTCTCGCCTAACAAAGGCGTCGGGGCAAAGTGAAGCTTATCGGCCTTTACTAGATTTTCATGGAAAATCAACCAGTCCTGTCCTGTAAAACCTTGATTAGCTTCCCTAACCTCCTTCAAAAAAGCAGCCTGATAGGCCAACCAGACCCAACCAGGCTCTGAGCTGACTAGGACCTGATAGCGCCCCTGTAGGCACCAAGCCGGCAAGTCCCCCACCTGAATCCCCTCCTGATAGAGTTGACGCCAATAAGATTGGTGACCAGCCACCAAATGGCTGCGAACACGGCTAGCGACTTGGCCTTCTCGGCAGTGACAAGCCCTCGGCCCCAACCAAGCACCATAAGCCAGACAATCCGCCTGCCAAGCCTGCTGAGACAAAGTCCTCAGTAACAGGGTACGACTTTGGTAAGTATAGGACAGGCGGGAATAGACTAAAGGCAGTTGAAAATCCTGAACTAGGCAGGCGCCCTCCACATCCAGGGCTAGCCAATAATAACCCCAACTAGGGGCATAGTATAGGCAAGTTTGTTTCCAACGGGTCTTGAACTTGCCCCTTAGGACGTCAGCTGATAATAGCCAAACCACTGTCTGACCCAAAGCTTGATAATCCGCCTGCCGATTAGCCAGAAGCTGATCGGAAATAACCGATTGTTGATACTCCGCCACCCACTGACGTTGAGGTAGATAGAGGTCCGCAAATTGCCCCGAAGAAGGTAAATAATATTCCAAATTAACACGCTCTCCTTGGGCTTGAAAAGTCTGACCTAAAAGGCGTTTGGCTGCTTGATGCCGCTCCGACTCCATGACCTGGCGTTTACTTAGTTTTGTTTGCCCGCAAACCCCATCCGTATGAACAAAATGAGGTCTAACCCGTCTGCCCGACCGCAATTTAAGTGGCCGATGGCAGCGTGGACAGAACCAGTGCCCCTCTCCCACTAATCCCGCCACCTGACTAGCATAGACCAACTTACCTTCCCCACTCAAAGCCGCATACATAAAGACCCCTCCCTCTATATATAGCCCAAACAACAGCCTTTCGCATTTTTTGGTGGCTTACAGTTTGGTTACAGAGTAGGGTTATTCTCATGCAAAATCCCCAGCAGCTATCTAGCTACCGGGGATTTATTCTGACCACCTGCTAGTGGACTATTTTTCTAGTAGTTCCCAACGTGGGGTTACTTTGAAGAAGTCAGCTAGATCATGTAACTGGCTATCGCTAATGCCATCTTGATGTGGCAAGTGAGCGATGCTGAGATAGACCTTGGCTGCCTTATTGACGGTCTCAATGAGGCCAAAGCAGTCCGCAATGCTTGAGCCAGTGGCTAAGATGCCATGATAAGCCCAGACGACGATGCGACTGTCCTTGAGTTTGGCCGCTGTCGCCTGACCAATGGCTTCGGTCCCGCAGACCATCCAAGGTACGACCCCGATACCATCCGGGAAGACAATCAAGCACTCGGTAATCATACGCCAGAGAGTCTGGGTGAAGGCTTGGTCTGTCTGATCCAGAATGAAGCTGAGGGCTGAGACTTCAGTTGCATGGTTGTGGAGAACAATCCGATGATGAGGGTCTACTGCTAGTCGGGTACTATGGCTGAGCAGGTGCATATAGATTTCTGAAGTTGGTTTATTGCCTCCTTCAAATCCCCAGATAATGGCATAACCATCGGTCTCTACGCGAATGACGCCTAAGGTCTCACTTAGAGAGTCCCGCACTCGACGAAATTCTGAACCTGAGGCCGTAATCAAGATATGACTCCCCACCATATTTTCAGGCACATGTTCCAAGGGAACAAAACGAGGGGATGCTACTTGCTCAACTTGTGATAATTGGTCTTCAGTGAGAATAGCGGAGATATTGCCCCCATTCTTCTCATCCCAACCCATAGACCACATAACGTGTGTAATATCAGCAAATTCCGCAACGATGTTGCTGTTTTGGAACATCTTCTATTCACCTGCCTCTTCCATTTTCTTGTTGTAGGCCATGCGTGCACGATAGAGAACATAGAAGAGGCCAGCCCATAAGACGAAGAGCAAGATGCTGACAATATTGCCAGACAAGCCAGTAGATAAGAGATAACGGAAGTCCGGCCCTTCAAAGGTAGACCAAGACAAGAGTTTACCAGCTTCCACTACCGCAGCTCCTGTTTCATTAGCCAAACGGGTAATATAAGTAGCGAAGAAGGTTGCTCCATAGAGGAAGAGCGGTGCAGATACTACCCCATGGAAGATCATCCGCGCCAAGTTCCCGTTGGTTAAGAGCAAGGCCCCTACAACGAAGGATAAATTGATAATCCCCGCAAATGGCAAAACGATGTTGCCAGGTAAGATAACCGACATAAGTAAGAGCACTGGGATTGTGATAATAACGGCTACCCATAGTTCATTACGCCCTGCCAAGATTGGCCAGTCTAAGCCAATGAAGACTTCACGGTCGCTAAATTTAGTCCGCATAAATTCGGAGATAGCTTCAGATACAGGTGATAGAGCTTGAGAGAAGAGTTTTGAAATCATTGGGAAGAGAGTCATAGCGGTCGCTGCTTGGACGGCTAACTTGAGGGAACCTGATAGCCCATAACCGGCTGCCAAGCCCAAGACGAAACCAATAATAGCCCCCATAACGGAGTTTTCACCAAAAATCCCGATCTTTTCCTTAAGGGCATCCGCATCCATTGGCTTGTTGAAGAAAGGGATCTTCTTCAGCAACTCATCAATTGGATAGAGAATAACGGAGATTAAGACAATAAAATGCGGTACAGTTACCCCAGGAATCCCGGTCAAACGTTCTACCTCAGGCCCATACATATCGCCCGCCTTGAGCTCGAAGATAATTTGGATAGTGGCTGCGACAAAGCCCATGATGACATTGCCAGTAATGTAGGAAACCATAACGGCGGTAAAGATTTTACCCCAGACATTCCACATGTCCACGTTGACGGTCTTGGTTTGTTTGAGCATCAGCATGACAATGTTGACCCCAATGGTCAGAGGGAACATGAGAAAGGCATATGGCCAAGCCCAAGAGATGGCCGCCATACCAGGCCAGCCCCCGTCTACAGCTGGCAAGGAGAAGCCTGTTCTCGTAGCCATAGAGGCAGCTGCATCCCCCATAGAGGTCATCATGTAACCAATCAATAGCCCCATCCCAGAGAAGGCTACCCCTAAGGTCAGCGCTGAATGGAAAGCTTCGGAGAATTTCATCTTCATAAGAAGCCCGATAATCAACATTAAGAGGGGAACAAAAACGGCTGCTCCCAAATCATTTAAGACATAATTGACAACTGTTTGTAAGATATCCATGTGTCATTCCTCCTTGATTCACACGGTCGTCGTTGCTAGGAAGCTAGGTCCTAGGCCTTCAAGAAATCAATAATCTTTTGTAACTCAGCATCTTGCCCCATACCTGTCAGGAAAGCAATGCCGTTAAAGGTTGGGATGTCGATTTGATCCTTAGTTTTAACGATGGAGACATAGGCATCCGCATCTTTGACATGATGTTTGAGTGATTTAATGTCCACTGCTTCGACTTGAGCAGGTACGCCCTTGCCTTTGAGCAACTTATCTAACTTGGACGCCACTGTTTGAGAGGTCGCAACACCAGAACCACAGGCAACAATAATCTTTTTCATAATCAATCATCCTTTCTAATGGCTTAATAGGTCTACAATCGCTTCTGGCGACTGGGCAGCTTCTAGTTTGGCTACCAAGTCCTCCTGGCTTAAAAGTGCCATGAGCTCTGCTAGGAGATCCACCTGAGCCTTGGCTTCTTTTATGCCCAAAATCATGATATAACGCGGATAAACTACCACATCATCGGTTCCCATCTGGATAAAAGGCATTATCGGCTCTACCAGACGGTAAAAGGCGATAAAGGGACGTTTGACATGCTCAACATAGGTATGGGGAATAGCCACTGTCACATGTTCCAAGGCCAATCCTGTCGGGAACTCTGCCTCGCGCTCCGCCAAAGCCTGACCGAAGCTATCGGCCACATAACCTAAGTCTTGCAACTTGGCAGCCTGGTGGGCAAAGAAGAGGGCTTGGTCTGTCTCCTCACACGCCAAATCAATCAATTCCGACTGAATTAAACTTGCTACAACCCCCATTCGGGTCACTTCCTTCCTAGAATACGTACAAGGTGCAATAAAAGATAAAAATCTTCATCCTGGCCAAAGCTTAGATTGAACTCCGCTTGCAGGGTCTCCTTAAGGGCCTTTACTAGGCCCCATTCCCGGGGAAAGACTCCTGCAGTCGTCTCTAAGACAGTTTCGATTTTTTCCGGCGAGACGGCCTCTTGGCCTGTCTGATGGCTTAGGGTCCGAATCAGGAAGTAGCGAATATGAACCACGAAGCGCCCATAGTCGGGTGACTCCTTATCAAGGGGCTCTCCCGTCTTAGCCTCAATCACTTGAATCAAACGATTAAGGATTTCGCTAAGTTCTACCACATTATGGAAGCCTGCCTGATCAATCTGGCCATTAACCAGATGCAAGGTCAGGAAGGAAACCTCTTCCTGGGCCAGTCTAAGTTGATACTTGGCATTGACTTGGGCAATGGCCTCGGCCGCCGCCTGATACTCATCCGGATAAAGATAATGGAGCTGGTACTGGAAAGGGTCGTAATCGCCCTCTTCATTAGGCTCCCGGTCCAAGGCATATTGCAAATGTTTAGCAATGGTAAAAATGAAGGTGTCCATCAAGGATTTCTTCAAACAGGCCTCAGCGATGATGGTAATGTCTTGAGCTAGTTCGAACACCCATGGTTCCAGTTCCTTAATTAAGCCTAGCAGCTGTTCCTGACGGTAACTAGACGCTAAACTAAAGACCCTGGTCACAGCAGTTGGGTCAATGGTGTCCCCTTTTTTCTTGCCAAACCCTACACCTTTCCCTAATGCTACCAATTCCGCCCCATCATCTCTGGCGACTAAGACAGCATTCTGGTTGAGTGATTGAATGACTTTCACTGCGCACCTCCCCTTTCGACAAAAAAATAGGCATAACTCTCCCTTTATGGGAAAGTTATGCCTAATCTAATAGTTACACCACTTATTATCTACATTATAATGTATGCGCTACCTAAATTCAAGGGCATTTTCTTTACAAATCCATCTTTTTGCCTACAATATGCAGAACTGGTTCCACCAAAAAACCTTTGCTAAGGCATTCTTAAAAGCAAAACTGAGACCTAATTAGGTCTCAGTTTCTATGTTCTTAATAAACTTGCTGACCGGCCAAATAGGTGGCGGTCACTTTGACTTGCCGCCAGTCCTTGACGCTTCGCAAATCATGGGACAGGACAACGAGGTCTGCCCACATACCGGCTTCCATTCCCCCAATATCAGTTCGACTTAAGGCCTTAGCTGCCCCAAGTGTATGGGCATAGAGGGACTCTTCAAGTGTCAAGCGTTGTTCTGGCATCAAGCCTTGAGGCGGTAGCCCATCCCAGGTCTGGCGGTGGACTGCGTAATGCAGACTCTCCAATGGTGTTACATTGACCACTACGGGCGTGTCGGTTCCAAAGGCCAGAGTTGCACCTTCCTTCAAGAATTCCTTAAAAGGAAACATGTGCTTAGCACGTTCAGGTCCTACTTCTTCATCCAAGCTATCATAGCCTACCATCAGGTGGCTTGGTTGAACAGAAACCACTAGCTGCTCTTGGGCCACTAGGTCTAAATCAGCCCAATCCATTACTTCTAGGTGCTCAATGGTGTGGAATTTACCTAGACTGAGGGGAAATTTGGCTAGGGCTTCTTTGTAATAGGTCAAGGTCAACTCAATGGCCCGGTCACCAATGGCATGAATCCGCATCGGCCAATCTTCTTGGCTGGCAGCTAAGATAAAGTCATGCTGGGTCTCAATCGGGATTAAGGGCCCACCCACATCCCCTGGATAATAGGGCTCAGGATACTCTGACTTGAGATAGGCTGTATGAGAAGAAGTCACGCCGTCAAAAAACTGCTTGACCCCACCCATTTGTAGCCAAGGGCCACGATAGCGCTGATAGAGTTGACGCAGGGGCTCACGATTGGCCCGCATAGCTGGGAAGAAGCTGAGACGCAGAGGAACCTGGGCTAGGGCGCGTTCATAGAGTTCCGGATAGACCATATCATCCGGACTCTCACCTGTAATGGCGACATCGCCTACCGCCGTTACCCCCATGGCATGAAGGTGACGACTAAAATCTTGCATTGCTAGAACTGCTTCTTCATGGAAGCGTCGGAAGACCTCCGTCTGATAGTAGACTGCAGCAGCTTCTAGGAAGGTGCCCGTTAATTGGCCATCTGCCTCATCAACTAGAGCCTGGCCTGACAGGGTCACAACATTATCAGGATTCAAGCCCAAGGCCTCCAAAGCCGCCGTATTGAGCCAAATAGAGTGGGCATCGCCGGACAAGAGCATAGTCGGCTCCGAACAGTAACGGTCAAGCGTGAGACGATGGGGTTGCTGAGACGGTTGAAACTCGCTAGCATACCAACCAATGCCTAAGCGCCAACCCTGGCGCAAGGGCAGGTCCTGGGCTTGGCGCGCGACTATTTCGGGCGTCGCCCCGCCTACTTGCCCCAAAATCCCCGCTTGAATCAAGCTAGAAGGATAGAAGTGGACATGCGCATCAATAAAGCCAGGCAGCAACATTTGCTGACCTAGGTCCTTGAGCGGCAAGTGCTTGAGTGCTTCTGGCACTAGAGCCTCAAGATTAGCTTGGTCTCCCATTACTTCTTGATTATCCGTCTCATAGACAGCCGCAATTTGTTGGTCGCGAATTTCCACAAGGGCTGGCCCAATGGTCCCCTTAGTCGGGTTATAGAGGGCCTGTGTCTTCAATAAATAGTGCATGATTTCCTCCTATAAGGCCATCTTAAAGCCCAAGAATTGTTCGTTAAATTCCTTAATGATATCTGCTGGTAGAAACTCGTAGTGTTCAAGTTGTTGCAAAATTTCAGCAGGCGGATTGAAGGCTGGGTTGTCCAGCGTCTCTTGAGGCAATAAGGCCTTGGCTGATTCGTTTGGCGTGGCGTAACCTACATACTCTGCATTTTTAGCGGCATTTTCTGGTCGTAGCATGAAATTAATGAAGGCATAGGCGCCGGCTTCATTTTTACTGGTTCTAGGAATCGCGAAATTATCTGTCCACACAGCCGAGCCATCTTTAGGTACGATATAGACAATATTAGGATTGTCGGCTATGACACTGGCCGCATCCCCAGAATAGCCCATGCCAATCGGTGCTTCGCCTAAACGCATGAGCGGTTTGATTTCATCGGTTAAGACAGCCCGAACATTAGGAGACAGTGCCTTGAGGTAGGTGCCGGCAATGGCCAACTCCCCTGAATCTTGGCTATTAAGCGAATAGCCACGTGCCTGCAAGGCCATTCCCAGAGTCTCGCGATGACCATCCAGGACTAGGATAGAATTCTTAAATTCTGGCTTCCATAAATCCGACCAGTTCTCAATAGTGGCCGGATCTACTTGCTCCGTATTCACCATGATGCCAAAGGTCCCCCAGAAATAAGGCAAGCTATACTGGTTACCTGGATCAAAAGCGTGATTGAGCAGCCAAGGTGTTAGATGCTCTGTCCCTTCTAAGCGGCTATAATCTAGCGGTTTGAGTAAGTTTTGGTTTTTAAGACGCGCAACAATGGACTCGCTAGGGAAGACTAAATCATAGGGTGTTCCGCCTTGCTTAAGCTTGGCTTCCATGGCGTCATTGGAATCAAAGGTCTCGTAGATGACCCGATAATTGCTTTCTTCTTCAAAGGCAGTAATCAGTTCAGGATCAATATAATCCCCCCAGTTAAAGATATAAAGGGGCTGACGTTCCACCCCTTGGGCGGTTGTTTGAAGAGACTGCTCCAAATGATGGCGTATTCCCCACAGGGCAGCAATTACCCCTACCAAAATCACTAATCCTTGTACCAAACGCCGCACTGCGCGTCCCCCTTTCTAAAAACGGATTCATTCACTTCTTTCATTCTATCATAGTCGCCAGTCTGCTACTAGCCCTGTTTGCCGGTCTTAGTAGCGGAGGCCTTAAACGTTCGGCTTTTTATCTAGTTAAACTATCAAAAAAAGATGCTCTACTCATCCAGTAGAGCATCTAATACTTAAGTTTTTTGGGCCACTTGCTCCATAAAGGCAAGGGCTTCTTGATAACCGCCACTGGCCTTAAAGCTTTTGGCCACACGTCCTGCGGCATCGCGGTAATGTGGCTCTTCCAAGACGGTTAGGACGGCACGCCGAATGGCGGCGGGCGTCATGAGCTTGAGCCAGTAACCGGCCCCTAGTTCAGCCGTGCGTTTGGCTACGGCTCCTTGTTCCGGCGTTTGAGGGCAGAGAATAAGGGGCACCTGATGATAGAGCCCTTCTGAGGCAGAATTCATCCCACAATGGGTGATAAAAACGTCCGCAATAGCCAATACCGCCATTTGATCGACTCGATCGTGAATTTCGATATGGTCAGGCAAGCCCTGCCAGTCACTAAGCTCACTCTGCCCTAAAGCTATGATGACTTGGTAGTCCGGCAAATCCCTAAAGGCCTCTATTACGGCACGATAGAAGGCCTCATTATGAACGACTGTCCCCAAGGAGACGTAGATAGTCTTGGCTCGTGTCTTCGGATAAGGTTTTTCAACCGGTCGAATTGATGGCCCAATAAAGTGATAGTTGGACCCAAAACTATCCGAGCAAGGTTGAAAATATGGGGAAGTATAGACCAGGGTAGGGGTAGCTTCATCATTTTGAATTAGGTCCAAGACACTGCCAATCTCATAGCCTCGCGCCCGCAAGCGATTGAGCTCGCGATTAATCCTCGGCATGGACCAGAGCAATTTCAATAAGGCCCAGATACTCTGCTTCATATAACGCGAGGATTCCTTATTGAAGGCAAAGGTTGTGTTGGAGCAAACATAAGGTAGATTCAATTTCTTAGCTAGAAGCTTGGCCCAGGTTGCCATCGAGTCGCCTACCACTAAATCCGGCTGAAGTGCTTTTAGGGCCTCTAGAGCTGGACCTTCCATAGCCAAGGTAGACTGGACTAGCAAATGTGTGGCAAAAGCCAAGTCCTTACCCGAGCGGTCTGAGCTCTCGCGTTCATCTAGCCCCAAGTCAAAATCCCCATAGTCATCGCAAGCCACAAATTGAGCACCTGTCGCCTGAATGGCTTGTCTGAAGCGCTCAAAGGAAAAATAAGTCACTTGGTGCCCGGTCTCCACCACATAGCGCACCAAACCCAGGGTTGGATTGGTATGGCCTTGAGCTGGTATACAGAACCACGCAATTTTCATTCTTATCACCTCATTTACAAGACAAGAGCAAATAATAGAGACAATATATTAACCCTATTATAACATGGTGCCCCGCTAAACCCCAATAAAATTACCCTAGCCAAAATAGACAAACACCATCCTATGCTAGGTAGCATAGGATGGTGACTGACTTACTTATGGGAGCCGGTTGCCTCCCGCCTTATAGATACGATACCAGTCCTCACGACTGACTTCAATGCGACAGGCCTGAGCCAAGTCCACTAAGCGCCAAGGCTGCATGGACCCCACTAAGACTTGCATTTTAGCAGGATGGCGTAGAATCCAGGCTAGGGCCAAGGCATCCGAACTGACACCATAGCTTAAAGCCAAGCTAGCTAAACAATCCCTTAAGTCCTGATAGTCTGGGTGTAACATATAGGGGCCCTGGTGTAAATCCACTTGGAAAGGCGACCAAGCCTGAATAGTTACCTGATGAAGGCGACAATAATTGAGGACATCCCCATCACGATTGATGCTTTCCGAGTCTTTGGTGTTGACATTCAAGCTGGCATCTAGGAGGACCGTGTGGGCTGGCCCAAATTCCAACTGATTGACAATGAGGGCTTGATCTAAGTAGGAAGACAAGAGACTCATTTGTCCTGGATTCTGGTTACTGACGCCAAAGTAGCGAACTTTACCAGACTGATGAAGGTCATGAAAGGCCTCGGCTACTTCTTCTGGTTCCATCAAGGCATCTGGCCGATGTAGGGCTAAGACGTCTAGGTAGTCCGTTTGAAGTCGCTTGAGGCTACCTTCCACCGCTTGGATAATGTGGTCTTTGGAGAAATCGAAATGGTAGTTAGACCAGACATCGGCCAAGCCACATTTGGATTGGATTAAGAGGTCCTGGCGGGCTAATCCCATGCCTGTCCAGGCTTGGCCAAAACGTGATTCAGATTGGCCCTTGCCATAAATATCTGCATGATCGAAGAAATTAATTCCTAGGTCTTGGCAGGTCGCTAGGACCTTTTGGCTGTCAGCCAAGCTTAGGCTATCCATGCGCATACAGCCTAAGGCGATGGCGCTGGCACCCGCTAGCTGACCTCCTAAGCTTAAGGCCTTCATGCCTCCACCTCCTCTTCTTCTGAACGATAGACAGGCTGATCGACTAAATTCAAGCTCTCTACTGGCACCGACTCCGTCTCAAAGACCACGAACTCGTTGTGAGCCTTGAGGAAGCCTGACGGAACATAGAGATATTGGATAGGTCCCTGAGACCAGTAACGGCCTAGGTTAAAGCCATTGACACAGACGCAACCCTTGCCATAGGCAGAGCAATCAATAAAGGTATCCTGAATTTGCTCCATCTCAACCTCGAAGCGGTAGAAATGGGGACTCTCTGCTTGTGTAGGTCGCGGACCTTCATGGTAGCTAACTGCTGCTAACATGTCTGGCTTGAATTCCAGGGCATATTGTGTGAAGCCTTTGCGGAACTGGTGGTTAATCATCACCCCACCCTTAATCCCCTTAGACTGGGTTGGACTATTGAGTTTGAAGCCATAATTGACACGCCCCATATTTTCTACCAAGACATCGACTTGAGCAGTGTCCTGGTCGGTATCAAAGAGCACTTCATCGCCAATGTCTTCTCGGTACTGGGTCACTAGGTGCTTGCCTTGGATAAAGACTTGAACCCGGTCATGGGCATTGATGATTTTAAGTCGTTCCGGATGGCCATGGTGAGCGACCCGCGTACGATAGAGGGTATAACCATAGTGTTGGCCCAAGGCTTCCATGGCTAGCGGATAGTCCACTTCTTGGCCGGTCCCTAACTGGTCGGCGACTTCTAACAAGTCGGCCCAGCCAAGCACTGGATAGGTGCCATAGGCTCTAGCCTGGCGGCTACGAGGCTCAAACTGAGGTAAGTCTGGGAATAACTCATGGGTCACTCGCTGAACAGCATAATATTTGGCAGTTGGTTGGCCCCATTCATTAATTGGGGCATCGAAATCATAGGAAGTGACCTGTGGGAGATCCCGATGCTTGCGCGCAGAACAGCCATTAATAAAGCCAAAGTTGGTCCCGCCTCGCAAGAGGAAGAGGTTAACACTGCCGACAGCCATCATTTCCTTAACATCATGAGCCAAGTCCTCTGGGTCACGGCGGACAATGGGTTCATTCCAACGGTTGAACCAACCATCCCAGAACTCCGTACACATAAGTGGCCATTGCTTGCCATGACGATTGAAGAAAGCTTGGAGGGCTTGGGTATTGCCCGGTGCATCCGAGCCGAAGTTACCAGTGACAAAGATATCATCTTCAATCAAGGTGCCGGACTCTAGCGCTTCAATCCAGGTGCCATCGGAGGTAAAGAGTGGCACCTCTATACCCCGATCATGCATCATTTGGGCCACGGCCCGTAAATAGTCTTTGTCTTCTGCATAGGAACCATACTCGTTTTCGACTTGCATCATCAAGATGGGGCCCCCATGAGTGAACTGATAAGGTACTAGCTGTGGTAGGAGCCAATCATAATAAGCTGCTACCTTGGCCAAAAAGGCCTGATCATAGGTGCGATATCGCATGCCAGGATAGTTGAGCAACCAAGCCGGCAGACCGCCAAAATCAAACTCCGCACAAATATAGGGACAGGGGCGGACAATCAAGTGCAGTCCCATACGGCTGACTAGGTCAAAGTAGGCTTTGAAATCCAGTAAACCGCTGTCTTCAAAGACCCCTTCATGAGGCTCATGCAAATTCCAAGGGATGTAAGTCTCGACGGTATTGTAACCTAGCGCCTTGAGATTGTAGAGGGTGTCTTCCCATTGATCTGGATGCAGACGAAAATACTGGATTGCTCCTGACAAAATTTTGAATGGCTGACCATCTAAATAGAATTGGTCGCGAATTTCGAACTGTGTCATGCGCCCATCTCCTGTTGTTTATCAGCAATCTTAACGAATGGATAGTAGACGGCAGTGGAAATCCCGATATTAATCAAGGACAGGACAATAGCCCGCCAGTCAAAGGCTGTTGCGAAGAAACCATAGAGGACAGGTGGCATTACCCAAGTTACGTTCTGAGTAACCGGTGCTACCAAGCCCATCGTTGTCGCAAAATAAGCCACTGTTACCATCAGCACTGGGCTGAGGACAAATGGGATGAACATAATTGGGTTAAGGACGATTGGTACCCCGTACATGACAGGTTCCCCAATGTTAAAGACCATAGGGAAGATCCCTAACTTAGCCACTTCACGTAAATGACGACTACGTGCCATCCAGAGAATGGAGATAGCTAAGCCAATGGCATCAAACCAGACAAAGGCACCGAAGGAGTTATCTGTCCATAGATAAGGAATCGTGGTACCAGCGCGGTAGGCTTCTAAGTTGGCTAGCATAGTCACCCCAAAAAGACTGGACATAACAGGCGCCAAGACGTTGCCGCCGTGGAGGCCGAAGAACCAGAAAATCTTGTTTAAGATGACAATGATGAGGACAGCCAAGAAGCTTTGCGACATATTAAGCAGTGGCGCTTGTAAGACCTTATAAACCCAGGTAATCATCAATTCACCGGTCAATTGATTGAAGGCATAGGTGGCAATGGCGACTACATACATGGCAATGGCTGCCGGAATGATGGATAGGAATGGCTTAACGATAGCAGGTGGTACTGAATCTGGCAACTTAATGGTCCAGTTCCGATTCATGACCTTACAGAAGATA
Organism: Abiotrophia defectiva ATCC 49176; assembly: GCF_000160075.2. Taxonomy (GTDB): domain Bacteria; phylum Bacillota; class Bacilli; order Lactobacillales; family Aerococcaceae; genus Abiotrophia; species Abiotrophia defectiva. Next base: position 647,897 of record NZ_KI535340.1, read on the forward strand.
ATAACCGATACGAAACCAATGATAATCCCTGTAAAGTAACCCTTGGCCCCGATTTGGTCTAGCGGAATGGCATTACGTACCGTAACCGCTAATTCCTCCCCTTGAACTGCTACACCTTGTAGCTTATCGCCCAGAAGTCCAGCTAAGGCCTTAGAGTCAACATTTTCTAGCTTAAAGTTCTGCGTTACCGTATTGGCAATGGTAATGACGTAGGAAGCAACAGCCACCAAACCAGCGGAGACTGTATCCACCTTGTAAATCTTGGCGATATTAACACCAAAGTTAAAGAGAAAGAGAAAGACAACAATTGGGATAGACCCTTTGAAGAGGATGTAGTTGATATCAATCAACCAACCAAAAGTCTGCGGGATGAAGGTATTGCCAAATTGGCCAGGTAAATCCGCCAAAAAGGCATTAATCATGAGAGCGAATGATCCGGCCATAATAACCGGCATGGTCCCAATAAATGAATCCCGAAGTGCAACAAGGAACCGTTGGTTCCCGACTTTGTTGGCGATAGGCATCAGACGCTCTTGCCAACGATCGACTAAACTTGCCATGATAATTCCTCCTTAAATTTTTACATAAATTAATTAAAACCTCGGTTTGGATGTCTACCAACCTAGCTCGAACTACTCCTCAGCCACTTATTGGGCTAAGACTTGGTAGACTTCGATTAATTCCTGAGCTAAATCGACAAAGGCAATACTGGTCATGAGATGATCCTGACCATGAATCATAAAGAGACTGAGGGGCTGCTCAATCCCTTGCGCTTCTTGAGCCAAGACTCTGGCCTGGGCGTGATGGGCTTCTAAGAGGGCTGCTCGAGCCGCTGTCATTCGCTCATTGGCAACCTTGAAATCTCGCTTCTTAGCTGCTGCCATGGCTTCGATGGCACAGGATTTGGCTTCACCGCCATACATAATTAACTGCATGGCTACTTCTAATGCGGCTTCTTGTGACATAGGCTGACTCCTTTATCCCATGAGGCTTACGGCTAAAGCCAAGACCTTATCGCCTTTCATCATGCCATAATCTGTCATGGGGATGACCTCCACTGGAATGCCACGGGCAGACAAGTCAGCGGAAAATTCGTTCTTCAAATAGCGGACTTGGGGGCCTAACAATAAGACATCTACTGCATTGTTCTGGAGATATTCCTTGGCTTCTGGCACTGGCACAGCAAAAATATGGGCATCTAAGCCTTGGTCTTTTGTGGCCTTTTCCATCTTGGATACCATTAGGCTAGTCGACATGCCAGCAGCACAGACTAACATGATTTGCTTGGTTTCCATGTATAACACCCTTTCCTTTCAATTTGAAAGCAAGAAAAAATGAACCGATTCCTATTATTTTAAAAATGTAAACAAGCAGGCGTAAAAAGGAACCGATTCTCAACAATTATTTACTTTCTATTAATATTATAGAACCCGGAACCTCAGATGTCAACGTTTTCATTTGAGGATTTATTTATTTTTTGTTATGATATTTGTAAGGAAGTGACCAGACATGACAATAACCAAGAAACAGGCCGCTCTAAGGGCCACCATTTTAGATAAACTCTACGCCAAGGCGCCACTCTCACGTATTGATATTGCTAAAGAAACGGGCATAACGCCTGCTACCACGGGGGCTATTATCGGGGATTTAATTCGCCAAGAACTCGTCTATGAAGTTGGGGAAGCTGAAGATGACACGGTAGGTCGTAAGAAAACCTTGCTTAGTCTTATGCCCCATCGTGCCTATTATCTAGGTGTCGAAATCTCTGAAAAATACCTAGCCTTGGTCATTACGGATAATCTTGGTGAGATTCAAGCCAGCGACTACAGCATGACCTTCCAACAACTAGGTAACTACCCGACTAGCGCTGACTTAGCTAATTTTATTCATCAATTTATAGCGCAACATCCTGACTTTCCCTTGACCGCCATTGGCGTCGGGCTACCAGGGCATGTGGACTTCGATTTGAGTCCCTATATTCAATCCAACAATCAGCATTGGCAGAATCTCAATTTGGAAGAGTTGGCCCAGGCCTTTAGCCTGCCGGTTTATTTTGATAATAAGTCTCACTGCTTAACCCTGGCCCAAAGACTTTATGGCCAAGATGAGAAAAACGACCATAACTTTATCGTTTTCCATGTCGCTAACGGTATTCATTGTTCCTATATGTATCAAGGGCAAATCTACGGGCGCCAGAACTTCTTGATTGGCGAAATCGGCCATACGATTTTGAATCCACAAGGAGAAGCCTGCACCTGTGGTAAACGGGGCTGCCTACAAGTCTATGCTAGCGAATCTAGCTTGATTGCTAAGTCCCAAACCCTCTATCGGGTAGCCCAATCCACCTTCCTGCCTAGCCTGGTAGCAGAGCCTGAAGCTATCACGCTGGCTACTATTATGGATGCCTGCGCCTTAGGTGATACTAGCTGTCTGCAATTGATTCAGCAAGCCTGTCACTACCTGTCGATTGCCCTATCCAATCTCAGTCAGCTGATTGACAGTGACGCCATCTACCTTGACGGCCAATTCTTCTCCTATCCACTAGTTGACACCCTCTTGCACCAGGAGCTGGCGACTACCACCCCGCTCTTCCATAAGCAAAAGAAAATACGGCTCATTCCCCTGGCCTATAGCCCACTCAATATTGCGCGGGCAGCCACTAGCCTCTGTGTCAAAGCCAACTTCTTATCAGCATAAAAAGAGCGGCTCTACTC
>NZ_KI535340.1:650710-827904 GCF_000160075.2 Abiotrophia defectiva ATCC 49176
AGCGGACCTTCTACTGAAGCTAGTAGAAGGTCCGCTCTTTTTATTGCCTTAATTAGCGGTTAATGGAACGCGCAATCATAGAAATGGTATGCCGTTGGCCGCGAATCGCCTTACTGAGGGCAAAAATATTCTCCACTGGAGCCAAACAGCCGTAACCGGAGTCCCCAATGTGCTGGATGTCTACCCCACAAATCTTATTGCGGATAGCCATCTGCTTAATGGTGTCCGTATCCGAACTTTCTTGGCTAGTTCCGATGGCGCTCATGACTAGGGCACCTGCTTGATGGGCCCGCTGAACAATGGCCTTGAGATCGGCCTCATCGAAGCCTGGCACACTGCCTACAGCCGGCGCCAAAATAATATCGGCTCCAGCCTCAATGAATTGGCTGACCGCTTCTAAGTCGGCAACAGGCTCGTCAACCCCTGCCCCATGCATCTTACCCGCAATCACTAAGCCCGAGAAGTGCTGCTTAGTCAGCCTAATGGCTGACGCAATGGTCTTATTGGTCACACCGGTCCCGGGATTCCCAGTCAAACAGATAAAATCAACACCTAGCGCTTGAGCCGCTTGTAAGGAAGCTTCATTAAGCTGGCGACCCGTCACCAATTCCTGACGTTCTTCATTCATCTGGGCGCTAGCATCAACAGGTTCCAGATTAACCCCAATTGGCCGTCCTACTAGGCGATGGAGCTCTGCGACAAAATTAGGGACATTTGGATCGATGGCTGATATGACCGGATTTAATAAATCCACCCCGTTAAGCAAAATCAGGTCCGCCCCAAAAGCGCGAGCCATCTCCGAGTTGGTAATATCCCCAATGTAGGACTCCTTAAAGCCCACATTCTCCGACAAAATCACTCGACCTTCACTAGCCTTAATACTCTGCTTTAGTTCTGCTGCTGACATGGCCAGAATTTCCGACGTGTTGGCACTAATCAAACGTTTCACCATGTGAATCCTTCTTTCTTTTTGACAATAATAAAGATAAGACTAACCTTTGATTACGCCCTTTTGTTTACATTTTGTTATTAATTAGTATAGCATGATTCTTCGGATATGTAAACGGTTTATAACCTAGGGGCGCCTCGCTACAACATTAACTATATTAGTTCAATTTTATACCACGAGTTCGGGTTAACCCGAACTCCCAATAAAATCGTGACCAATTAAGAAAGTTATATTCTATACCCTATTCACTTATTATACAGGCATTAGTCGAAATAGATTTTCTTCAAAACGCCTTTTAAAAAATCTGCTGAATTGACTTTAAAATCTGCAAATCATTAGGAGGTCAAGCGCCTAGTTAATCCACTCTATCTGGACAAAAAAGGTTGGGTCTAAACCCAACCTTTTTGCTTTAATCAATTTTTCGAATCATTTTCCGGGTCTTAACTAGGTGTTCCTTGGTTGCATGGAATTGGCGTTGTGCCACACCATAGTAGAGTAGGTCTGTCACAATTAAGGAGCCATCTCGAGAAGTTACGGAGCCTAGACGGATTTCCTTTTCGTCCCGAGGAATGAAGAGGCAGACGTCGGCTAAACTTGCGAGCGGTGCCTTGAGATTGTGGCCGGTAATGGCGATAATCTTAGCCCCTTGCTCCTTAGCCAAATAAGCCATTTGGTTAACGGTATGCGTATTACCGCTATAGCTGACAACTAACACCACATCTCCTGGCATACAGTGCGCCATCTGTGCCATCAGCACATGGGTGTCGCGGTCATAAGTAACTGGGCGATTAATCCGCGTCAATTTGTGAACCAAGTCCATGCAGACGATCCCACTACCCCCAATCCCACAGAGGAAGAGACGATGGGCACTGGCCATCATGTCAATGGCTTGAGCTAGGACAGCTTCATCAATGAGTTCATAGGTTCGACGTAGATTCTGTTCCAAAATGGTCTGGGTCTTATGCAACAAGGCCCCTAGCGTATCCCTTGGATCCAAGAAAAGATCTACTTCTGGCATCTCTTCATCGGTGCGATCTTGGGCCAAATCCAACTTCAAGGCAGGTAAACCCTTATAGCCCATCTTCTTAGCAAAACGAGTCCAAGCTGCCCCTGATGTACCTGAAGCCCAACCCAATTCTAGCGTATTCATCTCCAAGACTTCATGACGGTGTTCCAAAATATAACGGCCAATCATTTGCTCGGTTGCGGTCATGGATTCCAAGGCACTCTTAATCTTGGTAATACAACTCATTGCTTTCACTCCTTTATCCTTATCAATTTATATACCACTCTCATACTGGGTCTCCCCAGCCCATTTCGCCTACAGTATAGCATACTTAAGCCCTTACGACAACTGAGTTTCACCTAATTGTTTATAACAAAGAAACAAAGTTTCATTGTTTAGCAAAAGAAAACAGGCTCTATGAACCTGTTCTTAGCTGACGATGCTTTTTGATTTATTAGTAGATATTTTACTTCACTTTGCTAACTAGCCAGGCGCTTTGCGCCGACAAATAGGCAAAAGGCAAGTACAAGACCAGGCTTCGCCAATAAGCAGGTCCGACACCCACGCCACCTCGCATCATGAGCCAATAGAGAAAAGGATAGCAAAAGAGCAGAAGATTAACTCCTACAAGTCCAAGATAAAGCCGCCAGGTCTGGCCATGACGAGCTACTGTCGCTAGAATCGCGCTCAAGACTAAGAGGCCATTGAGAAGCGCTGCCTCACGCCAATCCAAATTGTTAAAGCCAAAACGCAAATTATTCAATAAAGGGACTAGGAAATAGAGCAACATCCCTGTCTGTAAGTAAGCCAAGCCCAACTGATGACGTCCCAAGGCCACTTGCTTCTTATTTCGAACCCCTTCTGATTTAGGCCAAGCTTGGGCGAAGTTCTTAAGGCGATGACTCCAAATTAGTGAAGCCAGGAAGAAGACCCCTGACCGAATCATCAAGTCGACTTCGTAGGCAGTCCTTAGTTTTGTGCTTCCTTGCCCTGGCACAAGCAGCCCCATCAGCAGACGCCCCCAGAGCACAACCAGCCCCAGCCATTCCAAGCGATAGGCCCATCTCATGGTGGATCCAAATTGGTATAACCAAGCCAACCAGGTGACTGCCATAGCTAGTAGCCAGGCAGCAAAAGGCAAGTTAATGAAGTCCCAGTTAAAGATGTTCTGATAAATCCATAAACCGGCCAAAACCTTGAAGACTAAAAATAAAGCAAAGGCGCGTTCTTGGCCTGCTTTGTCTACTATGGGTTCCATGGCAGTCCCTCCTTTCTTTTCTTTTATTATAACAGAGTCCCCAAAATGCGTCATTAACCGACTAGCCAAAAAAAGTGCGGAGTCTCCCGCACTTTCTAAAAACAGCTCTTAATTCTTATCTGGCACAAAAGCAAGCCAGTCTGCATCTAGAAACCAACCGTTAGGGATGGCCTGACTGTCTGTTTCATGATAGCCTACTTGTCCACGAAGAGTTAGGACTCCCTGCCAACTGCTGATAGCGTGTGGGACTTTTCCCTGAACACGCACCCGCAGAACTTTAGCTGAGGCTCCCCCACCAGTAGACTGACTGAAAGTAAACCAGTAAGCATCTCCTACTTGTCCTAAAAAGCCCTTCTCATCGATAATCATTCGACATTCAATCGATTGGTCTTTTAAGTTCTCTGCTTGGGTCAATACTTGGTCTAAATCTTGTAACTGATAGGCTTCTTCCCCTTGGTAATGGGAAGTCACGCCAAAGACATAGTCTTGAACACCCGCTTTAAGCTTACGTAAGAAAAATAAGGGGAGTGTCGGTAGCCCTATCAAGAGTAGAGCAGATAAGCCCAGGCTATAGATAACATTTGCTAATATCTCGGAATCTCTCGCCTGATTAAGAAATTGAAAAATCATCGCCCCTATCACCAAAAGAGCGATTCTATAAACGATAAGAAACAAGATAGCCATTAGGAGATAAACTAGATCTAAGTTCCAGGCTCTCTTGAGCAAGTCCGGGCGATGATGGCGGTAACCCCACCAAGCTAAGTAGGTAGTAGCAAGACATAAGATTATAACTAATAGGTAAAGGGGCTCATGAGAATAATTCAGGTGTAAGATGAGCATCTGCCATCCTTTAATGAAGAGATAGCCTAAAAACACACGATTAAGTGCCTTATTCCCCTCAGTTGGAACTAGCTTTAATTGATTTCCTTGCTTATTCAATTGGCGTCCGACCAAGAATTGCTGATAGGCACAATAAACCATAGGAACTACTGATACAAAGAGTTTTGGGATGAGATTTGATAAAGCGATAAGTGGCGAAAAGGCCAATAAGCTTTGAAAATTGAAACTTAGCAAGGTATAGATGACAATACCGGCATTGACCGCGCTAGCTAGATAATGACACCAGGCTTGCTTTGACTTATAACCTAACCAAGTCAGTACTAGTGGTAATAAAAAGATTGCTTCTTCTAACAATAAGTGCCCTAAAATAGTCTGACTTAACCAACTAAATATGGCAGAACCAAAAAGAATGGGGCTAAGCCGGAATAAAAGATAAACCAGTTGGCATTCCAGCAACCAACGTTGCTGATTAGATACTGACCTGTTAACTTGCATATGTTTTCCTCCTCTTAGGGATATTCAATCTTACTGGCTTTGCCTAGTTAGAACTAGCTAGGCAAGACCGCACTGTATGTAGACTGCGGTAGCTCTAATAAAAAGTGACTAGCACAACAGATAGAATTCTTAAAACGGAATTATCATGAAACCTTCGAAATCAGCTTGGTGATCCTTCTTGTTTTCTTCTGTCATTAGGCTCCCTACTAATCTTACGATTGCCGCTCGTATCTCTTAGTTTCCAGTTCATGTAACCAAACAGCCCTTGCTTCTTCGAAACGGTTATTGGCGCCTAGGAGTACTAGCCAGATTATGATAGGGATAATCAATAGTATCAGGATAAGGCCTTGGCTTGCCCATAAAATATATGGGAAAAATAAGATTCCAAGCACCCCTAAGCCTACTTCTAGACTGGTCAAAACTAAATCCAGTTGGTAGCCTCTTTTGAAGATTGTCGCATCATGATCTTTCCACGCAATCATCAACCAATAGAAAGCCAATAGGCGCCCAACATATACAAACCCAAGTACAAATGCGAACGACATTAAATCTAAGCCTGTTATCAACGTTAATACTCGCAAAACAGTGTACAAGGTCATGTAAAGGTTAAACTTGGACTGGCGCCCCTTTTTACTCTCGTCAATCAATGCATGTGCCTCCTTAACTTACAATTAAGCTTATATTACTAGTCCATAACTAAACAGCCAATCTGACTAGTCTGAATCAAAACGGCGCTTGGCTCCAAATAAAACGAGCCAGATAACGATTGGAACCACAAATACCAAAGGCATATGCCAGGATGATATTAATGCTCCAAGCGCATATGGCCATATTATTAAGAATCCTAATAACCAAGGTAAAAGTTCAATCCCAGTCAGTATCGTATCTATCAGAAAGCCTGCCTTGAAATGGATATCCTTATTGCCTATCCAACCTCTCATTAACAAATAGAAAGCTAGTAGCCTACCAAAATAGATAGTCGCAAAAAGTGGAACAAAGGGATGAAAAGTGAATAAAAGATGTCCTGTCATAAAAGTCAGGATTCTCATGATAGTATACCAAAACATAAAATCATAAAAGTGCGGTTTATGATGATGCTTCTTTTTCTCTGACATTAGGACTACCTCCTACTTTTCCGTCTGGGTATCGGTTTAAGTTAACTAGCATAATAATACCAGTCACAAAAGTAATGACTCTTAAAGCGGTATAAATAGACATGTATCTTTCAAAGCCTGGTTGGTGGCTTTGCTTGACTTCTTCTGTCATTATCCTTACCTCACAGTCTGCCCTAAAAAAACCTCGTGCCGTTAAGACTTTAATTAATAGACTATTAATATGTCATCATTATACCAAAGTTCTCAAAGCTTGGTAAAGCTTTCGCTTCATTCCTTCTCACTAGATTTAACCCTATACACCCGATGAAAACCTGATAAATCAACATTTTAACTATTCACATCTTGTATCTTGTCAATTTTCTGCTGACTTTTGGATGTTGAATGTTTCGTCCATCAAAACACCCCTTAAAAATAATAACCGAGGCTAAATTCATTTTAATTTAGCCTCGGTTAAATTATTTTATAGCCTCTACATAGAAGAGCCTACCTACAAAATCCTTCGTTACTTGAGGGTAGAGATAAAAACCTGCCTTCATTAACTCTGCACCACTTGCTTCAAATGATTGGAAGCCTGACTCTACTCCACTGTTATTAGAATTTGAGTCATCACATGCCGAGTCAGTTAAAGACATAGCTTCAGCTTCTGGACCTCCTTCTTCTTTTGAAAGGGTGGCACCCCAAGCGCCTTCGCCTAGTACTTGGGTCACACGATATTGACATTCTGATTTCAGACCTTCTAGTTTAAGTACTTGCAATGGCTGCGAAGCCTTTCTTAATACTTGGAAGACCATGACCATAGATTCTGTCTGAGAATCATTGGTCAAACTCCAAGCAGTAAGGTTCCCATCATCTTCAAAAGGGCTAAGTAAACGATGGAAAGTCCCTTGTTGGAAAAGAGTCCGATGGTTTTTATAGAATGCAACTTGGTCCTTTATTTCGGATTGCTCAGATTTTGTTAGCTTAGTAAAATCTAGCTCATAGCCAAATGCTCCATAGAAAGCAACTGCCGCTCGTGATGCTAGCGGTGTCTTACGCCCAGTTTGGTGATTTGGCACAGCTGAGACGTGTGCCCCCATAGCATTAGTAGGTACCATAAGAGAAGTTCCATACTGAATTTTCAATCTAGCTACCGCATCCGAATTATCACTAGTCCATACTTGCGGCATATAAGCTAATATCCCTAAATCAAAGCGCCCGCCACCACCAGAACAACTTTCAAAGAGTATTTCTGGATATCGAGAAGTAATACGTGACATTAAGGCATAAACCCCTAGCATATACCGATGAGCTATCTCTCCCTGTTGATCATAAGGAAAAGCACTTGAATAAACTTCACTTAAATGTCGATTCATATCCCATTTAATATAATTCAATCCAGTATGCTCGATAACAGCTACCATTTGATGGTATATATGGTCTTGTACATCCGAACGAGACATATCTAGAACATATTGATTTCTACCATAGGACTTAGCACGTCCTGGTGTATGGAGAGCAAAGTCAGGGTGTTGCCGATAGAGCTCAGAATCTTCTGAGATCATCTCAGGTTCAAACCAAAGTCCAAACTGCATCCCTTTACTATGAACGTAATCCGCTAAACCTTTAAGTCCATGAGGCAGCTTAGTCTTATATTCAAACCAGTCGCCCAATGACGAATCGTCCCAATCTCGTTTGCCAAACCACCCATCATCCAAAACAAAAAGCTCAACACCTAAATCTGAAGCTGAGTCCACCATTGCATGCAGACGTTCTTCAGTAAAGGCAAAATAGGTACCTTCCCAATTATTAATAAGTACAGGACGTTCTTTATCTCGGAAGCGAGCTGGGATGAGATGGTTTTTAAGGAAATGATGGAATGCTTGTGACATACCATTTAAGCCATCTTCACTATAAGCGAGCACAACTTGTGGTGTAGCAAATTCTTGGTCGGGCTCTACTTTCCAGTGGAAACCTGTCGATTGGATCCCTGCTTGTAATCGGATTTGTTGATAGGGGTCCTGTTCTACACTAAGCTCGTGGCTACCGCTATATACCAACTGAACCCCTAGGGCAACCCCTTGATTTTCCGTTGTGTTTGGAGATACCAAAGCCATAAACGGAGTTTGTTGATGACTACTCGTCCCCCGCTTACTATCATATACCTTACGACCTCGGTGTACGGCTTCTCTCTCGAGCATTCTTTCGCGTCCCCAAGCACCATTCAGTTGAATGATTTCAGATGGACGAGGTGATAGATCTAAACTAAAACTAGCCATACGCTCTATCGTTACCGGTTCTGCACTTTCATTTCGGAAGACTGCCCAACGAGTAATAATCGGATGATTCCTGAAAACTGTATAGTAGAGATCTACAAACCATGAGTGGATTGGATCGCCCAAACGAACTTTCAGCGTTTCAGCCAGCTCACTTGAATCGACATAAGCATGCGGTAGCCCCTCTATAGATGAGGCCCCCTTTATAATTTCATATGACTGATATCTAAAATCTGTCACACTACTTCCGTCCATTTGCCGTAAGATTAAAGCCGGGTGACGATAATCGCCATGATTATATCCTGGAAATTCCTGTAAGATATTTCCTAATGACCAATCTCGTTTAGTCTTTTGATTTTGATCAACAAAGTCAACTTCAAAGTCCCTATGAATGACTGGGTAAGACAAGTAGTTAGAATATCGTGGTAATCGTGAGCCAAAATAGCAATGACTTAACACACCATATTCATCAACTTTCATAACATAAGAAATTTGATCATTTTGAAGATGAAAGGTCTTATTTTTGTCGTTGTAATGTATCATCTAAACCCCTCCTTATAATTTGCTACCAGTTGTTGCAATACCTTGAATAAATTGTCGTTGGAAGAAGACATAAATTAGCGCCATTGGCCATATTGCAAGTACTGATGCGGCCATCAAATGCGGATAGTTGACTGTGTAGGCGCCTTGTATCTTGGATAAAGCAGATGAAAGGGTCGCTTTATCTACCTGTGGATTAATGATTAGTGGCCACATTAAATCCTTAAAAGCAAATAGCGCTGTGAAGATACCTAAGGCAACCAGACCAGATTTTGCCAATGGTAGCATGATGGAAAAGAATATTTGTCCCACATTGGCCCCATCAAGAATGGCAGATTCTTCTAAGGATCGTGGTAGTCCCATAAAGAACTGTCTCAAGAGAAAAGTACCGAATGCTGAGACAATCCCAGGGAAAACAAGCGCAAAAATCGTGTTACGCATGCCCATAGCATCTACCATCAGGTATTGCGGAATAATGAAAATTTGAGAGGGAATCATCATTTGGAAAAGCACCAATCCAAATAACAAATCTCTGCCTGGAAATTGCAGTCGAGCAAAGGCATAGGCTGCCATCGCTGAAAATAGCAAGCCACATACTAGTCTAAAAAACATCATAGCTAGTGTATTAAAATATAGGACTGCGAAGTTATTATCTCGAATTACTTGCGTATAATTCTCAAAATGCCACTGGCTGGGCCAGAAGACAAATGGATCTAATTGAGTAGATTCCGTTACCGTCTTGAAGGAGGTCAGAACCATCCATAAGAAGGGTAACAACATAGATAGAGCTACTAGAATCAAAAATACATGAACTAGACCTTTTGATACCATCGGTTTTGACATAATTATCCCTCCATATAATTAACCCATTTCTTCTGGAGCCGAACTTGAATCACGGTAATTAGCATAATAATCGCCAATAACAATATGACAATAGTCGATCCATAGCCTTTATCACTATACTTAAAGGTATTATTATAGAAAAGGTAAACTAAAGAAACTGTTGAGTCATAGGCTGGACTGGTATTAAGTATCATCATATAGATAGTATCGAACACCTGTAAAGATGAAATAATACTTGTTACCAAAACAAAGAATATCTGTGGTGACAAGAGCGGTAAGGTAATCGAAAATAACTTTTTAATGGGCGTTGCTCCATCCATTGTGGCTGCTTCGTAATAATCTTTAGGGATTTCTTGTAACCCGGCTAACAAAAGTATCATGTTGTAACCAATACTTCCCCAAATGCCGATGATGGCAACAGAGTACATAGCAAATTGCGGATCATCAATCCAGGCAATCGGGCCAACTCCAAAATAACCTAATACATGGTTTATTAAACCAAACTGGGTATTATAGAGCCATTTCCATACCATGGTAATAGCGGCCGGCGCTGCAACCATAGGCAAGAAGTAAACTGAGCGATAGAAATTTCGCCCTTTAATTTTACTATTCAGAATAACCGCTAGAATTAAGGAAATAACGATAGTCGGTGGAACGACAAGTAGCATATAGCGTAAAGTGTTCCACGTTGCTTGCCAGACTTGGGGATCCGAAAATAACTTCGCATAATTTTTAAGGCCAATAAATTTATCGCCCTTTCCAAATGCGCCTGACTTATGAAAGCTCAAATAAAAGGTTTGAAAAATTGGAATGATATTGAGAATAAGGAGCCCCAGAATAGTCGGCGCAACAAAGCCATATGCCCATATCCAATCTTTCTTCTTAAACGAGTTTGTCATTGATTTCACCGCCTTGCTTGCCTTTATAATATCTTCATATCTGAAGAGCGGGGCTACCTAACCTTTCAAGATAGCCCCACACAAACATTACTTATTAAGCACTACTCTTCCTCTTCTATAAGCTCGTTCATAGCTTTAGCTGCTTCTTCTGCAGCTTCTTTCACTGGTTTTTCACCTAGATATGCTGGCTTAAGAATTTCATATACTTTTTCTTCCCATTTTGTGGTTTCGTGTGTATATGGACGGATTTGAGCATCTTTGATCTCTTCTATGTATGACTTAAGGTTAAATTGCTTGTTAGTATCCACCCAAACATCAGAAGCACCTTCATAGGCGGAGATTGCAACCCCTAGTTTGGAGGCCTTTTCTTGTACCTCTTTGCTGGACAGATAATTAACAAATTTCCAAGCCGCTTCTTTATGCTCTGTCTTAGCAGAGATAGCATTTGCTAAACCATTATAAATAGATACTCTCTTACCATCTTTGCTAGGCAATGGCACTACATCCACCTTATCTTTAAGACTTTCATTACTGATAATGCTCCCAATCCGCCATGAACCAAAGAGAGCCATCGCTGCCTTATCATTAGCGAAATAATCCATGGCATCGCCAGTAGTTGGACTTAGGCCTTCTCGTCCAAAACTGAAATAATATTCTAACGCTTCAACTGTCTTTGGATCCGTGTAGCCAGACTTATTGTCAGATGTTAAAGCAGTCCCACCATTGGTATACATAAAATTATAAAAGCCTTCTTGGTTTGCTAGCATTGTAGCAATACCATAAATTTCCTTATCCTTATTAGTTAATTTCTTTGCGGCTTCTTTTAAATCATCCCAGGTCCACTTATCAGTCGGATAGGCAACACCCGCTTCATCAAATAACTTCTTGTTATACCATAATGCGATAGTGTCAAAGTCTTTTGGAATACCATACTGATGACCGTTGACCTTATAAATATCAACCAGACCTTGAGGGAATTTGCTAAGATCTAAGTTAGATTCCTTGATTAAATCATCCAGTGGCAACAATTGATCATTAGCACCGTATTTATAGATTTCATTTGAATGCATCCAGAATACATCAGGTAGTGATCCACCTGTCGCAGCAGCCTCTAACATTGTCCAATAGCCTTCCCATCCTGTTACCTGGATATCAACCTTGATATCAGGATTAGCTTTTTCAAAATCGTCTGCAATCTGTCTCAACCCCGGCTCTTGGCGTGAGTCCCAAATACCGTAAGTAATTGTTGTCTGCCCTTGTGCGGCCACAGAATCATGTACAAATAGTGTTGGAGTTACTACACCCAATACCAATAATAGGCTGAATATAAAGCTTGGCCAACGACGTTTATGTGCTGATAACATGATGAACACTCCTTATTTATTTGATATTTAAATTATACACTGGTAGATAGCGGTTTCATATCTTATAATGCCTAGTTTTTTATTTAAGAATGACGCATCATGTACGTACAACATATATTTTGTCTCTTTTCAACATATCTAAATTGACTATCTAAGCTAACTAGCATTATAATAGTATTATAACTTCTATCAGACGAGGTGATATCCATGTCCGAGCAAGAGTTTTACGTTTTCCATAATATATCTTCTGTTGACCTCTACCCCATTCAGTTTGGCAAGGAGAAGTGTGACCCCTGGCATCATTATGGGCCAACCCTGACCCATAATTACCTCTTCCACTACATCCTGTCGGGGCGGGGGAGCTTTCTTGAGAATGAGAGACACGAGGCCATTCAACTGGGACCAGGCCAAGGCTTTCTCATGCCTCCTAACACGGTTTGTTCCTATACGGCTGACCAAGACGATCCCTGGACCTATTGCTGGATTGAGTTCAATGGACTTAAGGCTGCTAATTTCATGCGCCAAGCAGGTTTGAATGCTAACAACCTAATCTTTACACCTCATAAGCCCATGATTATCTCTAGTATCAAAGACACTCTAGAGACCATCATCCGCAACCACTCCCAGCATGAGTCCTTTCTGATTGCCCAGCTCTATCTCTTAGTTGATCATCTGATTCGCTTTTCCAAGCACAGTCCTCAGCAGCGTCCTAACGAGATTCACTCCTTCTATATTCGAGAGGCTATCCACTATATCCAGGACCACTATATGGACAATCCCAGCGTCGATCAACTGGCAGACATCTGCCACCTCAACCGCAACTATTTCACCCGACTCTTCAAACAAGAGCTCCACATGACACCTTCGCAGTTTATCTTGACCTATCGTATCAACCAATCCTGCGAGCTCTTGGCCTCAACTAATCGTTCCATTCGCGACATTGCCGATCAAATTGGCTACAGCAATCAGTTCAACTTTTCTTCGGCCTTCAAACGTGTCAAGGGAATGACACCTATGGAATGGCGTCGGCGCTATCGTTAGCCGAGGGGTATGATGGCATACAAAAATCCGCACTCAATCAGTGCGGATTTTTTTAACATTCTAAGTTCTTGAACCAACCATGGGATCAGCATAGGTCAGTTGATAGATGACCAGTTCCTGAGGCGCTAAAGTAGCCTGCCAAATATGCTTTTCCGTCCGTTCCAAGCTTGCACGACCTGCGACTTGCATGAGGGTCTGGAGTTCGCCATCCCCCAAAACATAGGTTTGAGGTTGAGCTGTCGGATTACGTAGCGACAGAATGACACGACGCCCGTCATCACTCAAACAGCGATAGCCATACAACCCCGTATGGTCAGCTGGCTTATGGCCGATAAAGCGACTATTCTTAAGGCAATCGTCATAGTTATCCTGTACCCAGCGAATGGCCTCGGCATTGGCACGCCAACGTTCCTGGTCGAAGAGGTCGTAGGAATAATAGCACTCCCAGAAGGCATTACCGCGCGTCCCAATAAAGTAGAGATAGTCACGGAATTCACTGACACTGGCCTGGATAGGATGGTCTAAGAGCCCTGCAGTCGCCCGATGAGCAAAGATTGGCTCATGG
This sequence comes from Abiotrophia defectiva ATCC 49176, assembly GCF_000160075.2. Classification (GTDB taxonomy): domain Bacteria; phylum Bacillota; class Bacilli; order Lactobacillales; family Aerococcaceae; genus Abiotrophia; species Abiotrophia defectiva. The sequence goes on from NZ_KI535340.1 coordinate 663,878, forward strand.
TTATAGAAGTATTTCTGTGGCACTTGGATAGCTCGCTCGCGAATGAAGGCGTGATAACGATCATCTCGATAGGTCATCATACGGGCAAAATCAGTCTCCCCAAGTGAATCGTAGCCTGTATCCTGAGAAACTTGAATCCATAGGCTATTGACATAGGCTAGCCACCAAGGGCTTGGATTGACGTAAGAAGTTAAATTCAACCATAAATCTCGCTTCGCCCCTTTTTCATCATGGTCTTGGGCATGTTTTTGGCGATAGGCTGTCCGGAGGTTCTGGAAGAGCCTAATCAAACGTTCGTAAGTCGCCGTCATCTGGTGCATGCCATGAGGACCAGAGGCATCATCTTGGGCGGGCTCAATCAAAAAGCCATCTAGCTTCCAATAAGACAGATCATACTGGTCCTGATAGGCTAGAAGCTTAGCTTCTAAGGCATCCAAATAGGCCGGGTCACCCACATTGACGTCTTGAGTGCGTTCATTTTTAGTCCCTAGCCCTAATTCTGGATGAGCCTTGAGCCAGTTGCTCATGGTCAGCTGCGTGCCCCCATAGCCACCGCGTGGCCCCATCCAAAGGCCAAGCTGGCCACCATAACTTGCCACTTGATCCTTGATACATGAGAGGCCAAGCGGAAATTTCTCGTTGAATTCCCAAAAGCTCTCATAATTGGCCCAGCCATCGTCGACCACATAAGTATCCAGTGGCACCCCATAATCACTGAAACCTGCTCGTATAGCGGCAAAGGAAGTCATAATCTTGTCCTCGTCAATGTCTAACATATGGTCGTACCAGGAATTATATTGTAGGCGGAAGTGGTTTGGTAATGCAATGCTATCGATGTAAGCGAAGAAGGCTTGTTGGATGCTTGAATATTCAGGGCTTGCCGCTGATCCTATAACCGTCGCATGTAAATTCACTGGTTGGTCTGAAGTCACCTCTCGCCCTAGATAGTAGCGTGACCAATAGCGACCTTCTTCTAGGCGATTCTCTGCTAGGGGAAATTCCATCCCTAGGAAGAAACTATTGGCGTAGACTGGCTGGCCACAGGCCACATAGTAACCACTAAATCCTGCCATCTCAGGAATTGCCTCTTGTTCCTTTGGCGGATAAAACTTGGCATCCTCCTGGAAGGTCATGGCCGATAAATCTAGGAAATTAATCGCCTGTTTTGCCTCTAAGAGGCTAACCTTGCATTTAAGATAGCCGTCTATTAGCTCGTAAATCACCTTGACTCGCGCTAGGTCGTCTTGGTAATCTACCTGAATGGCTTCTGAGGTATCTTTCTCAAGCTGAGCTTGCATCTGGCTAGCGGCTAGCTGCTCGCCCTCCTGCCAATGGATAACAAAAGGCTCACTCTCACTTAAGAGATAGGTCTTTCCCGTCTGTCTATTGGTCAGCCGGTCTAAGTAAAACTGTTGATGATTGCAGACAAAATGTCCGATAAGCGTTTGGCTTTGGAGTTCCATACGCCTCTCCTCCTCATAAAAGTAATCATACTTACCTAATATAATTGTAAGCTCCTAGCAAATATTTTTCTATCTTACTTTGCCACCTTCTCTATGTGCTGATTAATCACTAAGGAACTTTTGTCATATTTATAGTAGCTTTTACAAATATTTCTAGTATAAAAGGCGCTCCATCCCGAACGGAACTCATCTAATTCTCATTTTTTTGCCACTTTATTCAAATTCTTCTTGTGCCTCTTGACCTAAACGCGTATAATGTAGAGTAATTCATCTTTGATATTAGGAGGTATTATATATGAATCAACCAAAAAAAGCCTACGGCCTCTTAACAGCTGTAGCGATGATTATTGGGATTGTGGTCGGTTCGGGGATTTACTTCAAGGCTGATGACATCCTGACCTATACGGGTGGTAGCCTAGCCTTAGGCTTACTGGTCCTGTCCATTGGGGCCAGCAATATCGTCTTTGGTTCCCTATCCTTGTCAGAATTTGCTAAATTAGAGACTTCAAGTGGTGGGGTTGTGGCTTACTTAGACCGCTTTATCTCTTCACGCTTAGCAACTGGCTATGGTTGGTTCTTAGCCTTCGTCATGATTCCAAGTGTGGTTGCTGTCGTATCTTGGGCTTCTGCAATTTACACCGGCTTACTCTTCAATCTTGACCTGAACCTAGGTCAGCAAGTACTCTTAGGTCTGGCCTACACCCTCTTCTTCATGGCCTTGAATGTCCTCTCTCGTGTCCTCGGGGGTTACTTCCAAACTCTGACCATGTTCATCAAGATGGTACCCTTGGCCCTGATTGTCTTTGCTGGTCTCTTCTGGTCAGCACCCGCGCCAAATCTTCCGGCTGGTGTTTCCGCAATTGAACCGAGCAATGTGGGCTTAGGTTGGCTATCAGCCCTAGTTCCCCTGGCCTTCACTTATGAAGGCTGGAACTATGTCGTGACCATTGCACCTGAGCTCAAACATCCAAAACGTGATTTGATTCGTGCCTTCATTATTGGCCCGCTCATTATTCTCTTGACTTACTTGCTCTTCTTCTATGGCATGGTCCGCATTCTGGGGGCAACTTTCGTACTATCAACTGGTGACCAAGCCATCACCTACGCCCTGACTTCACTCTTAGGTGAACGCGCTGGTAACCTAATCCTAGTCGTGGTGATTATCTCCATGCTAGGGGTCCTCAATGGCCTTCTCTTAGCTGGGATGCGTCTACCACAGGCCTATGCTGAAAAAGGCATGTTACCAAAAGGTCGCTTGGAAGAGATTCACCCTAAATATCAGGTATCTGTGCCTTCCGCCATCCTCTTCACTGCTATTACGCTAGTTTGGCTTTTAATCCATTACCTAACGCAAAAATTCGGGATTATGGGCAAGGGAGATGTCAGCGAAATTACCATTGTCTTCAACTACATCTTCTACATTATTCTCTATCTTCGCGTCATCAAACTCAATCGCGAGGGCTTGGCTAGCAATCGCCTGACCAGTCTCTTTGCTCCAGTTATGGGGATTATTGGGGCCGCGCTAGTCATCGGCGGGAGTTTGATTTCTTCCCTTCAAACCACTTTGGTTTTCAGCTTACTCTGCGCCCTAGTGATTTTGACCGGGTGGCTTTACTCTAAACGCCAAATGCAAAACTAACAACGAAAAAGGCTGAGACGCTGTCTCAGCCTTTTTTTATTGTCATTCATCTTGCGCTGGCATAGCTAGTTGGGTCATGGCTTGATGCATGTTGCCCACAATGCCTTCATCCGTCACCGCAATCAGAATATCGCCTGCCTGCAGGACCATTTTGCCTTTGGTGATGTACTCTTTCTCACCACGGCGAATGGTGGCAATCAAGACCTCTTCAGGCCATTTAATAGCGGCCACCTTCTGGCCAACCAAGGGGCTGTCAACATAAATGGGCACTTCGAAGGTGGTCCGTCGCCCTGTCTTGGCTAGGTCCTCTTGGTGCAGCATTTTTTCAGCTAATGCCTCATAAATTGGCGGCATCTTAAGGGCTTCCGCAAGAAGGAAGGCAGATAGGACCACTACCGCGAGCGGCATGAGTTGGTTGAGGCCCCCTACCATTTCACTTACCAGAAGCAGAGCCGTAAGTGGCGCTTTCCCGATGGCTGCAAAGCCTCCTGCCATAGCGAAGAAAATAAAGCAGAGCAGGAGTTCCTGATCCATGCCGGTGACATTGATAATGAACTGGCCGTATAAAGCACCTACTAAGGCACCTAGGGACAGGATAGGTAGGAAAATCCCGCCCGGCAGGCCAGTCCCATAGGAAACCATGGAAAATACAAAACGCACTAGGAGAATAAGGGCTAGGACTAAGAGCGGCGTCTTAGTGTGAGCTAATTCTAAAATCAACTCACCACCCCCGCCTAGAATGTGGGGTGCCACCAATCCAATTGGAATGATAAGCAAGCCAGCCACAATGCCATAGAAAGGCGGGTTAACCCAAGGCACTAACTTAGCATAAAGCCGTGGCAAGGCAAAGGTCACACGTTGATAGCACCAACCGAAAGTTGCTAACAAAAGGCCTAAAACTACCAAATAACCGTAATAGGCGACAGGAAACTTGAGATGATTACCTAAATCAAGCGCTGGATGATTACCAAAAACATGTAGGGAGATAAAGTTAGCCGTCACCGTTGCTGTCAAAGTCGTTAAAGCGACCGTCGGACTGAAGCTATGGTGAATCTCTTCCAAAACAAAAAGCAAACCCGCAATGGGCGCATTAAAAGCCGTCGCTAGACCGGCACCTGCCCCACTGGAAATCAGAATATTCTCTTGGACGCGATTGCTCTTGGTTACCTTAGCGACCCCCTGACCAACTGCTGATCCCAATTGAATGGAGGGACCTTCTCGGCCTAGGAAGAGTCCGGACCCAATAGCAATACCGCCCGCCACAAATTTCTTCCAGAGAATAGACCACCAGTTAAGGCTTAGATGCCCTTGAAGTTGGAGCTCTACCTGCGGGATCCCGCTGCCCTTAATATAAGGTTCACTCCGAACAATTAGGCCTAGAACATAGCCTAGGACTAGGGTCCCTGCAATATAAGGCAAAATCAGCCAAGGATTAACCTGCATGGCCTGATAGGCTGACACAATCCATGACAGGACAGCACCTATCATAAAGCGGAAAGCCGACACAATACACCCCACTAGCCCCCCGACTAAGAGACCCGCTAAGACATAGCGTGTCTTATTGCGGCGAGCCGCAAATTCTTGAAATCTCCTACGCATACTATCACCTCTTCTAGTGAATATTATAGCAAAAAATTGAGGGGCTGTGGTAAAAAAATTAATTACTCATATCCAATCCTTGACTCACACACCAGGCTTGAACATCCTCAATCACCTCATCCGCCATCTGACGGAACTCTCGGTCATCAACCTTGAGGACATAGCGGTAGATGCCTTGGGCCAATTGGAAGGAGAGACAGGCATCTAGCAGGGGGCTTGGTTCTTGCAGGGGCAGAATCTTGCGGTAGCCTGCTAGAAAGGCTTGGCGTTCTTCTGTCGACTTGACTTCACGCAGCCAGAGCTTACCTAATTCACGCCAGGGAATATCGACCACAAGGCGCTCAAAGTCAATGACCGCCCACTCATCTCCCCTACGTTTGAGGTTACGCCAGGAGTAGTCCCCATGCAGAACCGCTTGCGGAAGACTGGCATACTCCGCATCGATTTGCTCAAAGCGAGCTTGGAAAAAATCATAGAGGGGTGCTAGCCTTGCCGCTTCAGAGCTACCAAGTAAATCCTGATGCCAGCTATTTACTTGCTGACTGAGCGGCGGTTGACGTCGCAAGTGATCAGCTAAAGGCGCCAGCTTCAAATGCGTTTTAGCTAGGAGCTCACCTAGTTGGCCTAAGTCCTCAAGGCTTGGCGCCACCACTGGGGCTAGTTCCTGCCAGTCTTGAATGAGAACATGGCGCCCTTCTAAGACTAGGTCCGCGACATACCAATCGGGCCAGATTGCTAGGAGACCTAGCTTATCCCGCTTAAACTTGTCTGCTTCGGCATACACTTTGACGAAATAGCACCGCTGATACTGAGGCAAGTCGGCCCGGAAAACTGCATTCAGCGAAAGATGATCCAAAGGTGTCAAACTGGCTGACAAACAAGCCGCTAACTTAGCCTTAAATTCCGGTGTGACGGGGCCATCATGAGGCGCAAACCAATCCAGAATATCCTTTAACTGCGTCATGACGCGTTGCCGACCAGTCTCTGGACCGATAAAGTTAATGCTTCCTACACCAGCAGCCAGCGCACACTCAATATCTAGGTCGCGGTCACCGACATAGTAGGTTTGAGCCGGATCCAATTGATATTTAGCTAAGAGGTAATGCACCCCTTGAGGATCAGGCTTGCGCTTAAAACCTGCTTCAATTGTAATGACTTCATCGAAATAGTCAGACCAACCCAATCGGTCCAGAACTTGGAAGGCTGCCTTGTCCTTATGGGTGTAGACAAAGTGCCGATGGCCTGCTTGCTTCAAGCCAGCTAGGGTGGCATCTGCTCCTTCCATGGGACCAATCTGTCCGTCCCGAGCAGCGGTCGCTTGTTTGAGTCTAGCCACAAAACGGTCGCGCTCTATCTGGCCAGAAGCCACTAGATTAGCGATGAGGTCACGGATGGAATAATCAATAATATAGGTTGCCACTGCCTCTCGGTCAAAGCTGAGTCCCAAGGCTTGATAGGTTTCGGCTAGCGCCTCTAGGGTATGGGGATAGGAATTAATGAGGGTCCCGTCCAGATCCCAGATAAAGTTGGCCATGGGCGACAACTCCTTTTCTTAAAATTAAGTTATTGGCTGAATACTAAGGTGCTACTTGCCAACTGGCCTTCAGACTGGCAATACCGGCTTCTAATATTTCTAGCTGAAGCAAGGTCTCTTGCGGTTGAACGCGACGGGGGGCGCCTTCTCTGACTGTGGCATAGAGGGCCTGATAGACGCGGCCATAATCGCCCCTTTGACTCTGGATGGCTTGTCGGACTAGGCGCCCCTCTTGATCGAGGCTAGACAGAATGCCATAGTGCTCTGGCCTGTCCAAACCAAAATCAGGCTGGTCTGGCATATAGAAGGCCTTGAGATCTTCCTCCTGGCGGTCCTTGCTAGCCTTGATAAAGGAGCCTTTACTGCCATAGAGTTGGAAGGAAGGTCGTTCTTCTAGGCGGAAGTAGGAGGATTTAACGGAAACCTTGAGGGGACCATAATAGAGGTCCAGGTCGAAGTAATCATTCATCCGATTGGGGCCTAGGAGAGATCGAACATCGTAGACCACCCGGTCAGGCCGGCCAAAGTAGGCAATCACCTGGTCTAAAGTATGGCAGGCGTGGCTGTAGAGAAAGCTCGAATTGAGGGTAAAGGTTTCTTGCCCTTGCGGAACTTCTGGTCGATAGTAATCAAAGTGCATCTCGACTTCCAGCAAATCACCCAACTTACCCGACTCGATGACCGCTAGGCTAGTGAGGTAGTCCGAATCATAGCGACGATTTTGATAGCACTCTAGGTGTAGGCCTAATGCTTCCGCCAAGCCAAAGAGCTCGCGCGCCTCTTGGGCAGTCGCTAAAAAAGGCTTCTCACACAAAACGTGTTTGCCAGCTAGGAGGGCCTGTTTAATATAGTCATAGTGGGAGTCCAAGGGTGTCGTGATGACCACTAAGTCCACTTCAGGGTCTGCTAAAATAGCCGCTAAGTCCTGACTATAGTGGATATCTGGGCGTTTGGGCCAAGCAAAGTTAAAATGCCGGACATAGACGCTTTTGACCCGAAACAAATGGGGCAGTTGATCGACGAAGGGTAGGTGATAGCGGTTGGTACTCTTGCCATTGCCGATATAGGCCAGAGTGAGGGGCTGAGTGGTCATAGCATTACCTCCTTTAGCGAGTGACGATAAAATAGTGATTGCTAGGCTAGCATAAATTACTGATTACTTCTATTATACGCAATGAGGGGGGCTATCGACAAGCGCTTTCCATTCCTGGCTCGATAGACAAAAACAAGGCCAGAGCTTGCACTCTGACCCTGTTTTCCTGGCTAGTACTCTAGCACTATACAGTACCGGTTCCATTTTAGCTTATGCGTAAGAAGCTCGCTCGCGCCGGCGAGCCCAGTCTGACTTAAGTAGTCCATAACGTAAGTCATCGATGCGGGCATCATCCAGTTGGTGTCTACCCCGCAAACAAGCTTCTAGGGAAAAGCCACATTTGCGTAAGACTGACTGACTCTGTTCATTACTGCTATAACAGGATGCCTCTAATTTGTAGAGATCCAGTAGGCCAAAAGCCACCTCGATAAAGGCTGACACAGCTTCCGGCGCAATGCCCCGTCCCCAATAAGTAGGATGTAGGACATAGCCAATCTCTAAGATATCTGGCCCCAGACGATCAATAAAATCAATGGAGCCAATCACTCGATCAATTCCCTTAAGGGTAATGCCATAACCAATCGGCACCCTGCGATAACTCATTTCTTGAGGAAAAACCTGGGTAAAGTAGGTAATTTCTTGTTCTAGACTCCGAATGCGCGGGAACCCCGCCGCCTGAGCCACGGTATCCAAATGAGCATAAGCAAACATATCTTCTGCGTCCGCCAAGGTCCGCTTGCGCAGGACTAGGCGATTGGTCTCCACGCGCGGCAAGTGGTTGTCCACCACGCCACCAAATATCTTAATCATGGTTTTCTTTGGCCTCCTTCGCCTTGCTCCTGCCAAAGTTAAATGAAATCTTGTCCCAATTCTCGTGCTTATCCTTGAGATAAGCCAAGGCTTCCTTATTCACCTCCCGTAAATCCACCCCTTGTTGCTTGGCTGCAAAGACACAGCCACAGTAACACTGGCGATAGACATCGTATTCGCGGCACATGACGATTGAACGCTCATAGCCTTTATTTTTCTTAAAGTCACTGGGTAAGTAGTTAACATCATAGAGTTGTTGAACCTCTAGCCCCAATTCATTAATAAGCTGACTGTTTTTCTTAGGGGATAGGGTCAGAGCCGAACCAAAGTAGTCAAAGCCCAATTCTTGGGCCACTTGGGCTACCCGGTCTAGTCGCATATTAAAGCAAGCCGAGCAACGCTCGCCCCCCTCTTCTTCTTCAGCCAATTGATGGAACATGACCATACGCGTAAAGACTTCTGGCCGATATTCATCTTCAATAAAGCCCGCCTGATGGCCAGTCCGTTCATTGAATTGGTCAACGAAGCGCTTCTGCTCATGGGCCCGGCGCTGATACTCAGACTTAGGATGAATATTGGAGTTAGAGAAGAAGATGGTCACCTCCGCGTGCTGGCAGAGGAATTCGAGGGTGGAAGTCGAACAAGGTGCACAGCAAGAATGCAAGAGAATGGTTGGCTTGTCTTCTTGGGCCTCCCATTTAACAATCATTTTGCGTAAGACCTTGTCATAGTTAATGGTCTGATTCTTCAGACGTCGTAAGACTTCTTCTGCGTTAATCTTAGCGTGCATGGCCTCATCTCCTTTCCGCCTTTATCTACCTATAGTATACCATAAACGCCGAATAAATATCATTGGCTATTTTACGTTATTCCTATTATTCATATTGCGCAAAAAAAAGACCCCATTCTGACCTCTTTCTAAATTTCAGGGGTCAAAATGGGGTCAGATTTTATAGGTCGCTTACCCACTTGAGATAAAAGACTTTGCGTGACAATTAGTTAGTCTTTCCTGCTACTCTGCCGTCCACATTGTTGTCATCTCCTACTTAAAGGTTAGCTACAAAGCGCCGATGATGATAATCCGTCCGATTAGAGCTTTCCAATCTGGCTTCGTGCGCTCTATTTTGAATTCGACCTTGAAGTTCTTCATTTTCACTGTTTTTTATGATATACTAAGCATGACCCCCGGAGGGGTGTAGGAGCTTACGCTTCCCACTTGATGCGCCACTTGAGCTTGAACAACCAGAGGCTGATTTCGAAGGTGACCTCGTGTTCTCGTTTAGGTGGCTTTTTTTCGACATGAAAATATACTTTTAGACCAAAAACCGTAAATAGAAGCCAAGTCAACCATTGCATTTTTTGCAATAGTTGAATGCAAATAAATCAAAACCGCCCGTGACAACGGGCGGTTTGCTCTGCGGCTGGAAGCCTATGCTACCGGCCACGGCCTAAAGGCCTACTGAATCGGTTTCCCTCCTGCACCACTTTCCCTCGCTAGCTCTCAAAGAGCTCCACTTACTTTCTCCGATACTTTTCTCCCGTGAAAGGATCTGTCACTTCGAACAAACTCAGTTGTTCTGCTACCTGGTCCTCACGAACTTGATTCCGAATGTATTCTTCTATCTTCTCCTTGTTTCGGCCTACTGTATCCACGAAGTAGCCTCGACACCAAAACTTGCGGTTCCCATAACGGTACTTTAAATTGGCGTATCGATCAAATATCATCAGACTACTTTTTCCTTTCAGATACCCCATAAAGCTTGAAACACTTAGTTTTGGTGGGATACTGACTAACATATGAACGTGGTCTTTGCAGGCATTTGCTTCATGGATAATGACGCCCTTACGCTCGCATAATTCACGGATAATTCTGCCAATCGTTGCCTTGTACTTCCCATATATGATTTGCCGTCGATACTTAGGCGCGAACACGATATGATACTTACAATTCCAACTTGTGTGTGCTAAACTATCATTGTCCTTTTTCATAAGGATACCTCCCTGGTTCTTTTTGTGTGGTCGGGAAACCTACACTAAGTTTACCACTTGGGAGGTCTTTTTGCTTACCTCGCTGTAAGCTCTCCGGAACCACCAGCATTGCTGGTGGTTTTCTCCATACAAAAAAGACCCCCAGGCCGAAGCCTAGGGGTATGTCATAAAGACTGCCTTCAAACATTGCGAGTTTAGCGAAAGCAAGACACAGTAAAAGGCACCGCGTCAGCAGTGCCCCATAGCTTTTATAAGTCGATTTCTACTTGGTAACCGTCTTGAATCAGAAGATAGTTGGCGCCCGCTTGCTTAGCCTGAGCTAGCTGTCTGGCATTGTCCCGCAAGACGCTGTCAAGGGTACACCAAGTGTCATCTACCCTTTGTTCAATGGCATTGGCATGTGCTTTGATATCGGCAAAGTGCTTTCTAATATAATCCTCACTCATGATTAGGCAATAATACTTAATCTGGCTAAGTTCGTCTGCTTCAAAATCCTTGGCCCAATCAAAAGGGATATAGCAGCCTTCTACTATCAAATTTTGCCCATTCTCAATGGCTGTTTTAATCATCTCCCGCACAATCGGCCAGAGAAATTCGGTCAAGGTCTGATCATCCGTCATGGCATGATGGGGACTATGCCCACTCCGAATCAAGCCCATTTTTAGATGGTCGATGGATAGGTAGGGATAATGATATTTTTCCAATAGTCTCTGGGCGAGTAGGGTTTTGCCTGTATGGGACGCCCCCATAATTAAGATAATCATACTCTTTCCTTCCTCTCAAATTCTATAGCAGAAGAGGCAGAGACGATGGTCTCTACCCCTTTAGAAGTCTAGTTTTCTTCGTTTTCTTCGTCACCAAATTCTTCTTCTTCGAAGTCTTGGTAATCAAAATCAGTGGCCATGGTGCGCTCAGCATCTAGTGTTAGCAGTACCCAACGAATACGGCCATTTTCAATTTGTGTGGTAGTCAAGACATAGTCGTTAACCCGTACCGACAAGCGTTCATCATCATCTGGCACATAGCCGATAATTTGAATCATGAGGCCGGCAATGGTCTCCACGTCCTCAGATCGGACTGACTCATTGAAAGTCGCATTAAACTTATCTAGGGTCATACCGCCGTCAATTTCCCAGTGGGTTTCATCAATCGCTTGAAGTGACTCACTATTGATATCGGACTCGTCTTCGATTTCCCCGACAATTTCTTCAATTAAGTCTTCTAGGGTGACAATCCCTTCGACACCGCCGTATTCATCCTTGAGGATAGCCAAATGGGTTTGTTCGCGACGGAATTCGAGGAGTAAATCATCCGTATAGATAGTATCCGGCACAAACATTGGTTCATTGGCAATCTCACGTAAATCTAAGTTATCAAAGCCATGCTCACGTGAGGCACGTAAGAGGTTCTTGACGTGAATCACACCAATCACATTGTCCTTATCCCCTTCATAGAGTGGAATACGAGAGAAAGGACTATCTAATAAGGCATTAATATTTTCTTCCAGTGGATCTTCAATATCAATCATCTGGGTGTCTGTCCGAGGCACCATAACCTCACGAGCTAGCTTACTATCAAGTGATAGCACGCCCTGCATCATAGCAAACTCATCCGTGTCAATGGCACCGTCATTGCGGCTGTTAGCCAAGAGGGCCTTCATCTCACTACGGGTGAACTTCTCTTCTTCTTTGGTAAAATCAATTGGCGTCAACCGCTTCAAAAGCCCTGTTGAAGCCGTCAGCAAGCCCACAAAAGGCTTGGCTAGCCACTGGGTAACAGAGATAAAGCCCGCCGTTCCTAAGGCAATCTCTTCAGGCATCTGAAGGGCGACTTGCTTAGGATAAAGTTCCCCTAAAACCAGGGTTAAATAAGATAAAACAAAGGTGACAATCAAAATCGCGACTGCTTTTCCGCCCGGCAAACTTGGTAGCCAAGTCATAATTCGATCTGCAAAGGTAGTTGCAGCCGACGCACTAGAGAAGAAGCCTGCTAAGGTGATGGCTACTTGAATAGTGGCCAAAAAGTCGTCCGAATTATCCAACAATTTCATCACGCGTTGGGCTTTAACATTACCTGATTCAGCCAATTGCGTCATCTTTTGTTGGTTGAGCGACACGAAGGCAATCTCTGATGCCGAGAAAATCGCATTAATAAAGGTTAGTACTAAGATTAATAAGATTTGTGTACTTAAATTCCCCGAGGGGTCCATTGTCGTCAATCTCCTTTTGCTTTTACAATATAATGTTAACTTTAATAATAGGTAAAAATGCTGCAAATTGCAAGAGCTAGAGGTCAATAATACGTTTTCTTTTAGATATTTTTAATATTCTATGAGATATCCATGAGAAAATATTGTGTTTTGCCCTTATTTTTGATACACTATACGAGATTGGGCCCTATGATAGGGCTAGAAGTTCCCCAGAAAGGAGTGCCGCCATGATTGAACAACTGGTCGTCCCTAAACAACAGATTAGCTATCTAACCGAAGCCGATAACTGCGCTAGCGCCTTGGATTTATTAGAAGACCAAGGGCTACGCTGTGTACCCGTCTTAGATGCCACCCAAACCCTCTACCGCGGTAATCTCTATCGCTATCATATCTATCAATACGCCTACCATCACCCTGATGAGGATTTGAGTCGCTTACCTGTCACCCACTTCCTAAAAAATACCACCCGCGTAGTACACGAGCAAGACTCCTTCTACCATCTGGTCTTTACCCTCAACGACTTACCTTACGTAGCCGTCTTAGACCGTGAAAATCGCTTCAGCGGCATTATCCGCCACAATACCATGCTGCAATGGCTAGCTCAAGCCTGGGCCATGCCGAATGCTGGTTTTGCCCTATCAGTCGAGACCCTAGGGAGCCGTGGCGAGCTGGCTCAAGTCAGCAAGTTAATCAATCGCTTTAGCGATATTGTCTCTGCTACCACCCTAGAGAAGACCGATATGGATACCAAGGGCCAAATCCTCTATGCGCTTCCAAACAGTTTGGACCCTGTTGAGTATAATCAATTAGTCAAACAACTAGAACGACGTGGCTATCGTATTCGAAGCTATCGTCTACATTAAGCCAGGCTTGGAGCTAACTCCAAGCTTTTTCTATAAGAAAAGAGCTCGATATTTGGCTATCGAGCTCTTTTTTTATAGGTGATGTTGTCTTTTAGCTAGCCAAGCAGCCATATCCTCAGGCAGAGGAGCCGATAGCACCAAACGCTGCCCTGTAAAGGGTTGGGTGAGACGGAGTTCACCGCAGTGCAGGGCCTGGCGCCTAATCGCTTCTAAATGCGGGCCACCATATAGGTCATCTCCTACTAGGACCCCACCTGCATCCTGCATATGGACCCGAATCTGGTGAGTACGTCCGGTATGAAGGCGCAGCTTGAGTAGACTGCTGTCAGCAAAGCGATGCTTTAGCCAATATTCAGTGACTGCCCGCTGGCCACTTTCATGGACCCGTCGCGTGATAATCGAATCTTCTGTGCGCGCAATGGGCCGATCGATGACGCCATGATCCGGCCAGTCTGCTTTTGTCGAAATGGCCAAATAATATTTCTCTACTTGCCCCCCTTGGACCTGCTTATCCAACATGGCGTGAGCTAAACGGTGCTTAGCTATCAACATGAGGCCAGTGGTCTGGCGGTCCAAACGGGTGACAATATGAATGACCTGATCCGCGTAGTCTTGGCGCTGATAGTAGCCCTTAACCCGATTGGCCATGGCGGAATCTGGAATCCGTTTGGAAGGGATGGAGACTACGTCAGTCGGTTTATTGACAATCAGTAGGTCCCGATCTTCGTAAATAACCTGAATGGGGACATGTGAAGGTGGCACCGTCTCGTGGCTTCCTTCATCAGCTGCCACCAAGGTCAAGATATCGCCTGCCTCTAATTTGGCCAGGACATTGACTTCTTGCCCATTCAATAAAATGTTGCCACCTTCGAATTTAACATGTGATACGAACTTGCGAGGGATGCCCAGATGCTTGAGATAGTCCTTGATTCGAACCGGATGCTCTCCCTCATAGTGCCATTGAAACTGGACCACGTTTACTTCGCTGCCTCGTTAATAAAAGCTTCGAGATCTGCCATTTTACTTGAGTGGTTGACATTGGTGCCGGGTTTTCCTGATTTGACGATAAAGGCATTAGGTACCTTATTAACCCCATAGACTTGCATAGCAGATTGGAAGTTGCTGTCATTGGCGTGTTTACGGGTATTGTAATAGTAGACAGTGACGCCCTTTTCCTTAGCTAATTGGTTGATCTTAGGAGAGAAGGCGTGGCAGTATGGACACTCGTCAAAACCTAGATAGACAATTTTAGGCCCATCGGTCGTTGATAGGATGAGGTCATTATACTCTTGTTCAGTGACAATTTCTTTGATGTTAGAGTATTCACCTGGCTTGAGGCCCTCACTGGTGTCAAGTGTAATCAGGTCTAAGCTAGAATAGAAACTGGCTTTTTCAGACTCAGACATGCCCGCAATATTGGTGTTGTCTGGAATTTCGACTTTCTTATCGACTTCGGTGACGGTCGCATTAGTCGTATTGTTGCTGGAGTTGTTGCCACCTTGCCCTAAGTTGCAGGCTGCCAAGCTTAAGCTAGCTAAGCCTAAGAGCCCGAGTTTGATTAAGTGTTGTTTATTAAAACGCATATTTTTCCCTCTTTTTTATTTTACTGACTTGTTAATGTTTGATTTTGGATTCCGTTCCTGCTTGTGGCCGATAAAGGAATTCTCTACGCGGTCCCAGAAATGGGTGTGGCGGAAGCTGGCAAACTTAATCCGTGTATCAGCCAACTGGAATTTGACTGACTGGATCCCCTTAGTCTCGCAAGCAAGATGGTCGATCATGAGCATGGTCTGAGCTTCTTCTTGGATAACCAAGGTTAGGTATTCATCACGTGGAATAATCATAGGCGCACCCAGGGTTCGATAGACCCGGTTGTTAAGGGCGGCCATCTCCGTTAATTGTAAGGCATCCACACGAGGATGCATGACGGCTCCACCCAGTGACTTGTTAAGACCAGTGGATCCAGTTGGCGTCGCGATACAGAGGCCGTCGCCACGGAAGGTGGCAAAGAACTTGTCGTTAATTTGAATCTCGGCTACCATGGTGCCAGCCATCGTCCTTAGGGAACATTCATTGAGGGCCAGCCACTCATGAATTTTGCCATCTTTGCAAGCGGCCTGTACCTTAAGTAAGGGATAGCTGACATGGCCCTGTCCGCCAGAACGAACCAAACTATCCACTAGCTCATCTAATTCATGGGGTAGCCAATCGGCATAGAAGCCCAGATGGCCGGTGTGAATCCCGATAAAGATGAAACAATCCAACCAGTCCTGATATTCATGGAAGGCTGCTAGAAGCGTGCCATCACCGCCAATGGTAATGAGGTAATCAGGCACCTGGCCAGGTTCCACCAAGCGGAAGCCCGCAAACTCCAATTTAGCCTTGAGACTGGCCTCAATTTCTAAGGATTGGGGCTGTTGATTGGTATAAATCATGATTGCTTGTTTCATCCGTCAACCGTCCTTCCTTAGCGTTTGTCGAAGAGCAAGAGCGCTTCACGAATCTCATCGCGAATCTCCGACATCTCTTCGTCCAGGCGAAAGGCTGCCTCGGAGGCGCGCTCTAGCCGTTCTAAGATTTCTTGTGGGTATTCGCCTTGGTATTTGTAGTTGAGCGAGTGCTCAATGGTTGCCCAGAAGTTCATGGCCAAGGTCCGAATCTGAACCTCAACAATGAGTTGCTTGACTTCGCCGGAAGCCAGCTGGACAGGATACTCCAAAACCATATGATAGGAGCGATAACCGCTCGGCTTACGATTTTGAATATAATCGCGAATTAAGAGTACTTTGAAGTCCTGACGATTCTTCAAAATATTGGCCACTTCATAGATATCTTCTACGAACTGACACATGATCCGAACACCGGCAATATCCTGTACCCCTACTAGAAAATCTTCTGGCGCAATCTTGCGTACTTCCATTTTCTCTAAGATACTCTCCCGCGTCTTAACCCGCCCCGTCACAAACTCGATAGGCGCCCGACGATGCTCGATACGAAACTCCTTGCGCAGGTTTTTAAGTTTGAGCTTAAGCTCATCCACTGCCTGCTCATAGGGTGCCAAAAATAATTGCCAATCATCGATAAAATCATCCGCGATCATGCAACCCACCTCCTGATACTCACACCCTTCATTTTATCATATCTGAAGCCCCTTCGGCTACTAGAAACCTAAGCTAATATGCGACTAGATGCCATAGAAAAAGGAGCTAGCTCTCTCAAGCTAACTCCTTAAGTAAATCCTTATTCCTTCCAGCCTACTAAGACCGTCAGATCGAGTAAAAATTCATCCGGCAGAGACTCTACTAGTTGGCTGGCCTGACTTGCATCTAGGTGCCAAGTCAAAGGTGTCATCGCCACTAAGTCAGCCTTGGCTTGGTCTGTGAGCAGGCGCTTTGCCTGCACTGGATAGGCTTGATGGTGTCGGTAGTGGCTTTCAAAGACTTGTCGGGTTGCCTGGTTGTCGTAAGTTTGTTTAACCGCCTCTTGCCCTAAGGCCCGGCGGATTTCTGCCAAATATCCGCCATTTGGAATAACCTTGAAGACTTGCCCACCCGGCGCCAGGACGCGGTCAAATTCCTGATAGTTGGAGGGCGATAAGATGGACAATAGACCATCGATGGTCTGGTCGCCAATAGGTAGCTGGGCCAAGTCCCCTACTAAATTGAGTTGTTGCCCATTAAAATCGGTAGCAAGGGCAATACCTGCCCGCGCCAAATCCACACCAAGTCCAATCCGGTGGTTCGGATCTTGAGCCAAGAGCCAGGCCAAGTGACTCCCTTCGCCCGAGCCTGCATCTAGAATGCGATAAGGCGAGTCTGATTGTCCTAGGCTGGCTTGATGGTCGCTTACTAATTGGTTTAGCAGGTCCTGCAAGGGAGCGTAATAAGCAGATTCTTGTATAAACCGCCGTCTTGCCTGAAAAAGTTGCCGGTCATAATGGTCATCAACTGACTTATTGCTCAAAAAATAGGTGCCTTGTTTATGGCTATCTACTCGGTGTCCCTGAGGACAAACCAAACTATAGCCCTCCAGGCTCAAGGCTTGATGGCAATGATGGCATTGTAGGCTCAGATGCCCCAAATGCGCTTGGAGCCAGTCCTGGGTCCGGTCTTTCTTGCTTTTTAATTCCGTCATAATAGGCCCCTTCCTCACTTCTCTATCGCATGATCGTCATTGGACATTATAGCCCTTATCCGCTAAATTTTCAATCGAGCTAGTCAATAACAAGAAAGGTTGGCACCCCAAGGTCCCAACCTAATGCTTGACTTATTCGATTCCGCGTTCAGCGCGAATGACATCGGCAATGGTATCCACATATCGGGACACCTTCTCGTCGGTTGAGGCTTCAGCCATAACCCGTAAGAGTGGCTCCGTCCCACTTGGCCGAACCAAGATACGTCCGTCGCCATTCATTTCAGCTTCAACGGCTTCAATCACTGCCTTAACAGCTGGTTCATCCATAACCGTATGCTTGTCGCGTACGCGAATGTTCACTAGTTTTTGCGGGAAGATGGTCACTTGAGCTGCTAATTCAGATAAAGGCTTACCTGTTTCCTTCATTACAGCCAAGAGTTGCACGGCACTTAAGAGGCCATCCCCAGTTGTATTCAAGTTAAGGAAGACGATGTGGCCAGATTGTTCGCCCCCAAGGACATAACCACCTTCACGCATGGCTTCTACTACGTAACGGTCACCCACTTGGGCTTTAAGTGCGACCATGCCATGCTCTTCAATGGCCTTGTGGAAGCCAATGTTGGACATAACCGTCGATACGATGGTGTCTTTTTCTAGGCGGCCTTTAGATTTAAGGTGTTGGCCACAGATGAACATAATCTTGTCCCCGTCAACCAATTCACCATTCTCATCTACTGCAATCAGACGATCGCCATCCCCATCGAAGGCCAAACCAACCATGGCGCCTTTTTCTTTGACGAAGGCTTGCAGGCCTTCTGGATGAGTAGACCCTACGCCATCGTTAATGTTAATGCCGTTAGGACGGTCACCCATGGTGTAGAAGTCAGTTTCCAAATCAGCGAAGAGTTGGTTAACCAGAGGTGCTGTAGCCCCGTTGGCTGCGTCGATACAGACACGAATGCCTTCCAAATCGCCAGAAATAGTCGATTGCAAGAATTGCAAGTACTTGATGGCCCCTTCTGGGAACTCATCGATAGTCCCAAGACCATCGGTACTTGGTCGCGGCAAGGTATCTTCTGGTGCATCAATTAAGGCTTCGATTTCTTCTTCCTGTTGATCAGAAAGTTTGAAACCGTCAGAACCGAAGAATTTAATCCCATTATCCAAAGCTGGGTTGTGGGAAGCAGAAATCATAACCCCTGCTGCCGCATTCTGCGTACGGGTCAGGTAGGCTACTGCTGGCGTCGAGATGACGCCTAATTGCATAACCTCAATCCCTACTGATAAAAGGCCGGCTACTAAAGCTTGCTCTAGTAATTGGCCAGAAATCCGGGTGTCGCGTGCCACCAAGACGCGTGGATGCGCCTGTTCTGGTGCATGTTGCATTAAAACGTAACCCCCGCACCGGCCTAGTTTAAAGGCTAACTCCGGTGTTAATTCCGTATTAGCGACGCCGCGAACGCCGTCAGTTCCAAAGTATTTTCCCATTATGTTTATGTTCTCCTTCTTATCAACTAATCTAAGGATGTCTTAAACTTATTCGACATCTTGGCCGCCAGGATTGGCGTTATTGTCTTCTGTCACACCTGGATTGGCGTTGCCACCATTTTGATTGGGGGTTGTTGGGGCCTCTTCCACCGCGCTGCTGGAACTAGCGGCAGGTGTGCTACTGGTAGTATCACTGGTATCCGTTGTGATTGGGGTGACCGTCACAGCAACTGAAACGGGACCTGAGAGATTGGCGGTGACACCCTCTGGCAGTTCTAACTGACCCTTGAGGGTAGCACTAGAGGTCAGGTTGCTGACGTCTACATTGACCTTAATATTGCGGATGTTTTCTAGAACCGATGCCGATCCTTGAAGGGCAATCTGACTGGCATCTACCAATTGATATTGGTAACGATAGCTATTGGATTCGCCTTGCGCGGCCACTACTAAGTTGACCGTCTTACGCTGTTGGGCGTTAAGCTCCACATGAGCTTCTACTTCACTGACATTGGCATTAACATCCAAGAGCTTGTTGTCAGCATCTACTACCTGGAGTTTGAACTTACCGCTAAAGGACCGGTTGTGAGCCGTCGCATTGCTGATGCGGATGTAGGCGCGTTTCACCTTATTGATATTTTCCTCGTTGCCCGTTAACTCAACTTGACTTGGGTTGAGCGTCACATTTCCAACTTCCATACCAGAGGCAATGGTACCTTCTTCGATTTCATATTCTACTGGTACAGTTACGGTCTTACGTCTTGCGACCTGAACGACTACCCGCGATGGGTTAATCTGATATTTAACACTGTCTGGCAAGCCAGGTATTTCTAATTTGAGGGTTTGTTGCCCTGTCTCAATACCGGTTAAATCTTCGGTTTGGACAACCAAATTGCCACTGGCTAACGAAGAGACGATATTCTTAGGACCCGTTAGGGTAACGGTCACGGTTTCTTGCAGTTGGCTGACGAAAATGTCGTCGTCGTGCTTACCTAATTTAACTGGCACATTGGAGATGGTTTCGGTTGTATCCACACTGACTACTTGCTGCAAATTAGATAGGCTAGTCACTGAGGGGCTACTTGCCTGGACCATGCCATAGAGGAAAACCGCAAAGACTAGAGAAGCAATCCGCAAGAACCATTTATTGTCGTACCAACGACTATTCCAAAGCTTCTTCATGCGGCACCACCTTTCTGCTTGTTAAAGAATGACAAGAGATCATTAACCAGGCGGTTACGACTAGACTCAGCGTTATCGCCTTGGTCGTCTCTACTTAAGTAACGTTTTAGGAGTTCCTTGAGCTCCTTAGGGTCTACATCCCGGTGCAAATGGTCTCTCATAGCTAAGCTGACCCCGCCTGTCTCTTCTGAGACAATCAAGGTGACCGCGTCTGTGACTTCTGATAGACCAATCGCTGCCCGATGGCGTGTCCCTAATTCCTTAGGAATGGCCTGACTACCAGACAAAGGTAGATAGCAGGCAGCTGCTGCCACGCGATGGCCCGCGATAATAACGGCCCCATCATGGAGTGGCGTATTGGGGATGAAGATATTGACTAAGAGCTGATGGGAAATAGCTGAATCCATGGGAATGCCCGTTTGGATGTATTCATTCAGGCTATTTTCTCGTTCGATGGAAATCAGCGCCCCGATTTTACGACGGGACATGTACCAAATACTCTTGTCTAAGTCTTGAATCAAACGAGCAGTTGGATCATGCTCTAATCCCTTGCGCGAGCGAGAGCTGACGGTTCGCCCGATAGATTCTAGGGCACGGCGCAATTCTGGTTGGAAGAGGATGACCACGGCCACCACACCCCAAGAAATAACTTGTTGCAGCAACCAATCGATGGTCTGCAAGCCTACAACCGAGGCAATAAATTTAGCGGCTAAGATTATGCCTACCCCTTTTAATAAGTTCATTGCCCGTGTATTACGTGCATAGAGTAAGACACGATAGATAATGTACCAGACTATGGCAATATCCAGGAGTCGAACTAAAGGCTTATCCACTAAGAATTGATGAAACCAATCCAACATCTTCTCCTCACCTTTCTCTTGTATTCGACTTATTATACCATAAGTTAGCTAGAGGAAGGAAATATTTGTACAGTGAACTTTTCACCTGGCTTTTGACTGTCTCTGTTACTGAGCTAGTAACCTTCCATAGACAGACAAAAAGACCGGCCGTAGCCGATCTTTTTCTAGTGCTATTTTAACGTGCTCCTTTGCCTAGGAGGACAATTCTAACGGTCTTCAAGAGAATCTTGAAATCTAGCCACAAGGACCAGTTATCAATGTATTCGGCATCTAAATGAACCACTTCTTCAAAGTCAGTAATATCACTACGTCCGCTTACCTGCCAGAGCCCAGTTATACCAGGCCGTAACTTGAGGCGCTTCTTATGGCCAGCAGAATAGGCCTTGAACTCACTCTCGGTCGGCGGCCGGGTGCCAATCAAGCTCATATCACCAATCAGAACATTGTAGAACTGTGGCAACTCGTCTAGACTAGTCCGGCGAATAAAGCGACCGACTTTGGTGATACGTGGGTCATCTTCTAACTTGAACATGAGACCCTTCATCTGATTGTATTGTTCTAATTCCTTCTTGCGCTCTTCAGCGTCAGCATACATGGAGCGGAATTTATAGAACTTAAAGACCCGTCCATTACGGCCCACACGATTTTGGGCGAAGATAGCAGGACCCTTAGATTCTAACTTAATCAAAGGCACTAAGATTAGGCCAACTAAGAAGGTAATGACTAAGCCCACTAAGGCGCCCAAGATATCAATAGCCCGCTTAATGGTCATCCATTTGTAGTCATAGAATTTAGTGGAGAAGGTCAAGACACTGTACTTGCCTAGCTTACGAACTCGGCGGTCCGAATTAAGGGGAATCTCAAAGGCTGAGATATTGAGACTGACCACAATCCCCATGGACTGGAAGAGTAAGAGGTAATCCGCAATTTGCTCATCAAAATCACGAGACAAATTAAGGAAGACTTCATCGACCACATTCTGAGTCGCATAGGGCTCGAGCTCATCTACAGAAAGGATGAGCTTATCTTGGAAAATCTTAGGTAAGGCCAATTCCTCTGGTTTATCTAAGAGCGCAATGGCACAAATCTGCCCACCCCAAGCTCTACTGGCTTCAAAGCGAGCCGCAATACGTTCTAGGCGATCCGATGTCGTCACCAAGAGTACCTTGCGCGAATATTTGAGGGTTGGATAGAGGTGCTGGTAATAGTATTTAATCGAGGAATGAACAGCATAAACCAAAAGCCCATTTAGCGTCACGAAAACCAAGGACGCCGTCCGAGCAATATAGAAGTGGTTCTTAGACATAAAGACCATCATGGTAATGCCGACAAGGAAATAGATAGAATAAATAATAACTGACTTGAGTTGTTCCAAGTAGCCGCGGTCAAACAAAGAGTTAAATTGATTGGACACATAGAAGGCTGCTATATGAATCAGTAACAAGGTATTGACATCGTCCATATCCATGTGGAGTCGTGGTGAGCGGCTGGTGGTTAAGAGTAGGCCGACCAAGATGACACCCATCAAGTCAACCATACAAATTAAGAATTTTTTCAAATCACGATCTTTCGTGGTCACTGTGGGGCGTCCTCCTTATAGAATTTGATAAATTCCTATTTATTGCATCACTTTATTATAGCACCTGTCACCCAAAAATTCTATACTTCTCAAAATAAATTTCAGAAGCTAACCATCACTTTTATTTAAATGATAGAAGAAACTACTAGCAAATGCTGAGCAAACTTTTACTAGCTCTCGCTACTCTCATACCTAGACTTAAGGGCCAAATAAAGCAAAAGGCTAAGACCTAGGTCTTAGCCTCCATATTATCCATTATTCTAGCGTAATGTTGTTGCTATATTTTTGATATATTCCTTTAGCCCCGCAGCGGTTTCAGGGTGACTCAAGCCATACTCCACCATATAGCGCATATAACCCATTTTGTTGCCAACATCATGGCGGTTACCTTGACACTGAACAGCCAACACACGTTGGGTCTGATTGAGTTTGTTAAGGGCATCCGTGAGTTGAACTTCGTCTTCCTTACCTACAGGCAGGTCTTCCAAGAGATCGAAGATTTCAGGTGGCAAGACATAACGTCCGGCAATGGCCATGTGACTCTTGAGCTCACTGGCCTTGGGCTTTTCCACCATATTGTTAATGTGATGAACCGGTAAGCCCACTTGATTGTCGACTACTTTGCCTAATTCAACAATCCCCATTTGTTCAGCTTCTTCATCAGAAACTTCCATAATGGCCACATTGGCCGTTTGAGTTTCTTGATAGAGATCCATGAGCTGACGAGTGACAGGTTGCTGCCCCGTCATAATGTTGTCACCTAACATGACCACAAAAGGCTCATCTGCCACAAAGGCCTTAGCCGCTAAAATCGCATCTCCTAAGCCCTTTGGATAAGACTGGCGAACAAAGAAGAGATTAGCCTGGGTGGTCCCCTCCACTAGTTTAAGCAAATCTGCCTTACCTTTTGAGCGGAGGTTGTCTTCCAACTCGATATTGGAGTCAAAGTGGTCCTCAATAGGCCGTTTGGTTTTACCCGTAATAATCAAGATTTCCTCGATACCAGACGCAATGGCCTCTTCCACAATAAACTGGACAATAGGCTTGTCTACAATCGGGAGCATTTCCTTAGCGAAGGCTTTAGTGGCTGGCAAGAAGCCCGTTCCATAGCCGGCCGCCGGAATAACAGCTTTTCTAATTTTCTTCATGAGATGTCTCCTATTCTTTCAAGTCAGACAGTAAGGTCGTGCGTAATTCAGCTAGAGAGGCTTGGTCAGGGATATCGTAATAAATGCCATTAATGGTTTGTCCCTGCCCTTGCAATTGACCTAGTTCAAGTTGTAGGCCCGCTTGGCGATATTGATTGAAAAGCCCCATGAGTTGATCCAAGGACAAGTCAGTCGAGACAGATGTCATAAGAGAGGCCACTTTCAAAGGATCTAATTTAAAAGAGGCATCTTGTGCCTTATGCATCAGGGCTTCTAGCACTTGTCGTTGACGGGCTTGGCGGACATAGTCACCGCTTGAAGAGAAGCGATCTCGCACATAGTAGAGGGCTGTCCGGCCATCTAAATAAACCGGCGTGTCTTGGTAAAATTCATAGCCATCAATGGTAAATGTTTCAGGTGGCACTACTTCTACTCCGCCCACTAAATCCACCAAATCTTCTAGCCCCTTCATATTAAGCGCTAAATAGTGTTGGATGGGGACGCCTAGTAAGTGCTCGACGGTTAGTTTGGATAACTCCGCACCACCATAGGCATAGGCGTGGTTGAGCTTATCCATGCCCTCGTAGCCCTCAATATTGACATAGGTGTCTCGCGGTAGACTAACGAGGCGTAGGGTTTTATGGCTAGGGTTCAGGGTCATCACCATGATGGTATCGGAACGACCTTGTTCTGTCCGGCCCAGCTCCCCCGTGTCAATCCCCAGAAAGAGGAAAGACATTGGCCCCGATTCAGGCGTCGCCTGAACCTGAGGTCCTTGCCACAGACTGGCCACTAGGCCCAAGATGAGGATTAAAAGCAAATGCTGGAGTTTTGATTTCATCATGGGGGCCTCCTAGTCAGCTTGAGTAGTTTGATTGGCGAAGCCAATGATGGCTTCTTTGAGGACATCGCCTTCTAAGTTATCGAATTCTGCCATTTTAGCTTCAATGGTAGCCAGCGGCATGGTATTTACCTTGCCGACGAAGATTTGATCATGCACTTGGTTATCAACAAATTCTGACGCCACCAAGAGCTCTTCATAGAGTTTCTCACCCGGACGAATGCCTACTTCAACAATTGGGATTTCTTTTTCAGTATGGCCACTAAGCAGGACCATTTTCTTAGCCAAGTCATAAATCTTAACAGGTTCACCCATATCTAAGATGAAGACTTCACCGTCGCGGGCATATGCCCCGGCATGAATGACTAAGCGACTAGCTTCCGGAATGGTCATAAAGTAACGGGTCATGCGGAAGTCGGTCACCGTCAAAGGTCCACCTGCAGCAATTTGTCGTTCAAAGACTGGAATGACACTGCCTCGGCTACCTAAGACATTACCGAAACGAACGGCACAATAGGTGGATTGACTGGTCTTATTGAAGCCAGTCACAATCAGTTCGGCTACACGTTTAGTTGCCCCCATCACGTTAGGTGGGTTGACCGCCTTATCTGTCGAAATCATGACCATCTTAGGCACACCAGCTTGGTCGACTGCCTTGGCCACATTATAGGTCCCGTGGATATTATTTTTGAGGGCTTCCTTAGGGTTACGCTCCATCATCGGCACATGCTTATGAGCTGCTGCATGATAGACGATAGCTGGTTGATAATCCTGGAAGACTTGTAATAAGCGTGGGTAATCTTGAATATCTGCAATAACGGGCACATATTCGATTTCCGGATGGCTCTTAATTAATTCATGGTAAATCAGATAAATGGAGTTTTCGCCATGACCTAAGAGGATCACGCGTTTAGGCTTGAAGCGACTCACTTGGCGACAGATTTCGCTCCCGATTGAGCCACCTGCCCCGGTCACTAAGATGGTTTTATGGCTTAACTCTTGGTCCAGGCATGACTCATCTAGGCGGATTTCCTTACGACCCAAGAGGTCTACAATGTCAATTTTCTTAATCCCATTGCGTTGTGGGCCAGCCCCTTGAATAACATCTTCAACCTTAGGCATTTTATAGACGGTTAAGCCCGCCTCATTACACATTTCGAGAATGCGTTCATATTCGCGCGGTTCAAGAGAGGGGATAGCCACGATGACTTCGTCAATATCATATTCTTTGGCCAGGCTGGCTAAATCATCATAACGGCCTAAAACCGGCACACCACTTAACTGTTGTCCCTTCTTATTGAGGTCGTTATCCAAAATCCCCACGATGTCCAAATCACTGGTTTGGGGTTGATAGCTGTTCATGAAGGCCGCGCCTCCGTCCCCAGCCCCAATTAGGAAAATTCGGCGACTGGTCGCCACCTCCTGGCCGCGATCTCGTTGGGAGTATAAGAGCTGCCAAATCAAACGTGGCGCAAAAACCAAGAAGGTACTCAAGAGAATGAAGAGAACCAAGAATCGAACTGAAAACTGAGGCAAGAAGACATAGCTAATGCCATAGCCCACCACACTGGAAATGGCGATGGTGGAAAAGAGCTTCATAAATTCATCTAGGGAATTGTAGCGGCTCATACTTGCTGCCAAGCCCATAAGATGGGTTAAAACTTGGTAAATTGCAAAAGTTAACCCCACATACACAATGTAGTCAAAGGGATTAGGGTTAATCAAGGTATAGAAGAGGACATAGGATACCACAATGGCTACAATAAAACTTATTAAGTCACTGATGGCCCAGAAAAATTGTTTCTGCCCCCGATTTAATCTTTCAACGATGTCTATTACATAGCCGGCTATATCTTTATTCAAAATCATACTGCCACCTTTTCTATAGATTTGCATTCTTTTGTATCAGTACTATTTTACTCTTGATTGGGTCAAAATACAATGTATTTTCGCTAAAAAGAGCCCCAGTTAGCCCATAGGACTCTGTCCCTACCCCAAATAAAAACACGGCAAGGCTAACCCTTACCGTGTCGTTTGCTTATCTTCCTGAGCCTTAAGGTGATCATGATAGTGTTGGCGATACTCTTTAGGACTGACACCCTCAGATTGTTTAAAGACCCGATAAAAATAGGCTTGATTCTGATAGCCAACCTTGACCGCAATCTGGGCCACCGACAGCTTAGACGCAATCAGTAAATCCTTAGCGATAGCTAGACGATATTGATTGATATAGCGGGACAGAGTCATACCGACCTCACGCTTGAAGAGTTGCCCCAAGTACATGACATTGACATGGAGGTCATCGGCCAAACTCTTCATGGAGATATTCTCGTTATAGCGTTCATAGATAGCCGCCAAGACTTCATTGACTATTGGCGGATAGAGGTGGTGACGTTTCTCACGTCCACCTAAATCTAAACTCTCCTTGAGATGTTGGCTTAGCAAGGCAAAAGTCAGAGGCTGATTGGCCCCTTCATCTAGGAGACTGGTTGGGGTATGCTGGTTAGATTTAATATCAAAATAATGCCGAATCAAGGCCGTTAATTGCACCACTTCCTGAGGCGCTAGTTCCCGCTCCTGACAAAAGGCCAAGAAACTATCTAAGTCCGCATCCAGTTTAATACTATTCTGCTTGTCGATGGCTTCATAGAGATGGCCCACTAATTGATCGACTAACTTGGCGGTTGCCGGATCGCTCTGAGGACTTTCGCTCTCATCCTGACAAAAGATTTGCCTAGCTCTCTCTTCATCCCACTCCCATTCATAGAAAAGCCGTCGACTTTCAGCCTGAAGGAAGGCTTGGAGTTTATGATGAATGTCGGTTAGGCTAAGCTTAGTCTGTATTTGCATCCCACTATCTTGAAGTTTTTGACTAGAATCTGACTGGGGCATAATCCCTAGTAGCCAGTCACCTAGCACCATAATAGACCAACCGCCCGTAGCCAACAATTGGGGCTGACAAGTCTTTGGTGCCAAAACCCACTGCCAGTTGGGGGCAGTGACATCCTGGTAACGAAGAGGTAAGCTCCCTTGGCCTGTCTCTAACCAACTAGTCAGTTGAGCTTGCTCATGGTCCGAAATAACCTGAGCTAGGGCTCGCTTATCCCGAATTTCTTGGGCTACTTGGCTAAGCACCCGATGAAGTTCTACCTTGTCTATAGGCTTAAGCAGATAATTCTTGGCCCCTAATTCCATGCCTCGCTTAACGTACTCAAATTCCTGATAGCCTGACACAAAAATGAAGGCAAAGTCCTGGCCCAGCTCCTTGGCTTGACTAATAAAATCAATCCCCGTCACGTTAGGCATATTGACATCGGTGATGACAATATCTACAGCTTGGTGACTCATTAAGTCCAAGGCTTCCTGGCCATTACCAGCTGTCCCTACAAGTTGCAGGCCTAGTTCTTGCCAGCGGATCAGGCGTTCTAAACCTTTGACGATCATGTACTCATCGTCCACAATCAGGACCCTGAGTGGGGTGGGTTGAAAGGACACTTGAGCCATACACGGACACCTCCTTCTTCATTTACTTGATAAGATAAAGTAGCCTCGCCACCAAAATAATGATGCAGTCGCTCAGCCACATTAAAGATTCCAATTGACTGCCGGCTATTCGGTTCAATGGGTCGAGCTCCTTCTCTTAATCCTTGATTTAAGGCGCTGAGGGTTTCCGGGGACATACCTCTCCCATTATCAGACACTTCAATCCAGAGCCTGCTAGTCAGGCTAGCTTGGTCGGCCACGCCTTCCACCCAGGCTTTGATGACTAAGTGATTATCACTTCTAGCGAAATCCACGCCATGCACAAAATAGTTTTCAATCAATGGTTGCAAGGTAAACTTAGGCAAGACGAAAGCTTGACATTCTGATGTCATTTCAATATCCACCTGCAATTTGTTAGGATAGCGCACTTGGTAGAGGTGGATGTATTTACGACAGAAGGAAAGCTCACGCTCCAAGGTCGTCTCCTTCTCATCGCTAATGTTATTTCTTAATAAGGCAGCGAAATCATAGACGATATCGGCCAATTCATCTGCCCCCTCAGTCAGGGCACTCATGCGAATAAACTCTAGAGTGTTATACATAAAATGCGGATTGATTTGCGACTGCAAAGCCTTGAGAATGGCTTCGTGCTCGCGGGCTTCCATGGAATAGAGTTCCTGTATGTTGACCTGATACTGGTCTAACATGGTATTAATGGAATGGGTAATTTCCCGAAGTTCATCCTGCTTATCGGCTTCACGAATACGATAGTAGAACTGCCCTTCTCCAATTCGCTTGAGGGTCGTGACCATATCATGAACCTGATTAGAATAGGCCCCGAAGAAACGATAAAGCAAGGCCAAGAGGATGACTGCCACAAGTATGGTAATCAAGGTAATCACTAATACTGGACCCGTAACCCGTTGCCAGATGATCGACTTAGGCAAGAGACTAATAATCAGTAGATCCTCGCCCGTCTCCATGCGGCTGATTAGGTAGCCAGACAGCGAGTTTTCTCCTTTGATGACCGCTTGTAGCTTGTCTTGACTCAGCTTGCCACGTTCTAGGAGCATGCGTTTTAGCTTAGCATCGACGACGACAGTTTGAGCCTTGGTTAAGAGCGGCGACTCGGCCAGCCCTTGGAAGAAACGATCAGCATGGTAGTTGACCTGAACCTGCCCCAAACTATGGCCAGAACGCAAGTCAAATAAAGGGCGGTCAAAGCCAATCTCTTGACCCTCTTCTTTACTTATATCAGACGGCATCATCTTACGGCCTCGTGTGTTGTCGGCGGTAGAAACAATCAGTTCTTTGGCATTATCGACATGGATCACAATCGAGGTAATATCTTGAAACTCCCGATGAAGTCGATAGAGCTTATCAGGCAAGTAGAGATTGTACTGACGGTTCATTAGAAAGCTCTCTAGCGACTCCTGGTAGCTATAATTGGCATAATGACGCAAGGCTTCAATCTGCTTGGTTGACTCCGTCAGTTTTTGCGCGATTTTCTGAGTATCTTGGTCAGCCTGACTGAGTTCTGTCTGAATATGGTAGTGCATGAGATTAAGCTCCGCCAGGGCGTTATTGACGTTATGTTGATAGAGCAAGTAGACCGCTACAAGAGGCAAAAGAAAGACCAAGACCAGAATCAGAGTTGCATAGTAGCGTAAGAGCCGACTAAAGCGGTTGGGATTCTTCTGGCTCATGCGGAATCACTCCTTGCCGGCGCCATTCTCTCAAATAGAAGGACGACAAGCTAGTCACCCAGAGAGGGACCGCGAAGATAAAGGCCAAGGCTGGGAAGGTCATCACCACCCAGACAATAACCAAACTATAAACCAAGGTCAGGAGATTGGGACGAGGCGTCACCAAGAGTTGGAAGAAGCTAAACTTAATGAATTGGCTAGCTTCCCCCTGGTAGACTACCCGCATTTGACTCTCTGCAACCAAAGCTAGGTTCACCAGAACTAGAACCGTCACTTGGATAACAAGGGCCACCAAGAAGATCAGGCCTCGCATTTGAGAGGTAATAAAAATCAACCAGCACAGGAAAACAGACAAGAGGGTATAGAAGAGATTGAGCCCCCAACTATCACGACGATTGGCCTTATAGCTATCCCAAAAACTAGAGAAGGTCAGCAGGTCTGCCCGCCATTTAGCTTTTTGATGGGCTTCAGTTAAGGCCGTCAGACTAGCCATAGTGCCAAAAAGGCCCAAACCAGCCAACCAACCCAACCAGAAATAGGCGGCTCCCTTCATCCAATAGTAGACTCGCATCATCATCTCAACAAGTTTAGTTTCCATGCGCTTCCTCCTCTATCTTACAATCAAGACTATTATACTCCCTTTGGCCATTTAGCGCTAGAGAAAACGGTCTTAAAGATGCTTCCAACGGCTTGATTGACGGCAGCAAGCCAAGTTCTTGCTCCAATTGGCCACCCGCCATGATATCTTCATAAGTCAGGAAGTGAGCAGCATAATCTCGGCCATTTAATTGGCGGCTCAAAACTACATTGAGTACCTGGCTAGGATTCAGGGTAGTCCATTGGAAGCTCCGTCCCTCACTTAGGTTGAGACTGGCTCGGTCCCAGATGCT
This sequence comes from Abiotrophia defectiva ATCC 49176, assembly GCF_000160075.2. GTDB lineage: Bacteria > Bacillota > Bacilli > Lactobacillales > Aerococcaceae > Abiotrophia > Abiotrophia defectiva. The sequence goes on from NZ_KI535340.1 coordinate 694,385, forward strand.
GATCCCTAAGACATATTGATTAGTCCCCGGTGTGACGGCATAAATTCCCAGAGAACTCAAAACAAACCAGGCTGATAAGGAGCCGTTGTCCTCATCGCCAATATAACCTTCTTCTTCCAACTTAAAGGCTTCTAGCATGAGCGATTTAAGCAATTGATGGGCCATATGTGGGTAGCCAGCATAGATTGGCAAATAAGGCAAATGGAAGCTGGGCTGATTGGACAGGGCAAGCTGGCCCCAATCGCGGCGGGCCATTTCTAACATTTCATGAATTTCATAGCCATAGCCATCCACCCGGTAGCTAGCTGGTTGATTAACCAAGGCCTGCAGTTGCTGGTAGAAGGCAGCATCCCCGCCATGTAGGGCCACTAAATCAGCTAAATTATGATAGACTGCGAAAGACTGCTGCCATGCAGATCCCTCGGTATAAGGTCCACCCCAGGCCTGGCTAACAAAGCTGTCTAGGAAGTGGCCCTCTTGATCCTTGGCCCGCATCAGGCCACTTTCGTCATCGAAAAGCTGGCGGTAGTTGAGTGATTGTTGGCGGTAGTCCTTAGCTCTCTCCCAATCGCCCAAGGCCTGGGCTACCTGACTAATACAGAAGTCACTATAGGCGTAGTCCAAACTTTTATTAACCGACTCGCCGTAGCTTGCTGGCAAATAGCCCAAACGACGATAGTCACCCGCCCCCTGGCGACCTTCCAAGTGGTGGCCACTCTCTGTCTCAGCCGTATAAAGCATGGCCTGATAAAGCTCCTGAGCTAATTCTTCAGGCACTAACCCCTTGACGATGGCATCCGCTATGACCGCATCTACTAGGGTACCTGGCATGAGCCCCCGCTCATCAGGAGACAGCCATTTAGGCAAGAAGCCATCTTCTCGGGCAACCGCTAGAATACCTTCTAGGAAGAGTGGAACCATTTCAGGCACAATTAAGGCATAGAGTGGGTAGTTAGTCCGGAAGGTGTCCCAGTAGCCATTGTTGGTGAAGAAGTAACCAGGCTCCAACTTACCCGTATAAGGCGATTGATGAATCGGCTCTCCAGCCTCTGACCACTCATAGGCCGCTTGAGGGAAGGTGGCCGTCCGATAGAGACAATGATAGAATCGATTGACTAACTTGTCCTCTCGATGACTAACTGTCAAACGGCTTAGATAGGCCTCCCATGCGGCCTCCGTCTGAGCGCACTGCTGGTCCCAGGACTGGCCGAAGAAATTGGATTGCTGATAATTAAGCTCCAGCTGGTCTGGGCTAATATAAGAGGTCACCCATTCCAAGTGCAAGAACTGACTTGGGACAGCTTCAATACCGTCCAACTCTAGCCAAAGTTGCTGAAGCCCCTCTCCCAAACTCACCACCTGGCAAAGCTTGAAGGATACACCTTCAGGCGCTTGCATGCTACTGTATTGCCCATACTGGCCATACTTAGAACCTGCTAGTTGATTAGTATAGAAGCTTAATTGACGCCCCTCTAGCTCATACCAGCCACTTTGTGCCAGAACCAAGCTCATGACCCAATGTCCCTTAGGATAGCGCCGGTCAGGTGTCACCTTAAGACTGGCCCCATCCCGCGTTGGACAACAAGCCACCTGCAAGCCGTCCCGTAAACGTTGATAGGACAAAAAGCCTGGCCGAAATTGAGCTAAATCACCGCGATAGCCAGAACTTGCTAATTCTCGACTGGCCTCAGCCGACAACGGACTCTTAAGTTGATCCCACTCCTTATCCGTTAGACAGGCCACCTGCCAAGTCACCCAGGCAAAGTCGCCCATCCAGGGACTGGGTTGGTGGGTCAAACGAATCCCAAAGGCAGTCCCATCTTCCGGATGGAAAAAGCGTGCCTCTCTAGGCCGGGTTTCCAAAACAAAATGGTTCATGCCAAAGGGGACCCCAGTATAAGGCAGGGTGTTGCCCTGGCCCAAGCGGTGACTATTCCGTGTTCCCCAACGAGTATCAATGGTTTGGTAAGGGGCTGACATCTCTTTTCTTCCTTTCTTTCAATCCTCAATCTTTGATCCGAGGGAGTGCAAAAGCTCCCGACTTCTGCTTCCGAGCCACAAGGCTTGAGCCGTCTGTTAACAACAAGAGGCTGGAACTGAGTCCCAGCCTCGCCTCATTCATTAGGCATTAGTTTTTGTTTTTCAAGAATTCGTCGTATTGACGTTGCATTTCTTCCTTGATTTTATCAATACCTGCGTCTTTCAAAGCTTTGTTGAATTCAGGCAATACTTTTTCAGGGTCAACTGTACCAGTGTGGAGACCTGCAACATATTCGTTAACAACGTTGTTGACGTTAGCAATTTCATCCGCTACAGGTTCTTGGTTGAAGTTGAAACCTAAGAGTGGAGAATCAGTTGCTTCTTTCAAGCCTTTTTCAGAAGCAGCCAATTGTTCTGGTGTGACGCGTTCATCCTTGTAAAGCAAGGCAGCATTCCCTGTGTTCCAGGCAGACATGTGAGTTGCGCCTTCGTTGTACTTAGGCAAGAGTTTGATCTTGTCTTCGCCAACTTTTTCCCAGTTTTCGCCTTCAAGACCATAAACCAAGGTGTTCATGATTTCTGGTTTAGAGTTGATGTAGTTGAGCAATTTCACTGACTCTTCAACGTGGTCAGAGTTTTGCGCGACAACGAAGTTAGACATACGTGCTTGAGCGTTTGTCTTGATGATAGAGTCGCCGTGAGGCACGATTTCTAAGTCTTTACCAGAAACAGCACGGAGTAAGTAGTTACCGTAGTCACGTGGCCCTACTGTTTCACGACGCATGAACCAGGTATCCGCATCTAATGGGTAACCTTGGTCAGAAGTGGCAGCATCTTTAGGAACAAAGCCTTTTTCGTAGAATTCGTGCATTACTTTGATTTCTGGAATGAAGGCATCTGTTTCTTCATAAGGGTTCACGATCTTAGCGGTGTCGCCTTTGAGGTAAACCCCGAGTGGTACGGCATCACCAATGACATAGTCAAAGTCATGCCCTACACGCCAACCACGACCGGCAGCTAAAGGCGCTACACCAGGTTCTTTGTCTTTAATGGTTTGTAAGAGAGGCTCTACGTCTTTGAGTTCTTTGATACCGTCTAGTTTGAGGTTATATTTCTTCAAGAAGGTTGGGTTGAAGGTGTAGAATTCTTGTGCATACACGTTCCCGTTTACTGGGAAAGCATACATCTTGCCGTCAACTGTGTTCCCTTTGATGTAAGCTTCGTCTAAGTACTTGAAGGAGTCTTGAGCGTGTTCTTTGATTAAGTCGGTCAAGTCAGCATAAGCGCCTTTTGAAGCATTTTGGATATAACCAGAAGCACGCGCGATGTCGTATTTTTCACCTGAGTTGGTCATCACGTTCATCTTGTCATCGTACTCACCCCAACCTAGGTAGCGGATTTCAAGTTTAAGGTTTAAGTCACGAACAAAAGCTTCGTTAACTTTAGCCAAAAGTTGATCCAAGTTATCAGGTGGTGTCCCGATTTGGTACATGGTGATAGTAGTTGGCTCTTCAGCTTTAACAGCTGGAGTGAAGACAGAAGCTACAGATACTGCTGCTAAAGCAGACATAGCCATATTACGTACAAGACGTTTCATTTTCATTGTGGATTCCTCCTAAAATTTTTATATTGTTATTACCTGTAAGAATGGGGTGGTCACGTCTATTCCTTGACGCCACCGATGGTTAAACCAGAAATAAAGTATTTCTGGAAGAAAGGATAGCTTAAGGCGATTGGCAAGGTTGAGATAACCACCATGGCCATACGCGTTGCTTCCCGCGGAATGGAGACGCCCGATACGGCCGAAGCCCCTTGGGCAGCATTTTTAACGATATAGTCAATATTGGCTTGGATTTGCATCAAGACATATTGCAGTGGGAAGAGGTTTTGATCATCTAAGTAAAGCAAAGCGCTAAACCAGTCGTTCCAGAAACCAATAGCCGCAAAGAGAGAGATAGTTGCAATCCCTGGGATGGCCAGTGGTAAGACGATTTGACGGAAAATCCGAAATTCGCCTGCCCCGTCAATCCGAGCGGATTCAATGATGGATTCAGGAATAGACTTGCGGAAGAAGGTCCGCATGATGATGACGTTGAATGGACTCAAGGCCATTGGCAAAATCAAGGCCCAGATAGAGTTTCTTAGCTTGAGCAAGGAAGTCATCACGATATAGCTTGGCACCATCCCAGCCCCTACCAACATGGTCACCAAAATGATGAAGAGGAAGAAGCGGCGGAAGATGAAGTAAGGTCGTGATAAGGCATAGGCATAAGTCGAGGTCACCGTTACGTTAATCAAGGTCCCAACCACGGTCACGAAGACTGTCACCATAAAGGCATTGACGATGGTAGAACTTTGCGTAAAGAGATACTCGTAACCTGCCGTAGACCAGGCATCCGGAATCAAGCGATAGCCGTTCCGCACAATGGAGTTTTCATCGGTCAGCGATAAGATGATAACAAAGATGAAGGGAAAGACACCCGTCAAACCAACCAAGGTCATCAGAAGACTGAAGAAGAAGTTAGCTTTGGGGCCGAAGGTATCCACCGATACCTTGCCCAGTTTTTTCTTGGTCTGAGTCATGGTGGCACCTCCTAGAATAGAGCAGAATCTGGATCAATCTTGCGCACAATCAAGTTAGCTGACAGCAACAAGATGAAACCAACGAAGGACTGATAAAGCCCGGCTGCGGTGGTCATCCCCAGGTTCCCTGCGTTTTTCAAACCATCATAGATATAGGTATCTAAGACGGACGTCACATTCTTAAGTGGACCAGATTGAAGTGGCACTTGGTAGAAGAGACCGAAGTCGGCCCGGAAGATGTTCCCAATCCCCAAGATAACCAGAATAATCATCATAGGCACCAAATGTGGAATCACGACGTGACGGATTTGATCCCACTTGCTAGCGCCATCCATTTGAGCGGCTTCATAGTAGGTCCGGTCAATCCCCACGATGGTCGCGAAGTAGATAATGGAGGAATAACCAATCCCTTTCCAAATCCCCATGAAGACAAGGAATGGTGGCCACATATCAGGTGTTGTATACCAGTTAGTGTCGGCCTTCATGCCCATATCCCCTAACATTTGGTTCAAAAGACCGCGGTCAGTAGATAGGAAGGTTAAGACGAAGATACTGATGATAACCCATGACAAGAAATAAGGTAAGAGCATGGAGGTTTGAATGGTCTTAACCAAGAGCTTGCTGCGTAATTGGCTGAGAATAATCGCGAACATAACGGCGAAGATAAGGCCAATAATAATGAAGGCTAGGTTGTATAAGACGGTGTTTCGGGTAATGAGATAGGCCTTAGAACTTGAAAATAGGTAGTTAAAGTTGGCGAACCCTACCCATTTACTGTCGAGGATGGACTGAACAAATCCTCCCTTGGAGAAACGGAATTGCTTAAAGGCCACTACGTTCCCTAATACTGGAATATAGTAGAAAAAAATGAGCCAAATCAGCCCTGGTAAAGTCATAATGAGCAAGGGTATATTTTGTTTCCATTTGCGTCGTTTTTTGGAGCTTTTAGCTTTTTTCGCTGCTTCCATTGTCACTCCTCTTTTCTGTTAACGTTTACAGTTTGTATTATACGCCATTCTCCTTGAGCTTCCTATCCTCAAATCATAGGTAATTTATTAAAAATTATAGGTATTAAATCATACATTGTGCACTAAACCCGTATAGGCAAATAGTTATTTCGCCCGAGACTCTAGCAAGCCACTTGTACTTTTTAAGCCCCTCTCTCGCTGCTAAATTAAGCAGATATTTTACTAGGCTTTATAGTCGCATCAGATCAAAGCAAAAAGGCATGACTTCAGTCATGCCTTAAATATATACTAAATGAGTTCGACTCCTTGGAAGCCAGGCTAGTCACTAAGTTCAGCAGCTGCCAACCAGGTTACCCCTGCCCCAATCAGATTAGCATCTGCTTGATGGGCACAAGAACGTACCTGAGGGTAATGGGGGACTTCAGACGCTTCTAAGAAGGTCTTGACCCGCTCTTCTAGTAGCCGACTGAAGTCCTGATTGCCCGACAAGGCGCCCCCAATCAAAATAAGCGGCAAATCCATAAAGACATAGAGATTATGAATCAAGAGGGCCAGGTCATCTACCATTTGATTGACGGCTTCCTTGGCTTCTGGATAACCTTGTGTGGCCAATTCCAAGAGGGCCTTGAAGTCGCTCGACCCATTATAGCGTCGCGCCACATTGACTGGACTCATAGTTGGGCTGACCCGGCGGTTGAAGTCAACCATGCCATAACCAAACTCTCCGGCAAAGCCCCCTGGCCCCCGGTAGAGCTGACCATTTAAGACTAGGGCACCCCCAATGCCAGAGCCTAAGACTAGGAGGGCCACTACTTGAGCACCCTGCGCAGCGCCTGAGTGGACTTCAGCCACCGCTGCACAGTTGGCGTCATTTTCTATGGTGACAGGCACTTGGAAGGCCTGGCTCATCTCTTGAACAAAAGGCCGATGATGGATATAAGGGACGGCACTTATGCCTTCGATAAGGCCCTTGTCCGGCAAGACGGTCCCTGGCACGGAAAAGCCGATTCCTTTGATAGGTAGGTCCAATTGTTGGCGGAGTTTAGCAAGCTCGGACTGGAATTCCTCCCAAGTCGCTGGTGTTAGAAACTTGCCTTGATGGCTCAACACCTGCCCATCAAAGATGCCATACTTAACGCTCGTGCCCCCGACATCACATACTAGTAGATACTCGGTCATGACATTTCCTCCCACTCAAAACCGTGATTAGCAGTCAAATCCTTGAACCACCAGCCGGATTGTTTGACGGTCCGGGTCTGGGTATGAATATCGTTAGAGATTAAGCCATAGCGGTTCTTGTAGGCATTGAGCCAGGACCAACCATCGACTGGCGTCCAGACATGGTAGCCAAAGCAGTTAGCCCCTTCTTGCATAGCTCGGTTGAGCCAGTAGAGGTGCTCACTGAAGAACTGAATCCGATAGTGATCCTGGATAATGCCTGTCTGATCCAGATAGCGCTCCTCACGCGAAACGCCAATCCCATTCTCGGAGACGAACCAAGGGATATTATCATAATTGTCTTGAAGGTTCTTAGCAATATCATAGAGAGCTTGAGGATAGATTTCCCAACCCTTATCCACATTCATACGCCGGCCTGGCATTTGATAGTCGTTAAAGTAGCGTTGTGGCATCCAGTCAACCGTTAAACTGTTAGGCGAAATTTCTGGCGCCTTGACCCGATGAGGGTGATAGTAGTTAACCCCGATGTAATCCACGCGATTGTCTCGGATAATGGCTAGCTCTTCTGGCGTCGATTCCCATAACACGCCATCTTTAGCCAGAACGGCCACTAATTCCTCTGGAAAATGCCCCTTAACTGAAGCATCTAAGAAGAGGCGATTAACAAATAAGTTGGCAAAATGCGCCGCTGCCAAATCTTCTTCAGATTGGCTAGCTGGATAAGCCGGCGTCAGGTTAAGGGCAATGGTGACTCGACCTGCCGGATTTCGATTGATTTGGCGGTAGGCTTGAATGGCCTTAGCAGAGGCTAGTTGTAGGTTATAGGCTACTTGCACCGCCTTCTTGCCATCTACCAACATAGGGTAGTGGAAACCATAGAGATACTGGCCTTCTACGACTACCATAGGCTCATTGAAGGTCATCCAATCGGTCACACGATCGCCGAAACATTCAAAGGCCCGACGCGCAAATTTCACAAAAAGGTCTACGACATGCTTGGACTCCCAACCACCGTAACGCTCATAGAGTTCGATAGGCAGATCAAAGTGATGGAGATTGATAATCGGCCGAATACCGGCTGCCAAGAGGGCATCAATGACCCGATTGTAGTAGTCTACCCCTTCTGGATTCAAGCTCCCTTCCTCTAAATCATCAATCAAGCGGGTCCATTGAATGGAGGTCCGCAAACTGTTAAAACCTAAGTCCTTAAATAGGGCAATATCAGACTCATATAAATGGTAGAAATCGGATGCCACATCCGGCCCTACATAGCGGAAGAAATCTTCCGGCTTGGTATCATAATGATAATCGAATACATTGACATGTGGCTTATGGAAACGCCCTTCATTCTGTGGACCAGAGGTTGCCCCGCCCCACCAAAAATCTACTGGAAATGTTACTTTCATCGTCATCACCTCACCCTTATTATAGCATGACCCTGACTGTACAAAATATAGACCTTTTGCAACAAACTATAGGCTTATCTTAAAGTGCGCCAAAGGAGCCGGCAAAGGGCCTATCGTCCGAGCCAGATAATCATAATCATGTTGAAGCAATTTTTTACTCCGAGTTGTGGTTAACCACAACTCGTGACAAAATCGTGACCCAACAAGAAGTTTATATAAGGTATAAAGGATGCCTCTATATCAAATAGGGACAGATAAAACATCTCTCACTTGGCCCAAAATCATTTCTCTAAAAGTTCTCTAGCTTTGCCTGATAGACAGAAAAAGGCGAGAGACCTAAGTCTCTCACCTTTTGAATTAAAACCAAGCAAATAAGTCTTTCATTTGTCGGCTAAGTGATTCGATTTCTCTTGCAGGAATCACTTCTAAAGGCAACAAGGCCTTAGCCGCGTTCACTGCTTTTTGAATGGATGGATATAAGGTTGAGGTTGGGAAGCGAGACATCAAGTTTTCCCCTCGGTTAATGAGGGCCTTGAAATCATTTAAGACCTTGTCTTTGTTAGCTGTCCCGTTGAGACGACGCAACTCCCCATAGAGGCTCCAACGAGCTCCTTCTTCCTCATTGCTACGAGTGAATGGTGAATTCAAGGCTTCTTTGGCCCGAGCAAGTGCCATGTCGACTGCTACTCGCGCACCTAAAGTGGCATATTGGTAGTGACCCGTTTGGATGACGGCTTCTGCTTCAGCAACTAAGGCTTTTAGGCGAGTGAAGTCAAGTTGTTCCTTAGGCTTGACCACCACATCAAAATGGCTGAGCACTTCATTCTTGAAGGTCATGGTGATGCGTTGGGTTCCTAATTTATTCTTGTCATAGCCTGAGTAGACTACACGTCGATGAACGAATGGTTGCAGAACTGCGCGCCCATCGCTATAGAGCAGACGGAAGCGTCCGCCAATTAAATCTAGGTCTTCACCCTGAATATATTCAGCTTTCGGTAAGGTCACGACATCCATTCCGACAACTACGCGTGAGTTATCTGGCGCTGGTTTGTAAACAAAGACCTTCCAAGGCAAGCGTACCTTGTGGCCTAAAAAGCTAATCTCTAGGTCTTGTTGGCCTACTTTTTGGCTATTGAAACCTGAAACCGTTACGGCTGGGTTAGTTAGATCATAGACCTTACCTGCAAAGTCCCCTACATAACGAACTAGGAGTGAAGTATTGCTAAAGTCTAATTCTTCCCCAACTCTATAAATGCGTTTTGCCTTGTCTACCTCAAGGGTCATCTGGCTAATGGCCAAGTGCGCATTTTTTGGAACGTCCAATTGCCCTACAGCACTTTGTGCTAGGCCTGGAGTTTGAATGCGATAGTAGAGCGTCTTGATATCATTTTTTAAGGCTAGCGGTTTAAGTAATAAATTGCCACCTTGATCCGCGATACCAGTCGCCACAATCTTGCGAACTTTGGCATTATCATAGACGGTTACAGTACTATGTTGTGGCAAGTTCTTCAAGCCCAATTGAACATAGCCTTCCCCTAAAGCATGAAGGGTCACTTGGCTAGGATCCAGCGCCGGAGTCTCAGGATTTGCTTTTTCATACATCTTCCAGTTGTAGATTCGAACGCCTGGATGCTTGTTACCATTGGTTGCCGTCTTAACAACAAGGCCCCACTCATCAGATTCGAAGGGACGTTCTAATAAGACATCTGTCACAGATTCTTCATTACCACGAATAGCCTTAGCTAGTTTCCAGCCTCTGCTCTTCATATCGCGGAAAATCAGGTCGAAGTCGCGCGTATTCATCTCGCTATCTTCGCCACCTGCCCCTGCGTGTTCCACTACCAAGCGCACAATGGTCCGCGGACGGTCTAACTTAATCTCAACACGTGCTTGGCTCTTAGGCGTAAAGTACTTATCAGATAAGCCATTTTTAGTCCCGTTCAACATCTTGTTGGCCGTCTCAGCATTTTGACCAGGTGCAGATTGATAAGTAATGCTAGCTCCAAGCACCACATTTTCTTCTTCAGCAGGTGCTTGAGGCGCTGGGCTTGTTTGACTAGCCTCTGGAGTTGGCTCAGTCTGAGGCGTTTGGCTTGCTGATTCCGGGCTGACGGATTCAGCAGGCACTTGTGGTAAGACCGGGGAAGTCTCTTCCTTGCTAGCTACTGCGGGGACAGTAGACTGAACTGGTACTTCGGATGAAGTGGAATTGGCAGGTTCAACTGCCTGTGCTTGTCCCTGATAGGACAAGGCCATACCTAAAGCGATAGAGGTCGCCAAGGCATATTTGAAGCGGGTAGAATGTTTCTTGCCCATTTCGATTCCTCCTATTGGTTATTTGATACTTCCAGTATAAGAGAGGCTCCCCCTAAAAAATATGCACAAAATATAGAAAAATTAGCACAAATTATAGTTTTGTTCAATTTTTAGCTATCCTTATTAGGGGTATAAACACAAATATATTGAACCCTTATTTTTAGACTTAACTTTTACTTTAGTTTGTAAATGTAAGCATTATATTAATTGCCGGAACAGCCCAAACACTTATAATATAGATATTTATAAGCATCTAAATAGAAAATCAGAGTTATTATGATTATAATCTATATATAATACAATGAAATCTTACTGGTCTGATTAGAAACATATAACTCTATACAGCCGACCATTTTGTTAAATTTGTCTTATTTGACTAGATAAGACCTCTCTTATACCCACTAAAGCAGACAAAAACAGGGAGCCTGAAACAGGCTCCCTGTATGAGACGCTTATAAGTAATATAGGCTATTCAATTGAGTCAAATTTGATTTTCTTGAGTAACGTACTGAGCCGCTTTAATTCTGTTTCACTTAATTTACCGAAAATTTGATCGAGCCGGGCTGCGTGTTCGGGAAAAATATCTTTCATTAAATCATAACCTGACGGACTCAGGCTAATATAGGCCACCCGGCGGTCCTTAGGATCCACTCGGCGTACCACAAAGCCCTTACTTTCGAGCTGGTTAATGGTATAGGTAGTTGACGAAGAAGAGATAAGAATTTTCTTGGCTATCTGCTGAACTGGAAATTCCCCTTTGGAGTAGAGCAACTCGAGCACCCCAAACTCCGTCGTATTCAGGCCATAATGGGTGATATCACTCTTAAGAAATTGGAGCAGTTTACCACTTGTACGCACTAGCCCTACAACAACTTTTAATGCTAGCTCTTGATGCATAAGTCACTCTCCTTCTCTTTTCACACTTAAGGTTTTATTATAACAAGTCTTGTTTTTTTCAACAAGGAAAACTTTTGTACTTGACGATTCGATTATAACTCTATATAATATATTAAGTATCAAAATTATATATACGAAGGAAGTAAATGATATGACACGCTTCAGCAGTGACAAACTCCCCACTTGTCCATTTGTCGTCACCCAAAAGGTATTATCAGGCAAATGGGCTATTCTCATCCTCCACGCCCTCGAGCAAGGTCCTAAACGCTTTAACGCCCTCCACCGTGAGCTATCCGGGATCACGCAAGCTACTCTGACCAAACAATTGCGTCAGTTAGAAGAAGATGGCATCATCCTCCGCAAGGCCTATCCTCAGATTCCACCCAAGGTGGAATACCAATTAACCGAGATTGGTACTGAGTTCCGTTTAGTCCTAGAGCAACTAGGCACTTGGGGTGGCAAATATATTCAGTTCCTAAAGAACCAAGACTAAGAAAAAGCGTGTTGACTCCCCTAAGTCAACACGCTTTTTGTCATCATGATAGAACGCGTCAAAATAGAAAAGTTTTCGGTATGCCCCTATACTCCCTATTTGACTGACGATATCCAACTGAACCATGGTCGGCCTTCCCCTAAAGGTCGACCACTTTATCAGCGCATCCATCATTCGAATAGTAACCAATAATAATGAGGTTATGCTAGCCCTGTGCTAGCCATGAAGTATCTTGACTGGGCTGACCGAGATCCCTCAATCTCATGGTCAGTGTCAAGTTACAGGATGAGGTATCTACAGCCTCTTCAAAAGGCAACCTCAGATAATGTGATCAACGGTGGTATCAGGCCATCATCCCTATTAAGCAGAGAAACCACTCATCAAATAACCAAGCTGTAGCCATCGCTTGTCCTTGATCTCTTGCCAACTCACGTACCCCATTGCTAGGAGCAACGCGCCGTTACTCCCTGACAGGATAGGTTCTTTCAGCCGAATCCACACTCAGGTGAAAAAAAGAACCATAAGTGGCATAAGATTTAGGTATCTAACCCACAAGCGATTGATGTGATTGAAACCAGCCGTCGTCACAATCATCCTAAATTCGAAACGACACACAGCAAAAGAACTACTTCCCCTCTATTTATAAAAGCAGTATCTTAGATTACTTAGTTATCTCGAATTCGAAGTAATTATATCACGCCAATGATACCCGGTCAATATATTGATTTTCAAAATATTTTATTAAATAAGTGGGTATTCACACAATCAAACATTCGGAATTATATGAACTTTCCCTGATTTTTTTTGAATTACATTCTTGTTTTCTAACCATGTCTATTATTGAAACGTTTTCGATAAACTTTCATTCGCTTTTTAGTCTTAAATTTGAGTGTAAATCCCCATATTTTTTTCTAAACATCAAACATCTATAGCTAAAAACTATAGATAATCCTATGAAATCGGTATAGCTAGATGATTGACCCTTCCCTGCTCTAGCCCTTACAATAAGAGAAAAGCTCCTTTACATGATAGGAGTCATCACGTAAGGAGGTTGCCCCTTTGCCAATTCGTATTGCTGATGGCCTACCCGCCAAACAAGAATTACTTCGTGAAGGTATCCAGGTCATGGAAGAGCAGACAGCACAGCGTCAGGATATTCGCCCGCTTAAAATTTTGCTCCTCAATCTCATGCCAAAAAAAGAAGAAACTGAACTTCAATTTCTACGCCTTTTAGGGAGCCAACCTCTACAAATTGAAGTCGACTTCCTCCAGATGTCGAGTCGCAAGTCTAGCCACACCAACGCCTCACACTTGGAGAAATTCTACTATCAATTTAATCAGATTCAAGATCGCTATTATGACGGACTAATTGTGACCGGCGCTCCAGTAGAGCACCTTGACTTCGAAGACGTCACCTACTGGCAAGAACTCCAAAGTATCTTTGACTGGTCTAAAAGCCATGTCTTTTCTTGCCTCCATATTTGTTGGGGGGCACAAGCGCGGCTCTATACCGACTATGGCATCACTAAACATAGCCTACCTATTAAGCTTTTTGGTATTTTTAGTCATGACTTGACCCAACGTCACCATCCCCTAACACGAGGAATGGACGACTCTTTCTTGGCGCCGCAATCACGTCACACGGGTATTGACGAAGCGAAACTGGCACAGCACCCAGAGTTGGATGTGCTGGCCACTGCGCCTGAAACAGGCACCCTATTGGCCGCTTCTAAGGACAATCGTCAGATTTTTGTCACGGGTCATATGGAATACGACGCCCTAACCTTAGATCAGGAATACCGGCGAGATTTAGGTTCTAATCCTCAAGTCTGCTTACCTCTCAACTACTATCCTCAAGATCAGGCGGATCTACCTCCTCAACATCGTTGGCGCTCTAGCGCCTATCTCTTCTTCCATAATTGGCTGAACTTGGTTTATCAACAAACACCTTATGATTTAACCACGCTTGACAATCAGTCGGCAAAATAAATCGCCAAACAAAGCAAGAGCCCTCCCCTAAGTGGGAGGGCTGCTTTTTGCGCTTATTTTAGGACCGTACCGTCTGCTAAGGTGATGGTGTGTCCATTGAAATTGATAGTGCCTTTGTTGGTTAAGCTAGTTAGAGTGACATCCCCGGTTAAGTTCCAAGTTGCCCCTTCTTCTACTGTAACCACTGCGTTATCCGCAACTGACCTACCCCCATCTGCGTTATCGACGATTTTGATGGTGCCGGTAAAGTCAGTGCCTTTGCCCAAAGCCAGATTCAAGGTAGAGATGGTATCGACCTCAATGGCGCCTTCCAAAGTTTGATTTTGGGTTGTCATGGTAACTTTAGCGCCATTGGCCCCAGCAGTCCCCCAACCGTGGCTGGCATCATTCCCTAAGACAGCTAAGAGTCTACCTTCTGTATCCAGGTTTTTAATCGTCACGTTGGTTAAGTTAATGTCAGCATGCGTGTTGGTGACATAGATTAAATCGCCATTGTTGCTAATCAAGTTGCCATCCGTCATGGTGAAGGCGGCCTTACCGACTTCAGCATCCCCAGACATAGACTGGTAAATCATGACATTGTGGACATTGGTATCAGAGCTGCTACCTTTGGTATCACTCATATTGCCTTCAACGGTCGCATTCTCTAAGGTAATAGAGTTTTGACCTTCGATTACGAGGGCTTCAGAGTTCTGAGCGGTGAAGGTCCCATTTTTTGCTGTAATATTGGCCGTTGAGTAAATGGCTGGAGAGTTGTAACCTTTAGAAGTATAGGTCCCGCCATCAACCACTACAGTACCGCCACCCCGGTCTGACCGGACAGCTGCTGCTGAGTTCCCGGCTGTCTCAACGGTCAGGTTAGTCGCATTCATAGTCGCGCCCCCTGTCGTCTGAATCCCACCAGAGTTGTCAGCCGTAGTTGTAATTTTCGTATCCGCCACATTCACCGTCGTGCCTTGGCCATAGGAGAAAATCCCATTCCCGTTTTGAGCGCTGGTATTAACGGTCGCATCTTTGATGGTCACGGTGGCACCGTCTGTTGCTAGTAAGCCAGCATTCATCCCGTAGAAGTCACCGTCTTCTGTGTTAGAGGTCGCTCCTGCTGTCTTATCCACTTTGATGCCGGTTAAGGTCACTTTGGCATTGGTTACTCTGAGGGCATTCTCATCATCACCAGTAGAGCTATACTGTGTATCGGTTACAGTGCCATCCTCGGTAATCTCAGTAGCAGTCGTCCCTTGATTAACGGTACCAGATCCACCAAATCCTCCGCCTCCACCTGGAGGTGCTTGAGGTGGTGCTGCCTGAACTTGAACAAGTGAGCTATTAAGCGTAAGCGTCATGAGACTAGCTTGTGCTAAGATAAAAGCAGAAGTAGTAAGTGCGGCAATTTTATGTAGTTTTTTCATCTTAATCATCCTTTCGTCAACTCTTTTGTTTTAGTTGATAGCTTAAGTATAGGATGCTTACTTAAAATCTACTTAAAGCCATAAAAACTTTTTTTGCCTTATTCAAATCCAAGAAAAAATGCCGACTAAGTCGGCATTTTCGAGTCAAATTTATTTGCTGCTAACAAGCTTGAGCCGCGCGCGCTACAATGGCTTTGAGTTCTGGCCATTGAGCTTCCATTTGAGCCACTAAGGTCAACTGAGTGGCGGTCCGATCCAAATTCTGGCCTGGACGGCTAGTGCCATAATAGACGTCGCCATTGAGGTAGTCGGTCAGGAAACGAATCCCCTGCTCCAAAGTAATAACCCGTGCACCCCATGGCAGCAATTCGATTTCTAAGGTGGTTAGGCGGTCCCCCATCCCCTTCAAAAAGCCTCGCGTATAGACTTCAAATAAATGGGCATCAAATTGGACCTTGCTTAAATCTGCCTCGTCTTCCGCATTATGGTTGGCGCCAAAACGAATGGCATCCCCATAATCGAAGAGCACCAGACCTGGCATAATGGTATCTAAGTCTACGATACAGAGCGCCTGGCCAGTGTTAGCATCCATGAGAATATTATTGAGCTTGGTATCATTGTGGGTCACGCGCAGAGGCAATTGGCCGGCATCTAACAAGTCATAGAGCAGGTAGCAATCAGATTTGCGGGAACGTACAAAATCAATCCATTCCTGAACCTCTGCCACACGTCCCACACGGTCTTGAGCAACAGCTTCTTCAAACTGAGCATAGCGATGACGGGTGTCATGGAATTTGGGAATGACTTCAGTCAGTTGGCTAGCATCAAAATCATCTAAATCAGCGGCGAAGGCCCCAAAAGCTTGGCCAGCCCGATAGAACTCGTCCTCATTGGTGACTTGTTCAATGCTGAAACTGTCCTTAATAAACTCATAGATGCGCCAATAGGTCCCATCTTCCAAGCGCGTATAAGGCAAGCCCTCGCGATTCAGCACAACCGTCAAGGTTTCCCGCTCGGGGTCGCCACCACGGCGACTGATAATGCCCTTCATGTAATCTGTCACGGCCAAGATATTCTGCATAAGGCCGGGAACATCTGGGAAGATAGACTGGTTAATTTCTTGGAGGACATACTCCCCTTGCCAGCCTTGATCATCCCCTTGCTGGATGCGGTAGGTTTTGTTAATCAGGCCGTTACCTAAGGGTTCTAGGGCAAGTAAGTTCCCTGGTAAATCATAAGCTTGATAGGCCAAGTAGGCCGGCGAATCGGTCGCTAGAACGGTTGACATATACTTCACTCCTTTTGATGCTATCCTAAACTTCTGGCCACAAGGGGCTTGGGTAAACACCTGACTGAGTCAAGCTTTCAATGGCTTCTACCACTAAAGGCTTGTCTTCTTGGTAGGTGACGCCAAACCACTGGGATTGGGTTTCTAAAATCTTAACTCTGGCTTGGTCAGACTTAATTTGTTTGCGGACGACACTTGGCAAATAGTACTCGCATTTATCTGGTTTAGTTCGTAGACCCTTCTCCAAAAACTCTGGCAGATAACCTTCAATCACTTGAATGAAACCTTGGGGAAAGCCCCAGAGGTTCATAGATACAATGGTTTCTGGGTCTACATCCACCCAGTTTAAGCCGTCTTGCGTGTAGTGAATTCCTTCTGGATAGGCTTCAATCTGGGTCTGCTCTTCGATTTCAACTAAGTAGCCTGACTCATTGATTTGGCAAAGGCCACGCGAAACCGCCCCGTTAGCCGAGATCGTTCTCTTGAGAGGATAGCCCACCATACTATAACGCGGATTACGATAGGTCTGCATCTTGACCAAATAATCATAGACCGACTGGAAGGCATGACGGCCATAGAAATCATCGGCATTAATAACCGCAAAAGGCGCGTCAATCAGGTCTCGCGCACACCAAACCGCATGGGCAGTTCCCCATGGCTTGGTTCGACTAGACGGCACACTAAAACCGGCCGGTAAATCTTCTAGTTTCTGAAAGGCATATTCTACCGTTAGATATTGCGCTACACGGTCGCCAACTTGGGCCTTAAAACGCTCGGCCATATCGGGTTTAATGATAAAAATAACCTTCTTAAAGCCTGCTTCTTTCGCATCATAAAGCGAATAATCCAGCATAACCTCCCCTCTTGGTCCGACTGAATCAAGCTGTTTAAGGCCACCATAACGACTGCCCATTCCGGCTGCCATGATGACCAGGATTGGTTCCTTCATCTACAAGACTCCCCTAGTGCCTCTTAAGGAGGCAAACATAATAATCGATTAGCTATCCCAATTTGGATAGGCGTCAGCTTTATTTTAGCATATTTTGAGATTTTTGTAAGCTATTTCATTTTGCTTAAGCTTTTTTTCTCAGCCCAAATTCCCCACTGAGCTTGCTGCCCTATAAAGCATCGCTAGCGCAGCTCAAACCTCGCAAAGCTAGGCACCGTATGCTATAATAGTCACGAGATATGACAGGAGGAATCAGCATGTTATCCATTATTGTGCCCTGCTACAACGAAGCAGACGCCATTCCACATTTTTTTGCTGCTACTGAGGCAGTCGTGCAGGACCTAGACTTTCCTGCCGAATATATTTTTGTTAACGACGGGTCCAAGGACTCGACCTTAGAAGTTTTACGCAACTTACATCAAGCCCACCCCGATCGGGTTCGCTATTTATCCTTTTCCCGTAACTTCGGTAAAGAGGCGGCCATTTACGCTGGACTCAAATCTAGCCGAGGCGACTACATCACCTTAATGGATGCCGATCTACAAGATCCACCAGAGTTACTGCCACAGATGTTCGATCTCATTCAAAGCAAGGGCGTTGACTGTGTCGGAACCCGGCGAACTAACCGCAAAGGGGAGCCGCCTATTCGTAGCTTTTTCGCTCGCCTTTTCTACAAATTGATTAATCGTATCAGCCAAACCGAAATCGTAGACGGGGCTCGTGACTATCGCCTAATGACCCGCCAAATGGTGGATGCTATTCTGGAATTATCCGAGTACAACCGCTTCTCTAAGGGCTTGTTCAGCTGGGTGGGCTTTGATACGGTCTACCTAGAATTCGAGAACCGTGACCGGGTAGCGGGCCAAACCAGCTGGAACTTCTTCCAGCTACTTCGCTACTCCATTGACGGCATTATCAACTTCTCTGAAGTTCCTCTGACCTTAGCCTCTATTATGGGGACCATTACCTGCCTAATTTCAGCCTTCTTCTTGGTTGTCATTATTGTCCGGGCCATGCTCTATGGCGACCGAGTGGCTGGTTGGCCTTCAATTGTGTCCATCATCCTCTTCTTCTCAGGTATCCAGCTCCTGTCTTTAGGGATTATTGGTAACTACATTGGTAAAATCTTTATGGAAACCAAGCGACGCCCTATCTATATAATTAAGGAAACTGAAGCAAGTTCAGACAAAAAAAATGAAGCCTAACCCTTGGGTTGGCTTCATTTTTTATTTGCGATTAATGAGTTTCGCCGCCCACGACTTGAGCATCTGTCTTGCCTTGGTAGGCTACAATGGTCTCTAAGCAGACCGTCAGGCCCTTGACAATATCAGCTAAAGCCATAGAGGCTTGGCCCGGCTTGTCGACCACTTGTTCCGTCACATAAGGGACATGAATAAAGCCCCCTTGAGTCTTTGGATAGTGTTTAGCCAGATAATAGAGGTTCTGGTACATGATATGGTTGCAGACGAAGGTCCCAGCAGTGTTAGATAGACTAGCAGGCAAGCCAGCTTTCTTGACCGCCTCTACCATGGCCTTAACTGGCAAGGTCGTAAAGTAGGCCGGCGCCCCATCAGCTTGAATGACTGTATCCAAAGGTTGTTGACCCTTGTTATCCGCAATCCGCGCATCATCCACGTTAATGGCCACCCGTTCAGGCGTAATACCGAAGCGGCCCCCCGCTTGACCGACGCAGACTACCGCATCAGGCTGATGCTCATTTACCGCTTCAAAGAGGCGCTTAGCTGAATCGCCAAAAACGGTCGGAATCTGAACGGTCACAATCTCAGCCCCCTCAATTTCCTTAGGCAAGCGACTAACAGCTTCCCAAGCAGGATTAATGGCTTCACCGCCAAAAGGATCAAAACCTGTTACTAATATTTTCATAAATTCATCTCCTATTCTAATAAGCCATGAAGTAAATCAAGGCAATATGTAGGACAATCATGGCCAGTGCGACAGGCACTTGTTGTTTAATGACGCCATTTGGATCTTTCATTTCTAAGAGAGAAGCCGGCATGGAGTTAAAGTTGGCTGCCATTGGGGTCATCAAAGTCCCGCAATAGCCTGCTGTCATAGCTAAGGTTCCCGCTACCACCGGATTAGCTCCCAAGGCGAAAACAAAAGGAATCCCAATCCCTGCTGTAATTACCGTGAAGGCTGCGAAGGCGTTCCCCATAATCATAGTGAAAATAACCATACCTAAAACGTAGGCTACCACACCCAGCAAACGGTTCTCTGCTGGCACCACTGAGGCCACTGCGGTCGAAATTAGGTTCCCTACTTGGGCCTTAGTGAATATAATGCCAAGAGCTGCAAGTAGCTGAGGCAAGATAATGGTTACCCCCATTTGCAGGATCATTTGTGTAGTTCCATCGTAGACTTCTTTTGGTTTAGGACGCAACATAATCAAGGCAACTACTAAAGCAGTTAAGCCCCCAATTACTAAAGGCGCCTGGCCACCTAAACCCTTAACATTGTAGACTAATAAGACAACCACTAAGGCCAGGGTTAGAGAAGGCAGGAAAATCCACAAGCCAAAACGTTTAGCACGTTCCTCCTTCACTGCTTCTGATACTGCGTGAAGACTAGGCGTAGTCACTTGCTTGGTTACAGTCAGAACTGCCATAACCACTAGAAGAATCCCCACTAGAAGCGGAGGTAGGTAAGAACCAAAAGTAAAAATAACCCCCAAGAGACTCCAGAAGAGAGTTGTCCCTATCCGAGTCTTACTATCAGAGCGATAAACATAGTAGGCCGACAGGAAGAAAATCGCGCCCGCAATGTAATAGGCGAATTCTAAAATTAAATCACGTACTGCAGTAATTTCCATTATTTCCGCCCCTTTCTGTTAAGCCCTTGTTGCCAGTATGCCATATAGAGTGCCACCACGATTAAGCTTGCAATCCCTACGGTTAAGGCAGTGTTGGCCACATCTGTTGCCGCTACATCATATCCTGCTTCAGTTAAGGTCGAAATAATCAGTAAGACCCCTGAAGAACCAACAAAGATATTTTGGGAGTAGAAGTTAGCGATATTTTCTACGGCCGCACATTTACCCTTAATCGCGTCCACTTCTTCGTCACTCAAGTCCTCACCGCATTTTTCGCGCACAGCTGCTTCAGTCATGGGATAGATCAAAGGACGAATGAATTGCACGTGCCCACCTAGAGGAATTTGGAAGGCCAGGGAGACCTCACGAATCACAACATAGGTATAGAGCAAAATAGGTGCCGTCAAGCCCTTGAGCTTACTAATCAGATGCTGGGCTTGTTGGCGCAAACCAAATCGTTCCACCATGGCAATCATGGGAATTGGAATCAAGAAGATGGTGACCAAACGGTTCTTGACAAAGTTTTCCCCCAAGAGAATTAATGCCTCTTGCCAGTGAATGCCAGCCACTAAAGCCGTTGACAAGGCCGCCACGATTAAGACCGCCATGGTATCCAACTTGAGCGAAAAACCAAGGACAATAATAACAATACCAATTAAAATGAACCAGTTCATACTGTCACTCCTTTCAAATTGTTTACTCTAAATATAGCGATTATCCCGCTCAAAGTAAAGCTTTTCCGAACAAAAAGCATCAACTGAATCTAAACGTCCGGTTTTAATGCTCCTGAAATACTGCGTCGCAAATAAAAACTCAAGAATCGGCACTAAACCGATACTTGAGCTTTTTTAATTATTATTTGCTTGTTCTGCCTGGATTTTCTCTTCTAGGTAATCTATAATCCGAGCTTCCTGCTCCTGAGCCCTGAGGTTATGGGCGCGAGGCAGGCGTTTCTTAGCTTGCGCCAAATGCTCCAGAGCCGTCGCCACATCTCCCTTGACCCGCCAATGATAGGCAGCCTGGGCGGTTGAGTTTTCCGGTCGCTTGGTCTTCAGCATAGCCACTAAGAGGGGATCCTCCAGTAAGGTCGTAATCAGGGGATCTTCGGGATGTTGCAGGCTAGCCGCAAAAAGTAAGAGGCGCAGAATTTCCTGACGATAGGGCGTCACCATATCCTCCCGTTCCTGATAGATTTTCTTAGCCAAGATGTAGACTTCTTCGAACTGACCCTGATCCACTAGTTGCTCTAAGTCATAAAAAATCGTAGCATCCGTCAAAAAGTTAGTCTCATTAATAGTAACACGCCGTAGATAGCGATATTTCTCATCATAAGACTTACCACGATTGGCCCAGTAATTATCCTCTAACATTATGAAGAGAACTAGGCGGTTTAATTCACTTTTGCTCAATAAAAGTAAGTTTTTGCCATCATTAAAACTCATGGGAATGGCATTGGTCAGGCCCATCAAAATCCCAAGGCTAGCAAAGACAAAGACATAGATATTAGGCCAGAGCCAATAGGCCAAGACACTGGTCAAAATATTAGCCAGAAAACCACCCGCTAAGTAGAGCCTAAAAGGAAATTTTTGGCTTTGATAGCGTGGCGGGCGCATTAAACACTGGCCACCAGTCCCGGCCACATGTTGCCAACGAAACTTAAAGCCACCTGACTCAGATTTTTCCAATTTTAAATCCATAACCCGGAAACTAACAAATTTATAACCCGTCAGCAGGCCACCAAGCAAATGGCCCCCTTCATGAATAATAATGTGTAAGATTGTGCTCACTATAAAGGTCGCTAGCAAATAGGTAATAGACACATGACGCATCTGATTGGCAAGTGAAGGGCCAAAGAAGCGCCCGATTAGAAGGCCGATAACAGCGCCCACTATGAGGCAGAGCACGATGTAGACTAGCTGACGCCAGATTGAAGTTTTTCTTGTATTATTTTGCGCCATTATAGTTCCTCCCTTTCAGTCCAATTGGTCACCAATATAGTCTCTATTATACTGGATAGCCTCTAGTGGTTCAAGGTCAAGAATTGCCTTCGAGAGGTAATAATATGATTAAAGCCCATGACAGTCATATTAGTCGGCTCCGGACAAAATGGCTCTGTTGACAGGCTTCTGCTTTCGTGTTACACTGAGGCAAATACTACTTCGATGACGAGATGAGTAAGTCAAGCCACGGTCTATAGAGAGCCCTAGTTGCTGCAAAGGGGTGGCCACCTTGACCCAAGATGACCTCTGAGAATTTCACTGTTTTTCAGCCAGTGAGACGTTCGCAACGTTACTGCCAAGTCTTAGACTTACCAAGGTGCTTGCTGTGAGGCAAGCACAAAATCGGGTGGTACCACGAAGATTCGTCCCGGCGCGCAGGCCTTTCCCTGTGCGTCGGGCTTTTTCTTTGACCTATTAATCCATAAAGGAGTTGACCCTGATGACCCATCGTGACACTCAACTAGCCCAACTGGGCAACCGCCAAGACCAACAAACCGGCGCGGTCTCCCTGCCTATTCACCTGTCTACCGCTTACGCCCATCCAGGTTTGGGCCAAAGCACGGGCTTTGACTATACCCGAACCAAAAACCCTACCCGCACCGTCTTAGAAGAAGGTCTGGCTTCCCTTGAATGCGGCGCCCAAGCAGTGGTAACCTCTTCCGGTATGAGCGCCATTCAGCTAGTCTTAGGCCTCTTCCCAGCTGGTAGTCAATTCCTGGTAACACGCGATGTATATGGGGGCAGCTTCCGCTACTTCGATAAGCTCCAAGCGCAAGGTTTCTATCAATTTACTTATTTCCAAGATTTAGAAGAGCTGACCTCCTTAATTAGCGACCAAGTAGCCGCTGTCTTCGTCGAGACCCCTACCAACCCGCTCATGCAGGAAATTGATTTGGCGGCTGTTGCCCAAGTCTGTCAAGGCCACCAAACTCGCCTTATCGTGGACAATACCTTCTTGACTCCCCTACGTCAACGACCTTTAGAATTAGGGGCTGACCTAGTCATTCATTCAGGCACCAAATACCTAACTGGCCATAACGACATCTTGGCCGGTGTAGTAGTGTCCAAAGACGCTAGCTTGGGCGAGCAATTAGTCTGGTTGTCCAACACCACAGGCCCAACCTTATCACCTTTTGACTGTTGGCTCTTTATCCGCTCACTTAAAACCCTGTCCCTGCGGCTAGACCGGCAAGAAGCCAATGCTCAGGCCCTAGCCCAAGAACTAAGCCAACACCCTCAAATCAAAGAAGTCCTCTATCCTGGTCGCGGCGCCATGATGTCCATTAAGATTCAAGATGCCAGCAAGGTAGACAGCTTCTTACGGGCTCTCAAGGTCTTCACCTTTGCGGAGAGCTTAGGGGGTGTCGAAAGCTTCATCACCTATCCAACCACCCAAACCCATGCTGACATCCCGCAAGACATCCGAGAATCTTATGGCTTAACAGCCGACTTACTACGAGTATCCGTAGGGATTGAAGATCCGCAAGATTTAATTGCGGACATTATCCAAGCCCTGAATGCCTAAGAAAAAAGCGAAGTGCAATAGCACTTCGCTTTTCTAATACTATCTAGGCCATGTGGTTTTGTTATTAACGACTTACTTGTTTATAAGCTTGCTTGTCTTCGAAACTCTTAAGCGCTAATTGCAAGAGCTCTTCGATTAGGTCGCGGGTATTAAGCCCGGTCGCTTCCCAAAGACAAGGATACATGCTGTAAGGCGTAAAGCCTGGCATGGTGTTAATTTCATTGATATAGATATCGTGGCTAGCCGTTACGAAGAAGTCAACCCGTGACAAGCCCTTGCCATCCAATGCGCGGTAGGCGCGTAGGGCATATTCTTGAATCTTGTCACTAATGGCGTCTGGCAATTGAGCCGGAATCTCCATTTCCACTGTGTTGTTGACATACTTTTCATCGTAGTCGTAGAAATCAGCAGTCTTGACCAGACGGCCGACCACACTAGCGTGCGCATCATCGTTCCCTAAAACTGCCACTTCGCATTCTTGGGCGGAAATGCCTTGCTCCACCACGATACGACGGTCAAATTGCAGGGCTTTCTCTACAGCTGCGCGTAACTCTTCGGTCGTGGTAGCCTTAGAAATCCCCACGCTAGAGCCCATGTTAGCAGGCTTTACAAAGAGTGGATAGAGCAAGTTACCCTCACAGCGATTCATCCATTCCTCAGGGGACTGAGCCCATTCACGAGAATCGAAGGCCACGTATGGCACTTGTGGTAAGCCAGCTTGGTGGAAAAGTTGTTTGGAAATGACCTTGTCCATACCGCAAGCACTAGCAGTCACGCCAGCCCCAACATATGGCATGCCTAAGACTTCCAAGAAGCCTTGGATGGTCCCATCTTCGCCGTTAGGGCCATGTAAGACAGGAAAGACAATGGTGTCTGCTTCCTTAATATCGCCAGGTTGAATTAAGGTCCCGACTGATTGACCCTCTGGCCCCTCAGCCCAACGCGCTTGCGGACCAGCCGTTAAGGCCAGTTGGTTAGAGTGGCTAAGCGGACCTGATAAAGGCGCTCCCTTGAGCCAGTCTCCTTGCTTGGTAATATAAACAGGTTGTACCTCATAGTAGTTATACATGATGGACTGCATAATATTATGTGCTGAAATCAAGGAAATATCATGTTCAGCACTCTGCCCACCATAGAGTAAGACGATTTTCATGTAAAGTTCCTCCATCAAATTTAGATATTCAATACTAGACGCCAATGGTTGGCACTTGTATCATAGACAATCTCCCCAATCTGCTCTGCCATATTCTGATTTTGGGAGAGCAGGGTCAACTCATCTTCAATCACGAAGAGTGGCACTGACCATTTTCCGTTATGAGAGTGAGCTTGCACGAAGTCCACCTTAATGCCGTTGGCGAATAAAGGGGCCAGTTCCTCTGCTACGTGTGCAGGCAAGAGGGAGACTGTCTGGCGTTTAGAGAAGAAGAGGTTCTTATTCTCATTAACCAGATCCATCATGCGTTCGGTCATATTCCGAGCAAAGCGCGGGTAGAAGTCTTGAATATGCCGATAGAAGAGCTTGTTCAGCCCATTAGGTAAAGTGAGATAGACAAAGTTATTCTGCAACTTATAGAAGAAAGCTGAGCGTAGGACATTGGAAGAGTGGAAGAGGTAAAGCAATTCCGCAATTTCCTGAGGAGTCAATTGATGCATGAGTTCAATGGATTCGAAGTCAATCCAGTTAGACATCCGCAGCTTCTGGGCTTGGACTGTCTCCATATACCGTAAGACTTCAGACCGTCCCCGCAAAATCTTGAAGTTGGTCTGCACATCAAAGCGACCAAAGTTAGCCGGTGCTTCTGCCAAAATCAAGTTATTAGGTAAATTCTGTGCACTAAAGTCGTCACTAGTCAGACTTAGGGCCCGGGTCATCATATAGTTGGTAACCGAGTCATAATGCACATAGAGGTTAACCCGTTTCATCTCATGCCTCCTTTCCATGCTAGCTAGTAGGTCAATAGTATAATGGTAGTAAATTTAGACTTAGAAGCTTACTTTTGGTGCTTCTTTGGCTTCAGCTGGTGCTTGTAGGTAAGCTTTTGGTGTAAAACCACTTAAGCCAGCTACCAAGCTGTTAGGGAAGGTTTGGATCCCAGTGTTGTATTGGCCAATGCTTGAGTTGTAGATTTGACGCGCTTTGGCAATCAAGTCTTCGGTTTCTTCCAAGCTACGTTGTAAGTCTAAGTAGTTTTGGTTAGCTTTGAGCTCAGGATAAGCTTCTGCTACAGCCAATAAACGAGATAAAGCCCCTGTCAATTGGTTTGATAATTCATTCTTTTGCTCAGGCGTTGCATCCATTGGCAAGTTAACGATTTGTTGACGCGCCTTCACTACAGCGTCTAAGGTTTCACTCTCGTGTTTAGAGTAACCTTTGACTGTTTCCACTAAGTTTGGAATTAAGTCGTTACGACGTTGGAGTTGCACGTCTACTTGGCTGAAGCTCTCTTCAGACCAGTTACGTAAACGAACTAAACGGTTGTAGACAGATGCCCAGAAGACTACTAATAGGACCACAATCCCAGCAATAATCCCTAAAACAGTCCATAATGTACTCATAAAAAACATCCTTTCGAATTTTAGTCTCGTCCTCTATTATAAGCCAAAAACCTTGTCTTGTCACGCTTTGCGCAAGATTGTTACCTAAAATAAAAAAAGAGCCCCAAGGGGCTCTTGATCTTCTGTGGATAGAAGGATGGCTTATTTGTTGAAGCCGTACTTCTTGTTGAAGCGGTCCACACGACCATCTGCTTGGGTGAATTTTTGACGCCCAGTGTAGAATGGATGTGAATCAGACGAAATTTCCACACGGATTAATGGGTAAGTGTTGCCATCTTCCCACTCAACCGTTTCGTTAGAAGTTTTCGTTGAACCTGACAAGAATTTGTAACCAGTAGTAGTGTCCATGAAGACAACTGGTTGGTAGTTTGGATGAATATCTGGTCTCATTTATGAACTTCCTTTCTGCCCTAGGCTATTTGCTAGTCTAGAGTTATTTGTCTGCACTCGGTGCAACACTAATATCATACCTAATTCTCTGCCAAATGTAAAGAATAAATTTGGCACCTAGTCAGAAAAGCTGACTTGTGGCGTTAAACACCTCTTAGTGGATGTCCCAGGGGAAATCCAAGTTGAGGCCTGACTGGAATTGAGCCGATGCTTTGCGTTCGGCCATACGCTTGGCCTGGCGTTCTGGGTAACCGGCGCAGACGAAGATTTCCTCTGGGCCCTCTGGCTGAATAGGGGCGACCTCAACTGAAGCACCCGTCTCATCGATGGCCACAAAGGTCAGGAAGGCCGTCGCAGCCAAATAGCGTTCGCCCGTCTCCAGACGTTCCCCCACTACCTTGGCAAAGACTTCGACCGAGGTACGGCCGGTACCTGTGACAATGGTTTCCACACAGACGG
This sequence comes from Abiotrophia defectiva ATCC 49176, assembly GCF_000160075.2. Classification (GTDB taxonomy): domain Bacteria; phylum Bacillota; class Bacilli; order Lactobacillales; family Aerococcaceae; genus Abiotrophia; species Abiotrophia defectiva. The sequence continues at coordinate 721,602 of NZ_KI535340.1, forward strand.
AGTCAGACAAGTGCAAAGGCCGGATAAAGTTGAGCTGGTCCATCGAGGCCGTCACACAGAGACTGCGCGTATGGCGGGACACTGTAATACTGGCACAGTTATCAATGAATTCCATGAGCTGACCGCCATAGAGGGTTTGGTGCATATTACAATGGAAAGGTAGGATACGGTGGGTTTGCACCGCCCGAGATTCGCGGCAAAACTTAGCCTCCATCTTAGCTTCCTTCTTTCTTAGTAGGCCCGCGCCAACCATACGGTGTGCTTAGCCGGTTGGCCAGTCACGATACAGGTTGCTTTCTCTGGCACTTGGCCTGCAAATGGAATGTTACGTGTAGTGAAGCCCGTTTCTTCCTTAATCTTGTCTTCGCTCTCTTCAGTGCCATCCCAACCTGCTAACACCCAACCAGGTACTTGGCCAGCTGCCCGCTTGCTTTCGATGTGGGCTTTGAGCTCATCTAAGCTATTGATGTCCGTATAGTAGTTGGCTTGGTTCATTTGGCGAGCCTTTTCTAAGAGTCGTCCTTGCATGCTAGCTAATTCCGCTTGGACGCTAGCCAAGAAGTTATCAAATGGTACGGCTACTTTGTCATCTAAGTCGCGAGCCTTCATCATGACTTGCGCATTTTCTAAGTCGCGTGGGCCACACTCAATCCGAACTGGCACACCGCGCAGTTCCCATTCATTGAATTTGAAACCTGGTGAGTTGTTGCTGTCATCTACGCGGCAACGGATGCCTGCCGCTTTGAGTTGTGCCTGTAATTCATGGATTTTGTCCAGAATGGCTGGGTTCTTTTGCCATGGGCCTACTGGAACGAAGACTACTTGAGTTGGCGCAACTGCTGGTGGCAAGACCAAGCCCTTGTCGTCGCCGTGAGTCATAATCATAGCCCCAATCAAGCGAGTGGATACCCCGAAGGAGCTAGTGTGCGCGTAAACATGCTCGTTATCGGTATTGAGGTAACGGATGTCGAAAGCCTCCGCAAACTTAGTCCCCATGTAGTGGGAAGTCCCGGCTTGAACAGCTTTACCGTCTTGCATCATAGCTTCAATGGAGAAGGTGCTAACTGCCCCAGCAAAGCGCTCAGAAGGAGTTTTTTCACCGTCTACCACTGGCACCGCCAAGACACCTTCCACGACTTCCTTATAGATTTGGAGCATACGCATAGTACGGTCCAAGGCTTCTTGGCCGTCAGCGTGAGCCGTATGGCCTTCTTGCCAGAGGAACTCAGAGGTCCGCAAGAATGGCAAGGTCTTCTTCTCCCAACGGAACACGTTGGCCCATTGGTTGATTTCGAGTGGTAGGTCACGGTAGGACTGAATCCAGTTGGAGAAGGCATCCCCAATAATGGTCTCAGATGTTGGACGTAAAGCCAAACGCTCTTCTAACTTCTCCCCTGCTGCTTCCGTTACCCATGGTAATTCTGGGCTAAAGCCTTCGATGTGATCCTTCTCCTTGTTGAAGAATGATTCAGGAATTAACATTGGGAAGTAGGCATTACGGATGCCTTCTTCCTTGAAACGAGCATCCATCGCTTTTTGGATATGTTCCCAGATTTCATAGCCGTCTGGCTTAAAAATCATACAGCCTCGCACTGGCGAGTAGTCCATTAAATCCGCTTGTTGAATGGTTTGTAAATACCATTTTGAGAAATCTTCTTGTCTTGTTACCATCTGGTAAACCTCCTTACAAAAAATCGTGACTGTGCTCCATCCTTAATCAAGGACGAAGCACAGTCACTCCGCGGTACCACCTTGTTTGCCGACATAGGTGCCGGCCAACTTATAGCCGATAAGGAGGCTAGCCCACTTGTTCTCTTCAATAGTAGGTTCCAATCCACCAGAGGGTATGCGACTTCCAGCCAAGGACGCACTCTCTAAAACCATAGGGATTGTACTAGTCTATTTACAGCTATAAATATACGCATTTTTAAGCCCTTTGTCAAGCTGTCCTCTGCTGGCTCCTAGCAACAAAAAAGGTCCAGGACTGTGTCCCTGGACCTGACTCACTTAACGGTTCACAATTTGTCCCGCATCATTTAATTTATACTTTTGCAAGAGGCCTAGACGGTTTAAAGGCCAATAGCTGACATCGGCTTCCCCTTCGACCGTGTTGGCATCAATAAAGCCAAAGGAACGACCGTCCAGCGAGTTCTGACGGTTATCCCCCAAGACGAAGTACTTACCTTCTGGCACTGTACTAGCTCCTGCAACTTGTGCTAGGGTGAAGTTTTGCGTGAAGTTGCCATTCGGATTGGCCGCCTGGTATTCCTTCACCTTCTCGGCTAAGTAAGGCTCGTCAGTAGCCACGCCATTGAGATAGAGTTTGTCGTCGCGCACTTCAATGGTGTCACCTGGCACCCCAATGACACGCTTGATATAGCGTTTGCTAGGGTCACTCGGCGCCTTAATAACCACCACGTCGAAACGTTCAATTTTGGCTAGCTTCCACATAAAGAGTCGTTCATCGTGTTGTAGGGTATAGTCCATCGAGTGTCCATCCACACGGAAGGACTCCACCACAAAATGACGTAAGGCGAAAACCGCCGCTACCATAATAATTAAGTAAACCAGGAATTCTAAGACTTCCTTGGCAATTGCTTTGATATTCATATTATCCCTCCAGGATTCATCTACCCCTTCATTATACCTTAAGGCTTAGAGGACAAGCAATCCTGAGCACTTTTGACGCTAAAATAAATGCTAGACAAGAAAAAAGCTAGGACCAAGTCCTAGCCTTATCGCTTGCTTATTCTTCAGAAGATGAAGCGGAGTTAGCATTGCCAGCCCCTGCTTCAGGTTCCTTGATATCAACTGGTTGGTTGTGGTTGCTTACAGTCACAGAGAAAGTAACATCCACTGTTTGTGGTGCGTCGTCGCCCTCAGCCAATTTAGGATTTACTTGAGCCACGTCTACATGAAGGACAAGGTTGAAAGCTTTGACGAAGTGAGTTTCTTTATCATAGCTTACTACCAAGCTAGGATTCAATTCGAAGAACTTCTTGAAGTTCTCAGCAGTGAAGACCTTGCTGAAGCTATCTTCGCTAACATTTTGACCTGCTTGTTTAGCTTGGTCTAAAGCCGCTTGTTGTAATTTCTTGAAGAGGGCTTCGTGATCTTGATAGAACTTAGCACCGTCAATGTTTTGTTTGAGGGAAACTTGATACTCGTCATCTTTTGCTTCCACATTGAATAATTCAGAAAGAGCTGTATTAAATTCTTTGTCTAACTCAGAATTTGTCTTAGCTACTTCTAAAAACTTGGCATAAGCTTTTTGGAATTCTTGTTTGTTGACGGAAACATCCGATACATGCCAATCTTTGTCTCCTTCACGGAAGAAGGCTTTGGCACCTTTTACCACTGCCTCAAATTGGCCATTGGTGGTTGGTGGCAATTGTAAATCAAGTGAACCTTGGAGCTCAGCATTCTTAACATCCACGTCACCTGTTAGGTTAGCCGTTAAACTACGTGGTGTAGTCTTAGTAGTACCAATAACGGACAGGCTAGATTCCAAGTGGAAAGTCTCCAACTTGAGTGCTGCTTCGTTGGCTTGGGTCATCAAATCAACGAAAGATGGGGCAGCATCTTGAGCTGCAGCGAAAGGTAATTGGCTAAAGAAAGCCAAGAGAACAACTAATACTTTGACTAATTTTTTCATTTTCATTCCTCCTCTTAGTCGCAGTTACATTCCAGGTTTTGACTAGGCAAGCACCTGATAATATTATGCTAACACTTTAAGAGCCAGACTTCAAGTCTTTACACACAAAAAGTTAGACAAAAGTAGAATTTCTTTCGTTTTTTCTTTTTCTGCAGTCAAAAAGCCATTAAAAAAAGCACCCCTAAGGGTGCTTTTTTTACGGATTAGTGGTTTTCTAATTCGATTGGTTGGTTGTAGTCTTTAGCTTCTAAGTTAGCTTGTACAGATACTTTACCTGGTGCGCCTTGAGCTGATTGAGCTGGTAAGAAGTCAGCAGGGTTCAAGTTTACATCAAGCGTTACCTTAGATACTAAGAAAGTAGATTTGTTGTAACGAACTTCTACTTTAGGGTTTGATGCAAAGAATTTTTCCATGGTTTCTGCACTGAAGAGCTTGTCGTAGGTTGCTTTTTGTTGATCAGATACAGATTGACCGTTCGCTTCTGCTTGTTTCAAGACTTGGTCTTTAACGCGAGCGAAGGTTTCTTTGTTATCTTCGAAGAATTTCTTCCCGTCGATCCCTTGTTTGAGGGCGTAAACATAGTCTTCGCCGTCTTCCTTCACTTCGAAGTATTGACCTAAAGTAGCTTCTTGTTCAGGAGTTAAGTCCTTGTAAGCTGCTTGCAAGCCGTTTTGGATAGCAGTCTTGAATTGGTTACGTTGAGCAGAGAAGTCTGCCTTAGTCCATTCTTTATCACCAGTTTGAGTTGATAAGGTATCATCTTTCACTTGGAAAGCTTGTTTTTGAGCGTTTGGAGACAATTGGCTCGCAACTTCAATTTTACCTTCACCTTGAACGTTTTCTACGTCTAATTCAGTTTCAAAGTTCACGTTAGCAACGTTTACTTTAGTCCCGTTTTGGTCAAAAGCAACAGCTAAGTCACCTTTCAATTCTACAGACTTCACAGTCTTCAAAGCTGCATCTGCTTTGCTGAAGAGTTCATTCAAACCTACAGCGTGAGCAGTAGTAGCAGGGGTAGTAGCGAATACAGTAGCAGCAACAGCTGTTACAGCAAAAAATTTCTTGATGGATTTCATCATCATTCTCCTTTTCGTAAAAGATTTTACTTGTCCCTATTATAACGCGCTCAGCTTAAATTACAACCAAAAGCCCTCGATTTCACATAAATTTCATACTTTAGGCCGAGAAAAAGCCCATTATTCCGAACAAATCCTAGGCTCTAAAGCAGGAAAAGTTCGCCCTTGGCTAGCGCCCCACCAAAAAAGCAGCCCCTTGGGGCTGCAAAAAAATTGTCCTTATTCAGAAGCAGAACTTGATTCACTGTCTTGGCTTAATTCAGGCAAGCGACTTGAATCAGACTCCAAGCTAGGTAGTTTTTCTTCCGGCACTGTAATCTCACGGCTCTCGTTGAAGCCATCAAAGCTCATTTCTACATTGTAGTAGAAGGTGTAGAGTCCTAATTTTTCAACTTCTTTGCTGTCTAAGAAGTCAGTGAAACGTAGCGTTACTTCCATCTTGTAAGATGTTACTAAGTAGCTATCCTTAGCAAAATGAACTTCGTAAACTGGTTTACTTTCTAAGAACTTGCTTAAGGTTTCCGCACTGTAGAAACGTTCAATTTGTGCCTTGTAGCTTGGTGAAACCTTTTCGCCACGTGCCTCCATCTCTTCATAGATTTCTTGCTTAAATTGATCCAAGGCAGCCTTGTTATCGTCGAAGAGCTTCTTAGCATCAATATCATCACGCAGACTAAGCACATATTCACTATCTGTTTCAGTCAGTTTGAAAATTTGCTTGATTAAGTCATCGTGTTGAGCTAAAGCCTTAACGACTTCGTCTTTGGCCGGGAAGTTGAAGCCTTCACGCTCGATTGACTTCTTAAGGTCAGCTTTTTGCTTGCTAGCATCTTCCACTTGTGCATACTCATCATCCAATTGATAGAAGGCTTGGTTGTCCTTAATACCCCAACGCACTTGGCGGAATTGTGGTAAGAAGATTGAGTCAATCACTAGCTTAAGATCGCCGTTAAGGTTTGGAATATCAACATAACCATCAATCTCAACTTGACCTAGGTCCATATGTTGGGTCTGACGGTCAATGGCTGCCTTTAAGGTCCCTTGAGCATGGAGATTATTCAGGCCACGGTAAGCTTCGTAGCTACGACCTAAGAGTTCAGAGATGGCTAGATCTTCCGCTTGTACTTTAGGTAAAGAGACGAAGATCAGGGTCAAGGCCATCACAAGAGCGGCCATTTTCTTGAAGAATTGTTTCATGGGGTTCTTCCTTTCTAGACTGGAATAGGATTAGTCTTCTTTGCTTAAATCTTCCAACTTGAATTTTTCTTGGAAGAGTGGACTTACTGAACGGTTTTCGTGGATACGCTTGATAGCTTCCCCGACTAAGGTGCCGACAGAAATCGTTTGGAGTTTGTCTAAGTGGCGACCTTCTGGTTGTTGAATAGAGTCGGTCACGATAACTTCTCTGATATCAGATTCATCTAGGCGATCAACCGCTGGACCAGATAGGACAGCGTGGGTACAGCAAGCATAGACGGAATCTGCGCCCTTATCGAGGAGAGCGGCTGCCGCTAAGGTAATAGTCCCAGCAGTATCAATCATGTCATCGATAATGATACATTTCTTGCCTGCGACATCCCCGATAATGTTCATGACTTCAGAGACGTTAGGACGTGGACGGCGTTTGTCGATGATGGCAATTGGTGACTTGAGGAAGTCGGCCAATTTGCGGGCCCGTACTACCCCACCGTGGTCAGGAGAAACGACCACGACATCCTCGCCGAAGAGGCCTTTTTCTAAGAAGTAGTCAGCCAAGAGCGGCACCCCAATTAAGTGGTCCACTGGAATATCAAAGAAGCCTTGAATTTGCGGTGCATGCAAGTCTAAGGTTAAGACACGGTCTGCCCCAGCAATAGTAATCATGTTAGCAACTAATTTAGCGGTAATTGGTTCACGCGACTGAGCCTTACGTTCTTGACGCGCATAGCCGTAATAAGGCATGACCACGTTAATGGTCTTGGCACTTGCCCGACGCAAAGCATCAATCATGATCAAGAGTTCCATCAAGTTGTCGTTGACTGGGTCAGAAGTCGATTGCACGATGTAGACGTGCGCCCCCCGAATACTTTCTTCCACGTTGACCTTGACTTCACCGTCTGAAAAACGTGAAATGCTAATTTTCCCTAATTCTAGACCAACTGCCTCCGCAATCTTCTCTGCCAAAGGACGGTTTGAACTCAAAGAGAAAATCTTCAACTTCGGATCTTTATAATGTTTACCCACAATGGTTCCTCCTAAAAATTACTTTTTGCTAAATTTTTGCCAATAGTTGGGAATGTTATCTTGCTTGACGCGGGAAATGGCCAAGGCTTGATCTGGCACATCGTGTGTCACAGTTGTACCCGCTGCAATAAAGGTTTGGTCGCCAATCTTGACTGGTGACACGATGTTGGCATTACAGCCGATAAAGGCTTGGTCACCTACAGTTGAACGGTGCTTCTTCTTGCCGTCATAGTTGACGAAGATGGTGCCGCAACCGATATTGATATCACGACCTAGGTCAGCATCGCCAATATAGGTTAGGTGGCCTGACTTGACGCCTGCCCCTAAGGTAGAGTTCTTGACTTCGACGAAGTTGCCGATATGAACATCTTGACCTAGGTGGCTATTTGGCCGCAGGTGAGCGAATGGCCCGACGGTTGCGCCAGTAGCGACAGTTGAAGATTCGATAACGGATTGGGTCACAGAGACACCGTCTGCCAACTGACTGTCATGGATTTCCGTATTGGCCCCAATTTGACACTGAGCCCCAATGCGGGTTTGACCCTTAAGGCTAACATTGGCTTCCAGAACAGTATCTGGACCAATAACCACATCGGCTTCAATGTAGGTTGAAGCTGGATCAATCATGGTCACGCCTTGGCGCATATGATATTCATTAATACGACGGCGCATAGATTGGGTCGCTTCTGCTAGTGCTACTCGGTCGTTAACCCCAATGGCTTCGGTCTCATCTGCCATGACATAGGCAGCCACCGTCCGTTCTGCTTGACGGGCCAGGGCAATGACATCCGGCAAGTAATATTCGCCTTGGGCGTTATCGTTGCCCACACGTTTGAGACAATCAAACAATAATTGATTGTCGAAGACATAGGTCCCGGTGTTGAATTCACGAATCAGCGCCTCTTGCTCTGTAGCATCCTTCTGTTCCACAATCTTCAGAACTTGACCCTCAGCGTCACGAACAATCCGTCCGTATCCTGTCGCATCTTCGGTAACAGCGGTCAAAATGGTTGCCCCTGCCCCTTGAGCTTGGTGATAGTCAAAAAGGGCCGATAAAGTCTCAGCAGTCAAGAGTGGCGTGTCACCACAAATCACCAGGGTGCTGCCCGCTAAATGTCCCAAAGCACTTTCTGCCTGTAGGACTGCGTGACCTGTCCCTAGTTGTTCTGCCTGTAAGGCATAGCTAGACTTATCGCCCAAGTAGGCTTGTACAGCTTCCGCTCCATGCCCCACGATGGTGACGATTTGGTTGACGCCACTGGCTTCAACTGCTCGCACCACATGGGCCACCATAGGCAAACCACACACTGGGTGTAGGACCTTGTAGAGGGAGGATTTCATTCGTGTTCCCTTCCCTGCAGCTAGAATGACTGCCATCCGATTCTCCATTCATCATACTCCTTTACTTACTACGTACGACATGGCACGTTAATTTCGTAATCTACCGATACTATTATACCGATTTCAGGCGCAGATATCCAATCGAATTATCATTTTTTATCAATTTGTCATTTTCTAGTGGAGGGAAGTAGTGAAAGGCTCAAAGGCCTGGTCTTGGAAGAAGCTACCAGGTTCCGTATAGAGCTCAAAATGCTCGATTTCTGGGTTATAGACCATTTGAATTTTCATCAAGGACTCGTGAGGTGGTAATTTTTGCTTCTCTTGGTCCGTATTTTCAGCAAAGACACAGACACCGGCTAGCTGGCACTCAAATTCTTCCAACATGGACAGGAGGCCAAAGATTGTCCCACCATTACGGAGGAAGTCATCCACCACTAAGACCTTGCTCTTAGGCGCTAGGGCTAGTTTGGATAATTCCATCTTGTTGACCGTTTGTAGGGAGCCGGATAGGTAGCTAATGGAAATGGTTGATCCTTCAGCGTCACGTGAGTCACGGCGCACTACTACGTGAGGGACATTGAGATAGCGGGCAACAGCGACGGCCAAGCCAATTCCCTTGGTCTCGATAGTCATCACAGCATCCACGCCACTCTGTTGATAGCGCGAAGCAATGAGCTTACCTAGACGGTTTAGGATGTCTGAGTCTTGCAAGACATCGCCCATATAAATATAGTTACCTGGCAAGACCCGTTTGCCTGACTGCATTTTCTTAGCCACGCGTTGGAAGAGGTCCTTCAAATCACGGTCTTGAATCGTCGGGTAGAAGATAATACCACCAGATACCCCAGCCACAGTGCGAATGTCCCCCAGGTCATTCTCTTGAAAGACATCGCGAACAAAATTGATGTCTTCACTGATTGAGGACTTGGCAGAATCAAAGTAATCTGCAAAGAAGGACAAGGTGACTAGCTGATTGGGATGTTCCATTAAATACTGGCAGATGAATACAATTCGATGATTGCGTTTAAATTTCTTGGCTTCTACACCCATGATTCACAACTCCTTTTTGGTTTAACTTTATTATATCAGAAACTAGAACGTTTTCCATAGTTGTTTTTCACAATATTCGTCTTTCTGATTTTTTTACCACCGAAAGGTCTAGACATGGTCATGGCCTAACTATTAGTATCTTTATGTGAAAGACGGTAAGAGACAGGCAATTCCACTTGCTTTTTGCCCGCAATATGTAAGGCGCTTGTATATCATTAATTATTACATAATTGTTTTATCTTTTGTACAAATAAAAAGCAGCCGAGTCAAGGACTCAGCCGCTTTTCCTGCCTAGATTAAGCTCTACTCCGCCACCAGCTAAGCAGGCCTTGGACCAGAGAAATCACGACAAATAAGATAACAAAGCCTAGGGTAATGGAAGCCCCTGGCGGTGTATTCAGATGGTAAGAGGCCATCAAACCAGCGATAATTCCTACCACATTAATGACAAAACCAATCAAAATGGTCTGTCTGAAGCTTGAAGATAGCTTAATGGCAGTGGCGGCCGGAATTACAATGAGGGCAGATACCAGTAAGGCCCCCACAATCGGCATCATAACACTAATGGCGACCCCTGTCACCACGGACAGCAGAATGGACATGAACTTGACAGGTAGGCCCGCCGTATGTGCCGTCGCTTCATCAAAACTCATCACATAGAGGGGGCGACGGAAGAGCAGATAGAGGGCTAGGACAATGCCCGCTAGGACCGCCAAGAGAATTACTTCTTGAGGCGAAATCAAAATAATGGAACCGAAAAGGAACTGTTCAATCTTAAAGTTAGAGGCATTACGGTTTAGATTCATAAGCACCAAGGCCACCGACATACCACCCGCCATCATAATGGCGACCGACACTTCGGAGAAGTCCCGGTAGATAAGCCGCAAGTATTCTAACAAGACGGAGGCCACAATGACGACTAGCAGGGTGGTTACGGTCGGGCTGACTCGTAGAATCATCCCCAAGGCTACCCCCGCTAAGGAAATATGGGACAAGGTATCGGCCATCATGGATTGGCGCTTCAGAATCAGCAGGAGGCCGATAATGGGCGTGATGCAGGAAATAGCCAAACCGGCTAGGAGTGCGCGTTGGATGAAGTCAAGCTGAAACATCTCCATGGGGTTCCCTCCTCTCTCACTAGTCGAATTTCTCGGGTATAGAAACCTTCAATTTCTTGGTCGGCATGAGTCACCATGAGGATGGACTTGCCGTGATGTTTACAGGCATGACGCAAGAGTCGGTAGAAGGCCCGCCGGGACTCAATATCCATACCGGTGGTTGGCTCATCTAAGACGAAGAAGTCCGGATCAGTGGCGAAGACCCGCGCTAGGCAGATACGTTGCTTCTGACCGCCTGACAATTCTCCGATTTTCTTATGGCGCAAATGGCTCATGCCGACAGCCGATAGGGCCCGATCCACATGTTCCTTGTCATGGGCATCTAGGCGCTTGAACCAACGCCCTTTTGGATAACGACCGGACTCGACAAACTCCTGAACCCGGCTAGGGAAGCCAGCATTAAAAGAGTTGACGTTCTGTGGCACATAGCCAATAGACAAGGGCTTGCCTAGGGCATTAGTCTTGGCAATCGTGACCGTTCCTGATGCTGGCTTAAGTAGGCCTAAGATATTCTTCAAGAGGGTGGACTTGGCCGCCCCATTTTCCCCGGTCAGAATGACGAACTCGCCGGGGTTGACTTCAAAGTTTACTTCATTAAGAACCTTCTCCCGATCATAGTAGAAGGAGAGGTTTTTGACACTGACTAGGGTCATGACTTGCCTCCTTGGCAGATAATTTGCTGGCTATAAATGTCCCTCCTGCTAAGTGGGACGCAAAAGATCGCGTTGCAATTAATTGGATAGTAATTGCTACACTTGGCTTCTCCTATTATAGACCACTCAGGACAAAAAATGCAAGCAGTGGCCAGTGCCACCGCTTGCTTGAGGTGTCTTAATCTTAACTAGCTTACTTGGTTAAGTTAGCTAGGTTTTCACGCATGAGGCTAAAGTAGTCAGCACCAGCCGCAATTTCTTCTGCGCTGACAGTCTCCAAGGTACGCAATGGACGGAGCTCAGCACCTGTTGCAGATGCTACGGTCTTGGCAATGGCATCATCCAAGGATGGGTCAACGAAGATGACCTTGGTCTTGTGTTCCTTAACAAATTCTTGCATCTTAGCTAGGGCAGCCGCACTTGGTTCTGCCGTAGAAGAGATACCCGTAATAGCATGTTGTTCTAAGCCATAAGCGTGGGCTAGGTAGCCAAAGGCAGCATGTTGCACCACAAAGTTCTTGTCGCTTAACTTAGCGGTTGCATCCTTAAATTCTTGGTCTAATTTCTTAAGGTCTTCTGTTAAGCTAGCAGCGTTGGCTTCATAGGTGGACGCATTTTCAGGGTCCAAGGCCACCAAAGCCTTCTTGACATTTTCAGCTTGCTTAGCGTAAGTCATTGGGTCCATCCATGTGTGTGGGTCAAATTCATGGTGATGGCCTTCTTCGCCCTCTTCATGATGCTCTTCCCCAGATTCCGCTTCGTGATCGTGGTCGTGGTCTTCATGATCTTCGTGGTCGGCATCGCCCTTGAGGAGTTCAATGCCTTCGGTAGTCTTTTGAACTTTAGTCTTGTCAGTATCCAAGAGTTTGGTTAAGTCTTCAACAAAATGCTCCATCTCATCATCTTGGTAGATGAAGAGGTCGCTTGTTTGAACCTTGGCTGCGTCGCGGGCACTCATTTCGTAGTCATGGGCATCTTGGTTGCCTTCTAAGAGCATGGAAACCTCTGCCTTATCCCCGGCAATGCGTTGAGCTAAATAGTAAACTGGATAGAAGGTGGTCATAACCTTCTTCTTGCCAGCCGCTGAGACAGGGCTTGCCAATGGTGCCAATAAGCCAAGTACTAATACTAGGCTTGCTAAAAGTGCAGATAATTTACGTTTCATTAAATCTTCCTCCTATGAAAATATGTAATGGTTACTTTTTCCACAGTTTATTATACGCCTTTCTGCCTGGATGTCAACCGTAATCTTTATCTTTTTGGCTCGGCAACACCCGTCCGCTACCCGTCTGGCTTGGAATCAAGAGGCATCCTTGCTATACTATAGATAGCGATTCCCTTTAAGAAAGGAAGATTTACATGACCGAATCCGTCTTAGAGTCTGTCTTGGAAGTAAGCCAGCTAACTAAGATTTATAAGAAGCAACGGGCTCTAGATTCCTTCGACCTCTCCGTCTCGCGCGGCGAAATCGTCGGTATTATTGGACCTAACGGGGCTGGTAAATCCACCCTGCTACGTAGCATCGTGGGCCTAACCCCTGCATCTGAGAAGAACATTCAGCTCTTTGGCTCGGTAGACTACGAGGCCCTCTTGACCAACCGCCACTTCGTCGGCGCCTTGATTGAGGCCCCTGCCTTCGTCGATAACATGAGCGCTAAGGAGAATATGATTCATTATGCCCTGCAACGCAAGGTCAAAGACCGCAACACCCGTATCAACGAAGTGTTGGCCTTGGTTGGCTTAGACAAGACCGGCAATAAGAAAGTCAAGAACTTCTCCCTGGGGATGAAGCAACGTTTGGCCATTGCCTTAACCCTCTTACATGATCCCGACCTCTTGATTCTAGACGAGCCTATTAACGGTTTGGACCCTGCCGGGATTATCCATGTGCGGGAGCTACTCTTGAAACTCAACCGGGAAAAGAACATGACCATCTTGATTTCTTCCCATATCCTGTCGGAATTGGAGCACTTGGCAAGTCGCTTTGTCTTCGTTAACAAGGGCCGCAAGGTGGCCGACATTAGCTCTCAAGAACTCGCCCATCAAGCTAGCACCTATTATCAGGTCCAAACTACCGACAATGACAAGGCCCTTGACTTCCTAAGCCAATGGCTGGGCCAAGATAAGGTGGCGGCAGATGGTAAAGAGCTAATTGCCATCTATGACTTAGAAGTGCCCCTACCTGAAATTGCCAAACGCCTAGTAAATGAAGGCTTCGAACTTCTCTTCCTGGGTAGCCACAAGAATGACCTCGAATCCGTCTTCTTGAATCTTACAGAAGGAGGCAACTAAGATGTTCCAGCTATTACGCGCAGAATTCTATCAAATCCGTCATCGGGTGGCGCCTTTTACTATGCTACTGCTCAGCTTTTTGGCGACACTCGGTATTGCCTATCTGGCTACTACCATGCTTTTCGCCGGACTAATGACTAATAAAATCACTGAACTCCAAAAGGGGCTTGTGGGTAGCCAAGTTTTGAGCTTCTATATCCTTGGCCTTAAGGAAATACCCCTACTTCTTTGTTTCGTGGCTCAAATCCTGACCTTTAATAACGAGACCAAGAACCGGACCTTGATTAACACCATCAGTTATGGCCACCGCCGTCGCACTGTTGTCCTCAGCAAGATTCTGGTAGGACTCTTCTACCTCCTACTGGCTTTATGCTTGGGCCTAGTTGCTCTCGTAATCGGGAGCAGCATGTCGGGAGCTACTTTCAAAAGCAATGAAATCCTCGAATTTTTCACCAACTATTTGATTCCTAGCATCCCTCTCTTCCTAGGATACATCGCCCTCTTAAGCATCCCTGCCTTCCTCTTCGCTGGCCAGGGCCCACTGATTTTTACTTATCTCCTGCTCACTTTCATTAACCCAATCTTAAGCGGAGCCTATACCTTCTTAACCACTAATCGCGATAGCATGGGGCATGTGGTTCAGAAATTCATGAGTGCGAATGAGGCTTTTGCCTTCTTCTTCACCTTCCTAAAAGTAGGCCAGCCTCTGACCTGGGGCAACCTAAACTTCGATTTGACGCCAATCGTGGCCTCGGCCTACTTCCTACTCTTCTTCTGGATTGCAGTCAAACTCTTCAACCGTGCAGAAGTTAAATAGTAGCTTAGTAAAAATCCCCCGGACTCCTTGATGGAAGCCGGGGGATAATTTTGTCTAAAAATGCGATGTTTTCAAAATCGCGTTTTCAAGCATAAATTTAAGCGTACATCCTATTTAGACGTTGGTTGTGGCACAAGCTATCACTTTCTTGTTGCATCAGGATTTTTAGGCGAGTTGTGGTTAACCACAACTCGCCCAAAAATCTTGCTTTTCAATTTAACATAAAACACCCGCTCTAGCGTCAAGGCTAGAGCGGGTGTTTTCTTCTAATGGCCCAGTGCTTGGCGGTAGTTACGCACCATGAAAGGACTAATCATAATCTTACGTTCTTCTAGGCGTTCCACTAGCTCCTCATCGCTTAAGTCAGCTGGCGCATCATGTAGAATCTCATGGATGACTTGCTTAATCTTCTCAGCAGAGAAACCATCGCGGCCTTCCCGCGTTGCCACCGTGATAAAGTCCGTCATAGGTAGGACATATTGGCCGAAGCCTATGTTCTTATTAGACACCAAGAGGTTGACAACTGGTTCAGGCAAGCCCGTAATCTCTGCTACTTGCTTGAGCAAGAGGGGCACCTTGGCATCCGAAATTTGGCTGAAGTAATCATGTTGAACCGCCGCAATGGCTTGCGCGACTTTCAGAATTAATTGCTCCCGCACTCGCAAGTTGCGAGCTAGACGATCATACATGAGTTTCTGCGGCTTGGAAAAGGCCACCACTTCAGGCTCTTGAGTCGCTAACATCTCTTGATAGTAAGGCTCATTGAAGATTAATTTTGGATAGTAGTGGGCGTTATAACGCACCTTCATGCCTTCCTGGTCTTGGAGAACCGTCACATCATCTAATAGATGGTCCTCTTCTTCCACTTGGAAGAGGTCGGCTGGACTGGTCCGCAAGGTTTGATAGTAGCTGACACAGGCCAGGACATCTGCTAGTGCTAAGCCAGTCGCGGCTACGATGGCTTGATAATCTTCTGCCTTGAGTTGGTCGAAATATTCTTCTAAGAGGTAGTAGGCCACATTAGGTGCATGCGCATCTTGCTCGGTCTGCAGCATTAAGCATTCGCGCATGTCATAGGCCCCAATCCCGGCAGGTTCCAATTGTTGGAAGAGGGTAATGGCATCTAAGGCAATGATGGGTTCGATGCCTAATTGTTTGGCCACTTCCTGGTAGCTATATGGCAGATAGCCTTGAGGATTTAATAAATCAATCAGGCGAACCATGGCGTCCCGAATAATGGTATGACGGTACATCATAATCTGCTCGAAGAGAAACATAGGCAGATTACGCGGCGCTTCCGGCATCTGCGGATCCACCCCAATAATGGCACTGTGTTCTTGTAGGGTAACCGATGCTTGCTGGGGCTTGGTCTTAGGATAGTCTAGTTCAATAAAGGGATTTTCTAGAATTTCATCTTCTAGGAAATAAGTAAGTTGGGCCGCACTCAAACCGAGCATTTGCCACAATTGACTATCCCCTTCAATGGTTTCAATAGGAATACTTTCAAATTCGCTTTGCCCATTAGCTTGAATGACGGTCACCACGTGTTGTTGCTTGTTTAAGTCTGACATGTTGACCCCTCCTGCTATGTATACGTTTTCTTAATTCTATTATAACGCAAGACGCCCCTTGCGTCTATGCTAAAGCAAGGTTTTTTTGAAAATCAAAAGCAGCCAGCCCCTGAGGACTGGCTGTTTGCTATCACTTATTCAATTAAATCATCCGCGCTCAGAGCTAGGACTGAAGCCAGATCCCGAACGTCTAGCTCTAACTGCAGGCCAATCTTGCCGGCCGAAACCATAATCGAGGGATGGTCCCAGGCGCTAGCATGAACATGAGTCGGGAAGGTCTTCTTCATGCCTAGCGGAGAACAACCGCCATGAACATAACCCGTTAGGGGCAAGAGGTCGCGTTCTTTAATCATGGCGATATGCTTCTCACCTACGGCACGCGCGGCCTTCTTCAAATCCAGGCTGGCTACCACCGGAATGACAAAGACATAATGGCCACCTGATTTCCCCACCGTCACCAGGGTTTTGAAAACCTGGTCAGGCTTCTGGCCCAAGGCCTCTGCTACTTCCAAGCCCGATAAGGCGCCGGTCGAACTGTAATCCCGTACTTGATAGGTCACCTTGTGTTGGTCGAGTAGCCGCATGGCATTGGTTTTATGTATTTTCATGGCGAATAGCCTCCTCTAAACAGCAAAAGGCCCTTAGGCCTCTTGCATCTCGCTTACTTCAATCATTTCAATATCGGCACCCAAATCGCGCAGCTTGCCTACGATATTAGAGTAGCCACGTAAGATATGGTCGACGCCAGTAATCTCGGTGACGCCGTCCGCCAACAAGCCGGCAATGACTAGGCAGGCACCTGCCCGCAGGTCGCTGGCCTTGACTTGTGCCCCGCTCAGCTGAGCTGGCCCATTGACCCGAATCATGGCCCCTTCGACCTTGATATCGGCCCCCATACGGTTGAGTTCTGGAATATGTTTGACACGGGCTGGGTAGATGGTGTCGATGATGGTCCCGTTACCTGCCGCAATAGCCAAGAGTGGCGTCAGCGGTTGTTGCAAGTCAGTGGCAAAGCCTGGATAAGGCTGGGTCTTGACACTGACCATGCGGAGATTAGGACTTGGATGTACGTAGATGGAATCTTCGCCAATCTCCAATTGAGCGCCCATTTCTTCAATCTTAGCAATGAAACCTTCGATGTGTTCGAAAATGACGTTATTGACGCGGACCCCTTGGCCAGCTGCCACAGCAGCCGTAATATAGGTCCCGGCTTCAATCCGGTCCGGAATAATGGTGTGGGTGCAGCCATGCAGGTGCTCCACGCCTTCTACCCGGATGACGCTAGTCCCGGCACCGCGAATCTTAGCCCCCATCTTGTTAAGGAGGTTAACGACATCAATAATTTCCGGTTCACGAGCGGCATTCTCAATAATGGTCTTGCCCTTGGCCTTCACGGCTGCCAAGATACAGTTGATGGTTGCCCCAACACTAACCACGTCCATGTAGATACGCGCCCCAACAAGGCCTTCTTGGTCGGTCGTCAGAGTCACAACGCCAAAGTCGTCCTCTACCTTAGCCCCTAAGGAACGGAAGGCCTTGAGGTGTTGGTCGATTGGACGAGGGCCTAAGAAGCAGCCCCCTGGCAAGCCAATGACCCCTTCACCAAAGCGCGACAAGGTCGCCCCCATAAAGTAATAAGAGGCACGTAGGCTCTGAATTTTCCCGCTTGGCATGGGGATAGATTTAATATCAGTTGGATCGATGGTTAAGACATTATCCTTGAAAGTAGCCTTAACATTGAAATCTTCTAAAATCTCGATTAAGGAATAGACGTCTGCAATATCAGGTACACCTTCTAAGACGACTTCCGAATCCGCTAGAATGGCGGCTGGAATTAAGGCAACTGTGGAATTTTTGGCCCCATTAATGGTAATTTCACCTGTGAGGGGCTTACCTCCGCGGATGACTAATTTCTTCATTATATAAAACTCCCTAATTTCAGTCTCTATTGATTCATTGTGTATCACTTATAGTTTACCATAAGTCGCCCCAAATATACATAGCAAATGATTGGCTGAGGACTTTTGTTGGCATAGGTGCTAAGTCAATGAAAAAAGCCACTACCTAGTCTGGTAGTGACTTCAATGAGTCATGCTTATTGTGGCATGGTCTGTTCAGTTTGTGGCATTGGATTAGCAGCAGGCGCCCCTTCAGATGCGGCATCAGCTGGTGCTGCTTCTGGTGCGCTACTTTCCTCGCTTGAAGAAGCAGAGCTGGAAGCGGCTTGCATACCTGGCAATTCTGCATCTGGATGCTTCTCTAGGTATTCCTTGACTAAGTCCCAAGCAGGAATTAAGCCCCCCTCAGAGATTTCCGTAATTTTCTTAGCCACGTCTTCTTCTTGGAAGAGTTGTACGATGCG
This sequence comes from Abiotrophia defectiva ATCC 49176, assembly GCF_000160075.2. Lineage (GTDB taxonomy): Bacteria > Bacillota > Bacilli > Lactobacillales > Aerococcaceae > Abiotrophia > Abiotrophia defectiva. The sequence goes on from NZ_KI535340.1 coordinate 739,760, forward strand.
TTGGTAGAGCTTGTTATCCTTGTCTTCCTTACGCACCGCGAAAATGTTGGTCCGCTTGAGGTTCAAGGTGTCGGCCTTATCGCCGTATATGTAGATGGCATCGGTTGGCTTAAATTCTGTTGCCTTGAGGAAGGAATCTTGGATAATGCCTGCATCCACATCTGGCATAGAAGTTGGAATTTGCGCTGCATCTAATTCCACTAATTCAATGCCCTTAGGATTGTCAGCAATGTCATCCTTGGTAGGACTTTCCATGTCTGGATCCTTCAGGGTGAAGAGTTTAGCGTCAGTCGCTAAGACTTTGATAGCATAAGCTGAACCCACTGGGTCAGATGAGATGGCAATCTTGGCTTTTTCTGGCAGTTCGTCCAAGGACTTGTACTTGCTAGAGTAGAGACGTAATGGCACCGCGAAAGTGTAGCCAATGTTTTGGAGTTCGGCATTGTGAGCCTTGTTCCAGTCATCCAAGAATACTTGGTGTTGGAAGGCGTTCATATCAATATCGCCATCCAATAAAGCCGTGTTAGGCGTATTGTAGTCGTTCAATTCAGTGACCTCTAAGGTAATCCCTTCCTTGGCAGCTTTCTCCGCTACATAGGTCATGATATCCTTCATGGTTGAACCGACAACCCCTATTTTGACGGTCTTGCCTTCGAATTCATTTTGGGCATGCACAGGTGTCGCAGATAAGCTTGTGAAAGCTAAACCTAAGGCCGCGAGCCCGGCGCCGATTTTGCGTAATAAGTTAGACATTATAATGCTCCCTTCTATCTTGAAATGTCAACATGAATAGTATACCACGATTGTTAAAAAAAGAAAGAGGGAGCGCACTTGCTTCCCTCTTCCAATTCAATTTTTTTGCAGTTTAGGATTGACGTCCGTAAACAAAATAAAGATAGATAAAACCAATCAAGCCAATTGGTACGGCCAAGAGCCAGATAATGAAAAAGCGGACAACCTTCCAGGCCAGCATTAAGAGGCCACTGATGAAGAAGACATTGTCGCCTACAATGAAGTCAACTAGACTCTCATAGACAAACATGGCAAAGGGATAAAGCAAGGCACAAGGCAGTAAAATCAGCAGTTTAGCATCGAATCTCCCAACTTGGCTGACGGATGTAAAGACGAAGAAGGCGTAAAAAGCAAAACCAAATAAATAATGGCGGATTAACCAATCACGATTGAGGGATTGAAACATATTCTTCAGTCTATCCATAGGGAATCACCTCTCTATTTTAATGATGCTTCCTATTATAGTCCACTTGCCGGCTCCTGTCCAAAATGCACAGGCGCTCACAAAATAAGTCGTAAAAAAACGGGCGCCTGCTAACAGTCCACCCGTCTGTTACAATCTGTCCTGGCTTAATCGACTTTGACAATCGGCACCCAGAGTTCCATACGATAGTCTTGCGCCCCCATATTGCCTTCACCATAAACCTCGAAGTCAGGTGCGCCCGAATGTTGGAAACCTTGCTCAGGGAAGAAGACTTCCATGAGGTAGCGCCAACCCGCATGGATACAGTCTGGCACTGGCCCATTCAACTCAACCACCGCATATTCAGCGGCTGCCACCTCCAAGATATCGAGCCCCATAGCCTCAGCCTTAGCCCGGTCAGTCACCTCATAACCGGCCATATAGTTGAGACGCTCTGGCGTGTCAATGTCGTGGCAGACACCTAAGCTTTGGCCCCTACCTAGGCTGGCTAAGTCCTCATGGGAGAATTTGCTGTAGAGGTCTTGCCAGACCTGAGGGCACTGGCTGTTGGGGATATGGTTGGCATTGAGCCCCGCCACAGTCAAGGCAGGCTTCTGTTGGATATTGATTTTCATACTATCTCCTCCTTGCAGGGTCAGCCGTAGCTGTAGTCGCCCGACTAGGCGCAAGGGCGCACCCTGTCTAATTTGTGTCGGAGTTGCCCCATGGAATTTCTTGAAAGCTGCCCCGAAGGCATCGGCTGATTCATAGCCATATTGGATGGCAATGTCGATGATTCGGGCCTCAGATTGGCGCAGGGCCAGCGCTGCCTCTGTTAAGCGACGTTCCCGCAAATACTCTGACAGTGACGTCCCTGTCAGCATGGAGAAGAGCCGGCTGAACATGGCATAAGGATAACCTGACAATCGCGCCACCCGCAACTCATCCAGCTCCCCGTCCAGGGTAGACTCCAAATAATCTAGCGTCCGGTTAAAAGCTTCCATCATATTCATCTTGGTAACCTCCTGACAAGTTGAGTATAGCTTAAAAGAAAGGGAGATGTCCTAGAATTGGGGGGCGAGAAATCTAGGGTGCTATTTCAGGCTCAAATTCTACAATGCCACTGTGAACTGTTAAATCCGGCATGATAACTATGACCTTGCATTTATTAGGCTGATTCACTTTTTCAACTGAGACTTTTATATCCTTCGGAAGCGCCTCGCTATTTTCTAATAGATGAATTGGGTTGATTTTATCTAGGTAGGCTATACTTAGGCCAACCTTTTCTTTAAATATAGGCTTTTCTACTTCCTTAACACCGCGATAAATACTGCCATATAGCATAAACATCAAACCATCCTTTTTAACTGCATGCGTTCCTCCATAATAAAAGTACTTCACTACTCTGCGCGAAAAATACCAAAAAAATCCCGCAACAATCAGACTCACCACGATAATCGTGTAATTCTTATCAATTATCCGCAAAATCGGAGAACACTGGTTCCTACGAATGTACTCAAACAACCATAAAAATCCTTGAATTAATTCTATACATACATATGCCATAAATACCAAAATAGAAGTACTTACCTTGATTTTAAATAAATTTACTTCTATTCGAATCTTGCCTTTTTCCGTGAGATTAACTAAATAATTCGGCACCTCTCCTCCATTGTACAGTATCCAAAATTGCTTCGTTAACAAAATTTCCCAGACACCAACAAAAGCCGTGATGCCTGCCCATATATTTAGCGCAAAAACAAATGCTAACACAATTATACACAGAATTACCATCCAGATTGGGCTTTTAATAATTCTAATAAAAACACTTAATATTCCTACAAGACAATAGATATTTAATACATAAGGCATCCAATTTAAGCCATGAACTACAAGGGCCCCACATATATATATTGCTATGTTCCCAATCACACATAAAATCATAAAGTAGAAAATATCTACAGCAAATTGCTGACTCCAATCATTTGAACTTTGTAAAAGAATATCCCATCTTTCGCTCAAGCTCGCATCTTTTCTAGCTTTAAATCTTCTTTTATCTCTATTTACCCATCGGTACCAACCTAACCACACCATAAAAACCAGATATAGAATAAACACCATTATAGACACTATAATCATGACAATATCTTGCCATCCGTAATTGTTAGAGTTTGTATAAATATTTATAATTAGTCCCCGCAAACTACAACAACTTATAATAAAAATACTTAATAAGACGAACATATCAAAAAGCCATATACATTTTATGCGTTTTCCCTCATTGCTATCAGCTTGTAGATTTAGAATTTTTTTTAAATTCAACGTGTCACTGTCGGGATTAAATTCGTAAACAATTTCAACTTTATTATCTTTGGTTTCACTAATCGTGTGCCATGGATTATCTAATACATCTTTTCTAAGACGTCTTAGCTGAGATTTTTCGCATACTGTCTTCTGTTTTTGATTACTTTTACAAGATATATAATTCACTACTTTCTTTAAAATATCTCGCTCATGTTTTTGTGTGTCTTTCAACTCGCATTTGTCTATTTGTTCAATATATTCTTCTGATTTAGTATAATGCACTATATCCTCAAGTATTACTATATCCTGAACACTATCGTAGATATAGCATATTGCCCAACCCTCTGTTTTATCTTTTTCTATTAGAAGCAGTAAGCACTCTTCGCTATTTTCATCCTTTCGAACTGCATCTTTAATATTTTGTTCATATTCCTCCAATTTAAAGCTTTCAATTTTATCTTTAAGGTTCTCTGATGGAATAATTTTCGTCATTTTAATCCCCCTCTACATTATTAAGGCTCCGTTAATAAGTTTGACGTCCCACTCACAGCCTATTCCCATAACTATCCTTTGCCTCGGCCCCATTTTTCAATCACAGCGGGTGTCAACCCCTCCCGCTCAATGATTTCTAAGGCCGCCACTGCCTTGACTGCTTGCTGGTAGGGCAGGCCTTCTACCAAGCCAAGAATGTCTTCTGGAATCTTGTAATGTGCGTCCATGACACGCACCTCCTTTTTCCCATTATATCATATATGATATAATGGGAAAATCGCTTTCACTAGCTAAATCCCTTATTTATCAAGATTCCCTTCATTTTGTTATCATCTCACCACGTAATTTCACCCACCTTGCACCCTATCTACTAGTAGAACTAGTAGATAGGGTACACAAGTTTCTGACCCCCTTCTCAAAAACGGTCAACGGGTCTATAATGAAGTTAACTTCTTAATGAAAGGAGCCAAGAAAGCAATGAATCCTAAATTTTATGACCTGCCCCAAGCCAAGCAGGAGGCCATTATCCAAGCCGGCTTCCGGGTCTTCGGCCAGCACACCTATAAGAAGGCGCCCATGAGCGCCATTGCTGACGCGGCGGGAATTTCCAAACCCTTGCTTTTTCATTATTTCCATAATAAAAAGGAACTTTACTTCTTCCTCTTCGACCTCTTAGTTCAGCAGACCGATGATTTCCTAAAAGAAGGAGGCTGCTATGAGACCCTGGATTTCTTCGAGCTCTTCAAGAGCGTGACCCAGACCAAGGCGCACCTAGCCCGGCTCAATCCCGATTGGCTGGCCTTTAGCCTTAAGACCTACTACGAGCAGGATCCCGAGATTATGCCAGAATTGGCCCAACGCATGAAACAAGTCAAGGCGAAACAGGTCCAGCTCATGGACAAGCTAGATATGAGCTGCTTTCGGCCCGATATCGACTTTCAGCTCATGTATAAGGATATGACCTGGGCCGCCCAGGGTTATCTCTGGGAGCATGTCCAGCGAGGGTCCGTTGATCCCGAAACCATCGAGGCGGAATTCAACCAACTGATTGACTTCTGGAAGTCTCTCTATCTTAGAAAGGAGTGATCCCATGTACGCTATTCAAACGCAACAACTGACCAAATCCTACGGCAAGCACCGAGGCATCGACAAGCTTAACTTGACCGTCCAGCAAGGCGAACTCTTTGGCTTTATCGGGCCTAACGGAGCCGGCAAATCCACCACTATCCGCACCCTGCTGGGGCTGATTAAGCCTACCAGCGGCAGTGCCCAGGTCCTGGGCTTAGAAGTCGGCCGCCAACAAGGCCAAATCCTACGCCGAGTAGGCTACCTGCCGTCTGAAACCCAATTCTATGCCGGCATGACCGCCCGCGACCTACTCAAACTATCTGCTGATCTGAGAGGTCTGGACTGCCAGGCCGAATGCCGCCGCCTCAGCGACCGGCTGCAACTTGACCTAGGGATTGCGGCAGACCAGCTATCTCTGGGTAACCGCAAGAAGGTGGGCATTGTAGCTGCCCTCCAGCACCAACCTGACCTCTTGATTCTGGACGAGCCTACTAGTGGTTTGGACCCCCTCATCCAAGAAGAATTCTTCGCCCTCCTAGAGGAACGCCGCCAAGCCGGCGGGACCGTCTTCCTATCCAGCCATGTCCTGTCCGAAGTCCAAAACCACTGCGACCGAGCGGCCATTATCCGCCAAGGGCAAATCGTGGCCACTGAAGATGTCGCCAGCCTTATGCAACACCAAGCCAAACGCGTCAGCCTGTCCGGCCAAGTACCTGGCCTGGCAGACCTAGCAGGCGTCTCCAACTGGCAAGCCAAGGGCAAAGACCAAGCCAGCTTCCTCTATCAAGGAGACCTCAATGCCTTACTAGCCTGTTTGGCAGGCGGCCAAGTCCGCGACTTCAGTCTGGCCGAGCCAAGCCTGGAAGAAATCTTCCGCCACTACTACCAAGAAGGAGGCGATTTGTCATGATTCTATTCCGCCACGAATTACGCCAAGGTTGGCGTAGCTTGATTCTGTGGACAGCGGCCATCGCGGGCTTTATGGCCCTGATTTCCCTGCTCTTCCCTCAAGTTAAGGACCAGATGGCTAGTATCAACGGCCTGATTAGCACCATGGGCGCCTTCTCCGATGCCTTCGGCCTGGGCAAGCTCAACATGGGCAGCTTCATCGGCTTCTATACCGTTGAATGTCAAAGCGTCCTAGGCCTGGGTGGCGCCCTCTATGCCGCCATTCTGGCCAGCAATTCCCTAGCCAAAGAAGAGCAAGCCGGAACCGCCGAATTCCTGCTGACCCATCCCCTCAGTCGGGCTTCGGTTGTCACCAGCAAGGCCTTGGCCCTGGTTAGCCAGCTTCTGATTCTCAACGCGGTGACCCTGGCAGTTGTTCTCTTAAGTCTGACCCTTATGGGTGAGTCTGCGCCTGTGGGGCAACTCCTGCTCTTGCACTTTGCTTATCTGATCTTGCACCTCGAGTTCATCGCCCTCTGTCTGGGTCTGTCGGCCTTGTCCGGCAAACGTCGCGGCACTGGCCTAGGCGCAGGCATCGGTCTGGTACTTGGCTTCTACCTAGCCAACCTAGTCGCCAATATTGCCCCTGGCCTGGGCTTTCTCAAATGGCTCACGCCCTTCGCCTACGTGGACGGCGCCGAAATCATTCCTAATGGTAGCCTAAACCTAGGCTATGTTGGAGTCGGGCTGGCCTTGTCAGCCTGCTCGCTGGGCGTGGCTTATTGGTGGTTTGGGCGGAAGGATGTTGGGTAGTTAAATAGATATAAAGAACCCCAGCAAGCTTATAAGCTTGCTGGGGTTCTTTTTTCATGCATCTTAGTCATTGGTCGCTCCTTTCTAATAGGATTTTACTGGTCATGCACATAGGCACCACCTACCTTTCGAAGTCGCAACCACCGTCTTTACTTCTTTACCGTTATAGTATAACATTTTACGCCCTCTTTTCAATAAAATTATTACCCATAGTTAATTTACGGATTATTATTTTTATGGTATTATGTTTTTAAGGTACAAAACAAAAAAAGGAGGATATTTATGGAATTTCAAGTAAGAGTTTCTAGTGAATGTCTTTATTATCTGTCTCTTCTTGAAGAACTATATTCGAAAGATACTGACGGCAGTCTAACAAAAGGCATTGTTCTAACACGTGCCTTCGAAGAATCTAAGGCAGTTAAGAACTGGTTAGATATATACGAAGATAAACATTCTATTCCGCTAAATACACTTGAATATAATCACGGATATGGTACAAAAATAAAAGCCGAGATTAGTGAATCTACAAATATGGGGATACGAAGCCTAAAACTGGAACTCCCAAAATATCTTCCAACTCGTTCCGTTACAATCGGTGTTACCGTTCGTTTAATCTGTAAAGCAGCTTTACTATTAAACATGTATGATAAGGTAAGTATCCACAAGTCTCGCTCCTTAGAAGATGAATTTCGCCAACTAGAGAATGAATTGAAAAATATTATAGCCCCAGTCAATTATAAAACTTTAGAGACAATATTATTACAAACAAAACAAAACATTAAATCGAGTACAAAATAGTTCTCGATTTTTATTTTTATGTTTTTTAAAAATTTGTACCCAAAACTTATTGACAGCCTTTTCCATGTTTGATATACTTTCATTGTAAATAAGTTTTTGGATTGTGTACCCTAGAAAAGAGGAAATATGCTATCTGTAAAACAAGAAGCACTTGCACGTCTTCCCACACTATGAGGAGGCTGTTAGGAAATTTGAACACGACAAAGGAAAATTTGTCTATCATGTTATTGAAACTGGCGATACATTGGCTTTCCTGTATGTTACTATCCCAACAGATAGTATGTTCGGAGAAAATCTACTTTACGAATGGGAAGAAGAACGTTTAGCTTCTGACAACTCACTAATAGCTTATGTCTATAATCTTCAAAACCCTAGCTATTCAGAGTTTGGTTATATAGGTATTGATACTTTCATGGATAGCGGTGCACTTACTAGAATTTATTAAATCAAAGGAGTTTTTATTATGAAATCAAATATGTCTTTATTGAGTTGGAATATCAGATGTCAAGGGGGTAAATTTCCTATCCATAAAGTTGTCCTAGAAACCACTTTAAAACAAAATAAGGATATAAATATCTTTACAGAGTTTACCAACAATAATTCTCAAGACTTTATTCAAGGTTTATGGAGTAATGGTTATATTCCTTGTGGAAGCGACAAAAGTTACTCTCCTGGTCATAATGATGTTTTGATTGCTATTAAAAAGGAAATTATCTCAGAAAACACCTCTTTAAATATTGATTGGTTTGATGAGTCATTGGATTATCCTAACTTTTTAAAAGTTACTTTAAAAGACGATGATTTAACACTTCACATTATTGGTGTCCGTGTTAGAATTGGCGACGGAGGTATAAAAGATTGTAAATATAGAAAAAAACAAATTGATAACTTACTTAGTTATTTAAAAACGTTAGAAGGTAAAATTATTTTATCAGGTGATTTCAACAATCTTAAACACAATGACTCAGATACCATTGAGACCTACAAGAACAAGAATCTTGTTAGAGAATTTTATAGCTATCCAATTATAAAACAAGAATTTAATAACAACGATTTTACATTGATTACTCCTAAGCATGGAATATCCTGGTATGGAGGACACTTCGTTCAATGCAAGTTAGACCATATTATAGGAAAAAATGTCTACATTTCTAATGAAGAATATGATTGGAGATTTCTAGAATCCGTTGGAAAATACAAAGCAAATGAGAAGAAAACGGACGGCTCTTTTGGACCCGACCATGCAATATTATTAGCAGATATTCTTACAAAGGAGTAATACAATGCTTTTAAACCACAATAAAGAACCCACCATCTCCTTGACTAATCAAAACATTAACTGGATACTTTACTCAAGTATGGTAAAGTATCTAGCTTATATTTTATTAACTGTCAGCATATTCAACCTTTACTCTTACTTTAACATTTGGAATATCATCACATTATTTTTCGCCATTGGATTAGCCTACATCTTTCGAAAATTAGCTAGTTGGATTTATAGAAAGTATCGTTTAAGAGACAATCTTCTTTACTTACTAAGAGCCAATGGTCTTTATTCTGAAAGAAAAGTGAATGATAAAACTGTTATTACCTCATCTGCTATTCTTGGATGGGAACAAAAGGTAATGTCAATAGCCCTCTACATGTTGATTATCTAAACAATAAAATGAACTCTGTAAGGAGGCGTCACCCACGCTTAAAACACGCTACACCGCATAAACTTCGTCATACAGGTGCTACACTTGCCAGACAGGCAGGAATAAGCCTAGAAGCCATTTCTGAGGCTCTGACACATAGTGATACTATCACAACCAAGACCTATGTCAATACTTCAAATGTTGTTCCCCTATCTGCTGGCACTCTCGCCTATCAACACATTCAAAACAAATAGGGTAAATTTATGGCAATTTTTAGGGCAAACTTTTCAAAAATTACACGAAAAAAGCACCCGTAGGGCAAACCTGTGAGTGCTTGAAACGTTGATATAATCGTATTGATTAACGTTTTGAGAATTGGCTAGCTTTACGAGCTTTCTTAAGACCTGGTTTCTTACGTTCAACCATACGTGGGTCACGGGTCAAGAGACCTGCAGCCTTCAGAGCTGGACGGAAGTCAGGATCAACAGTTAAGAGCGCACGTGCGATACCGTGACGGATTGCACCGGATTGGCCGTTGAAGCCACCACCGTTAGCGTTCACCAATACATCGTATTGACCGAGAGTTTCAGTCACTGCGAATGGTTGTTTGATTACTTCGTGTAAGTGAGGGAATGGAATGTATTCTTCCAATGTACGACCATTGACAGTGAATACACCAGTTCCGGGCACTAAACGTACACGAGCAACAGAGTTTTTACGACGACCTGTACCTAAGTATTGTGCTTTAGACAATGTGGTTCCCTCCTTAAATTAATGATTGGATGTCCAATGCTTGAGGTTGTTGAGCAGCATGGTTGTGCTCAGCACCAGCGTAGACATGTAATTTAGTGAATTGACGACGACCTAAGCGGTTGCTTGGTAACATCCCTTTGATAGATTGTTCTACCAAACGAACTGGGTTCTTTTCACGTAATTCACCAGCAGTGATTTGTTTCAAACCACCTGGGTGGCCAGTGTGACGGTAGTAGATCTTGTCGGTTGCTTTCTTACCGGTCAAGGCTACCTTATCAGCATTGACGATTACGACAAAGTCACCCGTGTCAACGTGAGGGGTGTAAGTCGGTTTGTTTTTACCACGTAAAATTGATGCCACTACAGCAGACAAACGACCCAATGGGACATCTGTTGCGTCTACAAGCACCCAGTTACGTTCAACTTCGTTTTTCTTAGCCATGTATGTTGTACGCACGATAGTTTCCTCCAATATAAATCTAGTTGTTTGACATTACTATTGAGTTTCCGGGGCTCATAGTGGGGCAAACAATACCGTTATCCATATTAACGTGATTTGCCCCAAAAGTCAATAGTATTTGCCAAATTCCTCCCCCAAAAAAGATTACAAACGCATAACAGCGAAAAAGTGGACTTAGGCCCGTCCTTACGGTAAAGTAAAGGGGACTTGAAACACGTTTTATAAGGAGAATTCACATGACACATCCTAGCTTCGACGTCCTCGTGGTCGGCGCCGGTTCCAGTGGCCTCATGGCCGCCATTAATGCCGCCAGCCAAGGGGCCCGCGTCCTCCTCCTGGAGAAGAATAAGCGACCTGGCCGCAAACTCCTGCTATCAGGTGGTGGCCGTTGTAACGTCACCAACCGGACCAGCCGCCAGGACCTGATTGCCCACATTCCCGGCAACGGCAAATTCCTCTACTCGGCTCTCAATCAATTCGACCAAGATGACATTATCGACTTCTTCCAGTCCCGGGGCGTCGCCCTCAAGGAAGAGGACCACGGTCGCATGTTCCCAGTGACCAATTCGGCCCGGACCATTCTGGACACCCTGCTGGCTGAGCTAGAAGCCCTAGATGTCACCATCTGGTACGAAGCGCCCGTTGAGCGCCTGCTCCTGGACCGGGAAGCCGGCCGGGTGCGTGGTGTCCTTCTGGCTAGCGGTAGAGAAGTCTTGGCGCCTGCCGTAGTGCTAGCCGTGGGTGGCCGCGCCTATCCTAAGACCGGGGCCACCGGCGATGGCTACGCCTGGGCGCGGGCGGCCGGCCACACCATTGAGCGTCTTTACGCCACCGAAGCCCCTCTCTTGAGCCAGGATAGCTTCATTGTGGACAAATCCCTACAAGGCGTCTCCCTACGCGACGTGGCGGTGACAGTTTGGGATGCGGTGGGAGCTCCTTCTGCATCTTCCCAAGCCCAAACAGCCGAAAACACGCCTGACAAGCAATCTAGCGCCCCCGCCAAGGCCATCGTCACCCACCAAATGGACATGATTTTCACCCACTTTGGCTTTTCAGGCCCGGCCATCCTACGTTGCTCCGGCCACGTCAACCAGTGGCTCTTTGCCCATCCAGAGGCGGAATCCTGCCTGCTAACGGTCAACTTCCAGCCTAACCTGACGCAGGCTGAACTGAGCGCCCAGGCAGAAGTCGGTCGCGACAAACAGCTACTGACCTTGCTTAAGCAATGGGTGCCTGAGCGCCTGGCCTTGGTCCTCTGCCAGCAATTAGGGGTGGCGCCAGAGATTGCCTTCAAGCAGCTGACCCATGCCCAGGTTGCCCAGCTCTGGCAGCTCATGACGGCCTTTCCACTAAGCGCGACCGGATCTCAACCTCTGGAAAAGGGGTTCGTGACCGGGGGCGGTGTCTCCACCAAGGAAGTCAATCCTAAGACCATGGAGTCTAAGCTGACCCAAGGCCTCTTCTTCTGTGGCGAGTTTCTGGACATTAACGGCTATACCGGCGGCTACAACATCACCGCCGCCTTCGTAACCGGCACCATCGCCGGCCAATACGCCGCCTGGAAAAGCTTCGAGCTACAAGGCTGATCATTTATTAACTTCCTGCCCGAGCTAGTGGTCCACTCTTCAAAGTGGTCCACTCTCCAAAGTGGGCCACTAGCTCACAGCTTTTCTCCCCTTTTGCGCCTTTTTCGACAGCTTCCGCCCCAGCCAGTGGTCCACTCTTCAAAGTGGGCCACTAGCTCATGACTTTTCTCCCTATTTACGCCTTTTTCGACAGTTTCTGCCTCAGCTAGTGGTCCACTCTTCAAAGTGGACCACTGGCTCACCAAAAAGCGGCTAGGATACAATCCTAGCCGCTTTTTTATCTTACCAATGAGTTTTCTGGCCGCTGAAAATGGCTTGTAATTCGGTCAGTGTCAGATTTTTCAGCTGACTCTGAGCCGGGTTGACCACCACCACGATACCGTCCAAGGCAAAGGTGGCGTGTCCGACTTGGCTAGCCTCGCTAGTCGTCAGCTCCCGTGACAGCATGCCGATATCGGCGGTGCCATCTAGGGCCGCAGTGAAGCCGGCCGTCGACCCGTTGGAGGTCACATTGATTTTCACACCAGGATTGAGCTTCTCGTAACGCTCGGCTAGCTTCTCAATGACCGGCGTCAAGGAAGTTGAGCCAACTAAGCTCAGCTGGCCCTTGTAGCCATCCGAACTGTAGTCATAGGCGCCCGCCGCCTGCTCCTGCCAGGTCGCCTTGCTGCCAGGACTAATATAGCCGGCGCTCTCCACTATAGCCTGCCCCTCACGCGAGAAGACGAAGGACATGAAGTCTTGGCCTAGCTCGCTTAGCCCCTCTTCTTTCCAAGCCAGGTTAAAGGGCCGGGCCAGGGGATAAGAGCCGTCACGCACTGCCTCAGCGCTGACCGCCACCCCATCCAAGCTCAGGGCCTGGATGCTGTCATTGAGGGAGCCAAAGGAAATATAGCCAATAGCCGCCGGGTTGCCGGCCACCACCTGAAGGACGCCACCCGTCGTATTAAGGACGTCAGCTTCCACGGTGATATTGTCGTCGCCTTTGGCATCTTGGACTTTAGCCAATTCCACAAAGGCCTGGCGCGTTCCAGACCCCGCTTCCCGGCTGACCACAATAATGGGCTGGCCGCTGACCGAGCTAGCAGCAGCTGCCTCCAAGCCAAATGGCCCATGAACGCCCGCTAGAAGCCCAGTCACTAGAGTCGCCAGCGCCCACTTCAGGCACCGGCTCCCCCATTTCTTTTGCTTAAACATGATCTACTAGCCTCCTAGTTGAGCTCGACGATTTCGCCCGTGTTGAGGAAGACTACCCGCTCGCAAATGTTAGTTACATAGTCGCCAATCCGCTCTAAGCTGCCGGCCACGCCCAAGTAGTCAATCCCGGCCGGAATCAGCTCCCGTTTGCGCTCCATGCGCTCAGCTGTATCACGGTAGACCGCCTCCAGCAATTCATCAATTTCCTCGTCCATGAGAGCCACCTTACGGGCCTTTTTAGCGTCACGAGTGATGTAACTGTCCAAGGCGTCCGCAATCATCTTCTCGGCCACTTGCGCCATGCGGGCTAGGTAACCCTTAACCGTCTGACTTTCTTCGTCGTGGTCTTGATTGCGCAGGGCGATAGTCCCGATGGAAACCGCGTGGTCAGCAATGCGCTCTAGGTCAATGCTGACATGAAGAACAGCAAAGAGCATACGTAAGTCCTGGGCCACAGGTTGTTGCAAGGCAATAATCTTGTGGGTATCTTTTTCGATTTCGGCCGTTGTCGCGTTGATTCTCAGGTCATCACTGAAGACTTCGTGGGCCAACTCGGTGTCGCTTTCAATATAGGCTTGGGTGGCCTTGTTGACTGAAGTTTCAGCCGCCTTGCCTAGGTCTAAGAGCTTGTTGTGTAAGGCTTCTAATTCTTGAACATAGTTATTACGCATAGGTCATACCTCCTCTAGATTAGCCGAAGCGGCCTGAGATGTAGTCATTGGTCCGTTGATCGTGTGGATCGGTAAAGATTTGGGCCGTGTCGCCAAATTCCACTACTTCCCCCGATAGGAAGAAGGCCGTCTTGTCCGAAATACGGGCTGCCTGTTGCATGTTGTGAGTCACAATCACGATAGCGTAGCGGTCCTTGAGTTCCTGGATCAAGTCTTCAATCTTGTTGGTTGAAATAGGGTCCAGGGCTGAAGTTGGCTCGTCCATAAGCAAGACTTCAGGATCGTTGGCGATAGCTCTGGCAATACAAATCCGTTGTTGTTGTCCCCCTGACAATTCAGTGGCATTGGAATGCAGCTTGTCCTTGACCATATCCCAAATCGCCGCCCCCTTAAGGCTATTCTCCACGATTTCATCCAGGACTTGGCTGTCCTTAATGCCATGAGTACGTGGCCCATAAGCGATATTGTCATAGATGGACTTAGGGAAAGGGTTAGGTTGCTGGAAGACCATGCCCACTTGCTTACGTAATTGGGTGACATCATAGTTCTTACTATAGATATTCTTGCCGTCCAGCTCAATTAGCCCTTCTACGCGGGCGCTAGGCACCAAGTCCTGCATGCGGTTGAGGGTCTTAAGGAAGGTGGACTTACCGCAACCAGAAGGGCCGATAAAGCTGGTCACGACCTTGTCTTCCAGTTGCATATTGACGTTTTTGAGGGCATGAAAATCTCGATAATAGAGATTGAGATTGGTAACATTAAACTTGTATGGCTGAGTCATCTTAATTTCCTCCTCGGCTTAAACGACGCCCAATGTAGCTCGATAAGCCGTTAATTGCTAGTACTAAGAGAATAATGACGGTCCCGGTCGCGTAGGCTTCCTTAAGGTGAAGCCCTTCTGACGAGAGCACGTACATGTGTAGGGACAGAGTCCGAGAACTGGACATAAGGCTGGATGGCAGGCCGGTCGCCGACCCCAGGGTAAAGAGCAAGGCAGCCGTTTCCCCGACAATCCGCCCGACGGCCAGAATAACCCCTTGTAGGATGGCTGGCATAGCCACAGGCAGAACTACCGTGAAAATGGTCCGCAATTTGCCGGCGCCCAGGGCCAAACTCCCCATACGCAGGGAATTATCGACCTGTAGCAGACCTTCTTCAGTCGCCGAAATAATAATGGGCAAGACCATAATGACAATGGTCAGAATCCCGGCCAAGAGTGAAAATTGGAAACGTAGGTAGATAACGAAGAAGAGCATCCCGAACAAGCCATAAACAATGGACGGCACAGCTGCCAAGGTGTCCGTAGCCAGACGAATGACTTTGACTACTTTGGATTTGCGGTCAGCGTACTCTACTAGGTAAAAGCCGGTAAAGACACCAATGGGGGTGGCAATCGCCAGGGACAGACCGACCGTAATCAAGGTCGAAATCAAAGCGGGCGTCAAGGACAGATTCTCCGTCGTGTAGTCCCAGGCGAAGAGGCTGGGCGTTAAGGCACCAAGTCCGTTCCAGACAATAAAACCTACAATGAAGGCTAACATGCCCAGGGTGAAGGTAGCCGAAGCGTAGATCAGCCACTTAACCCAAGTAAGCTTAGACATTAGCGTTTACCCCCTTTGTTTTTAACCCGGGTGAAGAAGAGGTTAATAATCAGAATGAAGACGAAGAGGACCACGGCTGTGGCAATTAAGGCTTCCCGGTGCTGGCCGGTCGCATAGGCCATTTCCATGACGATATTGGTTGTCAGGGTCCGAACCCCTTGGTTGAGTTCTGTAGGAATACGTGGTTGGTTGCCCGCCACTAGGATAACGGCCATGGTTTCCCCGATGGCCCGGCCAATCCCGAGGATAATGGCTGACAAAATGCCGTTTTTAGCAGCTGGCACTACGACCGTCAGGATGGCCCGCTCGTGGGTGGTTCCTAGGCCGATGGCCCCTTGATAGTAGGACTTAGGGACATTGCGAATGGCGGATTCCGACAAGCCAATAATAGTCGGTAGGATCATAATGCCTAGCAGGAGCGAGGCTGTCACCATATTCATGCCCGACCGGCCCATAATCCGGAAGAAAGGCACGAAGATTTGGAGGGCGAAGAAACCATAGACAATTGAAGGAATGGCCGCCATCAGGTTAATGGCCGACTTGGCATAGCGATAATAGCGTTTTGGACAGTAGAAGACCATGTAGACGGCCGTCAGGACCCCAATGGGCACCCCAATCAGGATGGCGCCTCCTGTGACAATCAGGGAACCCACAATCATGGGCAGAATGCCAAATTCAGGCTGACTGGCCGTTGGCCGCCAGTTAGTCCCAGTCAGGAATTCCCAAACTCCCTGCCGCAGAATAAAGGGCAGACCGCCGGAGAAGATAAAGTAAAAGATCAGGATAATAGATAAGACCGAGATTAAAGCCGAAATCAAGAAGACATATTTCATGACGGTCTCACGTACATCACGTTGCATAGTGGTAACTCCTATAGTATTAATTCAAATATGCGAGGTCTAGACATGCTAACTCTCCTCCATTATACACAAACTTGCGCTGGCTTGCCTAGCAGGACGAAGCAAATTGTGCTTAAGTCAGCACAAGAAAAGGACCGGAAATCACCTTCCGGTCCTTTGGCTTAGTAATAGTAATAGCCTAAGTCGTTCTGCTGTGGCATGACGAAGTGATAGCCCTTCTCCTTGAAGATAGGGATGAGGACATCAATGGCTTCCACTGTGGATATGTGGGTATCGTGCATGAGAATCACCGACTTAGGTTGCAAGTGGCTCAAGACCTGCTCAATAATCATGTCCTTGTCGTGGCTCTTCCAGTCTTCGGAATCCACGTTCCAGACAATCGAGGTCATAGGCTGTAGGAGGTCTACTACCCGTTTACCCCCACTCCCAAATGGCAGGCGGTAGAGGGTTGGCGTAACACCCGTCGCTTCTTGAATAGCTTCTTGGGCGTATTGAATTTGCTTCTTAACCCCTTCATCCGACTCCTTGGCCATGTCGGGGTGGGTATAGGTGTGATTGCCGATTTGGTGGCCGGCATCCCGCACCTTACGGGCGATCTCAGGATACTTCTCGACGAAGCCCCCCATCATGAAGAAGGTGGCCTTCACCTGGTGCTTATCTAAGACTGCCAGTAACTTCTCTGTCACTTCTGGATTAGGACCATCGTCAAAAGTTAGACTGATCAGTTTACGGTGGTCAATGGCAGAGCCTGACAAGCCATCTGCTAGGCTAGCACAAGACCAGAGGGCCTCGATGCTTTCCTTGGATAAGTTATCGTCGGTGGCATTTTTAGCTACTGCCTTGGCGAAGTCTTTGGCCTTATCCTTGAGTTGGTCGCTTAAGTCCTGGGCATCGGTATGAGCCTCAATCTTTTGGATATCTTGCTCGATGACCTGGAGAGTGGCCACGTTCGTGTCCACCGTCGCTTGGTCGACGGTCGTCCCCAAAGATAAGTCGCTAATCGCCGCCGTCACCTTATCTTTCAAAGCAAAGACTTGATCAGCCTCCGCAATCAGTTCTTGGATGGCTTGGCCTAGGGCATCTTGCTTTCCTACCTTGCTTACCGCTTCATTGCTAGCTACAGACTTAACCGTCTCAGCCGTCACACCCTCAGCTAATTTGGCCTGGTGGTTGACCTGGCTACCTTGAATGAGGGCCTGGTCGCTAGCATAGAGCTGGCTCAGGGCTTGAATGGCTTGGTAACGGGCTTCTGCTGCTTGATAGTCCTGCATAAGCCGGTAACCAGACCAACCTCCCAAGGCTTGGACCTTAGACTTGGCCGCCTCTAACTTGCTGGTCGAGATATCTTGAGCTAAGAAGTCTCGTTGCGGACTGAGGTAGAGGTCCTGAATGGCGCTCTCGGCTGCTTGGATGCTCTGGCTTGAACCCCCGCGAATAAGAGGGAAAGCCACCCAGGCTAGCACTAGCACTGCGATAGCTCCCGCTAAGAGGGTCAAGCCTGTCCGGGTTGCCCGTTTTCTCAAGGTCGCTGGGTCACTGGCAGGGCTAGGACTGATCTCTTCTGAAGGTTTAATTGGATCTTGCTTGCTTACTTGTTCTTGGTCTGACATGTCAAATCCGTCCTCTTCAACAATAATTTTTGACTTAATTTATACAAATGGTGCAACAATCCGTAAGACAGCATCCCATAGCATACCAGTCAAGGTATTACGGGTGTCTGCCAGGGTGATTTGGCGAGCTTGGGCTTGAGTGGCCAAGAAGTCCGCCTTGATGGTTGGAATAACTGGATGATCGTATAACATAGCGCTCAACTCAAAGTGCAGATAGAGGGAGCGGTAGTCCAGGTTAATGGTCCCCACACTGGCCAGACGATCGTCCGCCACAAAGGTCTTGGCATGGAGGAAGCCCGGGCTGAATTCATAAATCTTAACCCCTGCTTCAATCAAGGGACGATAGTAAGAACGGGTCATACGGAAGACCATCTTCTTATCCGGAATACCTGGTGTCATGAGGCGGACATCCACCCCACGTCTCGCCGCCAGAGTCATAGCTGTCTGCAATTCATAGGAAATAACCAGATATGGCGTATAGATATAGACATAATCCTGGGCAATATTGAGCATATCACGATAGACATTTTCACCTAAAGGCTCATTATCCAAAGGCGTGTCACCATATACTTGGACAAAGCCCTGAGAAGGGTCGGCTAGCGTTAACGCCTGCTCCGCCAGGGTATCATCTTTGAAGGTCTCATAGTTAATGTCTTTCTTAGGATAGAAGGCATTCCACATATCTAGGAAGAGGGTGGCCAGACTCCAGACACCCGGCCCTTCCAGGCGAATCAGATTATCCTTCCAATAGCCAAAACGTTCGATTTCATTGATATATTCATCGGCTAGGTTCATACCACCTGTGAAGCCCACCTTGCCGTCGACGACCACAATCTTACGGTGGTCACGGTTGTTAACGGCCAGCGAAATCACCGGCGTAAAAGGATTGAACTGCAGGCACTTAATACCGATGGCCTCCATTTGCGAGACAAAGTCACTAGGCAGGGTGGTCAAGCAACCAAAATCATCATAGATCACCCGAACCTCCACTCCTTGGTCAGCCTTTTGCGCTAAGACTTCGAAGACCTGATCCATGAAGAGGCCTGGATTCATAATGAAAAATTCAAGCAATATATAGCGTTCCGCCGACCGCAAAGCCTCCAAAAGAGGCTCCAAGGCCAACTCACCTGCGGCATAATAATCTACTCGGGTATCACCATAGACCGGTAAATTAGAGGTTTGTTCAATATAATAGCTGAGGCTAGCCAACCGAGAATCCTGCTCTAACAGGTGAGGATAAGCCCCTGACACAGCTTGGCCATAATCCTTGGCCACTTGGTTGGCTACCTGGGCTGCCATGTGTCGGCTAGGCCGCTTGTTACCGAAGAGGGCATAGAAGAGGCCACCGAAGATAGGCAAAAGTCCCATTAAGATAATCCAGCTCATACGATAAGCCGGGTTCTCGTTCTTACGAATCAGATATAGGGTCATGATGACCGTGAAGACCCGCAAGAGTGCGTCCAGTACCAAGGAGTAATCGATGATGTTGAGAAAGACCGTGGCAAACCAGACTAGCTGAATCAGAATCAAGAGGGTCGTCACTAGGGCCCGCCCAGTAGTAAAACGACCGCGGAGTTTTTTAATCACGATCTCCCTCCTCTGCTGCCTTGCTAGCAAAGTAGTCAGCTTCAACCGCCTCCCAATGCAGGCGCTCCTCCTGACCTAAGGTCCGAATGATACGGGCTGGATTGCCTGCCGCTAGCACATCAGCCGGTAGGTCCTTGGTGACAATCGAACCTGAAGCCACGACCGTGCGAGGGCCAATCGTCACGCCAGGATTGACCACCACATTGCCACCTAGCCAGCACTCATCGCCAATGGTGATGGGCTTAGCCAATTCAATGACACGGTTGCGGACCCCAGCATCCAGGGGATGGGTCGCCGTATAGAGGCTGACCCGAGGCCCAAACATGACATTGCGACCAATGGTAATCGGTGCCACGTCCAGCATAATACAATCAAAGTTGGCGTAGAAATACTCGCCCACTGAGATATTGCAACCATAGTCCACATAGAAGGGAGACTCAATATGACAACGCTGGCCAATTGCCGCGAAGGTGTCCTTGAGAATCTGATACCGAGCTTCCTTTTCCGTCCGCGACAAGGCGTTGTAGCGTTCCATCGCCAAGCGCCCCTTTTGGCCCAATTGGCGCAACTCCATGTCTGATGGATCATAAGCTTGCCCAGAAATCATTCGTTCATATTCGCGCATAGTAGTATCCCCCTTCTTAAGCTACTCCCTTCTATTATACCCGATGACGCCCCTTTGAAACAACTCTAAATACCAAAAATGTGCGCTTAAATGCACACTTTTGGCCTCCTCTCGCCATAGAAAAAAAGGGCTGGAAGTTAGCTTCCAACCCTTTTAAATTCTTTAGCTTATTTAGCGAAAGCTTCTAAGTAACGTGCCACCACGTTATCTACTGTGAAGCCAAATTGAGCCATGACTTGGTCAGCTGGACCTGATGCCCCGAAGCCATCAATCCCCACAGTGACACCGTCTAAGCCGACATATTTTTGCCAACCGAAGGTTGAAGCCATTTCAACAGACAGACGGTTGCGAACGGCATTTGGCAAGACGGATTCCTTGTAAGCCGCATCTTGTTCGTCGAAGCGGTTGAAGGCTGGGAAGGATACAACCGATACATCCACGCCGTGTTCTTCACGTAATTTAGCTTGAGCTGCTACAGCCAAGGCTACTTCAGAACCAGAAGCTAGGAGTAAACCAGCAGGTACTTGACCTTGAGCTGGGGATACCACATAAGCCCCTTTACGTACGCCTTCTTCAGCCAAGGATTGGCTGTTAGCCAAGACTGGCAAGTTTTGACGCGTTAAGACTAACATACTTGGACGCGTTTGTTCTTCCAATGCCACTTTCCAAGCAACGTAAGTCTCGTTCACGTCTGCTGGACGGAAGACATTGAGGTTAGGTAAGGCACGGAAGGCAGCCAATTGTTCGATTGGCTCGTGGGTTGGGCCGTCTTCCCCAACTGCGATTGAGTCATGTGTCATGACATAGATCACTGGCAATTGAGATAAGGCAGCCAAACGTACAGCAGCCTTGAGGTAGTCAGTGAAGACGAAGAAGGTCCCACCGTAAATCTTAGACCCCCCATGGAGGGCTACCCCGTTCATGGCAGCTGCCATGCCGAATTCACGTACCCCAAACCAGATGTTGCGACCTGCGTAGTTGTCAGGCATGAAGTCTTGTTCTTGGCTGTTCATAGTCTTGTTAGAACCAGATAAGTCGGCAGAGCCACCCCATAGGAAAGGCACGCCTTGGCCTAAGGCTTGAATGGCCTTGAAGCTTGAGTTACGGCTGGCGTCAGCCGCTGTTTCTGGACCAACTAGTTTCAAGCCTGCATCATAGCCTTCTGGCAATTTACCTTGGAAGGCGGCGACTAAGGCAGCAGCCTTTTCAGGGTGTGCAGCCTTGTAAGCTTCGAATAATTGGTTCCAAGCCTCATTGGCTTTGGCACCACGCGCTTGAACTTTCTCAGCGAAAAGTTGAGCTGCTTCTTCTGGCACAGTGAAGGCAGGGTAGTTCCAGCCGTATTTAGCCTTGGTTGCTGCCCAATCTTCTGAGCCTAAAGGTGCCCCGTGAACCTTGGCAGTCCCTTCGTTCTTAGAACCAAAGCCGATCACGGTCTTGATTTCGATGATAGTTGGTTGGCTAGTGTGAGCCTTAGCTGCTTCAATGGCTGCAGAAATAGCATTCAAGTCGTTACCATCTTCCACGCGGAGATAGTGCCAACCTTGTGCTTCAAAACGGTCTTTGACATTTTCTACGAAGGCTTGAGATAAGTCCCCGTCCAAGGAAATATCGTTAGAATCGTAGAGCACTACTAATTTACCTAATTGGAGCTTACCGGCTAAGGAGCAGGCTTCATAGGCTACCCCTTCCATTAAGTCCCCGTCACCACAGAGGGCATAGGTGTAGTGGTCAATTACTGGGAAGTCAGGCGTGTTGTAGGTCGCACCTAAGTGGGCTTCAGCCATGGCCATGCCGACAGCTGTCGCAATCCCTTGACCTAAAGGACCAGAAGTCGCTTCTACCCCGTGCGTGTGACCCACTTCTGGGTGACCAGGGGTTTTGCTGCCTAATTGGCGGAAGTTCTTCAAGTCATCAATGCTTACATCAAAGCCAGCGGTATGCAACAGGCTGTATAGCAAGGCTGAACCATGGCCCGCACTGAGGATAAAACGGTCGCGGTTGAGCCAGTCAGAATCCTTAGCGTTAACATTCAAGTGGCCTGCCCACAAGGCATAAGCCATCGGTGCCGCCCCCATTGGTAAACCAGGGTGACCTGAGTTAGCAGCCTCAATTTGGTCCACACTCAGGGTCCGTAGGGTATTGACGGCGAGTAAGTCTTTTTCATTAAACATGCGCATATCTCCTTTGCTTTGTTGCTTGCCTTTATTGTAACATGAATCGGGTAAAAATCGAACAAATTAAATGTTCGAATGCTCAAAAATCAATCGATTAACACCTGCCAACGCTCACCCTCCTGATAAGCCTCATGGCAGAGCGCGATTTGTTGGTAGGAGCTTTTGGCTTCAAAGAGTTCCGGCAAGTCATCCGGAGCGAAAAATTTCGCTGCCTGAGTCTCGACATTGGCCTGGAAGTTTTGAGTCTGGTAGTCACACTCGATGAAGCACTTGAGAATAGTTAAGGGATTATGACCTGGATTATGCAGATTGCGGTCTTGAATCATAATCAGACGCTTAGCCTGTCCGACGACACCGGCCTCCTCCCAAAGCTCCTTGAGGGCATTGGAAGTCAAGGTCTCCGTCACATCCATCCAGCCACCTGGCAGGGCCCAGCGACCATCGGCTTCCTGAACTAGCAGAATCTTACCGTCTCGCCAGACCACCGCTCGGGTATCGACCTTAGGCGTCTGATAGCCATATTCGCCATCAAAGCCCAGGTCCAGCTGCTCCCGGGTCAAATTAGACCTTTGGGCAATCAGTTGCTTGGCGATGACTTGAATCCGCTCATAGCGCTCGGTGTCGAAGACATCCTTGGAATAGAAGACACCTGCCAGGCCAATGGCAATGAGTTCCTTTAACAAGACCAGTTCATCCATACACCTTCTCCTCCCTCTCTACGAAAAAAGAGGCCCCAAGGGCCTCAGGGTCTTGCAAGATTAGAATGAACCTTCGTCTTGCAAACCCCGAAGAAGTTCTTGGAAGGCTTCTTCAGAATCAACTACGTGGAAGGAGGTGCTGCAGCACCCTACACCACAATGACCATCCGCATGGTCTTGTGCGGCCAATTCTTCGTCTTCGATGTTTTCGATTTCTAATGGATTATCTTTTACCATAATACCGCCTCCGGTTGCTTTTGATAACGCTATTATACCAGATTTATCAGGCCTTGTATAGAGACACGCTTAATCCGAACTAGTCAGGCCCAATCAAAAAGGGACAGGAAGTCATCTTCCTGCCCCAAGGGCTTATTTTCTAAACTTTGCTTCCATGCGATAAATACGGTGACCACGCGAAGAGAATTTCTCCTCATATTCAGTCATGACATTATCAGGGAAGTCCGACTGGTGCAAGTCTAACCAGACTTGTTTGAAGTAGAGGCCATACTGGGACATGCTAGCCAAGGAATACTCGAAAAGGCCTTGGTTGTCGGTCTTGAAGTGAATCTCCCCTTCTGGCACCAAAATCTCTTGGTATTGAGCCAGAAAATCAGGCGAGGTCAGACGACGCTTGGCATGTTTTTTCTTAGGCCAAGGATCGCTGAAGTTGAGGTAGACCAGGGACACTTCACCCGGCGCGAAGTACTGGTTGAGATTGCGGCCATCAGCGTGAAGAATCTGCAAGTTAGGTAAGTCTTCCCGGATTTGATGTTCCAAAACGGTTACGATGACACTGGTTTGAATCTCAATACTGATGTAGTTAATTTCAGGGTGACGCTTAGCCATTTCTACGATAAAGCGGCCCTTACCGGAACCCACTTCAATATGAATAGGCTGTTCCTTGGCGAAACGGGTCTGCCACTGGCCACGGAGTGTCTCCGCCTGCTGAGGCACATACTGAGGATGGGCATCCAGTTTATCCTGGGCCCAAGGTTTATGACGTAATCTCATAACTTAGAAAAACTCCTTTGGTTGATGGGCGAGACGCCGCTTATCAGCTTGCGCCCCTTGGTAGATAGACTTCAAGAGTAGGACCAACTCGTTCATACGGTCGAAGCGATTCTCTTGGTAATAGTGTTTGATAATGAGTAGACAGTTAATCTGGCTATACCACTGCACTCGTTTGTAGGTAGTAGCATCGAAGCGCAGTCCATAAGTCTTCAGCCATTGAGTCCACTCGCTAGGCCGGTAATACTCGCAGAGTAGGCGGCTAAGGTCGCTAAGCGGATCAGCAATGCGTACATTCTCCCAGTCCACTAGATAGAGCTGGCCATCTTCCGCCTCCAAGAAATTAAGGTGATGCAAATCCCCATGGCAGACACAGTAGTTAACATTATAGAAGTCGTCATCTAAAGCATCTTCCAGAGAATGAATGACTTCATTGAAGAAGTGATGCTGGCAGAGGGCTGCTGGCAGGTCTTTGCAGTAGAGGGCAATAAAGTCCAAGGGATAGAAGAGTTGGTCTTCACTGCGCTTGAGCATCATGAGCAGGTAGTCAGATTGATGAATGGAACGAATTAATTGAATAACCTTTTCTTGGCCCATGTCTTCTCGGCTCAGCAGACGACCATCCTTCCATTCTTGAGCCACCAGGAGGTCCCCTGAATAGGTCCGCTGGGTCCACATGAGCTTAGGCGTAATCCCTTGCGCTGACAAGGCCGCCAAGAAAGGCGAGGAGTTGCGCTTGAAGAAGACGCGTTCGTTATTCTTAACGCCCATATAGGCATCACCACTAGCTCCCCCGATAGGGGTCATTTGCCAGTCTTGTTCCTGTCCATCTCGCATCCGGGCGCCTCCTCTCTCATAAGCATACAGTCCATTTTACCATGGAATGGACCCAGGTAAAATACTTTTCCACTAAATAGTTGATGTAAGCGATTCCGAGTTGTGGTTGGATTAATAGCCTTCCGCTCAAATTTCGGTCCTAAGGCCGATGGCAGCCACCAGCTCCTATGTTAGACTAGAATCGATTAAGAAAGGAGTGATTCCCATGGAAGCTAGACTCACCCAGGCATCCAATAAACAACTCAGTAAACTGATTGTATCCAACCTAGCCGGTACGCTCGGTTCTGCCATCCTGACCTTTGTCATCGGCTTGATTATTCTTAAGCACAGTGACTCAGCCATTTACTTCGGCCTGTCCCAGGCAGTAGGACCGGTGGTTTCCCTGCTACTGCTGCCCTTTACCGGTAGCCTAGTCGATAAATACAACAAACAACACATCATTATTTGGGCTCAAGGTCTCAGTATCCTAGCCCTGGGGCTGTTCGCCGGCTTTATCGCCACCACCCATCTGACTAGCAATCTGCTCATGGTCTTCCTGCTCTTGATTGCCCTCAAGATTTCCGACCAATTCCTGTCTACCGCTTCGGTGTCGGCCGCTACCAACCTAGTTGTTGAGGAGCACGTCCATAAACTCAGATCCATCGAACAAACCATTGGTGCCCTGTCTCAATTTATCGCGCCTATTGCTGGGGTTGCCCTCTATGCCACTCTGCCATTAGAATACCTGGTAGGGCTAGAGATTGGCTTAGAAGCTCTCGTCATTATCATCACCCTGACCCTTAACTTCCACCTCGTTGCGCATCATCAAGCTGATGCTGAATCCTCTCTCTTCAGCCTCTTCAAGGAAGGGCTGGACTTTATCAAGGCCCACAAGAAATTCCAACATACCTTGGCTCTCTTCATGTTCATTAACCTTCTGATTACAGGGGTCATTGTGGGCATGCCTTATGTCCAAGTCAAAGTCCTCCACTTCTCAGATTACTACTACGGCCTAACGGAAGCTGCGCTCAGCCTAGGCTTCATCTTAGTGGGGATTTACCTCTCCGCTCGTAAGGCTATCCGCTATCCACTACTCCTAGCCTGGAAATCCATCCTCACCATTGGCGGTCTGGTGGCGCTTATGGGGGCTGTCCTCTGGTTACCTCTGTCAACAGATGCCTTCTTCGCCTTCTTCCTCCTTATTAGTTTAATCTTTGGTGGTATCTCAACGGCCGTTAACATTCCCATGATGACTTGGGTCACCCAGATTGTACCCACTCACTATCAAGGCCGGATTTTCAATATCGTCTCAACGGCTAGCCAACTCCTCTCGCCCCTAGGTATGGTCATCTTCTCCTTAGGTTTCGACTACTTGCCAGCCAGCCTACTCTTCCTCTTATGCGGCGCTATTATGATAGGCGTGACCGCCTACTGGCCTCGCTTCTACAAGGTCAACATCTTGAGCAACCAATTAGAAGACTAACCTCAACTAAGACCCAGCCACTAGCCAAGCTAGTGGCTTTTTCTCATATTAAAAAGGACTGGCAATATCTTCCAGTCCTTTAGGATCTTATATGTCTAAGAAACGGCGGATTGAGCGGCCTGCCCCTAGGCGACCTAAGACAATCCCAATCACTAGGAGTCCTGCTCCTACATAGGCCATAATTGGCATGGTGGCTACCAGCTGGAGATTAGCTAGTCCTAAGAATCCAGGCAAGTAGCTATGGGCTCCTTCATAGATGCCATACAAGGCACCAAAGGCCAGAAGACCCGAAATCAAGCCAATATAGGCCCCTTCATATTTGAAAGGCGCGCGAATGTAGCGCTTGGTTGCCCCTACTAGGCGCATAATCTCGATTTCTGTGCGGCGGGCCAAAATAGTCAGACGAATAGTGTTAGACACCAGGAGTACCGCAAAGACAACGAAGATAGAGGCCAGTACGGCTAGGACAATCCGCACGGCATTGATGTTGCCTAGAATGGTCTCAACGTCTGTGGAACCATAATTGGCAGCTTCTACCTTGGCTAGCTTACGAATATCCTGGGCCACCTTATCTAGGTTCTCACCCTTATCCACTGAGACTACATAAACGTTATTGAGGGGGTTCTTATCCCCTTCGATGACATCGAAGTCAGAGGTGATCGTCTTCTTGTAGTGCTCTAATTCCTCATCCTTGCTGCGATAGACCACATCCGTGACGTGCTCAAGTCCTTGAATCTGCGTCTTGAGTGTGGCTTCTTCTTCTGCCGTCGCAATGCGGTCAATCAGCACCCGTACTTGGAAGGTCTGTTCGATATTTCGCGTCGCTTCATTAATGTTGGTCCAAATTAGGACGAAGCTCCCAATCATAATCAAGGTTAAGGTCATGGTGAAGATTGACACCAAGGTCATGAGTCCGTTACGGAAGAGGTTACGGAAACCGTCACGAATATGACGGAAGAAACTTCTAATGACTCTCATGGTAATCCCCCTTCCGGTCATCGCGGACAATCCGGCCACCTTCTAGCACCACTACCCGGTGTTGGAAGTGGTCCACTAGGGTATCGTTATGGGTCCCCATCAAAATGGTGGTTCCCTGGCGATGAATGGATTCTAGGACACGATGAATGCCCATGGCTGTCTCAGGGTCCAAGTTACCGGTTGGCTCGTCCGCAATCAAGATAGCTGGACGGTTGGCAATAGCCCGAGCAATGGCCACCCGTTGTTGTTCCCCACCTGATAACTCATTTGGATAGGATTTGGCCTTATGGGCTAGGCCCACTAATTCTAAAACTTCCTTAACCCTGGCTTTAATAGTCCGGCCACTCTCGCCCGTTACCTCTAGGGCATAGGCGATATTTTCGTAGACGTTCAATTTAGGCAGGAGCTTGAAGTCCTGGAAGACTACCCCTACCGTCCGGCGCAAGTGTGGCACTTGCCGCTCCTTAAGCTTATTGAGGTTAAAGTCCCCTACCCGGATAGTCCCGCGGGTCTGCATTTCTTCACGATAAAGTAACTTCATTAGGGTTGACTTACCGGAGCCACTAGGCCCAATCAAGTAGACAAACTCCCCTTTGTCAATGAAGAGGTTGATGTCGCGTAAGGCAATGGTCCCCTTGTCATATTGTTTGCTGACACGTTGTAATTGAATCATCTGGTCACCTTCTTTCTCTTTCTTTTTCTAAAATTCGGTCATTCTAAGTCTACCACATTCCCTCGTCCACTGGGTCACAAGGAGATGTCAATTGTGTATCAGGAGACAGAATCGCCCATTTGCCATTTGAGATAGGCATCGATAAAGCCGTTGAGGTCGCCGTCCATAACGGCCCCGGTATTCCCGACTTCGTAACTAGTCCGGTGATCCTTGACCATGGCGTAAGGGTGGAAGACATAGGAGCGAATCTGTGACCCCCAGGCAATGTCTTTCTGCTCCCCTTTGAGGGCGGCTAATTCCTTAGCCTTGTTCTCTTCCTCTAATTGGTAGAGCTTGGCCTTAAGCATGGCCATGGCTAAATCCCGGTTCTGGAACTGGGAACGCTGGGACTGGCTCTGGGTTACAATGCCGGTCGGAATATGGGTAATCCGAATAGCTGAGGAAGTCTTGTTGATGTGCTGCCCCCCAGCCCCTGAAGCCCGATAGGTATCAATCCGCAAATCATCGGGGTTGATGTCAATCTCAATGGTATCATCCAACATAGGCGTCACTTCTACCGAAGCGAAGGAAGTATGGCGGCGGCTGTTGGAGTCAAAAGGTGAAATTCGCACCAAACGGTGTACCCCTTTCTCTGACTTGAGGTAGCCATAGGCATTGTGGCCTTCGATTTCCAAGGTCACACTCTTAATACCTGCTTCTTCCCCGTCTTGATAATCCAAGACCGTTACCTTGAAGCCTTGCTTATCCGCCCAACGCTGGTACATACGCAAAAGCATGCTGCCCCAGTCTTGGGATTCGGTTCCGCCGGCCCCTGGATGAATTTCCAGAATGGCATTATTGGCATCATGAGGTCCAGACAGGAGCAACTTCATCTCGTAGGCATCCAGGTCCGCTTGGACTTGGGCCACTTGACCTTCCGCTTCGGCCAAGATGTCAGCGTCTTCTGACTCATCATAGAGCTCAAGGGCCACTTCAATGTCGGCCACGCCTTCTTCCAAGGCATGAATAGTCGAGTAAGTCTCCTTAGCTAAGTTAAGTTGGCTGATAATTTTCTGAGCCTTTTCGTTATCATCCCAGAAATCAGGCGCCGACATCTGATGTTCGTAGTCGGCAATATCTGCTTCTAAAGCCTCTAAGTCAAAGAGACCCCCTGAAGCTAGCTAATTGGTTATTGGCTTTGTCAATGAATTGACGAATTTCATATAATTCCATAATCAACGCTCCTTCGTTTAGTCAATCACCTTATTGTACCACGCAAAACCTAGCGGGACAATGGTAAAAGGCCCCACCAAGGGGCCTATAGCTTGAATTGTGTCTAGTTTTAAACTTCTAAGCACTGACGCAACTGATCGGCCAGAGCACCCAAAGACGCCCGGCGACGGTCCAAGTCAGCTTGTTGACGGTCTAAATCTGCCAGTTCTTCCTCCACAACCGCCAAATTCTCCCGCCATTGGATTTCGGTTCCGCAAGCCGTCTCATGCAATTCCTTAATGCGTTTAATGGCTTTGACTGATAAGCCCAGGGCTCGCAGTTCCAAAATATTGGTCAAAGCCGCCTCATGTTCAGGCAACCACTGATACTTACCGGCCACCTTGTCGGGCACCACGAGCCCCTCTTCAATATAGAATCTCAGGGTGTCGCGACTGACCTGGTATTTGGCTTCAATCTGACCTGTCTGCAACATTTTTGGGTTCCTCCTCTTGACAGGGGCTTAGCCCCTCAGGTTTTACTAGAGATAGTAACCTACAAGGAGGTCCTATCATGAAAATTATCTTACTAACGCTTTTAGTCCTCTATGCCCTAGCCATGCTAGGCGCCAGTCTTTATAGCCGGCGCCCCGGTCTGGCTTGGCTGACCGGACTTAATGTCTTCTGCGCCTTGAGTCTTATAGCAGCCAGCCTAGCAGCTTGCTTGGGTTGGCTGTCGCACGGGCCTGCCTGTTTTGGGCTAGGTTTGGCGCTAGTCAGCCTGATGATCTGCGCCCTGCTCAACGGCCATTATCTACTAGGCCGAATACAGGCACGCCATCTCTTAATTCGTGGCGCCCTATCCCTGATTCTCTGGCTAGCCTGCTGGCTGACCTAAGCAAAGAGCCGGACTTCCGAATCCGGCTCTTCTTTTTGGTCTTAACCTAGCAAGTCCCGCAATTTATCGAAGGTCTTGCCATTGCGGATAGTAATCTGCGGGTAGAAGTCCTCCTTGAGCAAGTACTTGTGGTAGGAGGTCTTGAGGTATTCACTTTCCGTGTATTTGCCCCAGAAGACCGCTCGGTCCCCGAAATGAACCACTTCATCGTGTAGGGGCATAGCCTGAATGCGAGCCTTCATATGCTCATAATCCACCTGATCGGTGTAGAAGAGCACATCACGACGTGCCAAGGGTTCCTGCCACCAATCCGGTACTTGTGCGGCATCCGCCAAGTAAGCATCGCGACTTAAGACCACATGATAAATGGTAAAAGGATAAGTCGCCAACATGTCGCCAATCTTAGCCTTGATGCGCTCCAAAGGCTCCTCCGTCTCGAAAAAGGCATTCCCACTATTGATGTAGGTAGTGACTGCTTCATAACCCAAAGCCTCAATCTGAGCTCTAAGTTCACTCATAACCACCTTGTTCTTGCCACCCACATTGATTCCACGAAGTAATAAAAGATATTTCATAAATTTCAAGTCACTCCCTATCTGGCTCCTATTATAACATAGTTTAGTGCTTGTAAGTCTATTATGCGCATAAAAACCTCGCTCTTAAGTCTCAGGAGCGAGGTTTTCTCTTATTGCAGTTGCAAGATACCGTAATAAACAAGCAGCTGTATGACACTTACAAATAGGTTATTCCCAATATGGAGGGCGATAGAATCGATAAGCTGATTCCGACGACGGAAGCTGAGGTAGAAAATAAAGCCCATGCCACCATAGATAGCCCATTCGAAGAAGGTGCTAGAGCCATGTAAATAACCGAATATCACAGACGACACCAGGCCAGCCAACCAACCAAAATTCCCCTTACTACAGAAGAGTTTCTTGAAGTAGCCACGGAAGGCGAGTTCTTCGCTAATCGGTCCAATTACCGAAATAACGAAATAAGCAATCCATAGGCTAGGTTCAGTAGCTAATCCCAAGGCGTTGCCTAAGGACACATCATTAGCCGTCCGTTGTTGGTAAGCTTGCATCATGCTGTAGACCAGGATAAACACTATCCGCATGGCAATGGTAGATACAAGCGCAATTCCCAAGTCTTTCCAGCCGAACTTGAGACGTTCACCGGAAAGCTTGTAATAGAACTTGAGACTAATAGCGGTGAAGATAATCCCACCTGCTAAGGCAGCCAACATCAAGTAGGTCTGTTGATCACCCACGACTTGAGCCAGTAAATTAAAGACGACAACCTGTGGCAACAAGCTGAACATAATGGCCAGGAAGCCTAGGACAATGGCTGGTGGCCAGTAATACCATTTATGTCTTAGTTGGCCAACCGCCTCAGCCCCACGGACTTGGACGGCTAGGCGATGCCAGGCCACTATCCCAATCATGGCCGCGACTGCTAGCAAGATTGCGGTCAGGAAGAGGGCGTGAACATAGCCTGTTCTCTCAGGCAACTTCATCAAGAGCACATACTCGCCTACAACCAAAGCAATGGTCACAATATAGCCTAGCAGCATCAGCATGCTCCGCACCCAGGTGCTGCCACGACTATAAAGTTCGGAGACATTAGACCATTGGGTGACAGGCTCCAGATAATCCTTAGTGTAGGACCAGCTAGACCAAGCCAGGCTGACCACTAGCCAGGTTAAGACTAGGCAGCCGATGACCCACCATTCCATGCCTAAGAAGAGGCAGAGGCCGATCAATATGGCCAGCGCTAGCGGGCTCTGTAGGCCAACTAATAGCCAGAATTTTTTCTTGAGATAGCCCATTAAATCCATTGGCAGGGTCTTGATATAGGCCAGATTGTCCCTTTCCAAGGAATGGCCCATCATAGCCAGACCGCCGTAGCCAGCGTTAAAGCCAGCAATAAAGATTACTAGGAGCATGAGGGGCGCCAGGTAGCGAGCTTGCACCAATTCCGCCAACAGTTCTGGTTTTTCTGACAAGCCCCCTAGGATGGCTATCAGGAAGATATAAGGGAAAATGCTACTCATCAGGATGGCCTGCATGAGCACCGAGCCCTCGCTTACCAGACGCCAAACGTAGGTTTTGACCCAGGCTAGACGCCCCTGACTACCAAATCGATAGATGCGGCTCTTGCGCTGACCTATGCCGGATTGGCTGGAAGTTGTCAGGGCTGCTTCGTAAAATTGCGGCACTACTCGAATCCGCAAGAGGATTTGGAGAGCCACTAAGACGGCTAGCCAAGGCAAGAGCCCCAGCCAGGCAGTGATTTGTCCTGGATTCATCACTAGGTCATAGAAGGGCATAAAAATCTGTGCCAAGCCAGATAGATGACTTAAATCATCCCGACTGCCATTAATTTGGAAGATAGCCCAGAAGGTGATAATCATCACCAAAGCCATGAGCAGATTGGAAGCCAATTGTTTATGTTGACGGAAAACAGTAGTTTTGGTCAAATAATGGGCTAGCACAATCAACAAAGAAATGATAGTAGCCAAAATCAGACTAAAGCCTAGCAGGGCTAGCGGCAAGGTCAAGACCAACAAGCCGGGACTCTGAATGGCTAAGAGAATAAAGTAGCAGAGGACGGGCAAGATGGTAAAGAGAATGACCATCAGAGCCGACAAGAGCTTGGCCAGCATAATTTCGCCCTCGGAATAGGCATAAGGCCGGTAAGCTTGTAGGTCGCCACTTTCATAGAAGACATTGTAGAAGGTCATAAAGCCCTGTCCCAGCATCATGAGCACGAAGACGGAAACAATCACTGTAAACCGAATAGGTGCCCCTGCCAATTGGAAAAAGCCATTCATAAAGCAGAAAAGAAAGACATACAAGGCTCCCACTAGCAGGTACTGGCGGAAGAGAATCATGGGTACATCCAGTTTCTTATTAGGATTGGCGGCCTGCTTTTGACGGTAGCGGGTGAGGGCACTGGCCTGACCGGCATAGAGGATATTGACCCGCATCAGTTGCCATATCATTTTAAGACGCATGAGACTCGCCTTCTTCCTTACGCCCTGCCAAATTCAAATAGATGGCTTCCAGGCTTTGGTCGGGATGTTCCGCCTTGAGCTCTGCCACGGTCCCATAGAAGATTAATTCTCCCTTCTTAAGGATAGCCAGGCGATCACAGATTTGCTCGGCTACTTCTAAGACATGGGTAGAAAAGAGTACGGTCTTGCCCTTGTCTGCATGGGCCCGCATGAGTTGCTTGAGGTCAAAAGCAGCCTGAGGATCCAAACCGGTCATAGGCTCGTCAAGCACCCAGATATCTGGGTCAGACAGCAGGGCCCCAATGACGAAAACCTTCTGCCGCATACCGTGTGAGAAGGTCTCAATGACTTCATAGCGGTGGCTGGCAAAATCAAAGAGATGAAGCAAATCTACTAGTCGTTTTTCATAATCCTGGCTGTTTAGGCCATAAGAGGCAGCCACCAAGTCCCAGAATTCCTGGGCCGTCAGGCGTAGGAAGAGGTCTGGTGAGTCAGCCACATAGCCAATCTTTTGCTTGATTCTTAGCCGGTGACTAGCTAAGTCCAAGCCATCGACTAGGATTTTGCCTGCAGTCGGGTTAATGACGGAGACTAGGGATTTGATGGTAGTGGATTTACCGGCCCCATTATGGCCGATTAGGCCGACAATTTGGCCTTCTTGGATGCTAAGGTTGAGATTTTTGAGGGCTTGAGTGGCCCCGTAAGTTTTAGAGACGTCTTGGAATTCAATCATGGGAATTACCTCCTAATCTGCTGATTACTTCTTATTTTTTCTCTGTTGCCAATAAACAAATACGAAGAAACTAAGGCCTAAAATCAGGCCAATGCTAATTCGCAGGGTCGAATCCATCTGAATGAGGGATTCCTGCCAGTAGCCCATGCCACGAGACAGGGCGATGGCAATCAGACCCATACCTGCCAGAATGGCTAGCCATCTTAGATAGTTAGTTTTCATGGTCATCCTCCTCTTGACTAGCGTCTAGGTCTTCTTCTAGGCCAGCTTGGCCATCTCGCAAACGCCGACGTCCTACTATGTAGGTCACAATCCCGAAGAAGACCCCTCCTAAGGCATTAATGATAATGAAGCGCCACTGGGTCAGATGAGCCATGCCATCTTCCCCCAAGAGGGCCCCGATGGCTGCTAGGGAAAAGTGCATCCAAACAGCGAAGAAGATTCCCGCCTTAAGGGCTGACCAGACTAAGTCTTTGAGGGCTTGCTGGACCTTATTAGGTTCGACTTCTAAGGCATCTAGCTTAAGGCGATGAACCTTGGTCGCCACATAGGTGTTGAGCCCTAATAGAACCAAGAGATTACATCCAAGCATGCCCCAAAAGGCCCACTCGGGTTGGAAGTACCAGAGAAAATAGGCTGCGACGTTGGCCAAGCCAAGATAGGGCAGCAAGATCAGATAGGCCTTGTTGCCAATCTTATTGATTTCGGCCATGCGATATTCGTCTAAGTTCTGTACCCCGTAAAAGCGGCGGATCCAGTTCTCCCAGCTAAATTTCTTATGCTTGTGTGGTTGATTCATGCAATTCGACCTCCCAGAATAAGGTATTCAAATCTGTCTCGAGCGCATAGGCTAGTTTGAGGCAGAGATCCAAGGATGGATTGTACTTGTCATTTTCGATTAGGTTGATGGTTTGTCGGGCGACCCCAACCTCTTTGGCTAGGGCTAACTGTGAGAGTTTCCGGCTCTGACGTAATTCTCGCACGCGGTTCATAGCACGCCTTCTTTCTTGTGTGTCACATATATGTTACACATAGTATAGTCCTTTTGGGAGAGGATGTCAACTATATATGACACTTTTTTGAAGTTAGGCCAAACAAGCAAAAAAACCCATTATATCATATATGATATAATGGGATTTTTGATTATGCGTTAACTTGTTCGCGCTCCAAGTTTTGACGGATGTGTGACTTCATAATAAATCGTGTCACGTCAAACTCGATCTCAGCAATCATTTCTTGGAAACGTTCGTAACCTTCAGTTTGGTATTCAGTTAATGGGTTGGTTTGAGCGTAAGCCCGCAAGCCGACCCCTTGGCGTAGGTGATCCATCATGTCGATGTGATCGGTCCACTTGCTGTCTACCACACGTAGGATAATCACTTTCTCGAATTCCAAGACTTGTTCTGGACCATAAAGCATGTCGAGTTTTTCTTGGAAGACCTTCATGGCAGTCCCATAGAGGGTTTCAACTAATTCTTTAGCTGATTTGCCCTCTAGGTCTTGGAGACTTAATTGTTCTGGGTTGACGAGGTTAGCGTGCGCGTAATCCAAGAGACCACGGTAGTTCCAGTCTTTCTTGTCGCCTTCAGTCACCGCTTCAACTTCGCGGATGATGGTACGTTTGATCATCCCCTTAACTGCGTCAGTTAAGTTGTCTGTTTCGTTGATGACTTGTTGACGTTGGCTATAGATAACTTCACGTTGTTCACGCATGACTTCGTCATATTCCAAGACGTTCTTACGTGTATCGTAGTTGTTCCCTTCAACGCGTTTTTGCGCAGATTCTACTTGGCGGGAGAGGAAACGGCTGGTAATCGCCATATCTTCCATCTCTTCATCCGTCACATTGAGACGTTCCCACATGGCTTTGATTCGGTCAGAACCGAAACGACGCATGAGGTCATCTTCTAATGATAGGTAGAATTGGGAAGCACCTGGGTCCCCTTGACGACCGGAACGACCACGGAGCTGGTTATCAATACGACGAGATTCGTGACGCTCAGTCCCGATCACGCAGAGACCACCTAATTCCTTAACACCGTGACCTAACTTAATGTCAGTACCACGACCGGCCATGTTGGTCGCGATGGTAACGGCACCACGTTGGCCCGCTTGCATAACGATTTCCGCTTCCTTGAAGTGGTTCTTAGCGTTGAGGACTTCGTGAGGAATGCCTTCCTTGGTCAAGAGATTAGACAGGTATTCAGAGGTTTCAACGGCAACCGTACCAACCAAGATTGGTTGACCCTTGCTGTGGCGTTCCTTAATGTCAGCCACCACTGCCTTGAATTTAGATTTAAGACTTGGATAAAGTTGGTCTGGCGCATCCACCCGTTGTACTGGACGGTTGGTTGGAATCACGACTACGTTCATGCCATAGATTTCGCGGAATTCTTCTTCCTCGGTCTTGGCTGTCCCGGTCATCCCTGACAACTTCTCATACATACGGAAGTAGTTTTGGAAGGTGATAGTCGCCATAGTCTTAGACTCGTCTTCGATTTCAACGTTTTCCTTGGCTTCGATGGCTTGGTGGAGACCGTCAGAGTAACGACGACCGTCCATGATACGACCCGTAAATGGATCGACAATCTTAACCTTGCCTTCGTCAACCACGTAGTCGATGTCGTGCAACATAATGTAGTTAGCACGCAAAGCTTGGTCAATGTGGTGAACTAAGACAGAGTTGTTAACATCGTAGAGGTTTTCTAGACGGAAGACACGTTCAGCCTTGTCAACCCCTTGGTCAGTTAGGGAGATGGTCTTAGAAGTCAAGTCAATAGTATAGTCTTCTTCAGCCTTCAAGCCCTTTGCGAAGTAGTCTGCCCGAGTATAGAGAGCCGTTGATTTCTCAGCTTGACCAGAGATAATCAGTGGGGTACGAGCTTCATCGACTAAGATGGAGTCCACTTCATCGACTACCGCAAAGTGCAATGGACGTTGTACCATTTGCTCCTTGTAAACCACCATGTTATCACGGAGGTAGTCAAAGCCTAATTCGTTGTTAGTAGAATAAGTGATGTCACAGTTGTAAGCTTCACGCTTCTCAGCAGCTGACATGCTGTTGAGGTTAAGCCCGACAGTCAAACCTAGGAATTCGTAGACAGCCCCCATTTCCTTGGAGTCACGGGTTGCTAAGTATTCGTTAACGGTCACGACGTGAACCCCTTTGCCAGTTAGGGCATTGAGGTATACCGGCATGGTTTCGGTCAAGGTTTTCCCTTCCCCGGTACGCATTTCGGCAATGTTACCGCCATGGATGACAATCCCACCTTGGATTTGGACGCGGTATGGGAAGAGACCCAAGACACGACGGTCCGCTTCACGCACAACAGCGAAAGCTTCTACCAAGAGGTCGTCTAATTTAGTACCTGCTTCCAGGCGTTTCTTAAATTCAGCCGTTTGGGCGCGTAATTCTTCATCGCTCATGGCCTTGTATTTGTCTTCTAACGCCATGACTTGGTCGGCAATACGACCTGTCCGGCGCAATTCTGCTTTATCGTTTTCAACGAGGTTTCTTAGAAAATTAGCCATTAATAATCTCCTTTGTTTATCTACATCATAAGTTATGCCTAATGCATCTATTCTATTATAGCAGAATCCGTGCAGAATTTGAATGTTTTTATCCCAAAAAATGAAAAAAAGCCCGACTGGACTTCTTTCCTGCAAGGATTGGATCTAGCGCCCTAAATAATAGCCCGTTAGTATCCAGCCAAACAAGAAAGGCGAGACCAGGGTCTCGCCTTTTCATAATCAACTTTAGCTTAGAGTTCTGCCGTCTCAATCAAGCCATAACGGCCATCTTTACGACGATAGACAATGCTGAATTCTTCTGTTTCTGCGTCTGTGTAGACGAAGAAGTCATGGCCCAGCATGTTCATTTGTAATACCGCTTCTTCGCTACTCATTGGTTTGAGGCTAATGCGTTTTGACCGCACGATATCTAGCTCAGGTTCTTCGCTAGCAGGTTCACTTGCCTGGTTGAGGAGGGCATCATAAGCCCCTGCATCACCATGAACTTCGCGATATTTACGGTGAATTTTTGTTTTATGTTTACGCACTTGGCGTTCGAGTTTATCCACCACCAGGTCAATACTTGCATATAAATCTGGGTTGGTTTCTTCCGCACGCAACACTAGGAAGGAGAGCGGAATGGTCACTTCGGCTTTAGCTGTCTTGTCGGGATATACCTTGAGGTTAACGTAAGCCGTCGCATCTGGGGCATTGTCGAAGAAACGCTCTAACTTGCTAACTTTCTTCTCTGCATAGTCACGGATGGCTTTGGTCACTTCAATATTTTCTCCGCGTACATTATAGTTAAACATAACCGAATCCCTCATTTCTGTTGGTGATTAATAGGGTTAATCCCGGGATCTTAATCCTATTGTCAAGCAGCTTATCTTCTGCTTATGTTTATTATAGCATACCCATCCTAAGATTGAAAGCGGAAACACTCAATTATTTTTCTGCACGCCCTTCACGGAATAAAGAAAAGGAATAGAGGGGGATTTGCCGAATTTTTGCTACAGGATACAACAAGGATTTGGCCCGCAAGAGGGTGCTCCCTGTTGTGTAAACATCATCAAATAGCCACCATTCGCCCCTAGGCAAGTGAGCTAACATTTCTTCCTTGAGGGCAAAAACTTGACCTAGCGCTAGGCGTTGTTGCCGGCTCTTACTAGCTTGCTTGACCCCGTCCCCCACATAGTCAAAAGGACAAACCACCTTCAAGCCCGCCACTTCTAAAAGCTGGCGCGTGGCATGAAATTGGCGTTGGGCCAAACTGGCTGGCGACGAGGGCAAGACCAACCAATGGGCCTTTGGATGTTGACTGGCAAAGGCCCTCAAGCGCTGAGCAGGGGCCTGGGCCTGGCGAATATCTCCTAAGTATTTGTAGCTGTGGAGCCATTGGCGCAGGGCCCCTTGATAGGGACAGAGGGCCTGGTGATGGATTAAGTCGATGGGATAGCGGCTGAGCCAGGCCTGACATTCTTGGCAATAGGCATGTTGATCCTGCCAGATAGCCACAGCATGATAGGGATCCCGGGCCTCCTGGGACAAGGCCCGACCGCAACCCCAGCAAATGACCTGGCCTTCAATCTTAGTCTGCCAGAGGTCTTGGCAGGTGCGACAGAGAACTGACTCAGGCAAGGGAGCCCAAGCTAGGTAGTCCCAGATGGTCGGGCCCTGATGGCAGGCTTCTTGGCACATGATACACTTCAAACTGTCCACCTCCTAGTTGACCCGCAAAAGCCCGCGCGCTCGAGCTGTCTGATTGAGGGCCCTAAGTTGCTGAATGGCCTGGCGCATGGCAAGACTTTGCCCCTGATGCAACCACCAAAGGGCACCTGACGGCTGATCAGCGCTTCGCCCTACCCGTCCGCTCATTTGCATGAGGCTGGCCCGCGTATAGAGCTCATCATCTGCTCCCAGAATACAGACCTGGCAATGGGGCAGGGTCACACCACGCTCTAGAATGGTCGTCGTCACCAACAAATCTAGTTCCCCTTGCCTTAGCGCCATGACCTTGTCCTGGCGCTTGGGGTCACTGGCATGAACTGAGCTTAGGGCCAGATTCGGCAGTAAAGGCTTCAAAAGGCGACCACAGGCCTGGGCCTGGGGAATATGGGGCACAAAGAGTAATTTTGGTCCCTCTAGATGGCCGAAGCGCTGCAAAATCTGCTTAAGCGGCTTAATCAAGCGACCAGCTGCTAAGCCCTTAGGCCAGTCATCCACCCACTGCAACTGCGGCAGAGGTAAGGGATGACCATGATAGCGAGCCGGCAATTGTTGGCAGACCAAGCGCCCCGCCTCCCAGTCCGACAAGAGCCGGTCATCCGGTGTGGCGGTCAGATAAACTAATAAACCTCCCGGCTTAAGGGCTCGCCTTACTGCCTCATGCAAGGCACGAGAATCCACATAGGGAAAGGCATCCACCTCATCTACAATCAAGCAATCAAAAGCCTGATAAGCACGTAGCAGTTGGTGAGTTGTCGCCAGTGTCAGCGGCTTGAGCTCATAGCTATCCTGGCTCCCCCCATAGAGAACCTGACAGTCTAAGCCAGCAAAGGCTGCCTTAACCCGAGGCGCCAGCTCTAAGCAGACATCAATTCGGGGCGAGGCCAGACAGACCCGGCCTCCATCCATGAGCACCTGCTCCAAGAGAGGAAAAACCAACTCGGTCTTGCCGGCGCCGGTGACCGCCCAAACTAATTGAGGTCGCCGTTCCTGGCCCCGCCAAGCTGCGACTAGCTTCTGGGCAATTTCAGCCTGACTAGGCGTCAATTCCCCCTGCCAAGTCAGCGGAGACTGGCTCAGGGGCCGCCCCGCTGGAGCCGGCTGACAATAAAGTCGTTGACCCGACATGACGCGGCCCAAAGATAGGCAGTCCAAGCAATAAGTCCTAGGCTGACCGTCCAGTCCCTGGAAGGTCCAAAACTGACGCGGATCCTGGTTACCACAACGGCCGCAGACCCAGGGCGGACCCGTCAAGGCTGGCTTTGAAGGCAGACTAGCTAGCCAAGTTTCTTGGTTCTGCCCCCTAGCTTCCGTCGCCTTCCACACTTCTTGAACTTCTGCCTGGGTTAAACAGCGACCTGCTAGATAATCCTGAACTCCCATTTCTATCCCTCCCTCTATAAATACCCAAAAGAGGGAATTTTGGCACTTTTTTCCTTCTAACATTTTAATGACAAAACAAAAAGACTAGAACCTTAGGTCCTAGTCTTAATCATTTTAGTCTTGTTGTTCAACGAATTTCCAACTTGGGTGGATGGTGTTCATTTCTTGGGCGATGTTGAGACAGTGGTCGCCAATCCGCTCGAAGTCGGTCAGAATCTTAGCGAAGTGGACGCTGTTGCTAGTCCCACAGACCTTGCTCTTCAGCCGTTGAATTTGCATGCGTTCGAAGGTCTCGTAGGCTTGGTCGATTAATTGTTCTTGGTTGTTGACTTCTTCCAGGTTGTCGCCCACGGTCTCCTTGAGCTGGTCTAAGATTTCTAGAGCCAAGCGTGACATAGTCGTCAACTCTTCCCGCGCTTCTTCAGACAGGTCGTGCTTGCTGTCATGAATTAGGAGCAAGCGCTCCATAATGTTAGTGGCGTGGTCGCCTAGCCTCTCCAGGTCAGAGGCAATCTTGACATATTCACCACTCTGCAAGTTGGCATCATGAGTCAGAGACATAGCCGCATATTGGACAATCTGTTGGTTGAGCTCGTCAATATCTTGCTCGCGACTCTTTAATTCCGCTACCTTGTCTTCGATATCTGACGCATTATAGAGGCTGAAAGCCAAGGCCACATTTTGGCGTACCAAGCCTAACATATTCATGACTTCCTTGTAGAGTTGCGCCCCCATCATGGTGGTCAAACCAACATGGTATTCTTGATTGAAGATGTTGAAGTCCAGGTGACGAACCACACTTGGAGTTGGCTCTTGTGGTAAGTCTGGCAGGAAAACATAGGTCAGACGCACCAATTGATCGCCAAAAGGCAAGAGTAAGAAGGTAGTCACCACGTTGAAGATAGTATGAACGTTGGCGATTTGGACTGGCACATTGCCTGGTGTCAGGCCCTCCATCCAGTGGACAAATGGCGTTGTCATGCTAATAGCCACGAAAATAATGGTCCCAATGACGTTAAATAAGAGATGGATTAAGGTTGCCCGTTTGGCATTGCGCTCGGAACCAATCGAAGCCAGAATGGCGGTAATACAGGTCCCGATGTTTTGCCCGAAGAGGACATAAATGGCACTTGGCAAGGTGACCACGCCACTGAGGGCCAAGGTCTGCAAGATCCCAACCGAGGCTGAACTGGACTGAATCACCGCAGTAAAGATAGCACCGACCGCAATCCCCAGCAATGGATTCTCGAATTTAGCCAAGAGGCCAGTAAATTCTGGCATATAGCGGAGTGGCTCCATGGATTGGGACATGTGCTCCAGCCCCATGAAGAGCATACCAAGCCCAATTAGGACTTGACCCACTGCTGCGGAGCGGCCTTTGGCTGCGAACATAGCCAGGAGAACCCCAGCGAAGAGAATAAGTGGCGCATAGG
Organism: Abiotrophia defectiva ATCC 49176; assembly: GCF_000160075.2. Classification (GTDB taxonomy): domain Bacteria; phylum Bacillota; class Bacilli; order Lactobacillales; family Aerococcaceae; genus Abiotrophia; species Abiotrophia defectiva. The sequence continues at coordinate 781,623 of NZ_KI535340.1, forward strand.
CCGAGAAGTTCAAGGCAATCAACTGCCCGGTAATGGTGGTCCCGATATTGGCCCCCATGATAATCCAGACCGCACTTCTGAGGTCCATCAAACCCGAGTTAACGAACCCAATGGCCATAACCGTGGTTGCGGAAGAAGATTGAGTCAAGGCAGCGACTAAGGCACCGACCCCTACCCCGATGAAGCGGTTAGCGGTCAATTTCTCCAGAATCTGCTTGAGGCGACTGCCGGCAGCCGTTTCTAGCCCTTGAGACATGAGGGTCATCCCGTAGAGGAAGAGACCCAAACCACCCAAGAGGCCGAAAATATTCGTTAATGCCATGTGATAATTCCCTTTCTTTCAATAGACACGATGATTTCAACTAACTATAGTATAGCAAGACTTGTTGGGAAAAAAAAGAAGAAATTAAAAGCAAAAGAAAAAGTGGCTAGGACGCTTATCCTAGCCACTTTTATTGCTTTAAAATCGTCCTTAGTTAAGACTAAGCTTGACGATGCTTAGCCCCCCATAAGATGCCCAAGCCTGTCATAGCCATGAGGCCGGCTAAGGCTAAGGAGAAGGTCTCAGCTGAACCTGTCTTAGGCAGGTCCTTCTTACCTGGATCTTCAGGACGTTTTGGTTGATGGGTATTGGTCAAGGTCACTTGATTTACCCCAGTTTGACTGCTTGTGACACTATAACCGCTTGGTACCGCTACTTCTTCCACCGTGTAGACTACTTCTTTACCTTCTTGGTACTTAGCCAAATCAGAGAAGACATGACGCCAGTCATTGTCGGCCTTCAGGGTTACAGGCTCGCCAAAGGCTTTGCCGTCAGCATAGAGTTGGACCTGAATTTGACTTGGACGTAACTTATCTTGGTCGTTTTGGTCATTCCAGACCTTGCGAACCTCAAAGGTCGTTACTTCTGGCTTGTAGTGGTTGGCGATATTGTAAGCTTCATAGCTTGGTCGGTAACCCGCCTTGTCTAAGCCGGCATCCACTAATTCCTGAACGGAGTAGCTGATAGTTTTACCTTTAGCAAATTGAGGGAGGTTACTGAAGCTATAGGTCCAATTGTTGGCCGCGGTCACGACTTGGCTGGCCACCACTTGACCGTCAGCATAGAGTTGAACGGTCACAGATTCAGGGCGTTTGCCATCTTGGTTGTTGGCATCGTCCCATGTCTTCTGCCCCTTGACTTCAGTAGTCGCAGGCGTGTGTTGGTTGACAATGAGGACATTACCCGGACTTACTTGGCTGGTCGTGCTAGTATAGCCACTTGGTTGGTCGACCTCTTTGACGCTATATTCAATGGTCTTACCATTGGCCTTCTCAGCCAAACCTGACCAGGTATAAACCCAATTATTGGCGGCTGTCAAGGTAACTGGGCTACCTGAAGCAACACCGTCAGCATAGAGCTGAACTTGGATTTGACTTGGACGCAAGCCATCTTGGTCGCCTTGGTCTTGCCATTGCTTGGTAACTGTCAGGCTAGTCTGACCTGGCGTATGGCTGTTGGTTAGGTTGTAGCCTTCTACTTGCGTGCTATATTCTGCCACCGCATCCTCGGTAATCGTGTAGACTACAGCTTGGCCAGCGGCAAATTTTGGTAAATTATCGAAGCTGTAGGACCAGTTATCGGCAGCGGAAACTTCCTTGCTTGCCTTAAGGACACCATCAGCTAAGAGGTTGACCTTAATACGCTCTGGGCGGACGCCGTCTTGGTTATTGTTATCTTTCCAAGTCTTAGTCCCAGAAACGCTCGTAACTTCTGGCGTATGGTGGTTAGTCAAGGTCGTCACACCTGCTTGTGTGCTTGGTTGATCTGCTTGATAACCTTCTGGCACGCTTACTTCACGTGCTTGGTAGGAAATGGCTTTACCTTGGGCCTTTTCTGGCAATTGACTCCAAGTATAGGTCCAATTGTTAGCTGCTGTTAGGCTGATTTCATCACCATATTTTTGATCATCAGCATAGAGCTGAACCTTGAGTTCAACTGGTCGGAGACCATCTTGGTTCTGACCATCATCCCATACCTTTTGAACAGTATGGCTAGTTTGGCCAGGGGTATGGCTATTGGTTACATTATAAGCCTGATAGCTAGCCGTATACTCAGCTACCGCTTCTTCTTGAACGCTGTAAGTGATGGCCTTGCCAGCCTTATTCTTAGGCAGATTGCTAAATTCATAGGTCCAATTGTTGGCTGCATTAGCGACTGCTGTTTGACCGGTCTCGACGCCATCTGCTAAGAGCTTGATGGTTACCTGTTCTGGACGGACACCATCTTGGTTGTCATTGTCTTGCCAGGTCTTAGTCCCTTGGACAGAAACCGTTTCTGGGGTGTGGCTGTTAGCGATGTTGTAACCATTGACGCTTGCCGTATAGCCTGCAACGGCTTCTTCAGCCACGCTATAAGTAATGGCCTTACCGGCTTTGTTCTTAGGTAAGTTGCTAAATTCGTATGTCCAATTGTTGGCTGCGCTAGCAACTGCTTTTTGGCCGGTCTCGACACCATCTGCTAAGAGCTTGATGGTCACTTGGCCTGGACGGAGACCATCTTGATCATCATTATCTTGCCAAGTCTTAGTCCCGGATACGCTAGTCAAGTCAGTAGCGTGGTTGTTGGTGAGGTCGTAGCCGTTGACGGTTGTGTTATAGCCGGCTACTGCTTCTTCGGCCACACTATAGCTAATAGCTTTACCCGCCTTATTCTTAGGCAAGTTGCTAAATTCGTATGTCCAGTTGTTGGCTGCTGTCGCGGTCGTGGTTTGACCTGTTTCAACGCCATCCGCTAAGAGCTTAACGGTGATTTGTTCTGGACGCAAACCATCTTGGTTGTCGCCATCTTCCCAAGTCTTAGTCCCTTGGATAGAGACAGTCTCTGGGGTGTGGCTGTTAGTAATATCGTAGCCGTTCACGGTTGAGGTGTAGCCTGTGACTGCTTCTTCGGCCACGCTATAGGTAATGGCTTGACCTTGGGCATCCTTGGCATCAAGACCGGTGAATTCATAGGTCCAACCATTGGCTGCTGTCGCAGTAGTCGTTTGGCCCGTTTCAGTGCCGTTAGCTAAGAGCTTGATGGTTACTTGTTCTGGACGCAAACCATCTTGGTTTTCAGCATCGGACCAAGTCTTAGTCCCGCGCACATCTACCGTGGTCACCGCTGGTACGTTGACAACCTGCTTCAGCACGCTCTTATCTGCGCCAAAGTCGCCACCTTGGATCTTAATTTCTTCATTAGATAATTGGTAGCCGTCTGGCGCCTTAATCTCACGCAGGGTATAGGCATCCCGCAGCAAGCCTGCGACTTGCCCGTTCCCTTGGGCGTCGGTCACAATCTTGCCGACAACCTTTTTGTTGGCATCCCGCACAACTTCGAATTCAGCACCGGCTAAATCTTTGCCTTGGCCATCATGCTTATGGACCTTGACCACGAAGGTATAGCCCTCGGCATTCCCGCCGGCAATTGAGTAGCTGTAATCATAGTTAGTATAGGCGACGGTCCCGTTGGCATCATTCATGGCAGCATAGTTGCCGAATTTCTCGCCATCGGCCGCATCATAAGGGATATTGACAGTATAGAGAATCTCAAAACCAGTCTGAGTATCTAAGTCCCCAAAATCAATGGTGAAACCTGCATTGCCTTGGTCCCAAGTGATATTGTAGGAACCTGCTGCATTGGCTGCATTTTGGAGCACCCAGCCACCGTTTTGGTAAACCCAGTGTCCCTTAGTAATGGAGACGGAACTTTGATCAATGGCTAGGCCTTCGTCTTTGAGGTAGTCGCGAATGACGACATGCTTACGTTGCTCCCCACGACGGTTAACCGCCACGATATAGCGAATCTTATTAGGCTGACCTGGTAATTGCCAACCAGACTTATCCATTGGGTTCCCCTTAGGAATTGGTGCCCCCTCGAAAGGTACAGAGCCCCCTGGAATTTGTTTGTTTTCTACGACAAAATTCAAATCCACGTTACCCTTCTCAGTAACCTCGGCATGGTTAATCCGAGCGTAGAAGAAGAGGTTCCCGGTGATATCCGAGTTGTTTTGTGCATAACTGGTATAGGTCAGGGTCACGGTGCGAGCACCTGGCTGGATGGTAGCAGTGGCCACCACATGCTGACCACTGGAGTCACGCACTTCGAAGTTGGATACTTCGGTAAAGGCCAAGGTACTTGGCACCTCAATTACGGTAGTATCCCCAGCCTTGATGACATTGTTAGGCAGGGTAAAGTCGACGTTAATCCGGAAGGCTTCCCACTTCAAGAGATTCTTGGTAATGGGCTTGCCGTCACGCGTGGTGGCATAAATACGTGTCACCACATTGGGTACTGCCTTAACGTTTGGCGCTTGTCGAATGAGTTCATCTAAGTCGACATCACTAGGCAGATTTGAATCCAAGCCTTCCTCAGACTCTTCCGTCGCTTCTGCTTCTGGTTGAGCTTGGCTGTCACCAACTAGGGCTGAGGTTTCTTGGGGTGCTGCAACTTCTTGCGCCCAGGCACTCACGGGTGAGAGCACACTGGAAAGCAATAAGACCAGCAGGGTTAAATAATACTGCCATTTTTTCATGCTTTTCCTCCTTACTTTCAATGGAACATTGACAGTTGTTTTTATCTAAGCTAGTGCCTTAAGGGACAGGTGGGGGCCTGGTCCCCGAAAAATGGCCCTAGTATTACTCGTATCTTACCGTAAAAACCTTAATAAATCAAGGCCATTTCGGTATTTTGAGCCCCTTAGAGTGAAAAATGTTCAGACATAAACACACCGCCTACTCCAAGAGCAGACGGTGATGGCTAGCTTATTGGGCACCCAAGAGTAATTCCTTCATATGAACGAGTTGGGTGATGGTGCGGTTAACAGGTGTTGGGATGCCAGCAGCTTCGCCAATTCGGGTTACGGCCCCGTTGATGTAATCAACTTCAGTCAAACGACGGTTGATAATCAAATCTTGGTACATGGAAGCATGGTGCTCACGAATCTTAAGGGAAGCAGAGATAATGAATTGAGTCAGTTCTGCTGGGTCAAATTCCACCCCTTGGGTTGCGGCTACCGCTGTAAACTCTTGGGCGATAGCAGACACTAATTCTTCTGTGTAAGGATTGTCGAAGAAGCCACCCAGGTCGCATTCCAACAAGGCAGTTGGCGCGTTACCGCAGGCATTGACGCAGGCCTTGCGCCAAATGGCTGCCTTGACATTTTCGCTGTAGCTAGCATGCAAGCCCGCCGCATCCAAGGCTGCCACAATGGCTTGGGTCTTGGCACGAGCGTTTGGTGTGTCAACAAAGTTTTGCAGGGATAGGCTGCCCACGCCATGCAGCACTGCTCGGCCTGGGCCGTCTAAAGCGGCAGACCAGATGGTAGACCCCATGACTAGGTTCTCTTCGGCCACATATTGCTTCATGACTAACTCGTGGCCTAAACCATTGAGTAGGCAGACCACGGCGGTGTCAGGTCCGAAGACTGGTTGAATGGCGGATAACATGTCCGCCAACTGCATAGCCTTAGTGAAGACGATGACCACGTCCACTTGTTCGGTCACTTCTTCTGGGTAGTAGATAGGGAATTGCTCCACCACTTCCTGGCCATTCCAGTCGACATGCAGACCATTTTGGCGGATGGCTTCAATATGAGCCGGCCAGCGGTCGATTAAGATAACCTCTTGGCCACTTTGTTTAAGTTGATAGGCGAAACGGCAGCCCATAGCGCCGGCGCCAGCAATTGCAAATTTCATAGTTTTGTCTCCTTTTCTTGAATTAGATGGTAATACGATAGTTTTCTGGGTCAATCCAGCCCAGACGGGTGACGAAGAGGTAGTCGCTAACAAAGCCCAAAACAATTGGGGCCACGACGAAGAGTAAGACTGTTACGAGGCCATTGCCGGCTGTCCAACCCACGATGTTGAGGTGGTTGACTGGCCCTACTAAACCACTGAGGCCAAAACCAGCTGATAGCGGCGTCCCCTGAATGTAGAAGACGGAGGCCAAGAGACCCATAATGCCGGCATTAAGGCAGATTGGCAACAAGAGTTTAGGATGGCTGATAATGTTAGGCATGGATAACTTAGGCGAGCCGATGAAGTGGGCGATACAGGTCCCTAGGGAGTTAACCCGACGGCCCGCAATGGCCAAGGCAAAGCCACAAGCCACAATCCCTAGGTTGGCTGCCCCTGAACCGACACCCGCCAAGGAAATGGCAATCCCAATGCCGACAGAGGAAATAGGCGATACAATAATCAAGGCGAAAATAATGGCTAGACAGATGCAGAGCGTGGTTTGCTCTAAGGTCAAGAGATGGGCGATAAATTCACCAATCTTACCAGTAATGAGGATAAAGTATGGATAGAGCACACGACCCAGGCCACCCGCCACAATGACGGTCAAGGTTGGAATGACCAGAATAGCGTAAGCCCCCACCAGTGGGCGCAAGAATTGGATGACCGCTACTGCCAGACCGGCCGTCACACACATGGTGATAATGTCCCCCGTCCCCTTAAGCTGCAAGCCAGACTCTAGGAATTGAAGGGAACCACCTGCCAACATGGTGGTCATACCGACCGTGATGGTCTCTAGGGGGTTAAGGGCGAAACGAATGGCAACCGCCACCCCAATCGCAAAGCCAACAAAGGTATTGGTGGCACTGACAATCTGGGTCATGAAGGCCAAGGCAGGGAAAGTTGGCGTTAAAGCCTTGAAGAGTTCTCCTAGGAGTGCCCCGGGAATCAAGGCAGCGATGACCCCTAGGGCGGAGCCATTTAAGACATTCATTAGGAATGATTTGAAGGATTTCATCATAAGATTTCCTCGCTTTCATCAAGTTTACAAGTACTAGTATACCCTAAGCAAGACCACAAAAAAAGAGGCAGGTCTCATAAACCCAATCAGACACAAAAATAAGCTAGGCCCCGGAGGTCATAGCTTAATATTTCAACTTAGTGATGGTGGTGACAACAACCCTTGGGATGGGGCTTGGGACTGCCATCTGGCAGGGTTGAGCGTCTTAAGGTAAAGTAGTCCGGCACCGGATCCTTGCCCCCTGCTACAAAGGGATGGCAGCGACTAATCCGCGCCAAGCCCATGATGAGGCCCTTGAAGGCACCGTGTTTTTCAATGGCTTGGATGGTGTAGGTGGAACAGCTCGGACTGTAGCGACAACTAGGCGGAAACAGTGGCGATAGGGCCAACTGGTAGAAACGCACTAGCTTAATGAAGAGCCAGCGGAACATCCTATCACCCCTTCTGGAGGAAGGTCCGGAAGAGCCACTGAATGATCTCACTGGACAGGAAGGTGAAGAAGAAGAGGGAAGCTGGCCGGTAGAGCAGCACTATCTTGACGAATTCTTTGAAGGTAATGTTAGACATACCGGTAATCATACAGAAGATATCGTCTGGGAAGATGGGCGCCACGAAGCCGATTTTAAGTAGGCGACGGAAGCCCGGGCCATCATTCATTTTGGCGATATAGTGGTCGTATTGCTTGTCTGACAAGAAGGCCTTGATGAAACTAGATCCGAAGCGTTTGCCTAGGAAGAAGTTGATACAGGACCCGATGACCATGCCCGTACAGTTGAGTAGGAAGCCACCGAAGTGACCATAGATTACGTCGCCAATGACATTGTGTAAGCCCCCGGGAATAATGGGATAAATTGTCTGGGAAATTTGTAATAAGAGGAAGAGTAAGGGACCGAATATCCCCATACTTTTAAGCAGTTCTCCAAAGCCCCCGCCTTCCTTAAAATAAGGCGAACTGGCAATAAAGACTGAGCCCGTAACGGTCAGAATCAAACCCACAACGGTGAGAATTTGAATCAGTTTCCGTTTTTTCTCGAGCGATAACTTGCTCATAGCGTCTACTCCTTTAAGTCATGTCTCACGGTTGTCCCTTGGACAGACCGTCAACAAGTCTACTATACACTAAAAATCGCATGATGTCAGTAATGTTAACTTTTTTTTAGGATTTGATGTCAAAGTACTTGCCTAGCTAAGCAAAAAGTGGCCAGAGCGCACTAGGCCCTAGCCACTTATCGATTAGAATTTCAAGTGTGGTTCTACCACAATCAGGTCCTTGCTGACCTGATTGAGGACTTGGCAACCGGTCTCTGTCACCAAGACTAAGTCTTCAATCCGCACCCCGACCTTGCCTGGCAGGTAAATACCCGGCTCGATGGAGAAGATTTGGCCGACTTGGGCCTGAGCTTGGTTGAACTCGGAAACATCGCCTGCTTCGTGGACTTCTCGTCCGATGAAGTGGCCGGTCCGGTGGGTGAAGTATTCCCCGTAGCCAGCCTCCTCAATGACCTGGCGCGCCGCCCGGTCAATGCTAGCAAAGGTCACACCTGGGCGGACTGCCTTAATGGCCGCTTCTTGGGCCTGACGCACAGTCTCATAGACCCGCCGCGACTCCTCGTCCGGCTCCCCGTAGAAGACAGTCCGGGTCATATCCGAACAGTAGCCCTTGTAAGAAGAGCCGATGTCAATCACCACTGAATCACCTGGTTGAGGTCGGTCGTCATTGGTTTCGTGGTGGGGATCGGCCCCATTTGCCCCGTAAGCGATAATCGGTTCAAAGGAGAAGCCTTGGCAGCCCAAACGCTGATAGATGCCAGCCAATTCACTGACCATTTCAGATTCTGGCAAGCCATCTGCCACCAGTTTAATGAGGGCTAGGGTGGCCTGATCATTAAGGGCAGATGCCTCCCGCATAAGTTCTTGCTCCTCAGGTGACTTGATAGCCCGCAGGTCATCCACCAAATAAGCAGCATTGACCGGCTGCAAATCTTGGCGGGCCGCCATCAGATCCAAGAGAAAATGACTAGGCCAAACCTTATCAATCCCAGTTTTGCCAGGCGCCAGACTTTGGGCCAAGCAGCTGATAACTGGCTCCCCATCACGGTAGGTCACAATTTCTATGTCATCCGCTAAGCCGCTAGCCTGTGGGAAGAGTTGGTTGAGATAGAGTTGATGGCGACCGTCAGCTGCCACCTTGAGCAGTAAGAGCCGCTCTCCCGGCTGGGTCTCATAGCCAATCAAATAAGCAATACTTGATGGATCCGCCACTAATTGTTGGGCAATTCCTGCCGCCTTGAGGCCCTTAACTAGGGCTTCTAATCGTTCAGCTTGCATGTATACGCGCTCCCTTCTTCTTTCCCTTCTATTATAACACAGGGATTTGCTGGGACCCAAGACAAAGCCATAAGAAAAGGCTGGGAACTCGTCCCAGCCTCGGTGCTGTCTATTCGATAATTTCTGTCTCTAGGACACCTGCTGCTTCAAAGGCCGCCGCCAACTGGCAGAGGACCCGTTCCTGGCCCTTGCAGGCCCAAAGCTGGACACCCAGCGGAAGGCCTTCTGACGATTTGCCCAGAGGCAACATGATGGCCGGTTGACCAGCCAGGTTCTGGAGGAAGGTCCAAGGCGTGTAAGCCCAACTATCCTGCCAACGCTCCATAATGAGGTCGGTGCGAGCTTCTTTGGCTAAGCCCTCCTGATCCAAGAGGCGCTGAGCCATCTCCGCCGAAGCCGCAAAACTCCCATGCAGGGGCGCCGGCCCGTTGGTCCCAGGCGTCAAAAGTAAATCATAGTCCTGGAAGAAATTCTCCAAGTCAGCCGCTAGCTGATCCCAACGGCCCAGCAACTGGCTGTAATCGGCAGCATCCCAAGGCAAACCGGCCTGGTAGATGCCCCAGGTCATTGGCTCCATATCATCTGGCGTCAAGGCGCGACCCAGACTAGCCTCAAATCCTCGCATCATAGCAACCGTCTCAACTGCATTCATGGTGGTATAATCACGCGCCGCCGCTATGACATCCACTGGGAAGTCAACTGGGACTAGCTCATGACCCATGCCTGCCAATCGTTCTACCGTCTGGCGCAACAAGTTAGCCACATCTAAGCGAACTTGAGGTGTTAGGGGCGAATCCAGCAGATAGGCGATTCGGAGCGGACGCTGAGGCAAGGTCAGGGGCCCAGGACTTAAGCGCGGCACCATGTAAGGTGCGGCCCACTGTTCCACCTGCAGCCCCTCCAATAAGGTCCAAGTATCCCGGACCGACTTGGTCAAAGCAAAATGTACCGATGCCCCCTGCCAGCCCCGGTAGCCATCTGGGCCAACTGGCACCCGGCCACGGGAAGGCTTGAGGCCAATCAGACCACAGAAGCTGGCGGGAATGCGGATAGAGCCCCCGCCGTCACTAGCCGTAACGATTGGCACCATACCAGCCTTGAGCGCAGCCGCCGCCCCACCACTGGATCCGCCCGCATTGCGGGTTAGATCTCCGGGAAAGCTAACTGCCCCGGTAAACTGGGCATCGCTAATATTCTTGAAGCCAAATTCCGGCACATTGGTCCGGCCGACCACGATAAAGCCCAAAGCCTGGATGCGTTCTACGAAATAAGAAGTCTGGTTGGCTACATAGTCCGCCATGAGCTGGGCGCCCGCGTAGGAAGGTTCGCCAGCTTGGAGCTGGCCCAAATCCTTGAGCAGGATAGGCACCCCAAAGAAGGCAGGCAATTCCTGACGTTCTGACTCTGACAGTTGACGCCAGAGCTGGTCATGAGCCTGAGCTTGGGCCCGCGCACTCTCGGCTTGAACGTGGGCGACAGCTTTTAGAGTCGGATTAAGGTCCTGGATATTTTCGAGGGCCCAGTCCACCAATTGGCTGGCCGTCAAACGACCGGCCTTGACTTCTTGCGCGTAGTAAGTCGCATCTTGCTTAAATAAGGGCATCTTCTGGCAGCACTCCTTTGGCTAAATCATCGAGTAGTTGGCGTTTGTAACGAAGAAATTCTGGACTAAAGCCAATGGCTTCAAAGTCTGACTTATCCAGTTGAATGTCATGGACCGCTTGCAGGGTCCCTGGCTTGCCGCCCATGACATAGACCTTGTCAGCCAAGATCAGGGCTTCATCCACATCGTGGGTGATGAGCAGGGTCGACCAGCCCATCTGCTGCTTGTAGTGGAGGAACCACTGATGCAGCTGGCGCCGGGTCACCGCGTCCAAGGCACCAAAGGCCTCATCCAAGAGGACCCATTGGCGCTTGAAGCAGGCCGTCCGCAGGAAGGCGGCCCGTTGGCGCATACCGCCTGACAGAGACTTAGGATAGTGCTGGGCCCAGGGCGCCAACTTGAACTCTTGAAGGAGCTGATTGGCCTCAGCGCGGGCTTGAGACTTCTTAACCCCAGACACCACTAGGGGCAGGGCCACATTGTCCACCAGGGTCAGATGCTCGAAAAGCATGTCCTTTTGCAGCATATAGCTGACCTGACCGGGTGCCAGAGGCTGCCCCCCCAAGCTAATAGAGCCCGATTGGACCGGCAAGATGCCGGCAATTAAATTAAAGAGTGTGGTCTTCCCGACCCCGCTTCGACCCAGGATAGCCACGGTTTGGCCCGCTGCCACCTGAAGATTCACATCTTGGATGACCATTTGCTGGTCGTAGCCGTAGGCTAAATCCCGAATTTCTAGCACCTTACTCCGCTCCTAAATAGTCATTGCTAAAGTATTGGCCCTTAGTCAGGTCGCTTTCGACCAGTTTGTTGTCATAGAGCCATTGATAGAAGGCATTCCAACGCGCTGGATCGAATTGGCCCCATTTGGCTGGATCGCTAGCGTAACGCTCGCTCAACCATTTTTGGGAAGCCAGGACGAAATCACGTTGATCCTTCAATTCTGGGGCTGCTTCAATCAGAATGTCAGCCGCTTCTTCTGGATGTTCCATAGCGTATTGGTAGCCCTTCTTGATGGCTGCCAAGACCTTCTTGGCTTGATCTGGGTGGGCTTTGAGGTAATCATTGTTGGCAATAATAACTGGTGAGTAGAAGTCCAATTCTGGCGCGATGTCCCGAATTTGGAAGAAGGTGGTGGATACCTTCTGGAAGCCTGCTAAAATCCCGTCCCAAGCATAGTAAACCCAGGCTGCATCGAATTGGTTATTGGCTAAGCCGATAATGGAGTTGTCGCCGTCGTTGGGCACTAGGCTAGCCTTGGAGAAATCCCCGCCGGCCTTCTTGGTCATGTATTCCATCATCTTCAATTCAATTGGGTCATTCCAAGTACCGTACTTGTGCCCTTCCAGACCCTTAGGATCCTTAATGCCTGCTTCTTCCTTGGCAATAATACCGGATGTGTTATGTTCAATAATAGCCGCTACCGCCGTTACTGGCAAGCCACCCGCAAATCGCTTGGCTAAAGAATCTTGGAAGGCAATCCCGAAGGCCGCCTTGCCTAACCCCACTAATTCAGTGGTTGAACCTTCAGGTGGACGTTTGATATCGACTTCCACGCCCACTTCCTTGAAGTAGCCCTTGGCTTGGGCTACGTAAAGCCCGGTATGGTTGGTGTTAGGCACCCAGTCTAAAATCAGGTCTACCTTGTTGTCATCACTTGATTGAGCGGCTACGCTTGGTAGTGTGGTCCCAGCCAAAGATAGGCCGGCAAGCAGGGCCGCGAATTTTTTCATCCATTTTTGCATGTGTGTGTCACTCCTCTAATCTTAGGAAATATGGGGGGCCTTGCTTGAGCGCCAAGGCAAGGCGAGTCGTTCAATGAGGGCAACTAGCCCCATGAATATCAAACTCAGTGCTGAAATGAGGAAAATGACCGCGAACATTTTGTCGTAGGCGAAGGCCTTCTTGGTCTGAATCATATAGACACCCAAACCCTCGAATCCCCCTAGCCATTCCGCCACAACCGAACTCACAAAGGCGTATGAGACACTGACCTTCAACCCGGAAAAGAAGAAATGTAGGCTGGTCGGGATCTTAACATAGCGCAAGGTCTGCCAATGACTGGCTCCCATCATGTTCAGCAACTGCAAGGCATCCTGGTCACAATGGGCAAAGCCACTTAAGATACTCATGATAATAGGGAAAATCGTGGTTAAGACGACTAAGACAATCTTAGGCGTCATCTCATAGCCCAGGGCCAAGACCAAAATCGGGGCAATGGCCACCGTTGGCACAGTCTGAGATACGATTAAGAGTGGGTAGAGGGCCCGATGGACCCATTTGAAGCGGTCCATGATGACCGCCAGCATAAAGGCCAAGACAATCCCAATGCCCAGCCCGATAAAGGCCTGGATTAGGGTCACCCGACTATTGCGCCAGAGGTTAGGGGCATCTTGCCAGATAGCCGCCAGAACCGCCGACGGAGCCGGAATGATAAAACGCGGCAACATACCCAGCCGAGCCGTCACTTCCCACAAGGCCAGGAGTCCTAAGCCTGTCAGCCAAGCCACACTTGATTCAAACCAGCGATGCACTCTCTGTTTAATGGTTACCGTCTCCTTTCTATTTAGAATACGTAACACCCACTTGCGTTTGGACTCGATAAAAAAAGACCCATCCCGGCATGACGCGCAGGATGAGTCCATCAGTCAGATTCAACTTGCCACATCCCTACGTAAGTATTAACTTCATCAGGTTATGAGGGTCCGAGGCAAAGCCCCATCTCAGCCGCAGGCGCGGCACCCCTTGTGTTACCTCTATATTATATGCAAGTTGATGTAAGAATGCAATTGCGGTGCTTGGGGGATAGGGAGAAAAAGCGCCAAGGGTTCCTACAGGAGCGTGCCTTGGCTCTAACTTTTTAAAGTCTATACTTTAGGAAATGGTTTCGCTATTGAGATAGAGCTTCCTGTTCTTTTGATACTTTAATTTCCTTTTCATACTTCCAAACTTTCTCTCGCATATCCCCACATTCTCTCTCCGTATTCTGGATGCCTTCCTTAAGTTGCTCATCTAATTCTTCAAAGCTCTGCTCCGTATTGCGAAGCGCTTCATATATAACATCTACATCATCAACCAAAGGACGGAAAGAGGCGACTATCTCTTCGCGAAAAATCGCCCAGTCTTTAGCCGCTATTTCTCGTATTCTAGACATTTCTTCTAAGCTCCGTTCTAGACTGTTAAGCCTCACCTTGCTTTGATAAAGTTGCGATTCTAGATCTGACATTTATTCCCTCCTAAACTACTGTTTTCTTCTTAGAACTTAAATAATAACTAATCTCTCCTATTTTTGCGTAATCCTATTCTATTTTTTCCAACTCAATTAGAGCTAGTTTACTACTTTGAGTTGCCACCTCTTCCCCTGCTGCTTTACCAGCTTGCCCTCTAAAGGAGCCCGAAAAGACCTCTTGAAGTAGTTTTGTTTTAGTCCGTGCGAGTCCCACCTTTAATTCAATCGCACTATTTAAATTCGCCTTTACAGTATCTGACCTTATTTTAACCACATTGGTGACTACCTCTATAACTGCTTCGCGTTTTTTCCTCTTTGACCAATCAATATACCAATCAAACATCTCTACATCTCCTTAAGGGAATATTGAATTTTGTTGCACACGAGTCAAGTTCAGCACCTGATTCATCTGACTTATCTGAACGTCATCCATTCCGATAGTTTGAACATCATCTATTCCCATTATTTGCTTAGCTAAAGATATATCTTTATTAACAATCTCTTGTATGGTTTTCTCTATCCTAGTCATTAACTCCGAATAAGCCTTATTGATGGAATTTCCCTTCTCTATTTTGTCATTTATTTTCGTAATTACAGGCTGAATTAGATTTTCATAAGTCAAACCATTTGATGTTAATGTTTGGGAGAAATCATTGTCATCTAAACCAGAGCCCTGCTGTCTAGCAATGTCCATTGTATCGGACCAAATCTTATCAAGTTCTGTTATTGCTCCAGTGCAATCTTGAATCAATTCAGTTATACAACTCGCAGCTAACTCCTTGGCACTTGTTACAGCTATTAAAACTTCATTTGCATCAAGGTATATAGCTTCAGAAGTTGAGATTAGGCCATCTGATTTTTGTAACCTTTCTTTAAGCCCTTCTAATTCCACTAATTTTGAAAATGTATTTTCAAAATTATGTTGCATATCATATGTTATTCGTTCATATGAGTCCAGCTTTTCATAGTCCTCCTGACTTAACTCTTCCCATGCAGGACCTCGGAATAGCTTCTCAAGGAGTTTGCTGTTGTATTTAGAATAATATACTCCATTCTCTATATAATATCTATTACCAGTTATCAGCAGATCTTTAAGTTGACGTAACGTATCCTCTTTCATTAGTTCGAGCAAGCTATGCCCTGCATCAGAGTCCAATGTATACATGTTGCCGTAATACTTACCTACAACCCCCATAGATGTTAGCCAATCGTTCTTCGAACGAATATTTATTATTTCTCCAGTAAAATTTTTCTCAATCTCAGCCATGTTGTACATGGCAAAATATTTACCTGTAACATCTAGAAAAGTTAATTTCCCTGCAACACTTCTTGATAAAACATATATTGGAGCCGGATCATACGTAATCGTTTTTGGAACATTTCGGACAACCGCTACGAACTGAGCAATCGCGCCTCCCTGTGAGTGCCCCGTAATTAGCATTTCTTTGTCAGGATACTCTTGCCTAACCTTATCATGCATATCAAGCACAGCACTATAGAGCGCTCCGTATCCAAGCCCTATATCAACGATATTTGTTGCAACGTCTTTTGCAAATCTACCCTGAGGATTTGTACCTGTATATGCTAATATTAATTTTCCAGTATTTGTATCCTCAAATAAAGTAGCACTTGTGTCAGTTTCTAAATTATGATAAGAAGATACATATTTTAAATTTTCAGGATATTTCTCTTCTTCCATGTATTCAGTTACCGCTGTCGATATATCTTTACGATAAGGTTCCTCAATTAAAAAAAATTCATTCTGATACGACTGAGTTTCCATTTTATAAGTTACATCAGCAGCATATAACGTTAAAATCTCTGGCTCTATCATATTTTACAACCTCCTTAGTCAAACCCTTCCAAATGCTCGCCCATATTAATAATTACTCCATCAATATGCGTTTTCGAACCCCCGCTTATAGTAATCGAGACGTCCGTCTCTCCTTTTTCAGGCTTTAATGGCTTGAGAAACTCAATCGTATAGTCACCGCTAATATCATTTTGCCCGTATTTCTCCAGAAGTTGAGTCGCATTACCCAGAAGATAATATTCTCCATACCTACCCCAAGATGGATTGTCGATAATATGGTAAGCCGTTTGTCGATTAAATTTTGTCTTATCAAATTCTAGGGTTGTCACCAAAAATTTGAATTGCTTCAGGTATTTGGTTGTTTGCTTATTCTCAGGGACTACTATTTGTCCCTTTCTAATCTCAACAGAATATTCTTCGATTGTCTCCTTGTCATTATTTTTATAGCTTAGAACTTTCACTTTCCCATCAATTTGCTTAGTATGACCATTCCCTTCTGCATCTACTATCACCATTATTTTTCGTTCTGGCTCATAAATTGAGAAAGTATCGCGGATATTAAAACCACCTTTGAAGACATCAAATAATTGCTCCAAATTCTCAACTGGATAAATAGACCCTAAATAATCGAAGTTCCGCTCCACCATATGTTCCTGCCATTTCATCCCTAGGAAGAATAGGCCACCTAGGCAAACTGATAGGATGGCAAGCCATTTCAGTACTGTCCGCATTATAGTCCTCCTTTTCATAATTCCGCCATCTGCACTAACTGCCACTCTCCATTTTCTAGAACATAACTCTCCTGCGCCTTAAGCTGTGGCTCGCGTCTTGCGCCCATACGTACACTGACAATATCTTGTTCGAACAATTTACCACCATATAGAATTTGTGTTACTAACTGTCTCACTAATTTCACTTGGTTGGTGGTTGAACTAATAGTCTGTGTTCTCATACCTGCAAATATTGGCACAATCCCAACCGCTGGCCCTTGCTCAATTAAGAGACGCGTATCCCGTTCAGATAAATTACCTGAATTAACTAATAGACTGAGGTCAGTAATAATCAGCATCCACTTTTTGTACTCTTTATCTGGCTGTTCTAGGCGTTCTTTCAAATCCTGGAGTATACCACTAAATGCCCCAGTTACAGATAGGGTTGTCGATAAGCGTTGCCCACCTACAAACAGCTCACTATGCACCGCATCTTGAGCATCCAGTAAGAGTACTGAATATTCATCATTATATTGATGATAATGGTAATCTAGCAAGCGATAATAGTTTTCCAAGATTAGAGGATTGTCAGTAGTCATAATCATAGCCGCGTTCAATCCGAACAACACAGCCTTAGCAGTCTCATTATAAAGCCCTATTAGTAGCGTCTTAGCACTAGCAGGCACTTGTTCATAGATGAGAGCTGGCGTTACAACTTCTGGTAGCATTGGAATTTTAGCTGGCAATTCACCTTGCCAGTGATCTCGCATTAACTTAGCCTCTTGCAACATCATGGATGGATATTGCAGAAAGTCACCAGTAGCATATGGTGTCATTAATTGAAAGTCTACTAGATCCTCCATACGTATTACACCACGACCGGGAATAGATTCAATCTTATAGCCCAATCGACCAACTGCAGCTGTTACATCATAATCTTCAAAGAGATAGAGGGCTATGCGAGTCTTAAATGCTGATTGCATCTGAATGCGTAAAGCATTCCAACGCGATGCCGTTACCACCACTTGAATCCCTAAAGAATTTCCTTCTCGTACTAACTTGACCAAAGTTGCATAAGTGTCATCAAACATTGAGGAATCATTCAAGCCATCCAAACTATCTATTAAAATGAGAATCATAGGGAGTTTCTTGCTCACTGTCTGATTATATTGTTGGAAGTTTGCAACATGTTGAGTCGCAAGCTGTGCCTTCCGTTCCTTCAATAAAGATTCCATGATATTAAGCCATTTTCGTAGCTTAGCTTCGTCGTCTAAGGTTACATAGTCAGCTACATGAGGAAAGTTTGAGAGGCTAATCAATCCACTTGTTCCAAAGTCCAAGAGATAGATATGAACATCTTGAGGCGTCTGATGGCGCATTACTTCAAGCGCCAATCGTTGCACAAAGTTGGTCTTGCCGTATCCCGGACTGGCAATCAGCACAATATTGTTTGTTTCATCTAAGTTTAAGATGAACGGCAACTGTTCTTGACGTTTTGGAATGTCCACAACCCCTAAATTCACAGCAAAATGAGGTCGAGGTGATAGCCAAGTGGTCTTAAATTGTTCCATATCAAAATCAGAATCTACAATCATCTCCTCAAGTGGTGGCAACCAAGGTTGCGCCACCTTGGCCTCACCACTTGCTTGGAAGGTGGTCGCTAAGTCTTCTACCACGGCATCTAATTCTGTTAGGTTTGATTCAATCGTTTCTTGATAATCTAAGCCACTTAGGTCTTGGTTTATCGGCCGTAATTGTCCCGTCTCCTCAATCTCGTAGAGAGTCAGTGCATCTGACCGAGGTTGGCTATCGCCTGCTCCTTGATAAGGGGCGCCACTCCAAGCGCTCTGGAAGAGTTCATAGATTTCATTATTGCCGACTTGGAGATAGGCACGACCGACTTGTGTTAAGGTCGCAGCATCAGGCGTATGGAGAATCTCGCGCGAATCCGAGATGTCCTGTACCTTGAGTGCAATCTTGAAGCGAGAGTTAGACCAAATCTGATCGTTAACAACCCCACTTGGCTTTTGAGTAGCCAGAATAAGATGGACACCGAGAGACCGCCCCACCCGAGCAATCGAAATCAATTCGTTCATGAAGTCTGGTTGCTCAGCCTTCAACTCCGCAAACTCATCCGAAATCAGGAAGAGATGTGGCATTGGTTCTAAGTCTGAATTTTGCTGGCGAAGCTTATGGTATTGATTAATATGGTTAAGACCGTGTTCAGCGAACAGGCGTTGGCGCTTGAGTAACTCGGCACGGATTGACACTAAGGCCCGATTGGCTTGAGCCGCTTCCAAGTTCGTGATAATCCCAACCACATGTGGTAGGTATTGGAAGAGGTTAGCCATCCCCCCACCTTTATAGTCAATCAAAAGGAAGGCCACTTCATAAGGGTGATAGTTGACAGCTAAGGATAAGATATAAGTCTGAATCAGCTCAGACTTACCTGAACCGGTCGTCCCCGCAATTAGGCCATGCGGTCCGTGTGCTTGCTCATGGAGATCCAGTTGTAATAATTCATCACGGCCTCGATAGCCGATAGGTACCGCTAAGGTCTGATAAGCGTGGTGATTCTGCCAACGGTCAGAGACCTGAAGGTCCCCGACTTGTTGCGCGCCATACATCGTGAGGAAGGAAACACTATCTGGCAAGGCATTTTTCATGGTAAGAACATGATGAATACTCGACAAATAGCGAGCAAATTGTCCTTTCTCTTGCTCCGACATTGCAGCAAATGGCTGTAATGCCTGCTGAATGTATTCTCCGTTCTGCAAGACAAGTTCTCCCTTACGCCAATCCGCGCAGTGGAGAACCGTTCTCACATGATCAGGTAAGTTCTCCATGACATTTTCAACAATCATGAGAGAGACGCCTAATTCAGTCAGATCCTCTTGTATGAACTCACTGATGAGATGATCCTGAAGGAGACTCATATCTGTCACAATGAGGATGTACTGAGGTAAAAAGAGCAGCCCCTTCTTAGAGTCATTCTGTGTCTCAACCTTTAGTTTACGGTCTTTGATGATTTGATAGAGAGAGGTCATCAGGCGATCTCGACTAGCCTGACTAAAAACAAAACCCTTAGTATTAAGAGCGCTAAGGTAGGAATGGGGCAACCATCGCATCCATTTCCATGACGCTTGTTCTTCTTCGGGTCCTACGACAATGAATTGAACATCATGGTAGCTATGAAAGGTCGCTAGCTGAATCAAGGCCTGTTGAACTTGTTCAATCGCTACTTGCCGATTCCCGATATAGCCGACCGGTCCAAAGCTCAGCGAGTTAGGTATAGGTAGCTGGGAAATTGTGCGGTAAGCATCGACTAAGGCTCTAGCCTCATCCGCCACTGCCCGGTTATAATGACTGAGTTCTGCGGCTTGGTATTTCAAGTCGAAACTTGGCTTGACGTCGCCAAGGCCTAAACTATAGGCTAAGAAGTCAAAGGCAGATGCCCCTTTCTCATAAATACGACGGTCCACATGGCGTGCCATAGTAACTAAACTAGACCCAGCAGGATAATGATAGCTACGAGCTCGGCGTTGCTCCTCTGCTAGTTTAGCGATTTCTTGATACTTAGTATCTAAGTATTCCCGATAGGTCACAATTTTGCGTTCTTGTTTATCTCGAAACTTCTTCTTCTCGGAGAAGTATTGATGGACACTCATGATAATACTTACCACCGACATCCCCATCATAAGGAACATCATCCCACGACCTGCAGATAACAAGTACATAAGGCCTGTCATCCCGATCATGGTAAGTGGCATCAGAACTGTACGCCAAATAGGTTGTCCTGAATGTTCATCTTCTGTAGGAGGGGCCAATAGGGTGACCTTTTTCTCGGGCTCCTTGCGGATAATACGAGGAGAACGATGATAGTCTGCTGCCCGTTGAGCTCGTTCGTGGTTTTCCGCTTCAACTGGTAGAAGGCGACTATGAATTGGCTTAATACTTCCAATTTCCACATGATGCTCTCGAAGATGAAGGACATGCCCGTCCTCTACGAAGAGATAGTCTCCAATTTGAGCTTGGAAGTTTCCCTGCATACTCCGGCCATTCAAGGTGACAGGCCGTTCGCTCCAAACACGATAGAGATTGCCTTCCTCATGCAGCGTCATCTCCCCCGTCGTCTCTAGTTGAATACTCGCTTGGGGATGCTTGGATAGGTATACTAGTTCATCAGGCAACCAATAGCTTGATTGATGGCCCAAAGCTAAAATCTTGAGAGTAATCCCTTCAAGTTCTACTGGATAGATACCTGCCAAATCATAGCGTTGCTCTTCCAACACAAGTTCTTTGTCTGAGGCAATGAGCGTGTAGACTTGCTTGAGTGGCATGGTAAAATCTGACGCAAGCTGAGCGCCTAGCTCATAGCGTCGGCCCGGTTCGATAGCATGGTAATGCCCTTGATAAGACAAATAGAATTTCATGGGCAACCCTCCTATTCTCCTGCTTGGCTGGAGACAGACTCTTGACTAGATTCGACACTCACTTCATTGCTAGCTTGGAACTCGTTACTAGTCGTATCACTCTCAGATGAGTCGATTAAGGCTCTAGACGATTCGCTTGATTCTTCTGAGGAGAAATACTGACTAACCAAGCCATCTATCTTGTTCTGGACTGACTCAATTTGAGTGGTTCGTTCATCTGCAGCTAGATTAGGATTTCGTTGTAACTCATCAATTTTTTTAGTAGACGCATAAAGCGTTAACTGAGGATCATTGAGGTAGGATGCTATATTCAGCGCCTCATTAATGTCCTCCTGACCAATTGCTATCCAAAATCTGAGATAGGCTTCATTTGACTGCATGGACATAGAGAGTAGCTGTGTCTTCTGGTCAAGTGTCAAAGGCTCTGTCATCACAACAGAGTAAGCCATCAGATATTTATCTTCCTGGCCAATGTAGCGACTATCTAACCCCCGACTCAAACTAACCACTTCGCTGTAGTCCTGCTTAATGAAGGCCATGCGAATATCACTAACACGCGATTGAAGCGGTATTGCCCACAAAAACCAATAGCTAGCGAAGGCAAGACACATTAAACTCACAATGAGTGAAATCCCCATCACCCAACGAACTAGAACATATTGTTGGCGGTTGACTTGAATCTCATCTGATTCAATCCGACTTTTCTCGGCTTGGATACCTTCCTTCAGCAAGTCTTGAATGGCATTAATGTCCGTAGCTTGAACTATTTTTTCTGCTAATAGGTTACCTTTATAGAAGGCTAATTTCCCTTCTGCTAAAGTCTCAAAGCTAGTCTTAGGGTCAAGAACTGCTACACAGTAGGCTTGATAGCTTGAAAGAAATTCGGATTCGGTCATGCCCTCGTAAGGCGGCAACTTCTCGCGAATGCCTCTGAAATGGAAGATAGGCATACCATTACGAGTAAAGGAAAAGCTATCAGGTTTCATCTCGAAGGTAAACAAGCCTTCTGCTAATTCCTCTTGTACAGTAGCCAAGTTTAGAAGGAAGCGGCACCGTGTCGCCAACTCTAACTGACGAACGGCTTCATAGTGATAGCCATCTTCCGGCAAAAGGCAGTCTACAATCAAGTCATCAGCTTGATCTTCTTCACTGCGAATCGTTAGAGAGGCGAAATATGTCGCATTGCTAGTTAAGAGTTGTTCAATTAAATCGCGATTGCCACGTATTAAATCGGCTGTATATTGTTTACTTATCATCGTCTTCTCCTATAGCTGTTCTAGTTGCAAGGTTACTCCGTCGCGGACGGATCTATTCCCAATTCGATCCGTTGCGAAAAGTACCGTTTCATATTCTAAGTTCCGACAAATGGGGGAAACCAATTCATATCCCAGTTGATAGGATTGATTCACTTCATGTAAGAGTCTCTTCACCGTTAACTGGCGAGGAACCGCTAAATCTAGCAGTGGTCCACCTAATCGACTCAAATCTAACGTGATTTGAACATAGTTCGATTGGTTTGTCATCTTAATCACCTACCCTTTTTGGTCGGAAATAATAATAGTAGATTAGCCCGCAAAAAACAGCTAATGCGAGACAAAATATAAGCCACAGATAAGGCTTCTTGGGTTGGTCTGTTATTGCTAAACGATGGTTATAGCGTTCCACACGTTGTGTTGGATGGTCAGATGTAAAGGCAACTTGTTTAGCCTTGGCGGTTCGATCTAGGGCTTGGATTGGCGCTTGGAAGAGCTGAGGTGCAAGTGCTTGACGAGGCGCCTCTTGGCGTTGGAGATGACGATTAATTAACTCCGTTAAATCCGTCGTAAATAGCTTGGCAAAGAGTCGCTCTTGTTCAGAATAAGTAATCTCATTGGATTTTGTTGCATCATATCGGTTTGTATCAATCTTAAGTGAACCATCACGTGCCTGGATAGGCATTGATAGTCCAAATAAGATTCCAACTATGATCACTAGCCACAGTCTTCCTTTGCGCATCTGCCATGCCTCCTATCTTAGTTTTCGGTAATAATGGCTGTTAATCGCCAAGCCCAAGAAAAGGGCTGCTAAAGGCACCAGAACTAAGTGGAGCCAATGAGTTTGGAAGTTGAGAATCGCCGTCAAGAGTTGATCCATATAGGTCAGCGGATTCCATCCTCGAATGAAGGTGTTGAGATTATCAAACTCCCCATCAAACAGTTGACTGGCTGAGATAACATAAGCCATCAACAGCCCTACTAAAACTAATAGGCCAAATGACTTAAGCCGGAGCAAGATGCCATGACTCACTAGAACAAAGCCCATTCCCATCAAGGCTAAAATAATGCCTAAGGCAATTCCCTGATTACCTGCAAGGTTTAATCGACTAGAACCAATTATCGCAATTAGAGTCCCAAGAAGTCCACCTGATAATGCAATAGCCGTCACAGGTACTAAGCTATTACGAAGATGTTGGCGCTCTGTTGCCTTGAAGAAATTCAATTTTGTCCAGTCTAAATCTCTCAGGAACTGAGCAAGCACTAGGCTCATAATGAAGGTAATCATTAAGAAGATGAGACTAGAACGCGTATCGACTTTTTGCGTTTGTGGCGCACGAGATTCTTGCAAAGTGGTATCAACATTATCCGCATTCACGGGATTAGAGAGATAGTCATAAACTAGTTGGTTCTTGCGGTTACCGGTCTTAGTATTCGCCATAACCTGACTGAACTGGTCTAAGAAGGTCTTATTATTATTATACTCAGTATCTAGGCTTTCCCCCAAAGTCGTTACCTTATCCGTTAACTGTTTCCCTTCGGTTTCAAGCGTCGTGACGGATGTATTGAGTTGCCCCAAACCGGATTTAACTGAATCTAGTGCCGCTTGGTTAGCAGTTGTATTGGCCATCAGGGTTTGGCTAGCGCCCATTAACTTAAGTAAGTCTGAGTTTATTCCCATTGTTACAGTTGTCATATTGGCATTATCTGGCATTTCAGTAACTTCTAAGGCTGGAACATTGGCAATTTGATCATGAACACCTTGAGCTAAGGAGATCAAGTTGCCGACTTCGCCATTCAATTGTCCTGTTGTCGTCCGAATAGCTTGTAGGGACTCCTCTAGTTTCTTGGCTTCTTCTTTTAATTTTTTAGCATTTTCTGACCAAGCATTAGGAATCACTAGTTGTTCTTTCAGGTCTTGAGAAATAGTATCAGCTACTGTCTGAACTAATATATCCGACAACTGCTCCATGGAAAGCGCAGCATAAAGCGACTGCGGACTTGGGTTGAGACTACTCCCTACTGGGTCAGTCGACAAGGATAGGCCATAGTAAGCTGAAGCTATCCCCGCCAACGCTGCATACTGCTGCATATCTGCTACCGCAGCCTGAGCGGTATCCATCGATGAGATGAATTGAACAGCTGAAACCCCTGACGCATTCGAATAGGTCCGATAGATTTGTTTTTCCGTTGTTGAAACGTGCTCTTCAACAGTCGGAGCATTCGGCTGACCAGCAGGAGCAGGTGCTGCTGGTGCCGCATTGTTTGCGCCATTTTCAGAGCCAGCATCTGGAGTTGGCGAAGCTGGAGCGGGCGCTGGCGCTGGTGCTACTACATTCTGGCGTTCGGTCACTTCTAAAGCTTCTTGGGTAATCACATAAGCTCGAACTGTACCCGGAGCAAAAAGATTCACCAAATTCTCGTCGGATACTTGCTTCACTCGTACTGTCGCTCGGGCGACTGCAGTTGATGCCGCAACATTCAACTGTTGTCCTGTCGCTACGTTTCCATTGACAGCTAGCCCCATTCCATTAATGGTAGCTGATACCAATTCAAAATTATCTCCGGTTAAATCAATCTGAACGTCGCGAATGGTTCCTTCAATCCGTCCTAAATCCACATCCAAGGTCACTTCTTGTCCTTGGACGGCATTTTTAATTTCCGATAGTCGACTAGCCTGCCAAGTGGTGTTAGAAACACGCCCCACTCCAGGCGCCACGAGGTTAATAAATTGGTTAACATTCTTCATAAAGAACTTATCTTGATCGGAAATTGTCATCCTATTAATAGCATCGTCCGAGTAGATAGTCATTTGAGAAACGAAACCAGCCACTGCGGCATTCATCTTTTCGCGAAGCGAGGTGACAAGCATTCCTAGAGTAAGCTGGTCATTTGGTGTTTCCGATACCGTCTTAGCCATTGAATCTTTTACCGCTTCTTTGATCCGTTCCCGATAGGTCTCATCTAAGTACTTAGTAACTTCTTCGTTATTTGAGCTGATTTCACTCTCAAAACCTTCAAGGCGTTCATTCAAAGCAGTTAAGCCATTTACAGCATCATCAATGGGTTGAGCCGCTACTAGGCTTGGGAAAGTCTGCGTGTTCATGACATTCAAGCCATTCAAGGCCGAAGAGACATCAACAGCCCGAAGATTAGTGTAGAAATTGCCCAAAGCTAGCTCCCGCTGAGCCATTGCTTGACTCCAAGCAGATTGCGAATTAATTACTGACTCAACGTCTCCTGAGTAATCCTTCTTGGTATCAATGATAGATGTGAAAGCTTCATTCGTACCAGTGAGAACACCGCCTAAATTATCCATTGTTGTCACGGTACCCGCACTTACATTACTAATATCAGTGAAACTCTTGCTGTAAGCATTAAGTGGATCCACAAGTGAATTTCGATACTTAGCCAAGGTTGTCGCTTGGTTTTGGACCACATCTGTCACTTGAGCTTGCGCAACTTGGAGATTTCCTACAATGCTAGAAAAATAAATGTTGATAATGTCTTTGTTAAAAGCATTTTTAATGTTGGAAACTGCCTCTTCAGCTTGCTTAAGCAAAACTTGTTGGTCAGACTTAATCCGATATTGGAAGACAGCCTGGGTAGGTGTCGCGCTCTCTAGGTTTAGTGAGTCTTTAGAGAAGTTACTTGGCATCACTAAAACTACTTGATACTTACCACTATCTAAACCTGCATTAGCTGTTGAGCGTGGCACCGTTTCAAGCCGATATTGATTGGTTTGAGCCAGATTCGCCAAAAGCATGTCTGCTAAGCGAACGTTCTGACCGTTATAACGATAGCCTTGGTCCTCATTAACGACAGCTATTGTAACGTCGCTCTGCGATACCAAGGTTTCTGTTTTGGGTTGCGCGACCTGCTTGGGGCGAATAATCCCAAAGTAGGTCATGCCAGCCGTTAAGCCGACTAATATGGCGATGGCCAAAGGCCAAAATTTACGTTTCATTAGGGTTCCTTCCTTGTTGAATTGACATTATAAATCAATAATAATTTTATTTAATTCACTTTGGTAATGCTGAAATAGTTCTTTGCATGTAGTTGCAGTTTCTCCCGTAAAATAATTTGATAACTCCACATCAGCATTCGATAAAGCTAGTTTAGCGGCATCTATGTGATGTTTAACCCTATTCTTACCTGTTTTAAAGTTTATTCCGGCTATAGTCTGCCAATGTAAGCCCATATCATGCAGTGTATTTATCTTTCCTAATCGATATTCAGCTAATACATTTGGATCGCCTTCAACCATGTTAACGTCCCCTTTCTTCATCAATTTGATTTTTGAAACTCTGTATCTCTTTCTCCTTCGCTTCTACTATTATTTGTTGATTATTGCGGTATATACGTTCTGTCTCATCGCACAGTTGTTCAATATACTTAAGTGCTTCCGAATTACTTATCGGTATGCCCTCTTTACCATACAGTTTTAAAATTTCATACTTCCAATCATCTAAATCATTCAATCTATTTCGATACTTTTCTTTAAGTTGATCCTCCTCGGTTTCTAAAGTTGCTAACCTAGCCCGATGAGCATCGTATAATTCATCAAAGACTACCATGAAATTACCTGTTCTAATTGCATTGAGCTAATGCCATCTTGCTCTAATATTCCATTCATACCCTGCTCCGCATTAGCTATTAGTGTATTAATTTTCGAATCGATTGATGACACTTGACTTAGAAGCGAATTATAAAAATCCGTATACTGAGTTAGCATTGTCTGATCATTTGCTCCTACTTCTGCCAAAGCATTGAGACATTCCGAAGCGGATAAAGGGTCCCCTATAGCATAAGCTTTTGCCTTACAAGATTTCCAATACTCATCACATAAATCCGCTGACGCTTTCGTTTCATCTTTTAAATCTAAAACATTCGTCATAACTGTAACTTTTAGAGTTCTTAAAGTAAAAAGTGCACTGTCATATTTTAAAAATATCACAGGGTTCTTCCCCCCCATGTTTACATATCTTCTTTGTCTCTCATTCAGATAATAACCTTGATTTTGAAGGTAATACTTAGCCATTCTAAGTCGATAATTCGCAGCTTCCTCAGAATCCATAATTCTAAAATTCCCTTGGGCATCTTTCAAATACCCCTTCATCATATGTTGTTCTCCACCGAAAAGCGTACCTGTTGGCCGTGTATGTAACATGACTACTTGCCCAATTGCTTCTTTATTCTTACCAAAACCAATAGGAACCATATCTCGAGGGTCAACATATTGAACCACCTTATCTCGCATTGTTCTAGCCTGTTTTTGTAGATCGCCGTTTAATAATGAAAATATGTTTGGCCCTTCAGCTACAAATGCTGAGTGAATCCGTTCTGGATACTTGGTGGAAGCCGTAATGTACTGAATAATCATTGATCCTAACGAATGCCCGAACATTAGAAATTGCGCATTCGGATACTCGTTAATAATTTGATTATCAAAAGCACTAAGGCTAGTTCTCAATTGATATCCAAACAATAATCCCCTATTTTCTTCATCCTCAAGATATTCTTGGATAGTTTTATTCACTGGCGTTGTGTCTAAATAACTTGAGTTCAGCGGATTAAAAATTGCTAGCCCAATAGGAATATCGGTTACAAGCCAATCTTTAATCACTTCTTTTCTTTTACTAATATCATCACCGAACATAGAGCCTAGCCCCTCAGAACCTTGTACAAGGACAGTAACCCTATCTTGAGCTCCTCTCAACTTCATTTTTTCCGCTTCTGATAGGGTAGGATCAATTCGTTCTTTTGTTACGGTATACATCAATTGACCTGATCTATCGTCTTTTACCAATTGATCGACATAACCAAAAATTGAGGTGCTTCCATCTTCATTTATAATTTCGATGGTTTCTCCGGGCTCCCACTCCTTCTGTTCACCACTAAGCACCTTACCATATTCTGATAAAATTATTTGATTAATAGTCTCGTCAGATAATCCCATATCGTTCACTCCCTTGACTTAAGCAACAGTTGTAGTTTATTGGAAGAAGTCACTATACTCATTTGCCATTTGTTGTTCATAAATATATATTTAACACCTAAATATATACTAGGATCCCCATTGATAAGAACACGAATACTCCTACCAGTTCCATCAGCTATGCTACTATAGTCTAAATCATACTCTCTAATTACACCTGCCTCTGTGAATGCTTGCGGGTCTTTAGATTTAAGGACTTTCTCTATATCGCCTCTTACTTCTTTTGAATCAAAAAAGCTGACAAGTTCTGCATATTTAGCCTTCTTGTTATTCTGTACCATCCAATTCACTCCTTGATAAGCCAAAAATAGCGCTCCTGCTATACAAAAAACAATAATGAACGAGGTTCTTATAACTCGCATATGTTTCTCCCTTTCATTTACATTTCAATTATTAAGCTCTATATCAGATTATATATACAAAGAGAGGCCAGGTCCCCCCAGCCTCCACAGTCGCTACTTAGGCATTCAAACCAAAGTTTTGAGAAAGTGCAACGTCGCTTTGTGACATTGCATTTGCAGTGTGATCTAATTGTCCATTGATATCACGTAATAAGTTCGCGAATTGCTCAACTTTTGGACGCAAAGCTTCATACTGCTCGGTATACTTAGCGAATGCTTGACCTTCCCACTCGCTTTCCAATTCACTTTGAAGAACGCGTAATTGCTCAAGCACTTGGTCAACGGTTGTAGCAGCATTACCATAAGTTTTAGCACGGTCTGCTAAGACCTCTGGGTTAATACGAATTTGTCCTGCCATAAGAATACCTCCTAAGCGATTTTTATGCGCAACAAGCTTTGTTGTTACATCTACATTATACTACTTCTTCTATTGTAAATACAATAGAAGAACGGGTTTTTATTTCACTAAAGTTAACAACTTTCGTTAATTTACCGGCAATTGTAAGCGCGACCTGTTTTGCGGCTTGTCATTATTTCATAATATAAAATTACCAATCCGATCACTTTATCATCACATGTATAAGTCAATATTTCATATTGTTGGATGTGGCGGCCGGAATTATTCGCTTATAAACAGATAATACCCTTACAATTCCCAATTATTTTTTGTACAGATTCTATTTTCGCATCACGGGTTCTTAACATATTTAAATTAAACAATCTAGCTAGGGGGAAGCTATTTATTGTACCTTGCCACTAAGACGCCATCGTGATTAGCCTTTAACTTTATATATCGTCACTTAAACATAGGGGCGCTACTGCCACTAGGCCAATCCAAAAAAGAATGAACAGAAAGGACCAAGCGGCACTTCTCCCGACGGTTCTTAGGCGCCTAATCGTCAAACTAGCATAAGGAACTAATAGAATCCCATAAGCGACAAAGGCAATGCCTTTTGTTAGTAGCCCATCTGGGATCCCCAGCAAATCTACCACTATATGGGCAATAACCACTGGGCTAATATACCATGTAAAGACCGTTAAAAATTCAAAGCGGCTAGCAGGACGATCTGTGCAGAAGGCATACTTCCAGAAGTCTTTCAGCGCATCTCTAACTTGTGGGTTCATTCTATCTCTCCTCACTAGGCTTCAATTCAACGAGATTGTCCGATTCTTTAAGAGGTAAATTGGAATAGAACCATAGGTACCACTCCTTACCATTAGAATCTGTGTAAGTCTTGACTTGTTCAACCTTCTGACCATTAATTGTCATCTGCTTAACTGCTTCATATTGAGAAAGACCAAAGGCTGGCATAAGATTCTTAGAGCCCGGATTATTCTTCTGGAAGTGTGCCAGCTTAGGAAGGTATTCCTGATACAAGGATTGAATTCTTTCTGCTGACGTTTGGTTGATACGATTATCTGGTATCCGGTTGAAAACTTTAGTGAATACTGTCGATTTAGTCTCACGGACATTGCCATCAGAATGATGGACCGTTTGTTCAAAGTGCGCGACTAGGTTATCGCCTTTTTGATAAAGGAGGATGGCATCACCTGTCTCCAAGTCAAATCGCCCTATCTCCACGAGCGGTATATCCTCCTCTACTTGCTCTGGCCTAGGCATTAAGGACAAAGGGAAAACAATCCACACACCTAGGCTGAGTAATATAAATGGTATCAGTATCTTATTAACCTTGAACCAGGCCAATAGCTTATTCTTCATCTTCTACCTCCTCAAGATTTAATCAAGCGTCACTTTATTTCCCGTTGGTTTTAGCTTTAAATCTCGATAATACCAAATATACCAAGTATGTCCGGCTTCATCCACATACTCATGGACTTTCTCGACAGGTTGGCCATTGATACGGACTCGCTTAATGTTAGCGTAAGGCGTTACGCCCGCTACTGGGTAGCGAGCTTGCGGATCGAGCACTAGACGGGTCTGGGCTTGAGCAATGGGTAGTAAGGTTGCCGCAATGAACGGATCCACAATCTTACCATCCACACCATCCGACATGCCCTCTGTCTTAATATATTGAAAGAGTGCGGGGACATCCCAACTGTAGCCTTTACCCTCTGACTTGTCTCCATAGTAAACGCGCATAATGAAGGTCCTATTCTTGCGGACGATGACATCGGAGCCAATTCCTTCATAGTGGAAACTCAAGAGTTCCTCACCACCCGTCGTTAAAGCTAAGGATTTGCCAACAGTTGGTTGGCTCTGACTAGCTTCCGCAATCGCTTGGGAGCTAGTCGAATCCGACTGTAAGTTGTTAGATTGTGGATTGCCAAGAAAAAAACAATAAGCAATCATCAGCATGGCAAGGCTAAATATAAATATCGCGACTTTCTTCTTCAAGGTTAGTTCCCCTCCATTTTTTACTCTAGAGATTCCGTATTTTTGCTTGCCACTATTTCCCTATGCAGTATGTTCATCCTCTTTGCTATAGCAGGTCTCATAACTCCTGACCATTCATTACTGCAGTGTTTTCACCTGACTCTACTACTCCCATCGAGCTAGCTTCTTGCTTTTGTGGCAACTCTGGGGCTAGCATGGCACCACGCGGGGTGCCCGGTATTAACAAGTCCTGGCGCCCTCTCTTCTTGAAGAAACAAGGTAAAAAGGTCAAAACCGGACCAAAAACCGGAAATGTAAGTAATAAAGCCCACGCTGTACGTCGACCAAGGGTCTTGAGCCTACTAATCGTTAAACTCGCTACCGGAACAAACCAGAATACATAGGCCATTAAGACATAAGGATTGCGATTAATAAAGCTTACTTTCTGCGTCTGTTGTGTCAGTGATATGGTCACGGATGTTGACCACTTACTCGTAACAAGGTAAAGGATTAAAAATGGTATAACATAGACAATAAATGCCCACACATACTCCGACCGACTCGTTTCTCGGTGCGATTCTAGGGCATAACGCCAGAAATGTTTAAGGGCTTTATTACGTGATTCTTTCATTGGGGGTGCCTCCTACTTAGCAAATTCTATCGTGTTTCCTTCTTTTTTGAGTTCTAACCACTCGAAGTACCATACATACCAATTTTGTCCTTGTTCATCCGTGAGTTCGATGACTTTATTTACTGAGGAACCATTAATTTTCATCTTCTTAACCTCAGGGTACTTGGAGACACCAAAAGTCGGGACATATTTAATGTCTTCAGCGACAGGTTCTTGATAGCGAAACAAATCCGATAAATAGGTGCTGTAGGATGCTTTAAGAAATTCCTCCACAGACTGGTTCCCACTATCCTGTTTTTCTGCATTAAACAAACCAACAAAGCCCGTTCTCTTCTCTACAGGAACTTTCTTGTCATTTTGAAACTTATTCCATTTCAACTCTACGACTAGATTCTCACCTTGTTTACCTAAGGTAGCTTTATAAGGTAACTGGCCCTTTATTTCGCCTAGCTGGGTGATAGGAGTCAATTCGTCATAACCACTGGCCCACAAGTTAAAACCAGATAGCGAAATCATTGAAGCAACAAGTGCCAGAAAAATCAGCATCTTATTGCGCATCAACCAGTTAAAAAATCTTTCTATCATATTCTATATCTCCTTACCTATTCTATTAATCTGACTTTATTGTGTGACTAAACCATCTGGCAACTAATATAAGCCAATTAATGTATAGCCATTCTTTTATTCAAAGGTAACTATATTTGAATTTTTCAGTTCCAGATTCTTATAGTACCAGAGATACCAAGTTCGACCATCGTAGTCAACATACTCTCTCACTTCATCAACTGGTTTACCATTAATCTTTAGTTGCTTAATTTCCGGATATACAGATGTCCCTGCGATTGGAAAACGAGACAAGCTATACTTGTCCTTGAAGCGGGCTTGATTGGCCTGCCAAAGGGGTAGATAATTTTTCGTTAACATAAAGGTTAGTTTATCAGTGGGCTTATCACCCGACCCTATTAGGTCTTTTTGCGCATTATAACTGAAATAGTTTTCGAGCTGCGCCGAAAAAATCACTTGATCGGTTTTAGTTTCGATTGACACAAATTGAAAAGTATCGCCATCTTGACGGATCCTATCTTCAACATCTTCAGATACTTGATACACTTCAATGACCTTCCCGATGCCATCCGGAGATTTAGGTGCCGATGTGTGATAGTAAAATCTAGTGAATATATATCCACCAATACCTACCACTACAAATAATCCTAGAAATATGCTAATTGCTCGTTTAATAAATCCCATGTTTTTCCCTTTCCAGCTAAATCACATCTCACTGCTTCGAAATCTCCCCTTACCTAGTCGAAGCTCACCACATTCTCGTCCTCATTCAGTTTGAGGTTCTTGAAGTACCAGAGATACCAGGTATGACCGTCAGCATCTACATATTCCTTGACCTCATCAACCGCTTGGCCGTTGATTTTTAGGTTCTTGATACTAGACTTTGTCGATTCCCCAGCTAAGGGATAGTGCCCAGCTCCGGCGCTATAGAGCGATTGCTGAGTTTGGTAGGCAGCCGCTAGTCTTAACCGGAAGCTCTTCTCAAGACTAATAGAGGCTTGTCCGTCTTCCAATTTCTTAGTTGCATTATAATCAAAAGCAGACTTGTCTTTCCATTCGATGCTTTCAATCTTCGCAGACTTGGAACTTACTTTTAGCGTTAGGGCTTTACCATTTCTAACCATGGTATCCACTCCACCAATTCCATTGTCGAAGGTTGCGATTATCTCCTCCTTGCCTTGAGTCGAATCTGCGACTAGGCGGGTCACTAGGAAAGCTCCACCTAATATTAGGAGGAAGAGTAGTAGCTTCCATTTACCTCTATTCCGAGTTATATCCATTTCAAGTCCACCTCCATATGCTTATTGCCTGACGACTGACAAACAAAAATCAAAAAACGCTATCTATCAAAGGTTATTTTGTTTCCCGAAGTCTTCAGTTCTAAATTTTTATAGTACCAGAAGTACCAAGTCTTGCCATTATAGTCTACATATTCTCGCACTTCGTCTACTGGAACACCATTAATTCTGAGTTTCTTTATTTTCTCATAGACAGAGGTTCCTGCAATAGGGAACCGTGTCATGCCTAACTTTTCCTTCGACACTTTATGGTCTTTCGCCCAAGCCGGAAGATATAAATCTTCAAGTTCATGTGTAATCCTCTCAGTAGGAGTAAAACCAGAGAAAGTGAGTTGCTGGGCGTTATAATTCAAGTATTTGTCATATATAGCTGAATAAAGCAATTCTCCTGTCTTGAGATCAACAGTCTCAAATTCAAAAGAATCTCCATTATGCAGTATCCGATCTTCTTCTTTATCAGAGATCTTGTAGGTTTCAAGAAGTGTGCTACTACCATCAGCCGTTTTAGGGATAGTAGAACGATAGTACCACTTACTAAAAGCAAGCAGTACTGCCATAACTATGAAAAGCCCTATAAAAAATCGTTTAATCAATTTCATTCTTTCTTCTCCTTATGATAGACATGACAGCTTGGCTTACTCGAAGCTCACCACATTCCCATCTTCTTTCAGTTTGAGGTCCTTGAAGTACCAGAGGTACCAGGTATGGCCGTCAGCATCTACGTATTCCTTAACTTTATCAACTGCTTGGCCGTTGATACGCAGTTTCTTAATGCCCTCGTAACTAATTACTCCCGCAACAGGATAACGTGCGTTCGGATCTTTTTCTAGCATTTTTTGATACCTAGAAATTGATTGCACCCAGTGGTCTAGTAAACGATAACTCTCTCCTTTCTCAACTTTTTGAGCTATTTCCTTAGGATCAACATAATTGAAGGCTGAGTGAGAGGTCATTCCATAACCTTTAGCATTCTCCTTAGGCCCATAATAGACCCGCAGAACAAAATCCTTACCCTTTTTGACTAAGGCATCAGAACCAAGCTCCCCATAACTGAAGGTCTGTAATTCCTCACCATCCGTTGAAATGCCGGTTTTGGTTTTGGTTTCAGAATGCGTAGTGGTAGCAGTAACAGTATCGTTTGTTTGAGTTGTTGTTGTGTAGGGTTCAGGTTTCAACCAACCCAATTTATAGAACACGCCCAGATATACTACCAAAAAAAATTATAAACTTGTATTTGCGTTTCAATCTATTCACCTCTAACATTCCATGTCCTAAAAATCTATTCTGCCATTAAATATAGTCATCCAAATACTTGCGGAAACTAGTTGTTTTGGCTTACTCAAAGCTTACCACATTCTCGTCTTCTCTCAGTTTGAGGTTCTTGAAGTACCAAAGATACCAGGTATGGCCGTCAGCATCTACATATTCCTTGACCTCATCAACTGCTTGGCCGTTAATTTTTAGGTTCTTGATATTGGCTTGTGTTGATACATTAGCCAAAGGATAGTGCGCCGCTCCGGCACTATAGATGGACTGCTGCATATGATAGGCTACTACTAATTTCATCTGGAAGCCTTCCTCGGCACTAACAATGCCCTTGCCTTCTTCCAATTCTTTTTTTGTATCATAATTAAAAGCAGACTTATCCTTCCACTCAAGGCCCTCAACTTCTCCTGACTTGGAGCCTACTTCTAGCGTTAGGGCTTTACCATTTCTAATCATGGTATCCATTCCACCAATCCCATTGTCAAAGGTTGCGATTAGCTCATCCTTACCTTGAGTCGAATCCGCGCCTTGGCGGGTCACTAGGAAAGCTCCACCTAATATTAGGAGGAAGATCAGTAGCTTCCATTTGCCTCTAATTCTATTCATCATTCTCCCCCTACTCTTCCAAAATCATTTCGAATACTGATTTACCTAAATCAACATTCCAAACTCTAATATATTTCTTGAATTTACCTTTGGCATCTGCATCAAAGTCACCTTTAACACTTATTCCAAGAACTGTTCCTCTAGGCACCTTGATATAATCCGCTAACAAGTCATCACTTACATCATGAACTAGACTATAGTCGCTTGTCCCTGCTGTACGCCAGTTGCGTAATGCCACGGGTTCTGATTCTATGCTAAGAAAATTGTCAATATCGTACACTTGAAACAAAAACTTGAAGTCCTTTAGCAAGTCCGGAACTTCTCCGTTATCGACGTACCGAAATTCCCCATCCTGATAGTAGATTTCTTTATTCAATAATTCAGGATCGGGTTCTCCAGATCGCATCTCTTCTTGTATAATTCGTCCGGACAGTTCCTTAGTCTGAGGATTACCAATCAACTCAATACTAACTATTATTTCTCCTTCTCTTCGGCGATTCACAATTTTAAATCCCTTTGGAAAGCGACTAAATAAGCCTTCAATTTTGTCCGTAGGATAGATTTGCTTTAGAACCCTAAATTTGTCCTTCAACACTTGCTGATCATCTTTTTTATTTAGATTACATCCTACACCTAGTCCAATTAAGACCAGCAAACAGATAAGGATTGGGAATTTCTTCATGGTGATACCTCCCTCACATTAAAGTAAGAATCGTCCACGTCAGCAGACATTCAGACAAAGCTATCATTCTCCGTCATCTATTCCGCATGGATTTTTTCGAAAAACGATTTTCTGCTGTCCACGGCTTCCACATCGACGATTCTTGTAAACCGATGTTCTTCATCAGCTTGGAGATCCCCTTCAAACTGCACTTTCAATTGACTATCCTCAGGCACTTTTAGATATTTGGCTAGCTCTGCGTTCTTGGCATAATATGAAATAAAATAATTGCTGGTCCCCGGCGTGTAAGATGTCTTTTTTACATTAAAAGTTGCTGTATCAAAGAAGCTTTCTTCAAAATGGAAGGATTGAAATAAGAAGCGGAAGTTCTTAAATTCCTCTGGGACCTCACTACCATCTTCCATCTTCATTTGGCCCTTCTCAAAATAGATAGCTTTCTTATATTTTTCAGGCATGTTCTCTTCAACCTGAATTGGTCGCTGGACGATTGTTCCTGTCACTTGATGGGTATCAGGATTTCCCTTCACCTCAACACGCAACTCTGTATTGTCGGATAGCCAGAGATTAACCACGCTGAAACCATCGGGGAACTTCTCAAATAAATCCTCTACGTTCTCAGTGGGATAGAGCCGCTCTAAAACTTTGAAGCGACTTTGCATTTCCTCAATAGAGCCGCCAATGGTTACTTTGCAGCCAGTTAGGAAGACTATCAGGCAGAGAAAAATTAGGAGTCTTAGTTTTTTCTTCATGGTGAAACCTCCTATTCTGGCGGAATGAGCTCCAATAGAAGCTATTTTATCACTGCACTTCAGACGGGTTTTGACATGGTCTAGAACACGATGGCCCTTACTAGTTCTCCTCCAATAGTTTTTTGAACTCTTGAGATTCTACAATTGCACCTAGCGATATTTCCCTACTCGGCATAAATCTAGTCACAATAAACCTCACTTGCACTGATTCATCACCATTAACCGATACACTAATTCTTACACCGCCCATGGGAGTGCGTTCCACTGTTTTCGGGTTAATTGCATAAGATTGTATAGTCCCTTCTGGCGTAAAGGCATGCTGATCTCTTTTGGTGAAATAAGTATCCAGTTTGTCTTTTAATTCCTGACCGTAGACTAGATTATGTATTTCCACTTGAACCGCCACCACGTGATAGACAATTGGGCCGACAATCATCCCGATAACAATCAAGAAGGGATACCATTTCTTTATGAATTGCTTGCACTTTTTCATCTTATAACCTCCTAGAAGTTAATAGGATTTCTTCCGTATTCAATTGAGTAATTATACTACTCAAACTCCCACTCATCATTCAAAGCTAACTTCATTATTGCCGAGTTGTAGTTTCAAGTCTCGGTAATACCAAAGATACCAGGTCTTGCCATCCGAGTCTGTGTACTCTCGCACCTCATCTGCGGCTTGATCATTAATCTTGAGTTTGGTGAAAACAGGGTTGGTCGCTGCCCCCGCGAAAGGATAACGCGATCTATCGGACCCAAAACCACCCGATGAGAAGCGGACAGCAAGATAGGCCTGGAAATTCCTCAAGAAGTGATTACTGGTTACATCTTTATCAAAACCATGCACTGCCCCATAATCAAACTGATTGCGAATACTCATCATAACCTTATTGTCGGTACCGCCACCAGGATAATTCACTTCTAATTGAAAGACGCGCCCATTACGACGGATGTAATCGAAAGTCCCGTCTCCATTGTCAAAAGTTGCGACAATCTCGCCGGGTTCCTTCACGCGAGCATTGGTATCCGCATCATTACCGGTGACATAGCGCCCTAGTTCAGCCAAGGCATAAAGGATACCGAGGATGACTAGTATTTTAATTAGTTTCTTCTTGTTCATTTTTTGCTCTCCTTCGCAACACTCGTTAGTATTGCATCTCATTCAAATGTTACTGAATTACCTGACGACTTAAGCTCTATGTGCTTATAGTACCAAAGATACCACGTATTCCCGTCCGTATCTTTGTATTCCCTAACCTCATCAACGGCCTGGCCATTTATTTTTAATTGCTTAAAAATTTCATTCGTTGCAGTTCCCGCCAATGGCGTGTTGACTTTAGAGTCTCCGGACTTTAACTGTTGTTGCAGCCCATACCATAGGCCCAGGTAAGCATCCATATCGGCCTTGAATAAATCATTAAAAACATTCAAATCTAACCATCGTGTTGAACCATAATCAAAGTGATTTTTCATTCCGAATAAGAAGTGATTATTTTTGATATTCTTAGGATAATTAACTTCCAACTGCATAACTTTCTCACTTTTTCGAATATAATTTTCTGTGCCGTCACCATTATCGAAGGTTGCTACAATCTCACCAGGCGTCGTCACTGGATTAGGAGGCTCCACATTGGATTGCTGCTTTAGATTTCCTAGATAACTCATATAACTTAGCAAGAAGAGTACGCCAACTACAATCAGCCACTTAAGCTTGGTTTCCCTCTCCATAAAGTTCACACTCCGTTTTGCTTTTTCTATAATTTGGAGGACAACTAAGGATTGCATCAACTAGATGCCTTTCCTTCTCTTACTGACGCTTACGTCCTATTCTGCCCGAACTAATTCCAATAAACTATTTCGAAAGAAACGTTGATCTAAAACGAAATAGTCCTTTACTCTTTTGACTTAAGCAGTACATGTAGTTTATTGGAAACAGTCACTATGCTCATTTGCCATTTGTTGTTTACAAATATATATTTAACACCTATATATACACTAGAATCATCATTTATAAGAACGCGAATACTTCTACCAGTTCGCACACCCATACTGTCATAATCTAAATCATACTTCTTTATTACCCCTGCCTCTGTGAAGGCATGAGGGTCTTCGGATTTGATGACCTGCTCTATTTCGGCCCTTACTTCCTGCGAATCAAAGAAGCTGACAAGCTCTGCATATTGCTCCTTCCTATTATTCTGAACCATCCAGTATACACCTTGATAAGCCAAAAATAGCGCACCGACTATACAAAAAACGATAATGAATGAGGTTCTTATAACTCGCATATATTTCTCCCTTTCATCTAAAGTTCATAGAATAAAAGTCTGCCGTGAATGCCCAGTAGGCCCATTCATGTTCACTATAGCTTGGCAAGCCTATTAATTGCCTTTTAGTAACTTAGATAATTTCTGACTAATCGTCATCGGCCCTATTTCGTACTCATCTTTGAGCGTGTCATACTTAATCTGCGCGTTGATAGACAAGTCGGGATTTTGATTAATCTCAAGATTAACCTCTAACCAGTTAGCAGGTGTAAAGCCAGACTGATCAAATTGAATTTCATAACTTTGTATTATCCCATCTTGGCGAAAAGCCTTAGAGTCTAGCTTGATCAAGGCCTTCTCAAGACTTTGTGCTACCCCTGGTCTTTTAGCAATCTCAACTGCACGAGAATGGACTATATAGTGATGAACTGCTATGCCACCATAAAGCAATGACATACCGATGGCTAGTGCAGCAAAAGTTATTTTATAGCCCTTTAGTAGGCTTTTTCGCTTCTTATCCATATTATCCATCCTATCCGTTCCAATCTCATTGTACACTCTATATGCAAAAAGAGGCCGGGTCCCACCAGCCTCCACAGTCCTTACTTAGCAGTCGATAGGGTGTGCTGCACCCTATCTTGTTACTCCTATATTATACTACTTATCCTCTAAGAAATACAATAGAAATTGGAATTTTGTTACATTGAGTAAACACCGAATTATTATTTTATCAAGTTTTGTAAGCGCATCATATATTTTAGTTGTGTTTATTTCACAATTTATACAGCAGGAAATGACAACTAATTATTATAGAAATAGTTATTTAGCCGGCTATAAACTGCCAGCTAGGATACTACCCGGCACACTCCCCCAAAATAAAAAGTCTTGCTAGTCACGCTAGCAACACTTCTATAATGCTTTGATTAGTCCTGCAGCATCTTCATGACGCCGCTATGGTCTAGTATTAGGAAGGACATAAAGAGGCAATAGACCAGCATGCCCAGCAACAAATAGGTCTCAAAAGGCACTAGTCCCGGGAAGGAGGCTTTAATCCCCTTCCTACGTCGATAGCATCTGGCCAACCAGCTCAAGCCTAGGCCACAAGAGAAGACAGCGAAGGGCTCTAAGAAGAGCCGGTAATGCGAGCCAAGCGCATCCAAGTTAAATAAGCCGACTGGCTGAGGCGCAATCACGAGGTAACAGACAAGTGTAAACAGCAACTGAGCCGCCACTAGGGCCCATAGGACTTTTCTAAAGGTTCTCATACCCGCTCACCCCTCCCCTTCTCTGATTAGGCATCTACTAATAAGTCCGACTTCTACCTTCAACTTCATTATAGCCCTTTGAAAAGGCTTTTACAATAGTAGGCAACCCCCATTTTGTGCGCTTTACTTAACTATTTTTCTTCTATACAAAGCAAAAGAGGCTAAGAAATTCTTAGCCTCCATCTATTAAGCTTATTCCGGCTTCACAAAGACACCAGACACTTTGTAGCCTTTTTCTTGGAAGACGCGCGCGACTTCTTCTGAATCTTGAGTATCCACGTGAACCACCACATTGGTCTTGTCATCCAAGTGGTAAACGTTCATTTGGGTGATGCTCCAGTTATGCTTAGCAGTTGTCTCACCAAGGTCTTCCAGAATACCGATCTTGTCATCTTCGACTTCCACCACGAAACGAGTCCCTGGGGTGTAGTAGCCATTGATGTCAATGAAGGCTTCGAAAATATCCTTATCAGTGATAATCCCTACTAGTTGGGCGTGGTCCATGACAACTAGGACACCGACGTCCATATTGCGCATCTCGGAAGCGGCTTGCTCCAAGAGGGCATCTGGGCTGGTGGTAATGACGCGACGAATCATAATGTCTGCCGCTGTCGTCTTGTTGAGCAAGTAGTTGAGTTCATGCACGCTCAGGCTGGTCGCGGTAGAAGGCGAGTTCTTGGCAATCACAGACTCTGTTAAGAGCCCTACCAATTGGCCTTTGACTACGACTGGCAAACGGTGAATGTCGTGTTGGCGCATCAAGTCCAGCGCCTTAATGACAGTGGTATCTGGCGTGATGGTCACCAAGTCGGTTGACATATAGTTTTTAACGTACATTTGCTTAACCTCCTAAGTATGCTTTTTGGACGGCGTCGCTCTCGAGGAGCTCTTGGCCGGTCCCGCTCAGAACGATCTTACCGGTTTCCAAGACGTAACCCCGACTGGCAATGGATAGGGCCATCTTGGCATTTTGTTCAATCAAGAGGACGGTGGTCCCTTGAGCTTGAATCTGTTGAATAATGTTGAAGATTTCCTGGATGAAGATTGGCGCCAAGCCCATGGATGGCTCATCCAGTAAAAGTAGCTTAGGCTTGGACATGAGGGCCCGTCCCATAGCTAACATCTGTTGTTCCCCACCTGATAAGGTGGAAGCATCTTGCTTCTGACGCTCGCCCAAGACTGGGAAGCGGTCATAGACAGCTTGGATATCTGCTTCGATATTAGAGCGGTCCTTGCGTAAGAAGGCACCCATTTCCAAGTTTTCGCGGACGGACAGGCCTTTGAAGACGTGACGGCCTTCCGGCACGTGGGAAATTCCTAGCTGGACAATCTTCTGGGCGTTGGTTTTGGTAATGTTCTGGCCTTCATAGGTCAGAGTCCCTGAAGCGGGCTTAATCAAACCAGAGATAGTCCGTAGGATAGTCGACTTACCAGCGCCGTTGGCCCCAATCAGGGAGACAATCTCCCCTTGGTTAACCTCGAAGTTAACGCCACGGACTGCATTAATCATGCCGTAGTTGACGGCTAAGTTCTCAACACGTAACATTAGGCGTCACCTCCTAGGTAGGCCCGGATAACATCTGGGTTCTGACGAATTTCTTCTGGCGTGCCTTGGGCCAAGAGTCGGCCGTATTCCAAGACATAGATGCGTTGGCAGATTTCCATAACCAAGGCCATATCGTGTTCGATCAAGACGATGGTCAAGCCAAATTGTTGGCGAATCTGTTCGATTAAGGCGGTTAACTCAGCGGTTTCCGCAGGGTTCATCCCGGCTGCTGGCTCGTCTAAGAAGAGAATCTTAGGTTCAGTGGCCAGGGCCCGGACGATTTCTAGGCGGCGTTGTTGACCGTAGGCCAAGTTCTTAGCCTTGTCTTGAGCGTATTGGGCTAGGTCGAAGATTTCCAAGAGTTCTAAGGCTTTAGCCTTCATCTTAGCTTCTGTCTCATAGTAGGCCTTGGTCCGGAAAATGCTGGACCAGATGGCATCATGATTGTGCCCGTGCATGGCTACCATGACGTTTTCCAAGACGCTTTGGTCTTTGAAGAGGCGGATGTTTTGGAAGGTCCGCGCCAAGCCTAGTTGGTTAATCTTATAAGGTGCCATGCCGTTCAAGGTCTTGACCCCATCAGCAGTGGATAAGGTGACAGTCCCTTCTGTTGGCTCGTAGACGCCTGTTAAGAGGTTGAAGAAGGTGGTCTTGCCGGCCCCGTTAGGACCGATAAGGCCTACAAGCTCTTGCTCTTCTAACTTGAGGGAGACGTTGGACACGGCCGCCAAACCGCCAAAGTTTTTAGTAAGTTGATTGACTTCTAGTAAGGCCATTAGACTGCTCCTTTCTTCGCTTTATTCTTGGTTAAGAGGGAGCCTAGACGTAATTCCCAGGTTCCTAGGAGACCACCCGGTCTGAAGATCATGATTAGGATGAGGGCGATGGCATAGATGACCATACGAAGCTGCCCATAAGGTTGTAAGAGGGTGTTGAGAATCCCTAAGACTACGGCTGCCACGAAGGAACCGGTGAAACTCCCAATCCCACCGAATACGACGATAATGAGGACATCAATGGATTTGTTGAAGGTGAAGTCCCCTGGGGTGACAACCCCGATGTTACCAGCATAGAGGGCACCACCGATAGCGGCAGTAATGGCACCTAAGACGAAGGCGATAACCTTGTACTTAGTCACGTTAACCCCCATAGACTCTGCGGCAATCTCATCTTGCTCGATGGCATAGGTTGCCCGGCCCGCACTGGAGTAGAAGTAGTTGAGAATCAAGATAGTGGTCACAACCATGAAGAAGTAAACTAATGGCCAGGTTGCCACTTTAGGAATGGCGTTAATCCCTTGCGGACCGTTGGTTAGGGTCTTGTAGTTGGTGATGACTACCCGGATGATTTCAGAAACACCCAGCGTGGCGATGGCCAAGTAGTCCCCGCGTAAGCGCAAGGTTGGAATCCCGACTAAGACAGCCAAGACAGCGGCTACTACCGCACCGACCAGCATCCCAGTCCAGAGACCCCCTAGGTCTGCATGACGCGTAGCGAAGATGGCACCTGAGTAGGCCCCCACGGCAATAAAGGCCGCGTGCCCCAGTGAGAACTGGCCGGCTACCCCTAAGACTAGGTTAAGCCCGATGGCATAGATGACATCAATCATAATTTTGATTAATGTAATTTGGTAGTAGGAATCGATTAGGTTAGTCGACGTTAAGAGCCACAAGAGGCCATAACCCAAGAGGGCTGCCGTCAACCAAACGAAGTTGCGTTGATGGAATCGTTGCATGTGGCTTCACCTACACTTTCTCTTTGACGTTCTTACCGAAGAGACCAGCCGGCAAGACGAGCAAGATAACAATTAAGAGGGCATATACGGCCGCATCCTTGAAGGCAGAACCCCCGAAGGCGGAGACGAAGGTCTCCAAGAGACCGATTAGGTAACCCCCGACCATGGCACCCGGAATGGAGCCAATCCCACCGACTACGGCTGCGACGAAGGCCTTAAGCCCTGGCGTCAAGCCCATGGTGGCCGCCATTTGGTTGGAGTAGAGACCGTAGAGGACGCCGGCAACCCCTGCCAGGGCAGACCCTAGCGCAAAGGTAAAGGAAATCACCGCGTCAACGTTAATCCCCATGAGTTGAGCAGCTTCTTCATCGACCGCAACTGCCCGCATGGCTTTCCCCATCTTGGTGTACTTAACAATAAATTGTAGGGCTACCATTAAGAGGATAGTGGTCACGAAGATTAGGACTTGCTTGGAGTTAATGACCGCCCCCATGATTTTGAAGGTGGTGGTCTTAAAGCTAGTTGGGTAGGCCTTGACTTCTGGCCCGAAGAAATAGATCATGGCATTTTCTAAGAGGAAGGAGACCCCAATCGCGGTGATAAGGGCGGCTACCCGAGTCGATTTACGTAGGGGCTTGTAGGCCACCCGTTCAATGGTCACCCCTAAGACGGAGGTGAAGACCATGGTTAAAGCTAAGGATAAGTAGAAGTCCATGCCCTGGACATTAACCAGATAGAAACCGAAGAAGGCCCCCATCATGAGGATGTCCCCGTGGGCGAAGTTAATCAAGCGGATGGTCCCATAGACCATGGTATAACCCAAGGCGATCAAGGCATAGATACTCCCCGTCGACAAGCCGTTAAAAAGTTGTTGTAAGAACCACTGGAGGTTCATAGGCATAAGCTCCTTTCTGTAGATGATGGCTATAACTTAAGTATAGCAGTCCTAAGGCTAAGGCGCCATACTTCCCCATGAAAAAGGTCGTATTGTGCTATGACTGGATGTCCAAGCAACAATACGACACTAGCATGAGGGGGTCTGCTGTCTATTACTCAGCTGACACGTTCACAGCTTCGGTAACTTCACCTTTTTCGAAGTGGAGCATTACCGCTGTCTTCACTGGGTTGTGTTTTTCGTCAAATGAGAAGGTCCCGGTTACCCCTTTGAAGTCTTTGATCTTAGCCAAGGCTTTGTTAACTTCTTGTGGGTCAGTTGAGCCTGCATCCTTGATAGCTTGCAAGAGCACGTTAGTCGCATCGTAAGAAAGAGCTGCGAAAGTATCTGGCTTCTTGCCGTATTCTTTTTCATAGGCTTCTACGAATTTCTTAACTGCTGGGTCATCGCTCTTGTCAGAGTAGTGAGAAGTGTAGAAGACGTTGTTAAGGTTGTCTTTACCTGCTAATTCAACCAAGGTGTCGTTAGCAAAACCGTCACCACCAACGATTGGCTTG
Organism: Abiotrophia defectiva ATCC 49176; assembly: GCF_000160075.2. Taxonomy (GTDB): domain Bacteria; phylum Bacillota; class Bacilli; order Lactobacillales; family Aerococcaceae; genus Abiotrophia; species Abiotrophia defectiva. The sequence goes on from NZ_KI535340.1 coordinate 826,565, forward strand.
TCGATCCCGAGTTCACGCGCTTGCTTGATGATCAAACCAGCTTCAGTATAGTAACCTGGTACGTAGAGGGCATCGAAGTCTTGAGTCGAGATGTTAGTCAAGACAGTTAAGAAGTCAGTATCGTTCGTTTGGTAAGATTCTTTGGCTACGATGGTCCCGCCTTTAGCTTCGAATTGCTTAGTGAAGCTGTCAGCCAAACCTTGTGAGTAGTCGTTCGCTTGGTCAACCAAGAGCACGACTTTCTTGTAACCTTGAGTATCTGCTAAGTAGTTAGCAGCGGCAACCCCTTGGAAGGAGTCTTCGAAGCAGACACGGTAGATGTAGTCGTAGACTTTGCCTGCAGAGTCGAGGGTAATCCCGTTACCAGTTGCAGCAGGGAAGATAGCAGGTGTTTTGCCGTCGTTAGCGACTGGAATTTCTGCTAAGGCATCCCCGGTAGTTGCAGGACCTACAATCCCTGCCACGCCGGCAGCAACTAATTTGGTTGCAGCAGCGGCTGCTTCTGTCTTATCAGACTTGTTGTCTTCGACTTGCGCTTCGACTTTCTTGCCGTTAACACCGCCGTTTTCTTCATTGTATTGCTTAACAGCTAATTTCAAACCATAAGCCATTGGTGTCCCGTAAGCGGCAGCCGCCCCTGAGAGCTCGAAGTTACCGCCGACTTTGACAGTGTCTTGAGCTGAGACAGTTGCTAATGGGGATGCGAGCAAGAGACCCGCGAAAAGTGCTGTTCCTAACTTTTTAAAATTCATAGTGTACCTCCTAAAATATGGTTCCTAAATCATGATGATGAGAAAAGTATACACTACTCCGGCTTATTTTACAATGCTTTTATTAAAGTTTTTTAATCTTTTGCTCATTTTCTTGTCTAGCCCTTATGTGGCGCGGAATCGGTGCCGTTTTGGGTGGCTGGCTGGTGGGGGATTTCTGGTTTGTGGCCTGTTTTGGGTGGTTTCTTGGGGAGCCAGTGGTCCACTCGGCGGAGTGGACCACTGGCTCGGAGCTTTTCCTAGTTTTTGGCCCGTTTTCGGCGATTTCCGGGGAGCTAGTGGTCCACTCGATGGAGTGGACCACTGGCTCGAAGCTTTTCTTAGCTTTTGACCTAGTTTCGGATTAAGTCCCTATAATTGTGTAAAAAGAAAAAGCCAGGTAATCTCTGGTACAATGTAGTTGTCGGAAAACATTGAAAGAGGAGATTACCATGACTTACCTTAATATTAACCTAAAACTTGAAGAATTAACAGAGGCAGTTTTAAACAGTGACATGAACACGCTCATGAAGTCGCTGGCCATTACCGTCTTCAATGCCTACATGGAAGAAGAACGCCACCAGTTCATCC
>NZ_KI535340.1:828004-976779 GCF_000160075.2 Abiotrophia defectiva ATCC 49176
ATCCTGAGATTGAAGCCTTCAAAAACCGCACTCTGACCCACAGCCACTTCCGCTATCTCTACCTCGATGCCCTTTACATTAAGGTGCGCGAAGAGGGCCGCGTGGTGTCCAAAGCGGTCTACCTAGCCCAAGGGGTCAACGAGGCCAACAAGCGCGAAATCATCGGCTTTTGGGTGTCAGAAGAAGAAAGCAAAGAGGCTTGGCTGACCTTCCTTCAATCCCTACGTGCCCGTGGTTTGAGCCAGCCCACCCTGATTATTTCAGATGCTCATTCTGGCCTCAGAGCAGCCATTCAGCACTGTTTTGTTGGCGTGCCTTGGCAACGTTGCGTCTTTCATTTCTTGTCTAACATTGTCGAGACCATTCCCAGAAAAGGAAGTCTAGAAGCACGCGCTAAGTTGAAGGCCATATTCCAGGCGCCCACCGCTGAACATGCAAGGCGGCTCAAGGAAGCTTTTGAGGCTTCTGTCGCGGATAATCCTCGCTATCAGAAGGCCTTAAAGGTTTTAGACGAGGGCTTTGAAGATGCCGTTCAGTTTATGATGGAGCCTGAGATTTACCATCCCAACTTGCGGACTACTAACTCTGTCGAACGTTTGAACCGTGAAATCAGACGACGAGATAAGGTCATTGGCGTCTACCCTAATGTCGCTTCTGCTGAGCGACTGATTGGCGCCATCCTCATTGATTTAAACGATGCTTGGCAGGCTAACGCACGCCCCTTCCTTGTCAACTTCACCAAACGCAAATAAGCTATAGGACAGCCTACAGATTTTTACACAGGATTTTGGACTTGACTCTGTTTCTGGCATTTTCCCGGGAGCTAGTGGTCCACTCGACGGAGTGGACCACTGGCTCAGGACTTTTCCTGGTTTTTGGCCTGTTTTGGGCGATTTCTGGGGAGCTAGTGGTCCACTCGACGGAGTGGACCACTAGCGCAGGGCTTTTCCTAGTTTGCGGCCTGTTTCTGGCCATTTCCGGGGAGCTAGTGGTCCACTCGACAGAGTGGACCACTGGCGCGGGACTTTTCCTGGTTTTCGGCCTGGTTCCGACGATTTCTTGGGAGCTAGTGGTCCACTCGGCGGAGTGGACCACTGGCGCGGGGATTTCCCTGGTTTTTGCCCTGTTTTGGGCCTTTTCCCGGGGAGCTAGTGGTCCACTCGACAGAGTGGACCACTGGCGCGGGACTCTTCCCAGATTTCGGTCTGTTTTCGGCGGTTGCTTAGAGGGTTTCCTGGCTATGGCGGCTACTTACTTGAGAGGATTTGCTGGTTATTACGGCGACTTATTTGACAGGATTTGCCGGCTAGCTGACTTAGCTACCCTATTTATCTATTACATAGATAAATAGGGTACGAGTTAGCAAAATTACGTGTCCAAAACTAAACAAAAAAGGGGCTGACGCCCCTTTTTCTTCCTATATATATTGATGAGCTTCCAACTGAGTGGCTACTAGCTTAGCCTGGAGGTCGGCACTGGCCTTGCCTTCTAGGCGCGTCAGGGGTTCTTTGGCGAAGTAACGGAGGGAGGCAACTACTTGCCCGCCGTTAACAAAGACTTCTAGCGAGCTGGCATCGAGCCAAAGGTCTAAATGCTTGAGCTCCTCTTCTAGCTGCATATGGCGCCATTCTTGCAGGCCGGTTAGCCAGTTGAAGCGAGCTAAACTTAGGCGGCCTTGAGCGGCCTGGTATTTGACCGTCACGTTATCATCCAAGAAGAGTTCCCAATCTGCTAGAGTCTCAAAATCAACTTGTACTCTTTGCGCCCGACCTGCCAGATCTAGGCGGAAGTCAGCCGAGGTCCAAGCCAGCGACTGGCTAGCTCCTGCCAAGCCCTCTAATTCTGCAATCGGTGTCTGATAGAGTTTGCCGTCTACTAGGCGTAACTGGCGCGGAATGGTCAGGTGATGAATCCAGTCGTCTTGACGGGTTGGGATAGCTGCCTCTTGGTCAGGCCAGGTAATGCCCATCCAAGAGTATTGGATGACCCGGCCATCAGGCGCCACAAAGGATTGAGGCGCATAGTATTCAAAGCCACGGTCACATTCTTTCATATCCGCAAAGTCCGCATTGTCGGGTAGGAAGCGGCCAGTCTGGCTATCCCAGGTCCCGACCAAGTAAGTGGTGTTAAAGATATTATGGTAGCTATCCCCAATTGGGTCGACCCCTTGCGGTGAGAAGATGAAGACAGCCTTATCCTGGCCTGTCACCTCATCTGTCAAGAAGACCATATCCGGGCACTCCCACATATAGCCCAGAGGCTGATCAAATTGGAAGATAGAACCGCGATAGTCCCAGTCTTTGAGGTCTTTAGAGAAGAAGGCTACGGTGTCGCCGGTCTTATCCAAGCGTTGGGCACCTAGCAACATCCACCAACCTTGGACGGTCGCATCATACCAGACCTTAGGATCCCGCACATGACCGGTATAGTCTGGCAACTGCTCAGTCACAGGGCCTAACTTGGTGAAATGAAGGCCGTCTGTCGAAGTCGCAATACATTGGTAGCTGGTCCGGCGACCTGCCTCGTCCTTGGTATTACCGGTATAGAAGAGGTAGAGGGTGTCCTCGTGGACGATGGCGCCACCCGAATAGACCCCGTTCTTATCGAACCAGTCATCAGACTTGAGGGCCACCGGCAACTGCTCATAGGTCACAAAATCCTTGGTCCGGACATGACCCCAGTATTTGGTAGAGTGGTCGGTCGCATACGGGTTATATTGGTAGAAAATATGATAGTAACCCTGGAAATAGCAGAGCCCGTTAGGGTCATTGAGTAGTCCCTGCTCAGGCGTCAGGTGGAAGTGTTGGGCGTAAGGCCCTTTGTTGCGGCTTGACATGGCTGGTCCTCCTTTTTGATTCTTATCTACTTTTATTATAGCACAGCTGCCAGCAGGCACCTATGAAAACAGGACGAGTTGCCCCGTCCTGTCATAAATCATGCTTGTGCTTAAGCTTGTTTGTCTTCTTTGTAACCGAAGGCGTAGGTCAAGCCAAACCCAATCCCGAAGCTGACTACCAGCACCAAGAGGTAAGCAAAGATATTGTTGAGGTAGAGTAAGACCCCTGGTAAAACAGTGACAGACATACCAGTCGCTGCCAATTTGAAGAGGCCTGCTAACCAACCACCCGCAGCCCCGGCAACGAGACCCATCACGAATGGTTTACCATAACGGAGGTTAACCCCGAAGATAGCTGGTTCGGTAATCCCTAGCAAGCAGGAAATACCTGAAGAGTATGCCAAGGCACGAACCTTGTGGTTAACTGTCTTGTAACCTACAGCGAAGGTTGCCCCTGCTTGCCCTGCCATGGCAGCAGTGAAGTAAGCATTCAGTGGGTTAGTCTTGTCGCCGTTAGTCAATAATTGTAACTCTAAGAAGTTGAAGATGTGGTGAATCCCGGTAACCACGATGATTTGTTGAACCCCACCGACGATGAGACCCGCTAAACCAAATGGCAAGGTCAAGATCTGCTTGGTTACGTCCAGTACGACTGTTTCCAAGGAGTGGAAGACTGGCCCAATAGCGAAGAGACCTAAGATAGACATTACCAAGAAGGTTAAGAATGGTGTCACAATCAAGTCGAAGGTATCCTTAACGTGGTCATGGAGCCATTTTTCAAGTTTAGCCCCGATTAAACCGACGAAGAAGGCTGGCAAGACGGTCCCTTGATAACCTACAACTGGAATGAAGCCGAAGAAAGTCAAGGCTTGCGCATCCCCACTTGCTACTGCATAAGCGTTAGGCAAGGCTGGGTTGACCATCATTAAACCAAGGACAATCCCTAAGACAGGGTTCCCGCCGAAGACCTTGAAGCTAGACCAAGCAACTAAGGCTGGTAAGAAGGCAAAGGCAGTATCGGTTAAGATTTGTGTATAAAGCAAGAAGTTTTGGTCGATTTGTTTAGGATCGGTTAAGCCAAAGAGGCCGATTACTTCTGGACGAGTGAGGACACCCCGAACCCCCATAAAGAGACCGGTTGCCACTAAGACAGGGATGATTGGTACGAAGACGTCCCCGAAGGTCCGAATCATACGTTGTAGGACATTCCCTTGTGGTTTAACTTCTTCTTTTTGGTCGGACTTGGTTACAGCGTTAACGCCCAAGGCTGATACTTCTTCATAGACCTTGTTGACCGTACCGGTTCCAAAAATAATTTGGTATTGACCAGAGTTGAAGAAAGCACCCATTACCTTGTCGGTATTTTCGATGGCTTCCTTATCAATCTTGGCTTCGTCTTTGACCATGACACGTAGACGAGTTGCGCAGTGTGCGACGCTAGAGATGTTTTCCTTACCACCTAGGTATTTGACAACATCTTGTGCGATTTCTTTAAATCCCATTTGTGTTCCTCCTTCATTCAGATGAGACTAAAATAATAATTGCCTGTAGAAAAGAAACCGGTTCTCTCCTAAGCCTTATTATACTTGGAATAGAACCGGTGTCAATATCATTAAATGTGAAAATGAAATCGTCGAGCTTTCATCTTAGGTTAGACAGCTGTGACCGACTGTCTAATTACAAGGGAAGTTTCGAGCTTGCGTTTGGTGGCCGTCTCATGGCCCTGGATTCTATCTAGCAGCATCTTGGTAGCAACATAGCCGGCATGACGATAAGGATATTCCACCGTGGTCAAACCAGGATAGATAGAAGAGCCTAGGACATTATTGCCAAAACCCGCAAAGTTAATTTGCTCAGGCACCTGATAGCCCGCCTCTAGGCAAGCCCGCATGGCACCAATGGCAATAATATCGGTCGCCCCCACAATCAGGCGCGGCTTATTGAGCAGCACTTGATCACGCGTCACCTGGTAGCCATCCATGAGGTTGAAGCCACAAGTATACTCGCGGAAGCTGGTATCCCCATACTTGAGGAATTCCTGCTTAATGGCATCCCGGCGCTTAATCCCCACAGCGGGGTCAGTCGTAGTCACCGTCAAGAAGTCCATATCCCGATGGCCCATGGCATAGAGATAGTCGGCCAACTGGCGACCTGCACTCTCCTCGTCGTAGTAGATGGTATTCTCGTCCAGGAATTCTTGGCCAATGGTCACAATGGGCACCTGGACATTCTCCAGTAGTTCAATAATCCGGTTGTCAGTGTGGGACATAAGGAAGATGACCCCGTCCATCTTGTTAACTTGGAAGGTTCTGAGGGCCTCTTCTTCCCGGCTGACCGAGAAATTAGAATTAATAATTAAAACCTGATAGTTATGTTGACGGAAAACTTCGTCAATTTCACTCAGGATACAGTTGGCTGAAAAACTATCAAGCCGCGGTATGATGACGCCAATCATACGGCTCTCCTTGGCTTTCAAGCTTTGGGCAAAAGAATTAGGTACGTAGCCGGTTTGCTTAATCACTGCCTCAATCTTGGCAGCTGTCTTCCGGCTGACGGAACCCCCGTTCAAATGTCTAGAAACCGTACTTTTGGCAACACCTGCTAATTTTGCAATATCATTAATCGTTGTCATTGTTACCCTCCTAGCGATTATCTAGCCTTCGCTGGTAGTGAGTAGCATAGAGCTTATGACAAGTGTGTCTTAGACCGCCCCAAGGGCGTCTAGACTGTATCTTACTAAAAATCTCTTACGCTTGCTTCACTTACATAATTCAACATTATCTTACATTAAATCCAATTAAATCCAAACGGAAAATACAAAAAAATGTCAAAAGATTGTGTATAATGCCCTGCCCACAAACTTTTGACGCCTATTTACCGTGCTTGAATTCGTTTTATGACTTAGAAACCCGCCCACTAGCTCTATGGCTGGTGATCAGATTTGTTCGTTATAAACGCTTCCTTTCATCCACACGCAAGTCCCTGGGGACCAACGTCAAATTCTCACGATTCATCAGTTGCGTCAGCACTCTTCACTTACTAGTTTGCGGTCCTCACCCCTTTAACTTGTGCCGTTTTGGGCCTAAGCGGGCCCTCTCGCTTAATCAGCATATCTATCCGGCGCCACCCCATTGGACTGGGTCACTGTCTGCCATTGGTTGGCCAGACTGGGCAAGTTATCCACTAGCTCACAGGGGTATGGTGCTTGGGATAGACCGGTATTATAACTAACACCGGTCACATCCTCCCCTTCTCGTGATGAGTATTCAAGATATTGCAGTTTCAATTTTGGAACTAGTTCCATCATAAACCGCTATTTTTACACTATTATTATGACATATTTATCTTACTTTTACAAGTATCTTCTCGAGTCAGCTGCCAGACCTTATCCCATCTAAAAAATACGAAGCTAAGTGCCGGCACTTAGCTTCGCAGAGGAGAATGACCCTAATGCTTAGGGATGAAAGCCACCGGTCACCGGGGTGACAAGGGCTGCCGTGGCAGTTTGGGTCGTCCCTTCCACCTGGATGGTGTAGGTCTGCCCGTCTACTAAGTCGACACTCGACATAATGACCGCTTGGAAATCCTTGTTGACTGTCTGACGCGCCACTTCCTTGCCATTGGCATCGAGGATGATAAGGGTTTGGCCTGCCGTCCCTGCTATGTTAGCAGTGATAGAAGCCTGGGTGGATCCTTGGGCGAAACCTTGCAGCATATCGGAGGTCCCTAGGGCCCAGACCGTGCCGCCTGTGATGGTAATGTCGCCCGTTGCATCGAGGGGGCCATTGCCGTCATGGACTGAGCCATTGACGACTAGGCTACCGCCACTAATGCTGACCGTTCCGTTGGAATCAATGCCGTCTCCTTCCGCATCAATGGTAAGGGTCCCACCTGCAAGGATGATTTGTAGGCTTGGGTCACTTTCTTCCTGGCCTCCTGGCGGCATGCCTCCAGGCCCTTGTCCACCTTGTGGTGGGGCTTGGCTAGCAGGTGGTGCTGGCGGTGTTTGGTTCTTGTCCTTGTTGGCTTGGTCGGGCTGACTGGTAGCTGCTGGGTCGGCAGTGGCCTGACTGTCGGGAGCGCTGGCGGTGGCTGAATCACTAGTGGCCTGGCTAGCAGAAGAGCTGGTGTCAGCTGAATTGCTTGTGGCTTGGCTAGCAGAAGGGCTGGTGTCAGCTGAATTGCTTGTGGCTTGGCTAGCAGAAGGGCTGGTGTCAGCTGAATTACTTGTGGCACTAGCTTCGGTAGTCTTGCTTGTAGCGCTCGTGTCTGTGGTCTTGCTAGAAGAACCAGCCGAAGCGTTGACCCCGTCATCGCTACTCTTGATGGTCACATCGCCACCTAGTTGACGGATGACGCGCGCTTCTAGGCCTTCCTCACTTTGGCTAACGGTGATGGTCCCGCCTTTAATGGTCAATTCATTGCCGGCATCCACCCCATCTTCGGTGGCCGCAATACTTAATTGCGTTGGATTGAGCGTCACATTAGCTCGTTCGGTCGTCTCGTCATGCTCAGCATGGAGACCGTCTTTGCCTGCTTCAATGGTCAGAGTGGCTGCCTCAATATCGAGGGCGCCCTCGGCCTTGAAGCCATGGTTGGCGGCTTTGACGGTATAAGTTCCGCCTAACACCTTGAGGTCGTCTTCCACCTCTAAGGCATTCTTGGTAAGGGCCGTGAGGGTCAAGCTGCCTGTCCCGTTCAGGGTCAGAGGCACCTGACTGTGGATGGTGGCTTTAACCTTTTCATCGTCGCTGGCCTGGCTTTCTGTCAAAGCATTCTGACTGCCTTCTGCTAGACTGATGACGACTTCATGGGCCTTGTTAATTTGTAGCAGGGTGCCCTCCCCTTCTAGGGTCAGGTTTTGAAAGACCAAGTGGACCTGGTCAGTGTCGGCAGCCTCTACCACTAGCTTGAGATTCTTGCCGCTACCGGTTAGGACGTAGGTGCCAGCTTGGCTGATGGTTAGCGTTTGGGCGCTGAAGCTGGCGCCTTGCCCTGTGACGGTGGCAGTCTGATCAGCCAAAGTCACCTGAGTAGCCTGGCTCTCATCATAGCTCGTTTGGGCCTGGAAACTGGTCACTGACTGACTTTCCTGCGCGCCCGACTGGGCTAAGGCTGGATAAGCCAGGGACATACTGGCGGTCAAGCTGATTAGGGTGGCGATAGTAAAACTTTTTCTCATGATATGGACCTCCCTTATTGGTCTTGCGTGTAGTAATCTTGGATTGTTTTAATAATGGGTTAAGTGATAGTCAGACGTCCCCTCTACCACTTAACTTGATTTCAGTATAGAGGTCCTAGTTAAAATTTACTTAAAATGCCGAAGGGAATTTTTTAGGTTAGGGAAAATAGGTCGGGCTTGGAAAAATCATTTTCCCTGGTCTTCCCGAGCTAGTGGGCCACTGACGCTTCTTGAACTCCTTGACTTTGGCCATTTTCTGCCTTTTCGCCTCGAGCTAGTGGTCCACTCTTCAAAGTGGACCACTGGCTACCCTTGATTCCCTGGTTTTCGGCCTCTTTCCGAACTTTCGCCCTGAGCTAGTGGTCCACTCTCCAGAGTGGATCACTAGCTACCCTTGAATCCCTGGTTTCCGGCCTCTTTCCGAACTTTCACCCTGAGCTAGTGGTCCACTCTCCAGAGTGGACCACTGGCTTCCCTTGATTCCCTGGTTTGAACCATTTTTCGTCCTTTCGCCCCGAGCTAGTGGTCCACTCTCCAAAGTGGACCACTAGCTATCCTTGAATCCCTTGGTTCTGGCCTCTTTTCGTCCTTTCACCCTGAGCTAGTGGTCCACTCTTCAGAGTGGACCACTGGCTCATAAGAATAGCGGGGCTTTTCAGACTATACAAAAAGCCCTCTTTCAATAGGCTATTGAAAGAGGGAGTAAACTTGATTAATTTGCTCGGCTATGGCGGCCAATCCAAAATGGCAGGTAAACAAGGAGGCCTAGTGCTGCAACGGCTAGCCAAATCAAGAGGCAGAGGCCCAAGTGAGACCAGTTACCCTGAGCTAGAACAGCAACCAAAAGGCTGTAGACCAGCAACTGCAGGACTAGAATCAAGGCCAGTACCGGACGCAAGGCTGGCACTAGGGCCTGCTGGCCAACCGGATAGAGGCGCTCTAGCGGATGGCGCAGAGGCTCTAGAGCTAGAGGCATGAGCTGAACTAGGGTCAAGACTGTGCTCAGCGCACCAGCTGCCACCCAGAGCCAGACTTGTTGACTGCTGACAATGACGAGGCTGAAGAAAATCAGCACCCGCAACCAGATACCGGAATAGGCAATATTGCGTACTAGATGGCGCAGGTAGAGGTAGGCGTAGCGGTTGCCCAGTCGACCAGACAGGCTCTTGAGGACACCATCCAGGTAAGCTCGTCGCTTAATGGGTGGAATCTGTTGGGGCACTTCTGCAAAGAGGGCCAACCAACGGTAGAGGCTGGCGCGACGGGCCTGCTCTTGGGCTACCAGGGCTTCAAACTCAATCCAATGTTGAGGTACTTTCCGGCAAGCCCACCAGATGTAGGCAGCACCCAGTAGGAGGGCCAAGGCCAAGAGGCCCAAAGCCAGGTTAGCCGGCAGCCACAAGCTTCCTGCTCCCAGCCCCGCCAAGGCTAAGGCTAACACCGGACCAGACAGGCCTTTAGGCAACAAGCCGCTATAAAAGCCCAAATAGCCTGCCCAGGCCACTAAAAACTTGGCACCTACCACATAGGCAATCAGGCAAAGGGCCTGGCTCAAAGACCAGCCAAGGGCCAAGCTAATCAGGGGTGCTAGCAGCAAGGTCACAACCGCCAAGACTAGGCTGGGAGCAAGGGCGCCTAGCCAGACGCCCCATTTCCATACAGCATGCCATTGATAACCGCGGGCGAAGAGATAGCTCTTGTCCGGCTCGTAGGTTAGAAGCAAGGGCCGGCCCCAAGCCAGGCCTGCCCACCAGACTAGCAAGCAGACCGCCGTCATCATGAGACCCAAACCTTGGGGCGGCTGGCTTTGCAGGGAGACCAGTAATTGTTGGTAATAGATACTGAAGAAACCAAAGGCCACCAAGAGGATGAGGGCCATGTGATCATTGAGAATGAGCCGGCTGTAGCGACTCATGGTCTTGGCAAAGTCGCGCAAGCGCCCCTGCCAGAGACTGTTCAAATCCTTCATGCCGTCACCTCGCGACTGGCCATTTGGATATAGAGTTGATCCAGACTAGCACCGGGCGCTTCTAAGGCTTCTTGCAAGTCCGTCAGGGTACCCTGAGCATAGAGGCGACCCGCCTGCATCATAAGGTAGGAGTCGGCTAGATTTTCCACCAAGCCTAGGACGTGAGTCGTCAAGAGGATGGCGCAGCCGGCTTGGGCGCGGGCCTGGAGAATGTCCTTGAATTGTTGAATGGCCAAGGGATCTAAGCCCAAGAAAGGCTCGTCAATAATCAGAAATTTGGCATCGGAGACCAGGGCGCAGACAATCATGACCTTTTGCTTCATGCCCTTAGAAAAATGGGTCGGGAACCAATCCAACTGCTTGTCCAAACGGAAGAGCTTGAGCAGGGGTTGGGCCCGTTCCATCACAACCGCCGGGTCCAGGCCGTAGCCCAGTGCCGTCAGTTCAAGGTGCTCGCGCAAGGTCAGGGCCTCATAGAGAATGGGTGTCTCAGGCACATAGGCTAGCTGGCTGGCGAAGGCCTGATGGTTTTCCTGCAGGCTGAGGCCATCCAGGGTGACCGTCCCGGCCTGGGGCTTGAGCAGCCCCAAGATGGTCTTGAGCAGGGTGGATTTGCCCGCCCCATTGAGACCAATCAGGGCCACAATTTGGCCCCACTCAATCTGGAAGTTAATGTCTTGGATGACCGGCACCTGGCGGTAACCACTGGCCAATCCAGATACAGAAATTGTCATAGTGTCTCTTCTCCTTCAGCTAGAATCACTTGCCAGGCAGCCAGGGCTAGGCTGGTCTTGGACTGTTGGGGCAGGAGAACTTCCTGACCCTGAGCCCCCAGGACATAGACCTGGTTCTTGTCAGAGTTGAAGCCGATGGCCGGGTTGGACACATCATTGGCGATGAGCCAGTCGGCCCCTTTTTTACTTAACTTAGCTCGGGCATGTTCTAGCAAATTCTGGGTTTCCGCCGCAAAGCCGATCAGGACTTGCTGGCGCTTGGTTTGGCCTAATTGAGCCAAAATATCTGGGTTTGCGACTAGGTCTAGTTGCCAGTCTGTCTGACCGGCCACCTTCTTAATCTTCTGATCATGGGGATACTTGACCCGATAGTCGCTGACGGCCGCAGCCATGACGACATAGTCCATTTGGTCATAGTGAGAGGTCATGGCCTGGGCCAATTCTTGGGCTGACGCCACCTCTTGGACTTGGACGCCTTCTGGTGGCAGGAGGCTGTGCGTGGTGGAGACCAAGGTGACGGTCGCCCCTAACCAGTCAGCCGCCTGGGCCATGGCATAGCCCATTTTGCCAGAAGAATCGTTGCTAATGTAACGGACTGGGTCAATGCGCTCGCGGGTGCCGCCAGCCGAGACAATGACCTGCTTGCCGGCTAAGCTTTGAGGCAAATGGGTCCGAGCATAGAGGCGCTCCACTTGGGCCACGATGCGATGGAGTTCAGGCAGGCGGCCTTTGCCTTCATAGCCTTCCGCTAAGAAACCTGTGTCAGGCTCCATAATAGTCAGGCCGTCTGCTCGCAGTTGGGCAAGGTTGCGCTGGGTCGCAGGGTTCTCGTACATGTGGACATTCATGGCCGGCACTACCAGAATAGGGGCCGTCACTGCCAAGAGGGTGGTAGTCACCACATCATCTGCCAGGCCGTGCGCCATTTTGGCCAGGCCGTTAGCGGTGGCTGGCACCACCAGGGCTAGGTCGCACCAGTCGGCCATGGCCACATGTTGGACTTGGCTAGGCTCCCGCTCGTCAAAAGTATGGGTGAGGACCGGACGTTTGGTCAGGACCTGCAAGGTCAGCGGCGTCACAAATTCCTGGGCCGACTGAGTCATAGCCACCTGAACTTGGGCGCCCTTTTTGATTAGCTGACGTACCAGCTCTGGCACCTTATAGGCCGCGATGCCCCCCATGACAAAGACACCGATTTTTACTTTTTCTAACACGCGGAGCCACCTCCAATCATTTTCCTTCTTATTTTAGCATATTCCAGCAAAAAAAGAGAGGCCCAGGCCTCTCCACCTTAAACACGACTGGCCATAGACGTCAATCTCCTCAAACGCGACTGGACAAGGTGGCCAGATAGACGTCAATCTCCTCCTGGCTGATATGGCCGATGCCGCCCAGGTTGTACCAAATAGGATTGAGGAAGCCCACATCCTTGAAGGTGCCGGCCATGGTCGTGCCCCGAATGGGGTCGCCAAAGACCTGCTCCAGGTCTTCCGTAGAAGCGGCTGAAGTCGTAAAAATGTAGGTCTTGCGCACCTGGCGGCTGGCTAGGAGGCGTTGATTTTCAGTCTCGAAGGCCGACTTAGGTAGCAGCACCTTATCCAGGAAGCCCCGCATAATGGCGGGCATGTCATACCACCAAATAGGATAGATGAAGATAATTTGTTCTGTCTGGTCCAAAATTTGGACATAGCGCTCTACCTGGGAATCGGTCGTCTTGCCTTCCCCATAGACGGCTAAGTCCGCGGCCGACAGAACCGGATTGAACTGGTCAGCATAGAGGTCGAGTACGGTCACCGGGTGGCCCTTGGCTTCTAGGGTGGCGACTAGGCGCTCCAAAATAGCATGGTTGAGACTGCCCTCATAGGGGTGGGCGTAAACAATGGTCGTTTGCATGGTCATCTTAGCACGTCCTTTCTCTGGGTTTGGTAGGGTTTTCCATATTGTAACATATTTTGGGGCTGATATTAAGTGAGGTGGACAGGTAGGGAGTGCGGTGGCTGGCGGAGCTAGTGGTCCACTCGACCGAGTGGGCCACTGGCTCATGGCTTTTGCACCCTTTTAGTCGCTTTTGGACACTTGACAGATCAGCTAGTGGTCCACTCGACCGAGTGGGCCACTGGCTCACGACTTTTGTGCCCTTTTAGTCGCTTTTAGGCACTCGCCAGCCTAGCTAGTGGTCCACTCTGCCGAGTGGACCACTGGCTCGCGACTTTTCCGTCTTTTTAGTCACTTTTGGGTACTTTCCAGCCTAGCTAGTGGTCCACTTGACGGAGTGGACCACTGGCTCGCGGCTTGGGCTCTTTTCTAATAGATTTTGGGAGCTCGCCGGGCTTGCTAGATTGGCTTTTTAGATACTGCCCCCCATAGCCTTGCTGCCACTCCCCTATTTATCTATTACATAGATAAATAGGGGGCAAGTCTCCCAAATTACGTGTCCAAAAGAGCACAATTTACACAAAAAAGACGAGGACAAGTCCTCGTCTTAAAATTAATTAGCGTTCAAGATCTACACGTTGGCTGACATAGTACATGATGACGGAGCCTAGTGTCAACATCACCAATTCGCTAGTGAAGAGTTGTGTGTAGGCTGCCCAGAAGCCAGCTTCTGCTACGCCTACCACCACCATCTCTAAGGCAATGACAAACATGGATAGGGAGAAGACCAGGGTCAAGACAGCGTAACGTATAATAGTTTGTGTCTTAGCGGATGCCCCTTTGGCAAAAAAGGCCACAACCAAGTCCCCAATCCAGCGTGCTAGCCATAGGAAGAGTAAGGTCTGCAAGGAGCCGACGATCATGTCAACTGGTCCATATTGATAGGCATTGACGATGAAGACCCCTAAGGTCAAGGCGTAGACATAGCGCTTGTTATAGAGACTGGTGAAGTTAAGCGTCTCTGCCAAGCGGAATTGAATCAAGCCAAAAGAATAAGGCAGAGTCAAGAAAGTCAAAACGATATAGAGGCCGGCAACTAAGCCTGCGCGGGTCAGCTCACGGCTGTCCTTCCAGTTGGGCCAGCTTAGCCAACTAGGTTTAAGATGGTTATTCATATAAGTTCCTCCTTTGTAGTCCGGCTCAGGCCGACTAGTACTTACTGCGACCAAAGGATGCTAAGTGTCGCAGGGGGCTGTCCCATCATGACAGCGACCCTATCTAGTCTACCATTTTCTGGTGATTTTGCAATAGCTAATTGACACAATCTCCGTTATAATGAAGGTATCAATGCCCAAGGAGGAGTCATTATGCCCCATCTATACTTTGCCAGCCCCCTCTTCACCGAAATGGAGCGGGCCTTCAACGCCCAAGTGGTCGCTAATCTACGCGCTCAAGTCCCTGGCCTAACCGTCTTCCTACCCCAGGAGCAAGAAGCCATCAACGATAAAAATGCCTACGCCGATTCCCAAATGATTGCCCGCTACGATACGGAAGCCGTCCTCAAGAGCGACGTCCTGGTGGCCGTCCTAGATGGGCAGTTGATTGACCCAGGCGTAGCCTCTGAAATCGGCATTGCCTATCAAGCCGGCATCCCGATTGTGGGCCTCTATACCGATGTCCGCCAACAAGGGGGCAGTCACCCTGAAAAGCTCAAGGCCTTGCAAGAGGTAGCCGAGTCTCAATTTAGCTATGTCAACCTCTACACGACTGGCCTCATTAAGCTAAGAGGCGAGATTGTGACGGCTTCTGCTGATCTGCCAGCTGCTGTCCAACGCCAACTGGCCCAAGTTGCCAAATAAATGAGCCAAGCCCGCTAAAATATGGTATGATAGTAGGGTATGCGTCAAGCTGACTTGACCCAACATGAACCAAGGAGGAAACACTTAAATGATCAACGTTTCAAACGTGAGCTTACTCTTTTCAGATCGTAAATTATTCGACGATGTGAACATTACCTTCACCCCTGGCAACTGCTACGGGGTCATTGGGGCCAACGGGGCAGGTAAATCAACCTTCCTGAAGATCTTGGCCGGCGAAATCGCGCCAACTACTGGGAATGTCTCCATGGATCCCCATGAGCGCCTAGCGGTCCTCAGCCAGAACCACTATGGTTTCGAAGACTTCACCGTTATCGAAACCGTGATGATGGGCCACAAGGAACTCTATGACATTATGAAAGAAAAAGACGCCATCTACGCTAAGGAAGACTTCAGCGATGAAGACGGTGTCCGCGCCGGCGAACTCGAAGCTGCCTTTGCTGAAATGGGCGGTTGGGAAGCCGAAGCCGAAGCTAGCAACATGCTGCAAGGCTTAGGTCTTGGCAAGGATCTTCACTACAGCTACATGCGCGAGCTGATTGAAGCCGACAAGATTAAGGTACTCTTGGCCCAAGCCCTCTTTGGCAAGCCAGACAACTTGCTCTTAGACGAGCCGACCAACGGTTTGGACGCAGCCGCTATCGAATGGCTAAGCGACTTCATCTTGAACTTCCCTAACACCGTCATCGTGGTCTCCCACGACCGTCACTTCTTGAACACGGTCTGCACCCACATGGCTGATGTGGACTTTGGGAAAATCAAGCTCTATGTCGGTAACTACGACTTCTGGCTCCAATCCAGCCAATTGGCTGCTAAGATGGCCGCTGACCAAAACGCTAAGAAGGAAGAGAAGATTAAGGAACTCCAAGCCTTCATCGCCCGCTTCTCAGCTAACGCTTCTAAATCCAAACAAGCAACTTCTCGTAAGAAGATGCTGGATAAGATTACCCTGGATGACATTCAACCATCCTCCCGTCGTTACCCATTCGTAGGCTTCACGCCAGAACGCGAAATCGGGAATGACTTACTACGGGTAGAAGGCCTCAGCAAAACCATCGATGGTGAGAAGGTCTTAGACAACATTACCTTCACCCTCCGTCGTGATGACAAGGTGGCCTTCCTCAGCCGTAACGACATCGCCCTCTCTGCCTTCTTCGACATTATCATGGGCAAGATGGAAGCAGACAGCGGTAGCTTCGAGTGGGGTGTGACCACTAGCCAAACCTACCTACCTAAGAACTCTGGCGACGAATTTGACGGCGTACACTTAAGTATCGTTGACTGGCTCCGTCAATACGCTAGCAAGGAAGAGAGCGACAACACCTTCTTGCGTAGCTTCTTGGGTCGTATGCTCTTCTCTGGTGAAGACGTGATGAAGGAAGTCAATGTCCTATCCGGGGGCGAGAAAGTTCGTTGCATGCTGTCTAAGATGATGCTATCTAAGGCTAACGTCTTGGTATTGGATCAACCAACCAACCACTTGGACTTGGAATCTATTACCGCACTTAACGACGGCCTCATTAAGTTCAAGGGCGCCATCCTCATG
This sequence comes from Abiotrophia defectiva ATCC 49176, assembly GCF_000160075.2. Lineage (GTDB taxonomy): Bacteria > Bacillota > Bacilli > Lactobacillales > Aerococcaceae > Abiotrophia > Abiotrophia defectiva. Next base: position 844,024 of record NZ_KI535340.1, read on the forward strand.
GCTTCCCACGACTACGAGGTCCTCAACACCACCTGTAACCGGGTCATCGAGTTGACGCCTAACGGGGCCTTCGACCGCATTGACACCACCTATGAAGAATACTTAGAAAACAAAGACGTGCAACAACGCGTTAATGACTTGTACCAAGGTAAATAAGCAATTTAAAAGAGGGCTGGCATGATGCCAGCCCTCTCCTTTTCCCCACAAAGAAAAGTCCCAATATATCATATATGATATATTGGGACTTTTTATTTCTAACGATAGAAGCCTTGCTCTGGGTCATAAGGGTGCCAGAGATCAGAACGAATCTGGTTGAAGGCCTCATAAACCCGTTGGGACAGGCGGCCTACTTGGTCGAAGCGCGCATCATAGTCATTCCAGGAGTTGGTGTAGACAGCAATGGAATAGCTGCCGTACTGGGTCACGAAGGTGGCCACGTCATTTTGCTCTGGGGCACCAAGACCTGACTTGTTCCAGGAATCTGTCTCATAGAGATAGGTCCGCAGGAAGGAATGGCTGTTGAGTCGCAACTTGTCAATGAGCATGGAATCCCATGGCTCGCCGTTAAGCTCATGGTTGGCGAGTTTGGCGAAAAGCCGGGCCGCATTATCGGGCGTGGTCTGGAAGCGGCCATTGTCGGTCTGGTAGTACTTACCTTCCAGATAGGTATCCAACATACCCAACTCATGGGCGTGCTGGGTCACAATGCCCCCGCCACCCACGGCTTCAATCAGCATATTAGCCGCCGTGTTATCACTATAGATGGCCACATAATCGACCAGCTCGTCCAAGCTATAAACCGTCCCCGCCGGTGACTCATTAATATGACCGGCACCCGGCACAATGTTCGAACCTTCCATGGCCATGGTCTGGCTTGGTTGGAGCTTGCCTTCCTTGTACTGGCGGTAAAGCTCGGTCAAGACATAGATTTTCTGGGTGCTAGCTGGGAAGAAGATTTGATTATCCACATCCACTTGGGCCATGGTCTCATTATCAACGAAGGAAGCCCCCGCCATAATGCCCATGCTATCGATTTCCTCGCGCATGATTTGTTGAACCGTATCAATGAGCTTACGTTCGCTATAGTTGGTTAAGACATAGTCTTGATAGGTCAAATCCTGACGAATCCAACCTAGATCTTGGTAACCGATGGCCACATGGAGCCAGGTCTGGTTATCGACTACGGCTTCCTCAGTCACTTCCATCGGAATATCCGCATACTTGTTGGTATTGGCTAGAAAGTAGGAATTAGGCTGGCCGGGGAAGTTGGACAGTAAGAGCCCATCCCGGCCGCGGTTGAGAATGGAATAACGAATGGACTGGCGGTCCACGTAATACATCGACTCACTCTTAGCCTTGAGGTAGACAAAGCGGGCTTGGTAACTTGGCACGAAGGACTGGATAAAGGTCGCCTCGTCAGCCCGTAGGCGAGCCGTTTCCTTATCGATGGTTGCCTGCTGATCCAAGCGGCCATCCTTATAGTAGGTCCACTCACTACCAGGTTGACCAAACCAACCCGTATAAGGCCGGCCATGGCGATAGAGATATTCCTCCTGCTGCTGGCCCCAATACCAGGCAAAGCCATTGGCATCCGTATCAGTTACCTGACGAACCCGCCGGGCAAAGGAAGTCTCGGTACGCTTATCTAATTCTTGCTTAGTAAAGTACTGGGCGCTAGGCGCTTGGTTTTCCGGTTGAATGTCGACCTGACGCAGGTCCTCAACCAATACCTCCCGCTGGGGATCCAGGTCCACCGTATAGGTATCCACCCAGTTGGCCGCCCGCGCCAAGTGCGAGCGCTCGGTCGATTGCTTCATTTGCGGCATGAGCCAGAGGAAAAAGGCTGCTGCTGCTAGCACCAGACCTGCCACCAAGCCCAGAGCTAATAAGTAGTAACGTTTATAGGAGCCAGGCGTCTGCTCTGTCCGCGTCTTCTTAGGCGCTTTCTGGCCCTTATGATTGGACCGGTACTGAGCTCGTGTTGGTTGACTCAAGCTGGCTGCCCCCCTTCTTGATTAGCCGGCGCAATCACAAAGCGGAAGCGCGGCAGGAAGTGTTGGAAGAGGGCCTCAGTGTAGGCTAAAGTCGGCATCATGACTTGGAAGTCTGGATAGGAGAAGCGTTCCCGCAGAGCAATCTCATCCGCCCCCTGGTTGACCGCACTGGACACGAGATAGGCGTCATAGTCTAACTCGGTCAGGCCGCCCCCTTGGTCAGCATACCACTGGCCAGCTACTAGGCGGAAGATATAGTCTTCCTCTAGGCTTTCCCGAATAGCATCTTGATCAAGCTGGGGATCTTCTTGGTTCATTTCCTTGAGTTGGCTGTAGACCACGGTGGCCATATCTTCAGCATCTAGAACATATTGAGCCGTTTCCGCAATATAAGAGGCTAGGAAAGGCAGGATATGTTGATAGAAGCGGGTCTGGATCTGGCTTTGGCGGAAGAGGTCCATGGCATAGTGCTTAAGATCGGTCAGGTTACTGACCCCTTGTAAGCCCAGTGCTGCCACCTGCTGGTCCGTCAGGTTAGCCTCTGGTTGATCTAGCTCAGGATAGGCCTGCTTGGCGACTTGATGGATAAAGACGCGGGCCACCTCTTCCCAAGAAGGTAAATGGATATCAAAGTAATAGTCTGGCACCTGCAAGGCAGTGATTGGCAGGTAATGACTGACTTGGTTCATGGCTAAGTCTCCTCTGTTCTGAATTCACTTTACCATTGTGGCAAATTTTCCCGGATTTAGCAAGGATTTTTGACTAATAAGGCCGGTCAATCGCCTCATTAAGTGGAGGGAGTAGGACTTGTTTGGCTCCTAGGCCTGCTAGCCCCACAATTTGTGTCGAATGGAGCACGTAATTTTGCTGACTCAGACCCTATTTATCTATGTAATAGATAAATAGGGTAAGCAAAAAACCTAGCCACTCTCAGGCTAGGTTTTACTGGTTAGCTTATTAATGAAGCACCTTATTCAGGAAGCTTTGGGTCCGTTCATGGCTTGGATGGCTGAAGAGTTCTTCAGGTGCACCTTCTTCGACGATAAAGCCACCGTCCATGAAGATAACGCGGTCGGCCACTTCACGGGCGAAGCCCATTTCGTGCGTGACCACAATCATGGTCATACCGTCTTCGGCTAAACGCTTCATAACGTCTAGAACATCGCCGACCATCTCAGGGTCCAGGGCAGAAGTTGGCTCATCGAAGAGCAGGACATCTGGTTGCATGGCCAAGGCCCGGGCGATGGCCACCCGTTGCTTTTGCCCACCAGACAGAGAGTTAGGCGCTACATGAGCCTTGTCGGCCAAGCCAACTGACTCTAAGAGATAGAGGGCTAGGGACTCGGCTTCCACCTTGGATAAGCCCTTTAGCTCCATAGGCGCTAGGGTGATGTTGTCCAAGACACTTAAGTGTGGGAAGAGGTTGAAGTGTTGGAAGACCATGCCGATATTCTGACGGATCTTGTTGATGTCTTCCTTAGGATCGGTAATGTCCACCCCATCTACGAAGACCTTGCCCCCGTTGATTTCTTCCATGCGGTTGAGGCAGCGTAACATGGTAGACTTACCGGAACCGGAAGGGCCGATGACACAGACTACTTCCCCTTGGTTGACGGTTAAATCAATGGACTTAAGCACGACGTTTTCGCCGTATTGTTTCTTGAGTCCGCGAACTAGGACTTTTGGCATTTCTTGGTTGAGTTCTGTCATCTTACTTCCCTCCTTCTAAACGTTTGGATAGGCGTGTTAAGGCCGTAATGACAATCAGGTACATGAGCCCGACAATCAACCACATAGAGCCAGATTGGTAGGTACGGGCGATAATGACGCTCCCGGTTTGAGTCAATTCGACCAAGCCGATAACTGACAGAATCGAGGTATCCTTAAGGGTAATGACGAATTGGTTGATGAAGGATGGAATCATGAGCTTAATGGCTTGAGGCAGGATAATCTTCTGCATGGTCTTACCATAGGAGAGTCCCAGACTGCGGCTGGCTTCCATCTGACCCTTGTCAATGGCTTGAATCCCCCCGCGGACAATTTCCGCCACATAGGCCGCCGCGTTGAGACTCAGGGTGGTAATCCCGGCCACTGCCGAGCTGAAACGCACGCCGGTCATTTGCGGAATCCCGAAGTAGATGAAGAAGGATAGGACAATCAAAGGCACCCCACGCATGAGGTCGACATAGACTGCGGCAATCCCACTCAACCAAGGGTTGGCTTGAACCCGCAAGAGGCCTAGGATAATCCCTAAGATTAGGGCTAGGGCCACTGAGATTAGCGCAATCCACAAGGTGGTGCCTAAACCTGACAAGAGGGCCGGCCCATTCTCAGCCAGTTGACCGAAGAAGGAATTTTGAGCGCTAGCTTCCGCATCCTCCCCAATATACTTATCTAAAATACTTTGGTACTTACCAGAAGATTTGAGGCTAGCCAAGCCACGGTTGAAGGCTGCCAAGAGCTCAGCATTCTTGCCTTTTTTAACCGCGAAACCGGTTTGGCTGGTTTCTAATTTTTCGCCAATGAGCTTAAGGCGGAGGTTACCATTCTTAATAGCATAGGCAATAACAGGCGCGTCTTCAATGGTCGCGTCACTGTTACCCGTTAAGACATCTTCATACATATTAGCCGAATCCTTGAAGGTCACCACGGTGAAGTTGTAATCATCCTTCAGCTTGTTAGCTAAGTCAGCTCCGGCAGTCCCGGTTTTAACCGCGATTTTCTTGCCGCGCAAGCCTTCTAAATCCGTGATCTTGCTGTCAGCGGCTACCGCGAATTGGAGACCGGACTCATAGTAGTTATCAGAGAAGTCGAAGCTGGCCTTGCGGGCATCGGTAATGGTCATACCGGCAATGGCGCCATCTACTTGATCACTCTCTAGGGCCTGAACAGCCGCAGCAAAGCCCAGGGGCTTGATTTCATAGGTGAAGCCTTCTGCTTCCGCAATGGCTGCTAGTAAGTCCATATCAATCCCCACATAATTACCTGAGGAGTCTTGGAATTCGAAGGGCGCAAAGGTTGTATCCGTCGCAATCACATAATGTTCAGCGGCCTTGACACTTGGTACTTGTAGGCCTAAGAAGACCACCAAGACCAGCATGAGCCTTTTAATCATATCTTTCATAAACTGGTTCACTCCTTTTATATACTCCAACAGTATAGAGGACGGTCCCAGACATTGCAAGGAAGAGGTAACAAGTTATGTTAGATTATCTAACATAAGGAGCCGCTTAAAGGTCTTTCTGGAACCAGGCCACATCCTGCCAAGCATCAAACTTATAACCCACCTTCTCGAATAAGGCTACTTGGTGATAGCCTTGCTTGAGGTGGAACTCCACGCTACCCTCACCAGGATAGGCCACACAGGCGGTCACCCGCCGAATGCCCTGCTGGCGCAGGGCTTCTTCTAGGGCCGCATAGAGCTTGGCCCCGATGCCCTGACCCCGGACTGAGCGTTTGAGATAGACGGAGACTTCGGCCACATACTGGTAGGCTGCTCTGGGGTGGAAGGCGGAGCCATAGGCATAGCCCACTACTTCCCCCTCCAATTCCGCCACCAAGTAGGGATAGTGGGCCAGGGTCTGCTTAATCCGCTGACGAAAACCTGACACAGAGGGTACTTCATACTCGAAGGAAATCACCGTCCGCTCCACATAAGGTCGGTAAATGGCCCTCAGGCTTGGGGCATCTTGTGGGTTGGCGGACCGAATAACGATTGACATGGCGGACATCCTCTCTGCGCTCTCTGGCTAAAGTTCCTTCTATTGTGCCATCCAGGCCTCTTAAATGCAAGCCAGGTGGCCTCAGCTTACACAATAGTAACCTGGCTGTAACCAAAAAAGGCTGAGATTTCAATCTCAGCCTTAAAAGCTAGCTTAACGGGCTTGCATCCAGCGTTGGAATTGCTCATCGCTGGCATAGACATAGTGGCCCTCTGCTACTTGATGTTGACTTAGGGGTGCATCGGTTGCCTCATGTTGATAAGGCTGACGTACACGTGTACTCTCACTAATTGGGTCCGGTTGAGGAACCGCTGATAGGAGGGAGCGGGTATAAGGGTGGACAGGGGAATGATAGAGATCGTGGGCTGGGCCTACTTCAACGATTTTACCAGCGTACATCACCGCAATGCGGTCACTAATGTACTTGACCATGGACAGGTCGTGGGCGATGAAGAGATAGGTCAGGCCACGTTCCTTCTGCAGGCGTTTGAGTAAGTTAACCACCTGGGCTTGAATGGACACGTCCAAGGCCGAAATGGGCTCATCGGCAATGATGAAGCGCGGCTTGAGCGCCAAGGCCCGGGCAATCCCTAGCCGTTGGCGTTGGCCCCCTGAAAACTCATGGGCATAACGATTGGCATGCTCGCGATTGAGACCGACCGCTTCCAGTAATTCGGCAATGCGGTCTGCCCGCTCCTGCTTATTGCGATAGAGGCCATGAATATCGAAGCCTTCGGCAATAATTTCTCCAGCGGTCATCCGCGGATTGAGGGAAGCATAAGGGTCTTGGAAGATCATTTGCACATCGCGGGCGAAGGCCTGGCGTTGCGACTGAGACTTGAGGTCTGAAACTGGCTTGCCGTCGAAGATGATTTGGCCGTCTGTGATGTCATAGAGACCGATAATGGAACGCCCCGTCGTGGACTTACCACAACCTGATTCCCCAACCAAGCCTAGGGTCTCCCCTTCGTAGACATCGAAGCTAATGCCGTCAACGGCCTTAATTGGTGCTGACTTCTTGCCAAAGTGTTGGACTAGGTTTTGGACTTCTAATAACTTCTTAGGCATGTGGCACCTCTTCTCTACGCGCTTGATAAGATTCAATCCGGTGGCGAATGACCTCAGGTAGTTCTACCTTAGGCGCCTCAGGATGGAGTAGCCAAGTTTTGGCATAGTGGCCAGGACTCACTTCATAGAAAGGCGGCTCTGCCTTGTAATCAATGGCCAGGGCGTAAGGGTTACGTGGCGCAAAGGCATCCCCTAGTGGCGGATTGATTAAGTTAGGTGGCGCACCTGGAATGGTATAGAGCTCTTCGCTATCTTCACTATCCAAGTCTGGCATAGAGCCCAATAGGCCCCAAGTATAAGGATGTTTAGGATTATAGAAAATGTCATGAGAAGAGCCATACTCGACGATTTGGCCGGCATACATAACCGCCACGCGGTCGGCCACATTGGCTACCACACCCAAGTCGTGGGTGATAAAGATAATGGCATTGCCGTTCTTCTCTTGAATTTTCTTCATGAGTTCCAGGATTTGCGCCTGGATGGTCACGTCTAAGGCGGTAGTTGGTTCATCCGCAATCAGGATTTTAGGCTCAGCGGCCAAAGCAATGGCGATGACCACCCGCTGCCGCATCCCACCAGAAAACTCGTGAGGATACTGCTTAAAGCGACGTTCTGGATCTGGAATTCCTACTTCTGCTAGGAGCTCAATGGCCCGTTGCTTAGCGGCTTCCTTGCTGACCCCTTTCTTGTGGGTCAGAATCACTTCCATGATTTGCTTACCTACTCGCATGGTAGGGTTAAGGGCCGTCATAGGGTCTTGGAAGATCATAGCGATTTCGTTACCACGGATGCTTTCCATTTCCCGTTCAGATAATTTGAGCAGGTCCTTACCCTCAAAGAGGATTTGGCCATCTTCATAACGACCCGCTGGCTGCGGAATAAGGCGCATCAAGGCATTAGAGGTTACACTCTTACCTGAGCCGGACTCCCCTACGATAGCCAGAGTCTCGCCCTTGGCCAAGGTGAAATCCACCCCCCGTACTGCCTGTACCAGGCCGGCATAAGTCTTGAAATTAATGCGGAGATTCTTTACTTCTAACAATGGTTCAGTCATGAGATCTCCCTACTTTCTTAATTTTGGATCCAGGGCATCCCGCAAGCCATCGCCAATGGTATTGAAGGCGAAGATGGTAATGGAGATGAGCAAGGCCGGGAAGATAAGCCGCCATGGCGCCGTTGCCAAGGCTTCGTTCCCTTCGGAGGCCATGGTCCCCCAGCTGGCCATGGGTTGGGTAACCCCCAAACCAAGATAGCTTAGGAAGGACTCGGTGAAGATTGCCCCCGGAATCGATAAGGTCATGGTGACGATGATGCCACCCAAGGCATTTGGAATCAAGTGGCGACGGATTAGGTGCCAAGTGCTAGCCCCCAAAGTCCGAGAAGCTAAGACATACTCCTGGTTCTTAATGGACAGGACTTCCCCCCGCACAATCCGGGCCATACGTACCCAGCCCGTCAAGGATAGGGCCACAATCATTGGCAGCAAGCCCTTGTCTAGGACCACCATAACTAGGACTACGACCAAGAGATAAGGCAAGGCAGTTAAGACGTCGGCAATCCGCATCATGACATCGTCCACACGTCCGCCTAAGACGCCGGCTGTTGCGCCCCAGAGGACGCCGATTACTAGGTCAATGACCGCCGCGATTAAGCCGATGAAGAGGGAGATACGGGCACCTACCCAGACACGGACGAAGACATCCCGTCCCAGGTTGTCGGTCCCGAAGAGATAGGTAGCATTTGGGGCCGTATTGTAAGAGCCGGTTTGATCACTAAAGCTAATTGGCCAGAACATAGGCACGAAAATAGCTAAGAGGGCGATGACCGCTAGCAAGGCCACGCTGAAGAGGGCCAGCTTGTTGCGGGCAAAGGTATGGAAGACTTGACCCCAGAAGGAAGTGGTTTTCTGGCTTAAGACGTCAGTCTGGTCTTCTTTGATCCCGACCAACTCAAAATCTTGGGCTGTATATTCTACTTGGCTCACGCTGACTCGCCTCCTTCTAACTTAATGCGTGGATCAATCCACATATAGACAATATCCACCACTAAGACTGCAAATAAGAGCAGGATGGAATAAAAGACGGTAGTCCCCATAATGACTGTGTAGTCACGGTTGGTAATGGACTTAACGAACTGGCCACCCAAACCTGGAATGGCGAAGATGTTTTCGACAATGAAGGAACCTGTGACAACCCCAGCTAAGAGTGGCCCTAAGTAGGACACAACTGGCAAGAGGGCATTCCGCAAGGTATGCTTGAAGACAATCTTCCACTTGCTAAGGCCTTTGGCCTTAGCTAGCTTGACATACTCGGAAGTATTCTGTTCCAACATACTAGAACGGGTTAATTTGGCAATATTCCCCATGAATCCTAAGCCCAAAGCCAAGGATGGTAGAATGGTGTAGTTGAATCCTTTCCAACCAGACACTGGGAACCAACCTAATTGTACGGCGAATAGGTATTGGATTAAACCTGCCAAGATAAAGGAAGGTACAGAAATCCCTAGCACCGCCACTACGGTCGCGGCATAGTCGCGCACCTTGTTATGGTAGGTAGCAGAAATGACCCCTAAGGTCGTCCCCAAACCAACGGCGATGACCAAGGCTTGCATCCCTAGGGCTAAGGATACTGGGAAACTCGAAAAGATGATATCGTTGGTTGAACGGCCCCGGTACTTCATGGAATAACCGAAGTCGAACTTGAGAATGCCCACTAGGTAATCTCTGAACTGGATATACCAAGGGTTGCTCAGGCCATACTGCTTGTTGAGCTGGGCTTGAATGTTAGCCGGCAAGGCCTTCTCGCTGGCAAATGGGTTCCCTGGTGCAATTCGCATCAGGAAGAAGGTCAAAGTGATAATACAGAATAAGGCAATGACCATATAGATTAGGCGCTTGAAGATATATTTGCGCATGTCTACTCCTCCTCTAATAATTTAAGGGCGGGGGATCAGTATAAACCCGACCTCTTATTTGCTACTTCTATTCTCTCATTAAAATCACGGCTTAAGATTTGTTTTACTAAGCGTGAGGATGACTCTCTGTCAGCTTTTTCGCCCCTCTTGCTGACCAAAAATCAATCGAAAGATTAAAAACACATGAATTAATTTTAATCTTAAATTCACCATTTGTCAATATTTTTTCCGAAAATGAGCGTTTTCATGACATAAAAATATCCCCTTGCTAAGCAAGGGGATGCTAGGAATCAGCCCTAATTCTTGGAGGTTTATTCTACCTCTAAGTATTTCAAATCAATCTTACCAAGTGGCGAAGTTGCTAAGCCCTTGATGTTGTCTTTCTTAACACTTACATGAGTATAGTCATAGATTGGAATAACTGGCATTTCGTCCATTAAGACTTTTTCAGCCTTCTTCAGAATTTCTAAACGTTTGTTAGCGTCTGTTTCTTTGGCTGCTTCTTCTAGGTACTTAGCGTAGTCTGCATTTTCCCAACCAGTGTAGTTGTTACCTGCATCAGCGCTACGGTATTGATCTAAGAAGGTTAAGGCATCGTTGAAGTCACCAGACCAACCTAAACGCGCCACTTGGAAGTCACCGGTCTTGAGACGATCTAAGTAAACTTGGAACTCAGAGTTGTCCAATTCTACCTTGATCCCTAAGTTCTTAGACCAACCTTCCTGGATGTATTGAGCGATAGCTGCGTGAGCTTCATTGGTGTTCATAGAAATCTTAACGGTCAATTCACTTGGGTCCTTGAGACCTAATTCTTGTAACCCTTTAGCCAAGTATTCTTTGGCGCCTTCATAGTCGGCATCCTTGAAGTAGTTAGCGTCTGCTTCGAAGCCAGTAACTGAGGCTGGCACAATCCCCTTAGCAGGTTTTTGTTCAGCCTTGGTAATGTTAGTTACCAAACCTTGACGGTCAATTGCTAAAGCCAAAGCCTTACGGATATTGACATTAGACATTACAGAGTCCTTGGTGTTGATTTTGTAGACGTAGATAGCAGATTGAGGCTCTACATTGAGAATCCCTTGTTTCTTGAAGCCTTCAAAAGAATCTAAAGACAAGGTCCCGAATGGTGCGCTGACAAAGTCAATTTCACCAGATTGGAACATCTTAGTAACCGTTGCATCAGACTCCACGATTTGCGCGTTGACACGGTCAACCTTGACATTGTCCTTATCCCAGTATTGGTCATTCTTCTCTAAGGCGATATCTGAGTTGTGGTTCCATTCAGCTAACTTGAAAGCCCCGTTAGTGACATACTTGTCGCTTAAGTCGTCAGCCCAGTCAGCATTAGCTTCTACCACTTTCTTGTTAACAGGTGCAAATGCATAGAAAGCAGTTAAGCTTAAGAAGTAAGCAGTTGGGTTAACCAACTTCACTTCTAAGGTCGTGTCGTCAACCGCTTTGACCCCAACTTGGTCTGCACTCCCTTTGCCTTCGTTGTAGGCTTGCGCCCCTTCGATAACGAAGAAGAGCCCTGCGTAGTCAGCCCCTGTTTCAGGATTGATGACACGTTTCCAGGCATATTCGAAGTCCCCTGCAGTAACAGGGTCCCCGTTAGACCATTTAGCGTCTGAACGTAGTTTGAAGGTATAGGTCTTGCCATCTTCGCTGACTTGCCAAGATTCGGCCACACCTGGCACTTGGCTCTTGAAGTCTTGCGATTCACGGGTCAAACCTTCGAAGACGTTATGGATGATGTTCCCGCTTGGCGCATCAGACGCTTTGGCTGGGTCGATGCTTGCCATTTCTGAGGAAACAACAGTGTTGACTTCTTTACCTTGAGCGTGTGCAGGCAAAGGTGTTGGTAAGCTTGCAGCCAAGGCTAAAAAGGCAGCGCCGGCTAACAAGGTTTTCTTGAGTACTTGTTTCATAAGTATCCTCCTAGGTTAAATTAAAATCACATGAGTTAATTTTAAGGGAACTCTGAACAAATGTCAATGCTTTTTTAATAGCAAAGATCAAGCCCTCTTGCTAGGCAAGAGGGCTTGATTAGTTATTTGTTAAATGGCGATGGCTCATAGAAAACCTGATGGAGATAAAGTCCCTGTGGCGGTGCCGTTGGCCCTGCTTCCTTGCGGTTCTGAACCTGGATTAAACGCTCAAGTTCATTGACAGGACGCAGCCCATCCCCAATTTGTAGGCTGGTCCCGACCAGAATCCGAATCATATTATAGAGGAACCCTGTCCCCCGGAACTGGAAGACCAGTTCCTGCTGGTCCCTATCTTCCCACACTCGGGCCAGATGAACGGTCCGTACCTTGTCTTCCTTATCGGTCTTGGTCGAACAGAAGCTAGTGAAGTCGTGGGTTCCCACCACTGCCTCCAAGGCTTGATTGATTCGATCTAAGTCATAGCGATAAGGATGGTGGAGACTGTAGAGACGTTTGAAGGGATTGGCATAGGCGCCTATATCCACCCGATAGCGATACTCCTTACCGATGGCATGGTAGCGGGCATGAAAATCATCAGCTACTCGGGCCACTGCTACTACCTTAATCGCCGGATCCAAGAGGGCATTGAGCGCTCTTTGCATGGCTTGTTGAGGCATAGGGGCAGGATAATCAAAATGTACTACCTGGCCCAAGGCATGGACACCTGAATCAGTCCGGCCTGACGCCACCGTAGGAATGGTCACACCTTCTGGGCACTTGGCCATTTTGATTAGAGCCGCGTCTAGATTGGCCTGAATAGAAGGGCCATTGGGCTGAACTTGGTAGCCGACAAAGCGACTACCGTCATAAGCGAGTTGAATGGCATAACGTGGCATAGCCTCACCCCACTGGCCAGAAACGGCTAGCTAATAAGGCTAAGGTCAGGACTAGCAAGGCCCAACGCACTTGTCTATCAGCTGGGCTGTAGGCCAACTGGCGATACTTGGTACGGCCTTCTGCTCCGCGATAGCCCCGCGCCTCCATGGCGGTTGCCATTTCTTCGGCCCGGTTGAAGGCAGAGATGAAAAGGGGCACTAAAATTGGTACGACAGCCTTCATTCTCTGCATGAGACTGCCTTGATCGAACTCTACCCCACGCGAGCGTTGGGCGTTCATAATTTTCTGGGCTTCATCCATGAGGGTTGGCACATAGCGCAAGGCGATAGCCAGCATGAGGGCCAACTCGTGGGCAGGGAAGCCAAAGCGAGCCAGTGGCCGCAAGAGATGTTCAATCCCGTCCGTTAGCTCCAGGGGCGCCGTCGTTAAGGTTAGAATAGTGGACATCATAATAATGAGGACCAGACGCATGAAGATAAAGGCCCCACTCTCCAGCCCTCCAGTCGAGAGGACAAAGGGTCCCCACTGCCAGAAGACATGGCCCCCATTAGTGAAGAGAATCTGGAAGACCACAGTGAAGAGAATCAGCCAAATCATGGGCTTGACCCCATTAATAAAGAACTTAAAGGAAAGACCGGTCAACTTAATAGCCAAGAGGGTAAAGAGCGCCAAAATGGCATACCCCAACCAGGAATCGGCTAAGAAGACCGCAAAAATAAAGTAGAAAGAAGCTAGCAACTTGGTCCGTGGATCCAGTCGATGGACCCAGGAATCCATATTAATATAGCGTCCCAGTAACATTTTATCCAACATGACCGGTCCCCTCCTTAGCTGGAAGATGGGCCATAAGCAAGTCGGCTAAGGCTTCAACGGTCAGGGGGGCCTGGTCAATTTCCAGGGCTTGGTCCCCTAAGCGCTCCTGTAATTTCTCCAGAAACTGCATGGAGCGGGGCACATCCAAGCGCCGTTGCCGTAGCCAATCCGTCTGGCTGAAGACCTGTTCAGGCGTACCTGTCTTAACCACCGTGCCCCCTTCCATGACAATGACATGGTCGGCATAGCGGGCCACGTCATCCATTTGGTGGCTGATTAAGACCAGGGTCAACTTGTCCTCTTTTTGCAGGCGCATGAACATATCCAACATTTGGGCTTGGCCTAGTGGGTCTAGGCCGGCAGTTGGCTCGTCTAAGACCAGCACTTGCGGTTCTAAGGCCAGAACACCGGCAATGGCCACCCGTCGCATTTGGCCCCCACTGAGATCGAAAGGCGAGCGCTCATAGAGGTCGGGACTGATGCCGACTAGAGCTAGTTTCTCCTTAGCTATGGCGAGAGCTTCCTCTTCCGAGACACCGAAATTCAAAGGTCCGAACATGACATCCTTGAGGACTGTCTCTTCGAAGAGCTGGGCTTCCGGGAATTGGAAGACGACACCGACCTGCTTACGCAAGGGCTTGAGGGAAGGTAACTTAGCCGTAGATGTAACCAAGACATCCCCTAGACGTACAGACCCCTTGGTTGGCTTAATCAAAACATTAAGGTGTTGAATCAAAGTCGACTTACCTGAACCCGTATGACCGATGACGGCAGTCACTTGATGGGCTGGAATGGTTAAATTCACGTCGAAGAGGGCCGCTACCTCAAAAGGCGTATTGGCATTGTAATGGTAACTTACTTGGTCAAATACAATGGTGTGATCCATGTCAATAAGGCCTCCTCATCGAGATAGTTATCCGGCACATCCAGTCCGCGGGCAGCTAGAGCGTCCTTAAGTTTCTGTGAAAAAGGTACATCCAAGCCCTGTTCCACTAATTGCTCACCCATTAGGAAGATTTCTTCTGGTTTCTTGTCTTGAACTAGGCGGCCGCCCTGCATCATGAGGATACGGTCAGCCAAGCTAGCTTCGTCCAAATCATGGGTAATGGAAATAACCGTCAGATTAAAGCGTTCCTTAATCTTACGGATGGCAGCAATCACTTCTTGGCGACCGTTAGGGTCCAACATAGAAGTCGCTTCATCCAAGATAATAATGTCAGGTCGTAAAGCCAAGATGCTAGCCAAGGCTACTCGTTGCTTCTGGCCACCCGATAGGCGAGCAGGCTCCTTGGCCTTAAATTCTGACATCCGAACCTCAGCCAGCGCCTCTTCGATCCGGGTGATCATCTCCTGGCGTGGCACTCCATTATTCTCCAAACCGAAGGCCACATCATCTTCTACCGTCGACCCAACAAACTGGTTATCAGGGTTCTGGAAGACCATGCCCACTGAGCGACGCGCTTCCCAAACGGTCTCTTCGTCAATAGTTAAATCCTTAATGGTTACCTGGCCTGCCGCAGGCACGAGGAGGCCATTCATAATTTTGGCTAGGGTAGACTTACCTGAGCCGTTTGGCCCAATAATGGCCACCCATTCGCCTTCCTTGATTTCTAGGGAGACATCGGTCAGGGAATTGACCTCGCTACCATAGTAACGAAAATCGATATGCGATAGTTTTACAACGCTTGCTGCCATGTCTGTTTCATCCTCTCTGCCCCTGGGGCCTCCTTGCTACTTTCATAGCTAAAGCCAGTTTCCTGCCTGGACTTAGCTATGAAAGCAACTCACCCCCTTACTCTACCACCTGGGGGCGTCACTTTCAAGAATTTGAGTATAAGTCCAAAAAAAAATCACTTTTACGATGATAGCTAGCGATTGGGGAAGCAGGGCTCCCCCAATCGTGCTATAGAGCTAGACC
The DNA here is from genome assembly GCF_000160075.2 of Abiotrophia defectiva ATCC 49176. Taxonomy (GTDB): domain Bacteria; phylum Bacillota; class Bacilli; order Lactobacillales; family Aerococcaceae; genus Abiotrophia; species Abiotrophia defectiva. The sequence goes on from NZ_KI535340.1 coordinate 859,274, forward strand.
CTGTAGTTGGTTAGCAAGGCTACAGAATCGTCACACTCCTCATCATAAAGCGAATTCTCACTCTATTATACTAATTCGATGATTGCCATTGGGGCGCCATCACCACGACGTGGGCCGGTCTTCAAGACACGGGTGTAGCCACCTTGGCGGTCAGCGTAGCGCTCAGCGTACTCACCGAACAAACGAGTCAAGACACGTTCAACAACGACTTGATCCCCTTCAACGGTTGCGCTAGCAATCTCGTTACGCAAGAATGCTGCAGCACGACGGCGTGATGCTAAGTCACCTTTTTTACCTAAGGTAATCATTTGATCAACGAATTTACGTACTTCTTTGGCACGAGTTTCTGTGGTTTCGATACGGCCGTATACGATCACATCAGTAGTTAAGTCACGCAATAATGCGTTACGTTGTGCGCTCTTACGTCCTAATTTGCGGTATGCCATTATTCAGTTTCCTCCTTTGCTTTGAATATGAAATATCCTATACTAGTCGTCTTGGCGTAAGCTCAACTCAAGGTTAGCCAATTTTTGTTTGACTTCCTCTAATGATTTACGGCCAAGGTTACGTACTTTAATCATTTCTGCTTCTGATTTGTTAGTCAACTCTTGAATCGTGTTGATACCCGCGCGTTTCAAACAGTTGTATGAACGAACGGATAAGTCTAACTCTTCAATCGTCATGATTAACATTTTCTCTTTTTCAGCTTCTTCCTTCTCAACCATAATTTCAGTTTGACGCGCTTCATCGTTGAGGTTAACGAAGATATTCAAGTGCTCCGTTAAGATTTTAGCGGCTAAACTTAATGATTTTTCAGGACTAATTGAACCGTCGGTCCAAATATCTAAAGTTAATTTATCATAAACGTTCTTTTGCCCGATACGGGTGTTTTCGACTTGATAGTTTACCTTCTTAATTGGGGTATAGATCGAATCGATTGGTAAGACGCCGATTGGCATGTCTTCCCGTTTGTTGTGTTCACTCCGTACATAACCACGACCGTTGGCTACGTTGAGACGCATCTTCAATTCAGCGCCATCAGCCAGGGTGCAAATGTAGAGCTCAGGGTTGAGGATTTGCACATCGTTATCATGCATAATATCAGCTGCGGTCACAACTTTTGGACCGGTGACGTTTAATTCAATTACTTTTGACTCTTGAGTGTGAAGTTTCAATGCTAATTTCTTCAAGTTCAAGATAATCGTTGGAACATCTTCCACGATACCTTCAACTGTAGCAAATTCATGCAGTACTCCATCAATCTGGATGCTAGTAACAGCGGAACCAGGTAATGAAGATAATAAAATACGACGTAATGAATTTCCAAGGGTTGTTCCATATCCACGTTCAAGTGGTTCAACGACAATTTTACCAAATTTGGCATCGTCACTGACTTCAATCGTTTTAATTTCTGGCTTTTCAATTTCGATCATCGATTATATTCCCCTTTCAAAACGTTAGTCTTGGTAATAACGCGCTTCACAGTTGCTTGAGTCATCTAGATTATACGCGGCGACGTTTTGGAGGACGGCAACCGTTGTGAGGAATAGGGGTAACGTCGCGGATGGCGGTTACTTCTAAACCTGTAGCTTGCAATGAACGAATTGCTGACTCACGACCTGAACCTGGGCCTTTTACTGTTACTTCAACAGTCTTCATCCCGTGATCCATAGCACCTTTAGCAGCCACTTCTGAAGCCATTTGTGCAGCGAATGGGGTAGATTTCTTAGAACCACGGAAACCTAATGAACCTGCGGATGACCATGAAATAGCATTACCATTCACGTCAGTGATCATAACAATAGTGTTGTTGAATGTAGAGCGAATGTGTGCTACACCTTTCTCGACATTTTTTCTAACACGACGGCGACGACGTGCAACTTGTTTTTTCTTTGCCATGAAGTTTATACCTCCTTCATTCTATATTCGAGTATTATTTTTTACCAGTGACCATTTTCTTAGGTCCTTTACGTGTACGAGCGTTGTTCTTGGTGTTTTGACCACGAACTGGCAAGCCACGACGGTGACGTAAGCCACGGTAAGAACCGATTTCTTGGAGACGCTTGATGTTCAAGCTAATTTCACGACGTAAGTCCCCTTCAACTTTGAGGCCGTCAATGATTTCACGGATACGGTCGAGCTCATCGTTTGATAAGTCCTTAACGCGAGTGTCTTCAGAAACGTTTGCTTGTTTTAATACTTGTTGTGCAGTTTTCAAACCAATACCGTAGATGTATGTTAATGAGATTACTACACGTTTTTCACGCGGAATATCTACTCCAGCAATACGAGCCATTTATCTGGCACCTCCTTCTTATTAACCTTGACGTTGTTTATGTTTTGGATTTTCGCAAATTACCATCACATTGCCGTTGCGACGAATGATTTTACATTTTTCGCAAATTGGCTTTACAGATGCTCTAACTTTCATCTTAACTAATTCCCTCCTTAAATTCGAAACGGAACGGTTTACTTAAAGCGGTAGGTAATACGACCACGTGTCAAATCGTAAGGAGATAATTCAATCGTTACCTTATCTCCTGGTAAGATGCGGATGTAGTTCATCCGGATTTTACCTGAAACGTGAGCCAGTATTTCATGCCCATTCTCTAATTCAACCTTAAACATTGCATTTGGTAAAGTTTCAATGACTGTACCTTCAACTTCAATTACATCATCTTTAGCCATTCATACTTCCTCCTCTTACCAACTTACTGTTAGGCTATTGTGCCACTGAGGACAAAATCTGGCGGATATCTTCGTAGACCTTGTCGATGGCTTGTTGACCATCCACTCGGTAAAGAAGCCCACGTTCCTCATAATAATCCAGTATTGGTCGAATTGATTCCATTTGGAGATTGATACGATATGCAACTTTCTCAGGCTTGTCATCTTCACGTTGATAGAAATCACTGGCACCACAATTGTCACAGACCCCTTCAACCTTCGGTGGGTTGTAGAGTTTGTGGTAGGTTGCCCCACAGTTGCGGCAGATGATTCGGCCACTCAAGCGATCCTTGAGGACTTCTGGATCTACATCGATATAGATAACGGCATGGATTGGAGAGTTTAACTCCACCAAGTTTTGATCAAGCGCTTGAGCTTGTGCGCTTGTACGTGGGTAGCCATCCAACATGAAGCCTTGGGCTTTCACGTCGTCTTGGGCTAAACGTTCACGTACAATGGCGTTGGTCACTTCATCAGGAACTAGGTTCCCGTTGTCAGTGTAAGCCTTGGCTTGGAGCCCAAGTGGAGTTTCGTTCTGAATCGCAGCACGGAAAATGTCCCCAGTTGCAATATGTACGATTTGATAATCTTTTACTAGACGTTCACTCTGTGTCCCTTTACCGGCACCAGGCAAACCCATTAATAAAATATTCATCTTGTATCTTCCCTTTACTTCTATTTGACACATGATTATTGAATGAATCCTTGATAACGGCGTTTGATAACGCGCCCTTCGACCTGCTTAGCAGTCTCAATGGCAACCCCGACCACAATCAGCAAGCTGGTCCCGCTGAGTGAGATACGTGACGTTAAGTTCCAGAAGAACCCTGCCACAATCGGTAATACCGCAATCAAAGTCAAGTAAAGTGCGCCTACTCCGCTCAAGCGGTTGATTACTTTTGTTAAGTAAGTTTCGGTATCTTTCCCAGGACGAACGCTTGGGATGTACCCGCTCGACTTCTGCAAGTTCTCGGCAACTTTCTCCGGATTCACTTGAATCAATGAATAGAAATAAGTAAACGCAATTAATAGGACAGTGTAGAAGATTACACCGTAGACTGTTTGGTAGTCGAAGAGTTGTACCAGGAAGTCCATCCATGGATTAGTCCGATCGACTGTCACAAACGAGAATATCATCTGAGGCGTTGTAATGAACGAGCTAGCGAAAATTACTGGAATAACCCCAGCTGAGTTAATCTTAAGCGGGAGGTGAGCTGAGTAGCGCGCCCCTGACGCTTTCTTAGAATAATGGATTGGGATTCGCAATTGTGCCCGTTCCATTAAAACGATAATGACGATTAAGATGACAATGACCAAGATAATAGCTGCTAAAGCCAACATATTAGTCATAGCATGATCTCCACCATTTACCAGATGGCGTTGGAGATAACCCATCAATTCCTTAGGCACTTCTGCAACGATCCCGGCCATGATAATCATGGACAAGCCGTTACCGACACCGCTTCGGGTAATCATCTCACCCAACCAGACCAAGAACATGGAACCCGCTGTTAAGATGAGGGCAATCGTCAGGTAACGCGTTGTCGTCGGGTTGGCAATCAAGCCCAGACGCGCCATCCGGTTAAAACCGAGGGCGATACCGTAAGATTGCACTAAACCAAGGGCAATGGCAACATAAGTGGTCCATTGGTTGAGCTTACGACGCCCAACTTCCCCTTGCTTAGCCCATTCAGTAAACTTAGGCACGATGTCCATTTGTAATAACTGAATGATGATTGAGGCGGTAATGTATGGAGAAACCCCCATGGCGAAGAGCGAGAAGCGCTTCAAGGCCCCGCCACCGAAAGTGTTTAATAAGCCTAAGAGGCCGCTCTCAGCGAAAGTATTAATCGCTGAAACCCGAACCCCAGGTACAGGAATATGTGACCCTAATCGGAATACCGCAAAAACGAAGAGCGTGAAAAAGATGCGACGACGCGTATCTTTATCCGCAAATGCATTTTTAATGAAGGTAAACATTAGATCACCTCGATTGATCCACCAGCTGCAGTAATTGCTTGCTCTGCACCTTTAGAGAATTTGGCTGCTTGAACAGTTAATTTTCTTTCAAGTTGACCATTACCTAAGATTTTTACTCCTGATAATTCTTTCTTAACGACACCTGCTTCAACTAAGAGAGCTGGTGTAACTGTCGTACCGTCTTCGAAGCGGTTGAGAGCTTCCAAGTTAACGACTGCATATTCTTTACGGTTGATGTTGTTGAATCCACGTTTTGGTAAACGACGGAACAATTGAGTTTGTCCACCTTCGAAACCTAAACGTACGCCACCGCCAGAACGGGCTTTTTGACCTTTTTGACCGCGACCAGCAGTTTTACCGTTACCGGAACCTTGACCACGACCGACACGGTTACGTTCTTGACGTGAACCTTCAGCAGGTTTTAATGTATGAAGTTTCATTCCTGTGGCACCTCCTTGTATTAGTCTCTAATTTTTATGCTTCTTTTACTTCAACTAAGTGACTGATCGTATTGATCATCCCACGAACTGCTTCGTTGTCTGGTTTAACAACGGTCTTGTAAGTCTTAGTTAAACCTAAAGCCTTAGCAGTTTGGATTTGATTTTTAGGACGACCGATCAAGCTGCGTTTCAATTGGATTTGTAAGTTCGCCATTTGATTGTCCTCCTTAGCCTAAAATTTCTTCGACTGATTTGCCACGTAAAGCAGCAACTTCTTCAGCTACTTTCAATTGTTTCAAGCCTTCTACAGTCGCACGCACCATGTTGATTGGTGTGTTAGAACCAAGAGACTTACTTGTTACGTCAGCTACCCCTGCTAATTCCATTACGGCACGAACAGGACCACCTGCTGCAACCCCAGAACCGGCTGGTGCTGGTTTGATTAAGACACGACCACCACAGAATTCGCCAATTGCTTCGTGAGGAATTGTGGTTCCGGTCAATGGTACTTCGATTAAGTTTTTCTTCGCATCTTCGATAGCTTTACGGATTGCTTCTGGAACTTCTTGAGCTTTACCAGTACCAAAGCCAACGTGACCGTTCTTATCACCGACAACTACTAAAGCTGAGAAACGTAGACGACGTCCACCCTTAACAACTTTGGTAACACGGTTAATCGTCACAACGCGTTCTTCGATGTTTTCCAAGGTATTTGGATTGATGTGAACCATGAACTAGTATCCTCCTTCTATTAAAATTCTAGGCCGTTTTCACGAGCTGCTTCAGCCAAAGCTTTCACACGACCGTGATATAGGTACCCACCGCGGTCGAAGACAACTTTCTTGAAGCCTTTTGCTACCGCACGTTCAGCAACTAATTTACCTACAGCTGAAGCTTGTTCAACTTTGGTCCCTGTCACTGATTTGTCATTACTAGAGGCACTTGCAAGCGTCACACCCGCTACGTCATCAATTAATTGAGCGTAGATGTGCGTGTTGGAACGGAACACGTTCAAGCGTGGGCACTCAGCAGTACCAGAGATTTTGTTTCTTACGCGAGCATGTCTTTTACGACGTACTTTGTTTTTATCTGGTTTTGTAATCACAATTTTCACCTCTTTAAGTTTAATTTATAGGAGAAGATCAGGACCGGTCTATTACTTACCAGTCTTACCTTCTTTACGACGTACATATTCGTCAGTGTAACGAATCCCTTTACCTTTATATGGTTCTGGTGGACGTACGCCACGGATGTTGGCTGCTAATGCGCCGACTTTCTCTTTATCGTAACCTTCTACGATAATCTTAGTGTTAGAAGGAACTTCAAAGTTAGCACCTTCAACTGGTTCGAATTCAACTGGGTGAGAAAGACCCACGTTCAATACTAATTTGTTACCTTGTTTTTGAGCACGGTAACCGACCCCGATAAGGTCTAATTCTTTCTTGAAGCCATTCGCTACACCTTCAACCATGTTGCTGAAGACAGAACGCATAGTCCCGTGTAATGAACGGTTTTCTTTTGAATCATTTGGACGAGTGAAGACTACTTCATTCTCTTGAACTTCCAACGCAATGTTTGGGTGGAATTCACGTGTCAAAGTACCTTTAGGGCCTTTTACAGTCACTGTATGACCTTTTACTTCGACGGTTACGCCTGCTGGAATCACGACTGGTTTTTTACCGATACGACTCACAGGGCTGCACCTCCTCTTTCTTATTTCTAGTTATCTTAATTATGAGTAGATTAGATTACCAAACGTAAGCTAATACTTCGCCACCGACACCAGCTTGACGAGCTTGTTTGTCAGTCACAACACCGTTAGAAGTTGAGATGATGGCGATCCCTAAGCCGTTTAATACCTTAGGTAGGTCTTCTGATTTGGTGTAGATACGCAAACCAGGTTTTGAAATACGCTTGATGCCAGTGATAACTTTTTCGTTGTTACGGCCGTACTTCAAGAAGATGGTGATTTCACCTTGTTTGTCGTCTTCTGCGACTTCATAGTTTTTGATGAAACCTTCTTGTTTCAAGATTTCAGCAATCGCTACTTTGATTTTTGAAGATGGTGCTGATACAGTCTTGTGACCTACGCTGTTAGCGTTACGGATACGAGTTAAGAAATCAGCAATTGGATCTGTCATAACCATATTGTATTTACCTCCTCTTTGTTCAGTATGGATTACCAGCTGGCTTTCTTCACGCCAGGGATTTGTCCTTTGTAAGCAAGTTCGCGGAAGCAAATACGGCAAAGTTTGAATTTACGATATACGGAGTGTGGACGTCCGCAACGCTCGCAGCGCGTATACTCTTGAACTTTGAATTTAGGTGACCGCTTGTTTTTTGCAATCATTGATTTTTTAGCCAATGTTCATTCGCCTCCTTGTCTTATTTTTGGAAAGGCATGCCTAATTCTTTAAGTAAAGCATGTGCCTCTTCGTCAGATTTCGCAGTTGTGACGATAACGATGTCCATCCCGCGGACTTTATCAACGTTATCATAGTTCACTTCAGGGAAGATAAGTTGTTCTTTGATCCCTAAGGTGTAGTTCCCGCGGCCATCGAAGGCTTTGTTGCTGACACCGTGGAAGTCACGAACACGTGGTAAAGATACAGTGACTAACTTGTCTAAGAAGTCGTACATACGCGCACCACGTAGGGTCACTTTACACCCGATTGGCATACCTTCACGGAGACGGAAGCCCGCGATGGATTTCTTAGCTTTGGTAATCACTGGCTTTTGACCAGATAATAAAGTGAGTTCGTCAACAGCTTTTTCTAAGTTCTTAGCGTTAGCTACTGCGTCACCCACACCCATGTTGATGACGATCTTTTCAACTTTAGGCACTTGCATAACAGAAGTGTAGTTGAATTGTTCGATCAATTTTTTAGTTACTTCGTTTGAGTATTTAGCTTTTAAACGATTTTCCATGTAGTGTTAATCCTCCTCTCGCTATTGATTAGATGGTTTCGTTAGATTTCTTCGCGAAACGGACTTTCTTGCCGTCTTCGAAACGATAACCCACACGTGTTGCTTCCCCTGATTTAGGATCAACGAGTTTAACGTTAGACACGTGGATTGGTGCTGGGAATTCTTCGATCCCGCCTTGACCTGCTTGAGAAGGTTTAACGTGCTTCTTGGCAATGTTCAAGCCTTCTACGACTACGCGGTCTTCTTTTGGTAAAGTACGTAAAACTGTTCCTGTTTTACCTTTATCTTTACCTGCAATTACTTTAACTGTATCGCCTTTTTTGATACGCATGAATAGTTTCCTCCTTCGTTAATATTTCTTATAAAACTTCTGGAGCTAATGAAACAATCTTCATGTAGTTGTTATCACGCAATTCACGTGCAACTGGTCCAAAGATACGCGTACCACGAGGGCTCTTATCGTCACGGATGATGACGCAAGCATTTTCGTCAAACTTGATATAAGAACCATCTTTACGGCGAGCTCCTGATTTAGAACGTACGATTACTGCTTTTACGACGTCACCTTTTTTAACAACTCCACCTGGCGTTGCTTGTTTAACCGTTGCAACGATCACATCCCCGATGTTAGCAGTTTTGCGGTTTGAACCACCTAATACACGGATTGTTAACACTTCACGTGCGCCAGAGTTGTCAGCAACTTTTAATCGACTTTCTGTTTGAATCATTTCGATGTCCTCCTTCCGAGATATACTTGGTTAATTAGATAATGACTGCTTCTTCAACAATCTCTAATAAACGGAAGCGTTTCGTAGCTGATAATGGACGAGTTTCCATAATGCGCACGATGTCGCCTTCTTTTGCACGGTTTTCTTCATCATGTGCTTTATATTTCTTAGAATATTTAACGCGTTTACCGTATTTAGGGTGAGTCTTACGAGTTTCGACTAAAACCGTGATGGTTTTGTCCATTTTGTCGCTCACGACACGACCTTGGTAAACTTTACGTTGGTTGCGTTCTGTCGTCATTGATGTTAGCCTCCTTTGCTGGTTTATTTAGACAATTCTTGCTCGCGTAAAGCAGTTTTGATACGTGCGATAGATTTACGTACAGTGCGTAAACGTGCTGTATCTTCTAATTGTCCTGTTGCTAATTGGAATCGAAGGTTGAAGAGTTCTTTCTTCAACTCAGCTTCACGTTCAAGCAACTCAGCAGTGGATAACCCTTTGATTAACGCTTTAAATTCATTAGTTTTCATTCGATTCACCACCATATTCTTCACGTTTTACGAACTTGGTCTTAACTGGTAGTTTATGCGATGCTAAACGTAATGCTTCACGTGCGATTTCTTCAGATACACCCGCTACTTCAAACATAATCTTGCCACGCTTAACTGGTGCTACCCAACCTTCAGGTGCCCCTTTACCAGAACCCATACGAACCCCGATAGCTTTTGCAGTATATGATTTGTGAGGGAAGATTTTAATCCATACTTTCCCACCACGTTTCATATAACGAGTCATCGCAATACGGGCTGCTTCGATTTGACGGTTTGTGATCCAGTGAGATTCAGTAGCTCGTAAGCCGTATTCACCGAAATCAACTTGTTTACCACCTTTAGCTTCTCCGCGCATTTTACCACGGAATTCACGACGGTGTTTTACACGTTTTGGTACTAACATTGATTAGTTCCCTCCTTTCTCAGAGTTTTTCTTTTGTGGCAATACTTGGCCACGGCAGATCCAAACTTTAACTCCTAACTTACCGTAAGTAGTGTCCGCTTCTTCCCATGCGTAGTCGATGTCGCTACGTAAGGTATGGAGTGGCACAGTACCTTCAGAGTATGCTTCGCTACGCGCAATATCTGCACCGTTCAAACGGCCTGATACCATGGTTTTGATCCCTTGAGCGCCAGCTTTCATAGTACGTTGGATAGCTTGCTTTTGAGCACGGCGGAAAGCCACACGGTTTTCTAATTGACGTGCGATATCTTCAGCAACCAATTTAGCGTCTAAGCTTGGTTCTTTGATTTCTACAACGTTAATAAAGACTTTCTTGCCGGTTAATTTGCTTAATTCCGCACGGACTGCATCGATTTCGGAACCACCTTTACCGATGACCATACCTGGCTTAGCAGTGTGAACAGATACAATCACACGGTTAGCAGCACGTTCGATTTGGATGTTAGAAACTGATGCTTCTTTTAATTTCTTGTATAAGAATTTGCGGATAGCTAAATCTTCGTGTAAGTATTCAGCAAAGTTCTTGTCTGCATACCATTTAGCGTCCCAGTCGCGGATGACGCCGACACGCATACCAATTGGATGTACTTTTTGACCCATTGATTAAGCCTCCTCTTTCTCAGATACCACAACAGTGATGTGGCTTGTACGTTTGTTGATTGGTGAAGCTGAACCTTTCGCACGTGGGCGGAACCGTTTCATGGTTGGGCCTTCGTTAGCGAATGCTTCACTCACGTATAAGTTTTCCAAGTCAAGATCGTAGTTGTGGTCCGCGTTAGCGATCGCAGACATCAACACTTTCTCAACGATTGGGGCACCTGCTTTAGGTGTGAATTTTAAGATGGCAATTGCTTCGCCAACTTTTTTACCTCGGATAAGATCTAAGACTAAGCGAACTTTACGAGGCGCAATGCGAACTGTTCTTGCAACTGCTTTTGCAGATGTAACTTGGTTAGACATCTTGTTTTCCTCCTATAAATTAGCGTTTCTTAGATTTCTTGTCGTCAGCTGCGTGACCTTTATAAGTACGAGTTGGTACGAATTCACCTAATTTGTGACCTACCATATCTTCTTGAACATATACAGGCACGTGCTTGCGGCCATCATAAACGGCAATGGTTAAACCAATGAAGTTAGGGAAGATGGTTGAACGACGTGACCAGGTTTTAATAACTTGTTTCTTTGTGCTTTCTGCTTGCTCTTCCACTTTTTTCATTAAGTGCGCATCACAGAAAGGTCCTTTTTTCAAACTACGACTCACAATGAAGCCTCCCTTCGATTATTTGTTACCGGCGCCTATTATTTTTTACGGCCGCGGATGATTAACTTGCTAGATTTAGCTTTCTTAGAGCGGGTTTTCTTACCAAGTGTTGGTTTACCCCATGGAGACATCGGAGATTTACGCCCGATTGGTGCACGACCTTCACCACCACCGTGTGGGTGATCGTTAGGGTTCATTACGGAACCACGAACTTCAGGACGTTTGCTCATCCAACGTGCACGACCGGCTTTACCGATGTTTACTAATTCGTGTTGTTCGTTACCAACAACCCCGATAGTTGCACGGCAAGTTGATAAGATCATACGAACTTCACCAGAGTTCAAACGAACTAAAGTGTATTTACCTTCGTGACCCAATACTTGAGCACTAGTACCAGCAGAACGGATTAATTGACCGCCTTTGCCTGGTTTTAATTCGATGTTGTGGATTACAGTACCTTCAGGGATGTTTGCTAATGGCAATGCGTTCCCGATTTGGATGTCGGCATGTTCACCAGATTCAATTTTTTGGCCTACCTTCAAGCCTTTTGGTGCCAAGATGTAAGTCTTGATCCCGTCTTCGTAGTGTACCAACGCGATGTTAGCGGTACGGTTTGGATCGTACTCGATTGTTGCGATAGTCCCTACTACGTTGTCTTTGTTACGTTTGAAATCGATGATACGGTAAGCGCGTTTGTTACCGCCACCTTGATGACGAACAGTGATTTTACCTTGGTTGTTACGGCCGGCTTTTTGTTTTTGTGAAGATAACAATGTCTTCTCTGGTTTTGATGCAGTGATTTCGCTGAAATCATAACCAGTCATGTTACGACGACCGTTAGAGGTTGGTTTGTACTTTTTAATCGCCACTCTTATTCCCTCCTACTTACTCATTTTATAGGTGATTATTCAGCTTCGTTAGCGAATAATTCGATGTCTTTTGATTCAGCAGTCAAGGTTACGACTGCTTTCTTGTACTTACGAGTGAAACCAGCGTAACGGCCCATGCGTTTTGCTTTACCGTCAACGTTGATCGTGTTAACTTTCTTAACTTTAACCCCTTCAAACATTGCTTCAACCGCTTGTTTGATGTGAGTTTTGTTAGCACGACGGTCTACTTCGAACGTGTATTTTTTCTCGTCTAAACCAGCAACTGATTGTTCAGTGATGACTGGGCGTAATACTACTTCTGATAATTGCATTATGCTAAAGCCTCCTCTACGGTTGAAAGTGCTGCTTTAGTGATGACAAGTGTGTCGTAGTTTACAACGTCTAATACGTTCACGTTGCCTTCGTCGATCACTTTCACGTTAGCTAAGTTACGTGCTGAGAAGTAAGCGTTGGCGTTAGTCCCTTCTAATACTAAGAGAGTTTTCGCATCTACTTTAAGGTTGTTCAATACTGACTTGAATTCCTTAGTTGATGGAGCTGCAAAGCTGAGTTCATCAACAACTACTAACTTGCCTTCTAATACTTTCTGAGATAATACAGATTGTAACGCTAAGCGGCGTACTTTCTTTGGTAATTTATAACTGTATGAACGAGGTGTTGGACCAAATACGGTACCCCCACCAACCCATTGTGGTGAACGGATAGAACCTTGACGTGCACGGCCAGTCCCTTTTTGTCTCCATGGCTTACGGCCACCACCGCGTACTGCGGAACGGTTCTTCACCGCGTGAGTCCCTTGACGTAAAGATGCACGTTGCATGATTACTGCGTCGAAGATTACGTCTTCGTTAGGTTCAACCCCAAATACAGCTGCATTCAATTCGATTTCGCCGATTTGTGAACCGTCTTGTTTAAATAAACTTACTTTTGTCATTTACTCGTTCCTCCTTCCTCGAATTATTTAACTGTTTTAATTGCTTGTTTGATTTCAACGAGTGATTTCTTGGCACCTGGGACATTACCCTTGATCAAGATTACGTTGTTTTCTACGTCAACCGCTACAACTTCCAAGTTTTGGATGGTTACGCGTTCGCCACCGGTTTGACCTGGAAGGCCTTTACCCTTGAAGACGCGTGATGGGAACGAAGCCCCACCCATCGAACCTGGACGACGGTGGTAACGAGAACCGTGAGCCATTGGACCACGTGATTGGCCATGACGCTTGATTGCACCTTGGAATCCTTTACCCTTGGATGTACCCGTCACATCGACGATGTCGCCAGCTGCGAAAGTTTCCACTGTGATTTCTTGTCCTACTTGATATTCTCCAAGCTCAACTTCGCGGAACTCGCGAATGAAGCGCTTAGGAGTAGCATTTGCTTTTGCTACATGACCTTTAGCAGGTTTGTTTGACAATACTTCACGCAAGTCTTGGAAACCTAATTGAACCGCTTCGTAGCCATCGTTTTCCATGGTTTTAACTTGTAATACCACGTTTGGAGTAGCTTCGATAACAGTTACAGGTACCAATTCACCGTTCTCAGTGAAGAATTGAGTCATCCCTACTTTTTTACCTAAGATTCCTTTGGTCATGAGTACACCTCCATTTTTCTAAAATTATAATTTGATTTCTACGTCTACACCGCTAGGTAAGTCTAATTTCATCAAAGCATCAACTGTTTTGTTAGTTGGTTCTAAGATGTCGATTAAACGTTTGTGTGTACGCATTTCGAATTGTTCGCGAGAGTCTTTGTATTTGTGAGTCGCACGAATCACGGTATATAAAGAACGCTCAGTTGGCAGTGGGATTGGCCCCGCTGTCTTCGCTCCTGTTCTTTGTGCTGATTCTACGATTTTGCTTGCTGCTAAATCCAATGCACGATGCTCGTAAGCCTTCAAGCGAATCCGAATTTTTTTGTTTGCCATTTAGATTTCCTCCTTCGTCAATTTTGATAAAATGACTTGCTCCACAAGAATTTCCAACCTCACCCGCCCGTGGCAAAGCGTCCGGGTGTGTCGCAACCTCTCGCTTCATAGCTGTCTTCCCCGCTTCTAAGAGGGGGCATGTCCTGCGATGGGCACACTGGTACCCATTAAGGCACAATCATTATTATAGCGTAGGAATACTTGTAAATCAAGGCTTTTCTCAAGTTTTTTTGGCCTTTTTGCATGTTTTCGTTTTCATGTCGGATGATGACGATTTCCCTGTTACCCGGCCGATAATAATTCACCTTTTAGGTGATGTTTTGGCCGATTTTTGGGCCTTTTAGACACAAAAATAGCCAAGGCCCTCTCAGGAGCACTTGGCTAAAAAAATAATGGCTATTGCGCAAAATCTACGTCGATGGCCTTAGTCAGGACATCGCAGTAGCTATAGGAGACACACCCTAGGGTGTTGGCCTCTTGCTCTAAATCAACAACGAAGACAGAACGATAGGTTTCTTTCAGGACGCCTCGGCGCGTACGCTTCTTATTACGACCGAGTTGGACGGTGATAATAATTTTTTCGCCGATGTTTTGATCCATGAGGGATTTAATCTCGGCAATTTCTTTTGGCATAAGCCTCACCTCTTTCCTACTATTATAGCACAGTTAGGTATACTAACCTAGGAAAGGTCGGCAACTTATCCTGAAAAAACTGACAACGTTCGCCTTTTGCTAACTTCTAGCCTTTTGCCTTATGAGCCTCAAAGGCAGCCTCTAAGTCCGCGAACTCCATGAGGCTGAGACTTTCAGCCCGGCGGTTAGGCTCGATGCCCGCCTGGTCGAAGACCTGGCGCAAGCTGTCTTCACTAAGAAGGTCTGGCACATAAGCTGACTTGAGGTTATTCCATAAGGTCTTGCGACGTTGCTTGAAGCCCGCTTGGACAAAGGCCTGAAAGGCTTCCTTATCGCTGACTTGAACCAAGGGTGCTGGTCGGCGAGTTAGCTTGAGCACAGCAGAATCCACATTTGGTTTAGGGATAAAGACATTCTTAGGCACAATGAAGGCAATCTCGCTCTCCATCTCCAATTGAATGGCTACAGACAGGGAACCATAGGCCTTGGTGCCCACCGCCGCTGTCATCCGCTCTGCGACTTCCTTTTGCATCATCATCACTAGCGACTGGAAGGGCAGATTGCTCTCAATCAGGCGCATGATGATAGGCGTGGTTATATAATAGGGAAGATTTGCCACTACGACCAGTCGGGACTGATCTTGCAGCCAGGCATATTCGGGGCTAGAGAAATCCACAGACAAGATATCTTGGTGGACCACTTGGACATTATCACAGTCTGCTAGGGTTTCCTGCAGGATGCCCACAAAACGCTGATCAATCTCGAAGGCCAAGACCTGCTTGGCATGGTGAGCCAGGTATTGGGTCAGAGCGCCAATCCCAGGACCAATCTCGATGACTGTGGTATCTGCATCGACTTGGCCAGCTTCAATCATCTTCTCTAACATCCGGGGCTCGATTAGAAAGTTCTGACCCAGACTCTTTTTCATTTGAATATCGAAGCGACGCATAATCTCAACAGTACGGGTCGGCGTCGCAATCGGCCGGAAATCTCTCATTCTCGGGTCCCTCCTTGGGCTTGATCCAGGGCTTGAATGAATTCACCCAAGCTAGCCTGGTCGATGCCATAGCGTTGCAGTTGACGCTGCAATTGCTTGGCGTTGGTATAGCCTAAATTAAAGTGCTGACTGACAGCCTGTCGGCGCTCCTTGGCGCCCGGGCCTGCGGTTAGTCCCCACTGGGCCAGGCTGCCCATGGGAATTAAGGCCACTAAGTCCCCCTCAACAGGGGTCATGACCTGACTTAGGGCTTGGCGAATTTCTTGGGGACTAGCATGTTCCACCCCTAGACTCTTGCCTTGGCCACCAAAGGCTGCCGCCCGGCTAATATGGGCTTGCTTAGCACTTGGCACCGCCTGGGTCACCAGACGTCTCAGACGCTCCCCTTGGTAATCAGGATCTGTTAGGACAATAATGCCATGAGTCCTAGCTGCTTCTACAATTTGTGCCAAGACTGGCGCTTCTAGCGCCGAGCCACCCGTCTCAATGGTTTTAACCGTTGGGCCAAAGGTCTCAATCAGGCGTTTAGTATCATCGCGTCCTTCGACCACTATGATCTCTTGAGGCATAGCTTGACTCATTGGTCCCACCCCTCAGGCCGCCACCGGAAGAGACGGCAGGCATTGCCCGTCGTCAATTTGGCCAGCTCTTCCAGACTCATGTCTCGCACCTGGGCCAGACATTCCGCCACATAGCGAACATAGGCTGGTTCATTTTGCTTACCACGCTTAGGCACGGGCGCCAAATAAGGCGCATCGGTCTCCACCAAGAGACGCTCGGCAGGTACTAAGGCCGCCGCTTGACGGACTGCCTCGGATTTCTTAAAGGTCAAGACCCCACTGAAGCTAATATGCATGCCCAGGTCTACAAAACGCATGGCTTCTTCAGCTGTCCCGCCAAAGCTATGCATTATGCCCCCCGCAGCCGGCAAGCCTTCTTGCTTGAGTATGCGATAGGTGTCTTCGGTTGCCTCACGGTTATGAATGGTAATAGGCAGGCCATGTGACTTGGCAATGGCAATCTGGCGCCGAAAGACCTGGGCCTGCACATCACGAGGGGCAGTATCCCAATAGTAGTCTAAGCCAATCTCGCCTAGCATCTTAACCTTAGGCAATTCTAGCTGTTCCTCCAGGCGACGCTCCACCTGGTCATTGTAGGTGTGGGCCTCAGTCGGGTGCCAACCCACCACCGAAATAATGTTATCGTAGGCCGCACTTAAGGCCAAACTACGCTCAATGGTGGGATCATCAAATCCCACCACTGCTAGATAGCCCACGTCCGCCGCTAGGGCTCGGGCAATATAATCTGCCTCCTGGCCCGCAAATTGCTGGGCGTTCAAGTGCGTGTGCGTATCAAATAAAGGCATCTTGGTCACCTCGGCTAGCCAATCCAAGCGCCATTGGCTGCATTTGGATCTGCTGCTAAGAGATGGAGTTGGCCGTCCTGTTCAGAGGATAAGATCATCCCCTGGCTGACATAGCCCATCATCTTACGCGGCTTGAGGTTAGAGACGATGCAGACCTTACGGCCGATCAATTCTTCCGGATTTGGATAGAATTTAGCAATCCCAGATAGAATTTGACGATGAGCCTTATCACCTGCATCCAGACGGAAGCGCAATAGTTTATTAGATCCCTTGACTGGTTGAACATCTAGGACCTCTGCCACCTTCATCTCAATCTTCAAGAAGTCATCGAATTCAGCTTCGGCTACTTCACGGTGAACCAATTCAGTGGCTTCTGGATCCCAGTTAGGGTCGTCAACCTTGGCTTGGCTAGCACCTGGCTTGCCAGCTGCCATAGCTTCCTGAATATAGGTCACTTCTGCCTCTGCATCCAAGCGTGGGAAGATTGGAGTCCCCTTAGCCACTACGCTTGCGCCTGCTGGGAAGGCCCCATAGACTAATTGCGTGAAGTCTAAATCCATTTGGTCGCTCAAGCCTAATTGCTCGAAAATCTTAGCTGGCGCTTGGGTCATGAATGGACGTGACAAATGGGCCACTAGGCGTAAAGCCTCTGCTAAATGGTTCATGACAGAACGTAGTTGACCTAGGGTCGCTTCTTCCTTAACTAAGACCCAAGGCATGGTTTCATCGATATACTTGTTGGTACGGGACACAATGTCCATGACATGGCTTAAGGCTGCGCTTAGGCTCATAGCATCCATGGCTTGATAGTAGGCCGCTATTTGCTCCTTAACATAAGCATCATAGTCGGCATCCACTGCTGTCGCTTCTAAGCCTTCGGTTGGCACTTGGCCTTGGAAATACTTGTTCATCATAGCAACCGTCCGGTTGAGCAGGTTCCCCAAGTCATTGGCTAATTCTGAGTTGACTAATTGGACAAAGCCTTCTGGCGTGAATACCGCATCGTTACCAACACCCATTTCATGCAAGAGATAGAAACGAGTGGCATCCAAGCCATAACGTTCTACCAAGGTCTCTGGATAGATGACATTCCCCTTAGACTTGGACATCTTACCTTCCTTCATGAGGTACCAGCCGTGAGCGAAAATCTTCTTAGGCAAAGGCAAGCCCAAGGCCATGAGAATGGTTGGCCAGTAAATCATGTGGAAACGGGAAATATCCTTACCAATAACATGGGCATCTGCTGGCCAGTACTTATTGTAACGGCTAGTATCGTCAGAACCGTAACCTAGCGCCGTAATATAGTTCAAGAGCGCGTCAATCCAGACATAGATGACATGCTTAGGATTGGACTTAACCGGCACCCCCCAGGTGAAGGTAGTACGAGACACCGCCAAATCTTCCAAACCTGGTTTGATGAAGTTATTGATCATTTCGGTCTTACGGAAGGCAGGCTCTAAGAAATCAGCATGATCTTCATAGTATTGCACCAGGCGGTCTGCATACTTGCTCATACGGAAGAAGTAAGACTCTTCCTTAACCAAGGTTACTTCGTTACCAGTTGGGGCAACCCCACCTGTCACATTCCCATCTGCATCGCGGTAAACTTCAACCAATTGATTCTCGGTGAAGAATTCTTCGTCGCTGACGGAGTACCAACCGCTATACTCGCCTAGATAGATGTCATCTTGGGCTAGGAGTTGCTCAAAGGCATCTTGCACAGCCTTCTCATGGTAGTCATCCGTAGTCCGAATAAAGTGTGAATAGTCAATATCTAATAGAGCCCAAAGCTTCTTAATGATGTCGGCCATCTCGTCGACATATTGCTTAGGACTCACTCCTAGGCCCTCAGCTGTCCGTTCAATCTTCTGACCGTGCTCATCGGTCCCAGTTAGGAAGAAAGCATCGAAGCCTTGTAGACGCTTATAGCGCGTCATAGCGTCGCAGGCTAAAGTGGAGTAGGAGTTACCGATATGTAACTTACCACTTGGGTAGTAGATCGGCGTTGTAATATAATAGGTAGGTTTTTGCGTGGTCACGAATGAGTGCCCCTTTCTATTTCTTCAAATTACTTCTATTATAACATAATTGTAGATTCCTGACAGTAGGAAAAGGTTTCTGCAATAAATTAAGAAGCCATCTACCTGTGATAGATGACTTCTTTTTTAGATTACGCCTATTTTTCGATGGTGTTTCTTACATAGTTTTGCAGATACCCATAGTAATTGTTTTGATATAGCGTCTTAACTGTGATGAACATTGGAAATTCTATTTTAGAGGTATCACATTGCATCAATTCTGGTCTGCGCTTAGGTTTGAATAGTTTAAATCCTAACTTTTCATAAAACTGTACACTATCATCAACAGCTTCTAAGTAAATAATCTCGACTCCCGCGTAAAAGCTTATAACCGCAACACTTTGAAAAACTTCTCCCATCATAACCTTACCATACCCTTTATGATGGTATTTTTCATCAATTGCAAAATAAGCTAAGTTGACGTACGGTCGCTGAATTAAGCATTGTTCTTCAGTATTTTTAACTTCTAGTTCACCAACAACCAATGTATAGAAGCCTAATAATTCTCGTTTCTTTAATAGCAAAAATGTTGCCGCTCGATTATCTATGTCAAACTGTCTAGCTTGAAAAACCAAAAAGTCATTGATATTCTGATTGCCACAATTAAATCTTCTAAGCTCTTGCTCGTTGATTAATGCAGAACCTATCGGGACCAAATCCAGTTTTTCCATTATCTCTTCACATCAGAATCGCGCTTTACCACGATTTTTCTGCTACCTTCCCCATGAATAACTTGCTCGATATTAATTTTCTCATCTGCAGAAGAAAGCAGTTTTTTTAGTATCGAAAACTCTTTTTTATTTTCCACTTGAACTTTCGCATTCATTACTATCCCTACCATGTTACTTCCTCCTTATAGACTACTAGTATTTAGTATTATATCACTGCTTTAAGATTTCTACAAGATTAATTTGGTGTTTTATAGACAAAAACAAGCCTCCCCTAGGGGAGGCTTGTTTAGGACTCATGTCAGATTAGGCGTCTTGACGCTTTCTGAAGGTCAGGTACCCACCTGCAAGGGTCATGAGGAACCCAGCGAGGATTGCACCGATGTTGGTTACTTCACCAGTTGCTGGCAATTCTGGACCAGGGTTAGCTGGTGGAATTGAGATGGTTGGTGGAGTTGGTGGTGTTTGTGGTGGGGTTGGTGGAGTGTAAGGTTTGACGTACACAATGTTGGTTACTTCAGGTGTGTGGTCAAACTCTACAGTCGCTTTGTTAGGTACATAGCCGTTGTTCGGATCAGCTAAGTATTCCTTACGTGCGCGATCAATGTCAGTAATCGTTGCGTAGATTACAAGACGGATGTTGCGACCTTCTAGGAGTTTCAAGACATACTCGTTGGTGATTTCGAAGGTTACTTGGTTACCTACTACTTTGAGTTCACCTAACTTAGCAATAGACTCATCAGTCAATTCGCCGGTAACTTTGTTACGGTTTTCGATTGCTTCGTTGAAGTCCTTGATTGCTTGGTATTTCTTACCTTTCTCTGCATCAAGTGAGTCTTTCCCATCTTCGTACTCTTTGATTTGTTCTTTGAGTTCTTTGATGAGTTTTTCGAACCCTTTGACGCGTTCAGCAATTTGCTCTGGAGTCTCTTCTTGACCTTCTGGAGTCAATTGACTCGTGATCACAGAGTTATCGCCTGCTACTGCTTGGGCAGCGGCACGAGCAGATTCGAGTTGAGCGGTCAAGCTTTGAACAGCGGCATTAGCTTCTGCTTGAGCAGCTGATGCTGCTTCTACTTGAGCTTGTAAGTTAGCACGAACTTCTGCTTGATCTTCAGGAGTTGCAGCTAATTGTTCGTTCAAGCCAGCGAGAGCTTGCGCTTTTTCTTGTGCTGTTGCTTGAGCAGCAGCTAATTGACCTTCTAGTTCTGCTACACGTGCATTTTGAAGTGCTGGGTCAACGGTAGGCTCTGAAGCAACTGGGGCTGCTGAAGATGATTCGCTAGAAGATGCGGCATCTTCACCTTTCAGTTTCTTGAGTTTCTTCTCGTTGTCTTCCAACTTGTCTTTGAGTTCTTTGAGTTCAGGGAGAGCTTGGTCCATATCCACCTTCTCGCTGTCGATCTTGACGCTTGCACGTTGAACGCCTAATACGGATTCAAGTACGTCAGTAATCTTCATTTGTTTGTGGAAGGAGTTAGCAGGAATGAAATCTTGCTTAGCCTTGACTTCATAACGGAATACTTCGTTTTCTGATTGAAGTTCAAGTCTGTTATCCGCATCAGGAGTTGTACCTGACTCGGTGTAAATTTCCTTCTGACCAGGAGGTGTGGTTGGAGGGCCTGGAGGTGTAACCGGAACGATGTTGGAATCTTTTTGAAGCTTAGGATCGTTGTTGATCATGTAGCTTGCCTTGTTCGGTACACTTGGAGTGCCGCTCGTGTTATATAGAGTGAGGTCTGCACCGTCACGGATCTTCGCTTTGAACTTAATTTGGATTGGCGCGTTGGCGTTAGCCTTCACGAATTCCTTACTAAATTGAACGAAGAGGTATTGACCATCTTGGACAACTTGGTAGTCAGTGTCTGCAAGTGGTGCGAAGTTAGCAGATACTTCTGCTTGACCAACGAATTCCAATACTGGCTCGAGGGTATCACTTACGTTGAAGGCATGAGCGTTCGTAGGAACAGCTGTTGTAATCGTGTAGGTGAATTCTTCGTTAACAGCTTTCAATTGGTATGCGTCTTGGTCGTTGACAGCCTTGGTGATGTTTGGTTCATCTGGCTTGGTTGGTGGTACAACCGGTACTTCGTTAGAATCCTTCACTAAGTCAGGATTGTTGTTGATGATGTATTGAGCCTTGTTCGGTACACGAGGGTCTTCTTGACCAGTCATGTAAGGTGTCAAATCAGCATCTTCTTTAATCTTGGCTTTGAATTCAATGTGTACTGGCTTACCAGCGTTTGAGGTCACTTCTTCTTGAGTCAAGGCAACACGGATGGTTTGACCCATGATCGTGATGTGGCTATTGTCTAAGACTTGACCGTTAAGGGTTGCAACTACTTGATCTTTGTCTACAAACTCAAGGACTGGTTCTAACTTATCGAGGACTGCGAAGGCAGTAGCAGCAGTTGGAACAACTGTGTCTAAGGAGTAAGTGAAGACTTCTTCCTTAGCCGTCAAGTAAGCAGAATCTGCGTCGTTGACTTTCTTCTCTAGATCAGGAGTGGTTGGTGGTGGTGTTACAGGCACTTCGTTAGAATCCTTGCGGATGTTTGGATCGTTGTTGATCATGTAAGACGCCTTGTTAGGAATCTTAATGTTGCCTGGTTCACCTGCATTGCCAACGATGTAAGGGTTGAGGTTAGCCCCCGCCTTAATCTTAGCCTTGAAGGTTACGTTAACTGGCTTGCCGTGAAGGTTAATTGCTTGTTCCTTAGACAAGTTGACAGTTAAGGTTTGACCGCTTGTTTGAACATCGGTAATAGCTTGGCCATCTACCGTTGCAGTTGGCGTATCTACAAATTCGAGTACATCTACCAAGGTATCGGTTACCGTGAAGGCAGTCGCGTTCATTGGTACAGTGGTATCGATGGTGTAGGTGAAGGTTTCGTCATGGGAAGCAAGCATTGCTTCGTAGGCGTTGTTAACCTTCTTCTCGATGTCAGGAGTGGTTGGTGGTGGTGTTACTGTTACAGGTTCAGAATCCTTATGGATCTTAGGATTATTGTCGATGTCGTATGACGCACGGTTAGGTACGCGGACACCATCAGCAGTGATGTGTGGTGTTAAGTCTGCATCGGCCTTAATCTTAGCCTTGAATTCTACTGTGACAGCCTTACCGAACTTGTTGACAACTTGAGTCTTAGCCAAGTTGACTTTCAAGGTTTGACCTTCAATCTTCACGTCGGTAATGGCTTCGCCGTCTACTGTTGCAGTCACGCTGCTTGCGTCGCCTACGAATTCGAGGGCGTCTACCAAGGTATCGGTGATACCGAAGACAGTAGCGTTCTCTGGAACAGTGGTATTGATAGTGTAGGTGAAGACTTCGTCGCTCTTAGCTAGGTCAGCGTGGACTTGGCCGTTAACCTTCTTCTCAATATCAGGCGTGGTTGGTGGTGGTGTTACTGGTACAATGTTCGATTCTTTGCTGATGTTAGGGTTGTTGTTAACCGTGTATTGAGCCTTGTTCGGTACCTTGACGCCATCTTCGGTCAGGTAAGGACTCACGTTCAAGTTAGCATCTGCCTTAATCTTAGCAGTGAATTCAATGTGTACTGGTTTACCGTGGAGTTTGACTGCTTGTTCTTGTGTCAAGTTGACGGTCAAGAGGTCGCCTTCAATCTTCACATCAGTGATTGCTTGATTATCAACAGTTGCCTTAACGCTAGATGCATTACCTGCAAATTCAAGTGCAGGATCCAGTTTATCGGTTACTGTGAAGGCAATCGCGTTATCCGGTACAGTTGTGTCGAGGGTGTAAGTGAAGACTTCGTCGCGTTTGCCGAGGAGTTCTTCAAGCTTGTTGTTAACCTTCTTCTCGATGTCCGGAGTGGTTGGTGGTGGTGTTACCGTTACAGGTTCGGTATCTTTATGAAGTTTTGGATCATTGTTGATATCGTAGCCTGCTTGGTTAGGAACTTTGACGCCATCAGCAGTAATGTGTGGTGTCAAGTCTGCATCGGCTTTAATCTTAGCCTTGAATTCAACCTTGACTGCCTTGCCAAACTTGTTCAATACTTGTTGCTTGTCTAAGTCAACAGACAGTTTTTGCCCTTCAATCTTCACATTGGTGATAGTTTCGCCGTCTACTGTTGCTACGACTGCGGAAGCATCGCCTACGAATTCTAGAGCGTCTACTAGGGTATCAGTAATACCGAAGACAGTTGCGTTCTCTGGAACTGTAGTTTCAATGGTGTAAGTAAACTCTTCGTCACGAGCACCTAAGTCTACATGAGCTTGGCCATTTACTTTCTTAGAAATATCAGGGGTGGTTGGTGGTGGCG
Organism: Abiotrophia defectiva ATCC 49176; assembly: GCF_000160075.2. Taxonomy (GTDB): domain Bacteria; phylum Bacillota; class Bacilli; order Lactobacillales; family Aerococcaceae; genus Abiotrophia; species Abiotrophia defectiva. The sequence goes on from NZ_KI535340.1 coordinate 883,197, forward strand.
TTACTGGTACTTCATTAGAATCCTTGGTGATGTCAGGATTGTTGTTGATCATGTAGTTGGCCTTGTTAGGAATCTTGACGCCATCATTAGTAATGTAGGCAGCAAGGCTCGCGCCAGCTTTGATCTTAGCCTTGAAGGTTACCTTCACGCTCTTGCCTGGGTTCTTGGTTACTTGGTCTTGGGTTAATTTCACTACTAAGCGTTTAGTATCTTGTTCTTCAGAACCAACAGTCTTCTTAGCGTCAACTGTTTCGACACTTGCTTCGCTAGTTACATCTTTACCATCCAATTCAACGGTCGCAGTGCCATCGAATTCCAATACTGGTTCGAGGGTATCGCCGATTTCGAACATGTAGGCATTGTTTGGTACCTGAGTTTCGAGAGTGTAAGTGAAGGACTCTTCGCGTGTTGCTAAGTTAGCGCTGAAGTCGTTGTTAACTTTCTTCTCGATATCTGGTGTGCTTGGTGGTGGGGTAACTGTTACAGTGTTAGAGTCAACATCTGGACGATGGTTGACGCTGTAACGCGCCTTGTTAGGTACACGGGTTACGCCATCAGTTGCATCAATGTATGGAGCTAATTGAGCTGGGGTCAAACCTGCCTTAAGCTTAGCTTGGAAGGTTACTGTTACAGCTTTCTTAGCGTTATTGATTGCTTGTGCTTCGGTCAATTCCACTTTAAGCGTGCTAGTTGCTGCGTCGAAGGTTACTTGACTTGCAGCGATTGCATCGTCACCTAACTTAGCTTCAACTGTGCTTACGTCACCCGCAAGTTCGAGGACAGGATCCAAGGTATCGCTGACTGCAAAGGCAGTTGCGTTAGCTGGAACAACAGTTTGAATCTTATAAGTAAATGGTGATTCTTGAGTTTCAAGAGTTTCTGCTTGCTTATCGTTAACAGTCTTCTCAATCTTCTCTTCGCTTGGTGGTGGTGTTACGGTTACTGGGCTAGACTCTTTCTTGAATTCGTTGTTGATCAAGTATTGAGCCGTGTTAGGCACCTTAATTTCACCGTTAACGATGTAGGCACTGAGGTTAGCCCCTTGTCTGATCTTAGCCTTGAATTCAACATGGACAGCTTGGCCAGGTTTCTTAGATGCTTGATCTTGAGACAAGTTGACAGTCAGTACTTGACCGTTGATTTGTACATCAGTGATTGCTTCGCCACCAACTGTTGCAGTAACAGCGGTTGCGTCGCCCACGAATTCCAACTCAGCCTTGAGTTCATCGGTGATAGTGAAGGTAGCAGCGTTTGTAGGTACTACTGTGTCAATGGTGTAGGTGAATTCAGCTTCTGGCGTTGCCAATTGCTCATCAACCTTACCGTTAACCTTCTTGTCGAGATCTGGTTGAGAAGGTGGTGGTGTGATATGTACGGTGTTAGAGTCTTTCTCTGGTTGATGGTTGACACTGTATTTAGCAGTGTTAGGAACCATGATGACGTTGTTGTCAATGTAGCCAGAGAGGTCTGAGCCTGGGCGAACTTTGGCGTTGAAGCTCAAGTGGAGAACTTTGTCTGCGTTGTTGAGAGCTTCTTCTTCAGTCAAGGTCACAGTCACTTTGCCAGCAGTGTCATCTTTGACAATGTGGTCTGCGCTGAGGTCCTTGCCATCCAAGGTCGCTGTTGCTTCGCCGTCGAATTGTAATTCAGGCACGAGGGTGTCACTTACATAGAAGGCAGTTGCGTTCTTAGGAACCGTTACGTCAACAGTGTAGTTGAAGACTTGGTCAGCCGCATCTAGTTTCTTGTAGTGAGCGCCGTCAACTTTCTTCTCAATGGTTGTTTCAGTTGGCGGTGGAGTTACCGTTACACGGTTAGAATCCTTGTCGAATTCTGGTTTGTTGTTGATGTGGTAGGTTGCCTTGTTAGGTACCTTGATGACGCCATTTTCTACGTAGTTACGTAAGTCAGCATTGTCACGAATCCGTGCTTGGAAGGTGAGTTTAACTGGCTTCTTAGCCATCGCAGCTTGTTCTGGAGTCAAGTTCACAGTCAACAATTGGTCTTGAATCGTGATTTGGCTTGCGTCGATAGCAGTACCGTCTACAGTTGCAGATGGTGTGCCTTCGAATTGCAAGACAGGATCTAATTGGTCGGTGATGTTGAAGACAGTTGCATTTTCAGGAACAGAAGTTTCAACAGTGTAAGTGAAGACTTCGTTTTCTGCATTCAATGTGTAGTCATCAACGTCGTTAACCTTCTTAGTGATGTCAGGACGGGTTGGTGGTGGCGTTACCGTTACTGGCTCAGATTCCTTACGCATGTTAGGTTGGTCGCTGAGGTCGATACGGTAAGCTGCCTTGTTAGGTACGCGAGTCACGCCATCAGTTTGAGAAATGTATGGCTTCAATTCTTCTAAGGTTACGCCTTCTTTGAAGCGAGCCTTGAAGGTGATGCTTACCTTCTTACCAGCTTTAGCTTGTACTTGTTCACGAGACAAGGTCACAGTCAAGAGACGGTCAACCGTTGTCACGTTAGTAATCGCTTCGCCATCAACAGTTGCTTCAACTGGAGTGCTACTGAATTGAAGAACTGGCTCGATTGTATCGGTCACTTCAAATTCAGTTGCGTTTGTAGGAACGAGGGTTTCTACCTTGTAAGTGAATTCTTCTTCTGGCGTTAATACGTCATAGTGAGTTGTGTCATTTACAGTCTTAGTGATTTCTGGCGTTGTAGGTGGTGGTGTTACCGTTACTGGTTTAGACTTCACCTTCAAGTCAGGGTTGTCATTAATATGGTAAGAACCTTCGTTAGGAACCTTGGTGCGGCCATCTGTCTTATCGATGTACTTGTCTAAGTTTGCGTTCTCACGGATCTTAGCCTTGAATTCGATATGGATTGCCTTACCAGCGTTCTTCAAGACTTCTTCTGCAGTGAATTTCACGCTCAAGGTTTGACCTGTCTTGGTGATTTCACCAGCGGTTTGGACGCCGTCGACTGTTGCCACTACGTCGCCTGTACCAAAGTCTAATTCGTCTACTAAAGTATCGGTTACTGTCATAGCCGTAATGTTACGTGGCATTTCAGTATCGAGTTTGTAGGTGAATTCTTCGCCGTCAGCCTTCAATTGATAGCTTTCTGCATCGTTAACAGTTTTCTTCAAGTCTGGCTTGGTTGGCGGAGGAGTTACTGTTACAGTGTTAGATTCAACATCTGGAACGTTAGGAATGTTGACACCATAAGATGCCTTGTTAGGCACGCGTTCAGTGCCGTCTTCTGCGGTCGTGTAGCTAGACAAGTCCGCATCTGCCTTGATAGCAGCTTTGAAGGTTACAACTACTTCTTTTTCAGCTGATTTCAAGACTTCTTCTTGAGTTAAGGCTACCGTTACGACTTGACGGTCGCCGTCAGCTTCGACCTTGATTTGGTCAGCAGCGATTGCCTTGCCATCTAAGGTTGCTGTTACATTGCCTTTAACTTCTAAGACTGGTTCAAGACGGTCAGTTACCTTGAATTCAGTGATGTTGCGTGGAACCTTGGTCTTAACAACATATTCGAATTCTTCAGCCTTGTCATTGAGTTGGGCATGTTCTGCACCATTGACAGTCTTAGTGATTGGTGGAGTGGTTGGTGGTGGCGTTACTGTTACTGGTTCTGATTCCTTGAAGATGTTCGGATCATCGTTAACGATGTACTTCGCGGTGTTAGGAACTTTCTCAGTGTTGTCATCTGCGGTACGATAGTCTGTTAAGTCTGCGTTAGCGCGGATGATTGCCTTAAATTCAACGTGAACTGGTTTGCCAGCTTTAACAGCTTCGTCACGAGTGAATTTGACAGTCAAGGTTTGACCGTTCTTAGTGATTTCACCAGCAGTTTGTACGCCATCTACGGTTGCAATCACGTCGCCAGAACCGAAGTCTAAAACAGGTTTGAGTTCATCAGTTACAGTGAAGGCTGTTGCGTTTTGTGGGATGGTTGTATCAATCTTATAGGTGAATTCTTCGCCGGCAGCTTGTAATTGGTAATGACTTGCATCATTAACCGTCTTAGTGATAGCTGGCGTTGATGGTGGAGGCGTTACAGTGACTGGATCAGATTCAACTTCTGGCTTGTTGTCTACTTGGAAGGAAGCCTTGTTAGGAACCTTAACAGTAGGGTCAGCAGCTGAAGAGTAAGCAGAGAGATCTGCATTGTCCTTGATCTTAGCATTGAATTGTACGTGAACTGGTTTTTCAGCGTTCTTCAATACTTGTTCTTCAGTCAAGGTAACCGTAATCTTCTGACGAGTCTTGCCGTCTACGTCCACATCTTCAATTGTGATTTGGCTTGATGGAATTTCAGTACCATCGATGTTAGCAGTGACTGAACCGTCTACTTGTAAGACATGTTCCAAAGTATCCAATACGCGGAATGCCTTAGCATTACGTGGAACTGTGGTGTCAATCTTATAGGTAAATGGAGTGGTTGCAGTTGCTAATTGATCTGCCGCCTTGTCATTAACTGTCTTCTTGATAGCAGGAGTTGATGGTGGTGGCGTTACGGTAACCGGCTTGGTTTCTTTCTCAAGTTTAGGGTTATCGTTGATTTGGAATTTAGCTGTGTTAGGAACTTTTTCAGTGCCGTCTTCAGCAGAGCGGTAAGCTTCTAAGTTAGCACCGTCAACAATCTTAGCTTGGAATTCTACGTGGACTGGTTTGTCTTGGTAGTCTTTCAATTCTTGTTCGTTGAGGGTTACAGTTAAAGTCTTACCAGATACAGTGATTTGGCTAGCCGCGATTTGGTGGCCGTCAACTGTTGCTGTTGCAGTCCCTACAAATTCGAGAACGTCTTTGAGTTCGTCGGTGATCTTGAAGGCAGTTGCGTTGAACGGAACCTTGGTGTCGATCTTGTAGGTGAATGGCTCTTCTGGAGTTGCTAATTGATAATGCTCTACGTCATTAACTGTCTTCGAAATATCTGGAGTGGTTGGTGGTGGTGTTACAGTTACCGGTGGGGTCGGTGGTGTTTCACGAGGCACCCCGCCATCAGCAGGATTATTATAGTAGACAGTTGCTTGGTTAGGAATCTTCTTATCAGTAACGCCATCTTTTACTTTGGCTGGGATTACTAATTCGATTTCTGTACCAGCTGTCAAGTTAGCGAATTGGCCGGCCTTGACTTCAGCTGTTACGGTGTTGGTTGCTGCATCGTAAGTTACAGTGAACTTGTCAGCATTCGGCCCTTCAATATGAGCTGATTGGCCAGGTTGTAATTCAAGGCGGTTATCTAAGGTATCTTTGAAGCCCCATTGCGTGTAGTTTTCAATGTTACCTGGTAATTTAGCCTTGATGTTGTAAGTGTAGGCATTTTCTTCTGCACTTGGGATCACCAAGTCATCGAGGTTACCATTAATCTTCTTAGTTGGGCCTGATGGTGGTGGTGTTACGGTAACAGGTGGTGTGGTGATTTCTTTTGGATCACCTGTTGCATTTTGCTTGTTGTAAAGCACTGTCGCCGTGTTAGGAATCTTAGCTGAAGTTTCGCCATCCTTAATCTTAGCTGGGATGACTAATTCAACTACAGACTTGCCTGCGATTTGGCCAAAGGCATCAGACTTCATAGTTGCAGTGATGGTGCGAGTTGCTGCATCGTATGCCACGTCGAAGTACTTAGCGTCTTCACCTTTAATAGAAGGTTGTTGACCAGCTTGCAATTCTAAACGCTCATCAAGGACATCCTTAATTACGTAAGTACCATAGTCACGGATGTTACCTGGCAAGGTAGTCTTGATGTTGTAGTTGTATCTGTTTTCTTCCCATGATGGGATGTAGAGGTCGTCTAAGGTATCGTTAATCTTCTTAGCGATTGCTGGCTCGTCCGGAGTAACCGTTACAACTTCTGACTTCTTAGGAGCCTTGTTGTCGAGCGTTACGCTAGCATCGTTAGGAATCTTAACTACGCCGTTAGCATCCTTGAAGCGATCAAGGTTGGCATCTTGGCGGATCTTAGCCTTGATTTGGATGTGGATTTCGGCTGGACCTAGGTTACCCTTGTTAGCACGGTTGATGGTGTTGTTGAGGGTACGTGTAATGTCCGCTTTATTTACCTGCATGGTAACCTTGTTGCCGCTGACTGAGATAAACTTCTCGAGCGCTTTAACTGGTTTACCGTTAACCATTACTTCAATGTCATGACCGTGTGGTTTGGCACCGCTCTTGACTACTTCTAGTTCAGGTACTAATTCATCTTCTACTAAGAACTTGTCAGCAAGGCCTGGCCATGCCACCTTAACATCGTAGTAGTATTCGTCGTCGCGTAATGGTAAGTCATAGTGCTCGGCACCTTGTTCTACCGTTTGGCTAGCGCCACGAACCTTCTTAGTAATAGTCGTTTCGGTTGGTGGTACTACGAAGACGCTGTTAGAACGACGAACGTTGGTACCTTCAGAGTCAGGAGTGTTAGACTCCCCGTTCCACATGATTTGACCTTGGTTCAAGACCCCAAGACCATCGTTTTCTTGAAGGATCTTAATGTATTCCTTCTGGTTAACATCAAATGGATATTGATCGTTGAAGCGCGCCTTGATGTGGAGTTGGTAACGTGCCCACTTGTGGCCACCCCATTCCCCTTCATTGACGCTCTCAGTCTTAATACCTGGCTTCTTAGGAATATCCGCAATAACGGTGGTTCCCATGTTACCTTCTTGGTCGGCTTCTTGAACCTGACGAATCGTGAAGTCGTCGAGACGGTTACCATTCATGTCAGTTACATAAGCTTCTTGTACTAAGAGACGGTAGTTAACACGGTCAACCAAGATTGGGTTTTTCTTGAAGTTCAACGGCGCGTTGTTCATACGGTAAGTAACCGTATATTCGAATGGCTCGTGAACTGTGCCTAAGTTAGCCGCATAGGCTTTCTTATAGGTAATGATTGGGTCATCGATTTGACCTTGGTCATTACTTGCATCGCCATCAGTGATGGTCTTAGAAAGTGATGGGTAACAGTAGGACAGGTCATTAACTTTGACTGTTTGTTTGTCTTTAGAACCAATTTGGGTTGTGCTGTATTCCCCAACAGAGAATTTACCTACCAATTGACCGACTTCACGTTCAACTTCACTTGGTGTATAGTCGTCACCTGGTTCTTCTTCTTCATCTTCATTGGTCGGTGGTGCAGTTTCGGTACGCACTAATTCATAGTCGAATTTGTTAGACCCTGGGTTGAAGGCCGCATCCGGAACAGAAATCTTAACGTTGTTACCTTCCTGCGTTACTGTACCACGGATTTCTTTTTCTTTATCAGTGACTGTTTCTACAATTTTCTTGCCGTTAATGGAGACACTCTTAACCTTGTAGCCATCCGTGATGGTGAAGTCACCTTTTACGTCTTCCTTAACTAAGGCAGCCCCTACCGATTCAAGGACCTTGTTAGCGAAGACATTGATATCATTTTGTTCGTTAACATAGAAGGTAGCATTCTTCCCGTTAACAACTTTGTCTGGTGAGGCCATGCTACGCAAGGTGGTAGAGAAGATTTCTTGTACCGAACGGTTGTCACCGAAGTTAACGTTGGTATGACCAAAACCTTCCTTATAAGTACGCCCATATTGACCGTTCCCGGTGAAGCCTTTTACATCTTCCCAGAAACCAATAACGACTGAACCTTCAGGACCAACTGCTGCTTTGAGTTGTTCCCCAGCGCGCTTTAATTCTTCTGCACGAGCTAAGATATTTTGGCTGGCTTCCATATAGAGCCAGTCTTCTGTCAAGTTCCAGTCACGCATCAATTGATACATGCGGGCACCACTATATTCGATGGCAACTTTACCATTGGCAAGGCGTTTCCCGTTGGCTACCCCGTCAGTGATCAGAAGGAAGACTGTCTTACGACCATTTTCCATCCCACCTTGGGAGGCTTGAACTTGTGAACTATAACGAGTCATGATGTCTTCCAAGGCTGGTACTGTTGGTGTACCACCTTCGGTTACCATATTGTTGATGAAGTCTTGAATTTCACTCGGATTGTTAGACAAGCTTGTGTTATTGATTCGATAGGAGGTTCCATCATATTTTTCGTAGACTGGATTGTCTGTAAAGTTACTATCAGGGTTATAACCCGGATAGGCACGACGCCATGAGTCATAGACGCTGCTAGTATCCCAACGGTCATAAGTGACCTTTCCGTCTAACCCTTGGAAGGTTGCAACCATGACACGGTCAGTGGTCTTAGGGTTGTCAGTGAAGACCAGACGTGGATGATCTGGATCGTATTGGGTCGATGGCACTGGTGTAGTCAATTCGCGCAAGGCGTTTTGGACGCCACCAATGGTGTTCTTGAAGGAACCAGATGTATCCTGCAGAATAACCAAGTCAATTGGCTTCCGTGGTACGGACCATTCGGTATCTTGCGTTTTGTTGATGAAGAGGTCACACCCATCCTGACGAATGGTAGTCTGACTATCTCCTGACTGAATTTCTCGAACATTGTTATTGTTCTGCGCATGCACTACATGCCCTGGTTGAATGAGGCCTTGAAATACCGACAAGACCATCATTAACACGAACAGTATCGAGAAACCCTTTCTAAGATTTTCTTTGTGCTTCATTATTTATATCCCCTCTTTCTAAATATTAGAACATCCTTGCGATGTTATCTAAATTAGTGGGGTCCTTGTCATAATCAACAAGGACTTTTCACTAATTAATGGTCACGAGCCAAAATTAACATCGCTACGTCGTTCTAATGAAGCTACATTAATTTTGTTTGCGGCGGAATAAAGCTACCACTGCGGAGGCAAACATCATCATGATCCCCATGAGGAATGTAACATTTTGAGATTCGCCTGTCTTAGGTAATTTCTTACCTTCGTCTTTCTTGCCAGGTTTCTTACCATTTTGACCTGGGTCATTGCTTGATGTGCTTGATGATGATTCTGAGCTTGATCCATTTGAAGCTACTGAACTTGATGATGAAGATTCAGAGCTTGATGAGCTTGATGCTGCTGAACTTGATGATGAAGACTCAGAGCTTGATGAGCTTGATGCCGCTGAACTTGATGATGAAGACTCAGAGCTTGATGAGCTTGACGCTGCTGAACTTGATGATGAAGACTCAGAGCTTGATGAGCTTGATGCTGCTGAACTTGATGATGAAGATTCTGAGCTTGATGAGCTTGATGCTGCTGAACTTGATGATGAAGACTCAGAGCTTGATGAGCTTGACGCTTCGGAGCTTGATGATGAAGATTCAGAGCTTGATTGGCTTGACGCTTCTTCTTTAGTCCCAACTAAGATTACTTCATCTACTGGTTGAACTGTGGTTTCGCGTTTCACTTCTTTTTCAGAGCCAGCTACTAAGCCATCCTTACCTTCTAGGTATTCATAGGTGATGGTTTCTTGACCTTTGACACCTTGAGTTTCAGTATTGGTCTCGCCCTTAGCCAAAGTTGGATCTTCTTTTCTAACGGTCTTGAAGTCCACTTCCTTAGTTTCAGTACGAGTACGTTTTACTGGTTTTACGCCATGTAAGACAACACGCGCCACAGGTTGAGTGGTAACAGCATCGCCAATCACTTTGCGTGTACCTGGGATTTCAACGCCGTCTTTGTCTGCATACCATTCTTCAGTGATGGTGCGCACCCCTGGTGTCCCTTCGGTCTCAATTTGAGTTTGACCTAGGTCTAATTGGTCGCTATCTTTATTAACGATATCGAAGGCCACTGTTTCAGTGCGGACATTCTCACGACGAGTACGTTCTGGTACTACAGGCTCTTCCTTAGTCCCAATTTCGATGATTTCATCAACTGCTGCCTGAAGGATTTCCGTGTTCTTCACTTGTTTGTTGGTTTGAACGCCGTCAGTGAGGGTGATGGTATAGGTTACCTTCTTCTTACCTTTGACCCCTGGACGCACTGTGTTCTTCACGCCTTTGGCTAAGTTAGCGTTTTGTTGAGTTTGAGTACCATATGGAATCTCTGACTCTTCTGAGATTTCTTGGGTCGTTACAACTGGGCGCGTCCCAACCAAGGTTACTTCTGCCACAGGCTCAACCGTTACTTCGGAGCCTACTAATTCTCTGGTTGCCTCTTCACGCGCACCGTTAATTACTTTATAACGATAAGTTTTAGTGAGGACACCCTTCTTACCTGGCGTTTTGAGTTGTGTCTTACCTTTGTCGAGTTGATCCGTTTCTTCTGTTTTCTTCTCGAATGGAATTTCTTCCACTTCTTTGACGTTTTCTGTCGTTACAACGTCTCTGGTACCGTGGCGTTCAACTTGAGTTACAGGTTCAACTGTACGCTCACGTTTCTTCTCTTTACGAGTATTAGCTTGGCGAACGCCATCGTGATATTCCACGGTGTAAGTGATGGTCAAGGTCCCTTTCTTCCCTGGGACGTCAATCTCGGTCACACCTTTATCTAAATTATCGTCTTTAATTACCTTGGTGCTAAAGTCGATATCCATTGTTTCGGATTCCTCTTTGATTTCAACCTTAGGACCTTGTTGTGGGAAAGGTTCTGGTAATGGAGTTTCACCTAAGAGCTTGGCTACTTCCTTGTTATACAATTCAGTAAGGCGTTGGAGCTCTTTCTTGTTCTTGATAGTTTTGTTGATGATTGGGTTGAGTTTCTTTTGCCCTTCATCTTTGGCGAACTGAGCTGCGTCCTTAGCACCAGCTTCATCTTCACCATCGTTAAGTGCCGCTTGATAAGCATCCTTGATGTCTTTGATGACTTGTTCTGCTGCCTTGATTGCTGCGAGGTCTACTGCATCTGGCAATTCTTCGTCGTCTGGCGCAGATTGATCTTCTTGCGCATAGACTGCTGGAGTTGCTTGATGCTGAAGAACTTCGCTAACTGGGAATGATGCCGCGACTAAACCTGATAAGGCTACGACATTCAATAACTTTTTCTTCAATTCTTGGGTCATTGTGTATCTCTCCTGACTTGTAAAATTGTATTTCCTTCTATTGAATAGAGAACTTTGACAAGTATCTCCCGGCTATAATGCCTGGCGACGCTTGCCGCCCATTTGAACCGCGAACGCCGACTCACGTTTCAAACGGTCTTGATCATAATAAACAGATTGCTTAGCTTGCGCTAACCTAAACGATAACTCGCCCCCCTATTATTGTTTCAGTGCTCGCCATGCTCAGCATGGTCTACTTATTATTACGCAGCTTAGGTCCCCCTATACGGCTTTGCCGCTACGCTACTGCCAATGAATCCCTATCCAATGCTCAAATGCTTGTGTCGGATTTGGCCGGAGCAAGATCCGCAATTTCAAAAAAATAATTTTTTGAGCTCTTTTAAGCATAGATTTGCATTATTAGCTATCCCCTATTTTACCACACAGGGCAAGGATTGTATACATTCTAAGTTGTCTAAATCACAGATTTTTTACGATTTTCTTACGTTTTTGCTCACTTTGATCCCGTTACCATAAAAATTCTCTAAATTCAGCCGCCCTCGTCTTCTTGTTTTTTCTTTATATTTATAATGATTATTCTTTGCATCCTTTCATGAAAATTCGCTTTTGCCACACTTGTGTTACAATATTGAAATATATAATCGAAAAATCCTACCTTATTCATCTTTTTTTCAAGACAGCTCCACATTTTAGCCTTTACGTTCAAGCTTTTTAGCTTAAGAATCGTTCGTATCTTTTATCTACCTGTCACTTAGCTGTTACAGTCTGTTTGTCTGCTCTAAGTCATACTTATCATATAACGCACTAAATTTCCAAACAATGCGCGACGCTTGTCGTCTAGCTTATGACTAGACAATTTATACTTTATTGCTTCCAACCCTGTGGGTCCTTGTGTTTTATTACATGTAATAAGTCTCTGAACCATCCTAAATAGCTTGGGGCCTAAACGTTTGGTCTCATAAAGCCCAAAAAGAGACCAGGAGCAAGTCCCAGTCTCTCGTTTGACTTATTTACTTATTGTATTAATCAGGCTGATTATAGGTGTAGGTAGCCCTTGATTAGGTCTTCAATCTTCTTCATTTCAGTCTTGATGTCTGCATCGTTAACAACGATGTTTTCCAAGGCTAATTCTGAATCAGAGAAGACTTTAGCAGAACCTTCATAGATTGGATCCGTAAAGCCGTACTCTAATTCGTCAGATGCTGCCTTAACAAGTGGGTTTTCTTTGACATAGTTAGTCCAGATTTCTGAGTTAGTCCCAGACTTAGTGATTGGTAGGTAACCAGTCTTAGATGCCCAAGTTGCAGTGTTCTCCGCCTTGAGGAGGAAGGACATGAAGGCTACAGCCCCTGCTTTTTCTTCATCAGAAGCATCTTCGAAGACCCCTAAGTCGTTCCCTGCTAAGAGGGTCATTTGCTTGCCTTGACCGAAGGTTGGGACTGGCGCAGTGGTAATGTTGATACCTGATTCTTGCACACCCTTGACTACGTAAGGTAAGCCCGCAGATGAGCCAATGTAGATTGCAGAACCGCCAGCTGCGAATGGACCTGACATGTACTTGTCTTCACCGGCCAAACGTGCTGAACCGTCTTTGACCATGTCTTTGATAAATTGGATAGGTTCGATGGCTTTGTCAGAAGTGAGGTCAACTGTCTTCAAGTCGTCAGAAACCCAAGTTGCGCCGTTTTGGCGAGCCATAGTTTCCACTTCGATAGATAGACCATTTTCCAAACCTAAGGCTGGCTTATCAACGCCTTTTTCTTTGAGGGCAGCTGCTAATTCTTTGACTTCAGCCCAAGTCTTAGGTACTTCTTTACCTGCTTGTTTGAGCATGTCTTGGTTAACGAACATGAGACGTACAGATTTAGAAAATGGTAATGCGTAAATCTTGTCTTCAACGGTTACGCCTTTTAAGAAACCTGGGTAGATGTCCTTCTTAAGTTCTTCAGTGAAGCCATTGTCAGCAGTTAAGAATTCATCTAATGGAGCTAAGAGCCCTTCTGACTTGAAGCCAGAGAAGCTAGAAGCAGTTAATTGGGTCATGGTTGGTAGGTCGCCAGAAGCAGCCGCCGCCATCACCCCTTGTTGTAGGGCTTTGTAGTTCCCTTGGCTAGTTTCTTCAACTTCATACTTATCTTGAGATTCGTTGAAGGCCTTAACGAGTCGGGTTAATTCCTCAGCGTGAGGACCGTTCATTGCATGCCAGAAAGTTACTTTAACCTTGTCAGCAGCCTGAGCAGATGGTGCGTAAGCACTGAATGCTAAGACTACTGTGAGTAATAATGCGAAAAGCACTTTGATTTTTTTCACTAGATGTTACCTCCAAATAGTTAATGGGAAAGCATTGAGGGGCTAGCCCTTCAAGCCAGAACGTGAAATACCTTGAATAATGTATTTCTGCAACAATAAGTAAATAATCACCATTGGCAAGATTACCAGGGTCGACGCCGCCATCAAGAGTTCGAATTGGGTGCCGGCTTCAGTGGTAAAGGCTTGGAGTCCAACAGGTAAAGTCCGTAATTCAGGCGCCGAGTTGGTGACGATCATTGGCCAGAGGAAGGAGTTCCATGACCCGATGACCTTGAGAATCATCACGGCGATAATGGACGATTTAGACAGGGGCACAACCATTTCCCAGAGGAATTGCCAGTCGCTGGCGCCATCCGTCTTGGCAGCATAGTAGAGCTCGTCTGGAATCGTCTGAATGTTTTGCTTCAAGGTGAAGACCGAGAAGACAGAGGCGAACCAAGGAATAATCAAGGCCCAGTAGGTGTTGACTAATTTCCAACTTGACAAGGTCACGAAGTTTGGAATGGTCATCAATTCCCCTGGCACCATCATGGTTGCCAATAAGAGTAAGAAGAGGATGTCTTTACCCCAGAATTTGAGCTTAGCGAAGGCATAAGCTGCCAAGATTGAGGTGAAGAGTTCCCCGGCGGTCGTCACGGTTGTGACAAAGACCGAGTTAAGGAAGTAGCGGCCGAATGGGGCTTTCTCCAGGGCTTGGCCATAGTTGGAGAAGAGCCAGTTCCGTGGCAGCCAGGTTGGCGGTACGGAGATTGCTTCGGGCCCGGACTTCAGACTGGTCGCCACCATCCAGTAGAATGGCAGGATCATGACCAGCGCGCCCAAGGTCAAGATGACATAGAGCAGAATGGTTTGAATACGTTTTGTGCGTGCCATGTCTTAACCTCCCCGCTTCTCGAAGTATTTGTTGCCTATGTTCTGGAAGACGGTAATAATGAGGACAATGGCGAAGAGGATAATCCCGGTCGCAGCTGCCATCCCGTAGTTAAATTGAACATAGAACTGATCGAAGAGATAGTAGACAACGGTCATGGCTGAACCACCTGGTCCAGGACGCCCATTGAAGAGAGCGAAGACTTCATCGAAGACCTTGAAGCCATTGATGATGCCGACCGTTGACAAGAGGAAGAGGGTTGGCCGCAAGAGCGGCAAGGTAATATTGGTGAATCTCTTCCAGGCATTGGCCCCATCAACTTGAGCTGCCTTGTAGTAGGTCTCGTTAATGTTGCCCAAGCCGACCAAGGTCAGCAGAATATTGAAGCCCAGACTCTTCCAGACTGCCATGATAATGACAGCCGTCATGGCTGTCTTAGGATCATTGAGCCAGTTGATACGGTCAATCCCTACTAAACCTAAGAGATAGTTGAGTAACCCGTACTCTGAGTGATAGAGCCAAGACCAAACCACGGAGATGGCCACCGTTGAGGTAACGAATGGCAAGAAGTAGGCGGTTCGGAAGAGGCCTTTGAGAAAGGGAATCTGATTGAGCAAGACCGCTACTGTAACTGAGATTGTGATGGAACAGAGCACCACCCAGAAAACATAGGTTGCCGTATTTTGTAGCGCTAGGTAGAACTTTTGGTCCGCCAGAATCTTCTGGAAGTTATCCAGAGACCAGACCACTGGCTTGTTCTTAGTAATATTCCGCAACTTGTAGTTCTCGTAGAAACTCATCATGAAGGAGCGGATAATCGGAATAATGGTGAAGGTTGTCATGAACACCAAGGCCGGCGCTAAATAGAGTAGGGCCTGGAGGCTACTCTTGAGAGTAGGTTTGCGGTTCATCTAGCCCTCACGCTCGCTTTCTGACAGAATGCGACGTTGGTCTTCTTGGAAGAAGAGTAGGCGTTCAGCTGGTACTTGCAAGTAGATTTCTTGGTCTACTTCTAAGTCACCTTCTAAGTTGGAAACCACGAAGCGGTCGCCTTCCCATTCCAAGTGAACGGTAATATCCTTACCTACTGCTTCCACACGGACTACTTTCCCGCGGACTAGGTAGTTATCCGCCGTCCCCAGACGGAAGTGCTCGGAACGAACCCCGATGGTCGCCCAGTTCAATTCCGCGAAGGCACTGTTAGGGTTAAGAGCGGCAGAGCTCTTGGCAAAGGTGTTGATAATTGGTGACCCGATGAAGCGTGCCACGAAGAGGTTGCTTGGTGTTTGGTAGAGGCTGACTGGGTCCGCTACTTGTTGAATCTCGCCTTTTTCTAAGACCATGACGCTGTCCGCGATAGACAAAGCTTCTTCTTGGTCGTGGGTAACGAAGACGGTAGTAACACCGGTCTCTTGTTGGATACGGCGAATTTCTTCGCGCATCTCAATCCGGAGGCGAGCGTCTAAGTTAGACAAAGGCTCGTCCATAAGTAGGATGGAAGGTGATTTGGCCATAGCCCGGCTGATGGCCACCCGTTGCTGTTGTCCCCCTGACAACTGGCGTGGGTACTTATCTAGCTGGTCTTGAATTTGCGTTAGTTTTGCCATTTCGATGGCACGTTCACGGCGCTCAGCTTTTGGCATTTTTTCCATTTTGAGCGGGAACATGATGTTTTCCAAGACTGTCAAGTGTGGATAGAGGGCATAGGATTGGAAGACTAAGCCTACCCGACGTTTGACTGGGTCTAATTTAGTTACATCTTTATCGTCGAAGAAAATCTTACCTGATGTTGCGTTCAGTAACCCTGAAATTAAGTATAATGTTGTAGATTTACCACAGCCAGAAGGTCCTAAGAAGGAAATAAGTTGCTGGCTAGGCAATGTAAAATTAATCCGGTCCAAGACAGTCTTCTGTTCAAACTGCATGGTCACGTCTTCAAATCTAACTTGCACGTTGATTCTCCTCATTTTTGTCAGTCTTAATAAGTGCTTGGGAGCTTAATGCTCTAGCATGAATTATAGCATAAATCGCATCATATTTCCCTCAATTTTTGCGTTTTTCATGCTATTCTAATAAAAGCTTTTTTAGTCAGCTAGGCTCTTAATTTGGTCAGCCGAATAAGTGGTATCTAGGCTTGGCAACCATGGGGTCAGCCCTAAATCAACTAAGGCTTCTGCATAACGTTCTGGCTTAAAGCTGTGCCATGGCACAACTAGTTTAGCACCTACCACATAGTTGACCAAGCAGAGGTCTTGAGTAGAAGCGTGGCCAGACACATGGCCATGATAGAATTGCCAACCTGCTTTGACGATGCCTTCCAACCAAGGTTGGTAACGCGCATCATAAGCTCCTAGCGGCACCCCGTTGGAGTGAATGTAGATACCTTCCGATAGGCTGAAGATATAATCATGGTGTTGTTCATAGTCGACTTGGACAGCGTATTGAGCAGGTGCTGCCTGCACTTGGTCCCAGGTCAAGACATCTTGAACTGGCAGCTTGCTGTCGCCATCCCAGTTGATGGTTGCCAAGGCTGCCTCTGGTGCCATGTAAGGCCGCAAGAGACGGTAGTAGTTAGGCTCTAAGACCAGAGTCCGTCCTGCACGATTGAGCGCTTGCGCCATATAGACTAGACGTTCAATATTTTGTGGATAGACGTTAAGCGCCACTAACTGATTGCCAGCTTGCGCAACCACTTGGGTAAAGTCCTTGAGGAACTTGGCTTCGTTGCCTGCTGAAATTGAGGCTACGCGAGCAGCCAAGTCCTCTGGCAGCTGCATCCGATCATCGCGTGATCCTGGGTCAAAGCTGAAGGTCGTCCCTTCAACTAAGAAGAGGTCAGGCTGGAAGTCCCGGGCTTTTTGCGCCCAGTGTAAGACGCGTTCTGGATGGAAACCAGTTAAACGGAAGTCACCAGAGTTAACCACCTTAAGGTCTGGCCCGGTGATGAAGATGCTAGCTGCCCCAATGGTGTCATGGTCGCTGACCACAAACTCAATCGTAAAAGGCCCAAATTGGAAAGGCACCTCTGATTGAACGGCTTGCCAATTGACCTTGAAATCAGGCAACAAGCCGTCGCTTGCTAGACGTTGGTAGAAGGAAACACTGTCTTCTAAGGCATAGATGGGTAGGTCCTCAGGCAACTGACCGAAGCCCCCAATATGGTCTAGATGGAGGTGGGATAGGCAGACGATGGTCTTCATATCGGTCTCCTCATAGCTTGCCAGGTCACTTGCGCCTAGTTGTTGGCGGGTGTAGAGGCCATCAATGGCCGGCAGATGCCCCTTTTCTAGCAGGCTTGGGGTCAAGTCGACTTGCTTCAATTCTTCCAAGCTCGCTCCAAATAAAGCGCCAAAATCTGTCAGAATACGGTAGTTACCCGCTTCTAGACTGACAATATTACCACCTATGGTATCAAGTCCTCCCCAAAATCTTACCTGGGTCGTGATTTCTTGTGTCATGTTGTCTGTCTCCTTCATTGCATTTTGTGCCACAGTCCATCATACCACCAAAAGCCCCCCTGTCGCAAGTCTTGGGGAAAGGTTCTCAGGTTGCGGGCACCAACTTGTTAACAGGTCAGCACTCGGTCGCCTGACACTTAGGAGCATAACAAAACCCCGCCTCCTTCTAGTCAAGGGGCGGGGTTAGATCTTAACTTAATTTTGCCAGTCCTTTGGACTCCACATGCTACCGTCTAACTGGCCTTCTAGCTGGCGCAGACGGTCTTCTTGTTGTTGGTAGAGGTCGCTAGCGACTTGCAGCAAGGCTTGACTAGGATAGTCAGGAGCCTGTGCCTGCCAGTCCTGAACATAGTCTTGATAGGGATTCATCAGAAGCTAATCCTCCTTATTCAGGGCCTGCAGCTCCTGGATTTCATCACGATTTTGACTCAGGTCCTCACGGAACTGGTCATAGACTGCTTGGCTTTCAAGCGATAAGGATAAGTCCAAGTCCGCTAAACGCTCCAAGACAAAGGTCTGCAAGGCTTCGAAGTCATCCACCTTACCCGTCTCAAGGTAGCAAGCGTAATGAACTAGCAGCTGTTTCTTCTGGGGCTCGGTCAGATAGTGGAACTGATGAACCGAGAAATAAGCCAAGGGCACTAAGCCAAAATGCTTAGCCCAGGCATAATAAGGCGACAAGAGCGAAGACAGGCTAAAGCCTTCCCGGCCCCCGACTTGATAGCGGCTAGCCTTAACACCTGCGATGACCACCAAGCCCATTTCCATCTGAGCGAGGCGAGGCATGGCAGCCTGCATGGCCTTGGACATATCGAAGACGCTATCCAACCAGATTTTGAGGATGGCTGGCGCTTGGTACCAGTAGAGTTGGAACTGGAAAACTACCCGGTCATAGCGAGTCAGACGGGCCAATTCCACACTGGCATCGAAGTGCCGGCCATTAACCTCATATTCCGCCTGCAAATCGACATAGCAGACCTCCGTCAGGGCCAAACCTGATTGCTGTAAAAATTGTTGGCTGCTAGAGCCGGCCACATCAGGGTGGGCCAAATAGACGATGGTCTTAGTCACGACAGGCTTCCTTTCTGTAGGGAACTTACTTGTCCTCTGACTTGGCCTTCTTGTTGCCAATTAGGAAAGTCCCCAGATTCTTTTTGCTTTTGTTTGGCGCGGCATCTTGGGCTTGGTCCTGGTCTCCAGACTCCGCTGCTTCTAGCGGCAGGCGGATAATGAAGGTCGAACCCTGGCCGAGCTCACTTTCGACCCGAATAGTGCCACCATGGGCCTCCACTAAGGACTTAACGACCGCTAAGCCAATCCCGGATTCACCGAACTTGGTATTCTTACGGGAAATGTCCACCTTGTAGAATCGCTCCCAGATGTCTTCAATTTGCTTGGCATCAATCCCAATCCCCTGGTCCATAATACGGAGCTCGGTAAAGTTGCCATCTTGGCGCCCCCAGAGGGTGATGTCACTATTCTCTGAGAACTGGATGGCATTGGTCACCAAGTTAATAATAATTTGAACCAGCCGGTCTCGGTCTCCGTAAATCAGAAGGTCCTCAGGCGCATCAATGACTAGGCGATTGCCCTTTTCTTGGGCCTTAGCGGTTAGCTGGGTCCGAATCTGGCAGAGCAAATCATAGGCCTTAAGTGTCTGCTTGTTAAGGCTAATCTGGTTGGTCCGAATTTTTTCGTAGTCCAGATTCTCATTAACTAAGCGAATGAGCCGTTGGGTCTCAGTAGCCAACAATTCTAGGCTACGTTTGCGCTGGGGCTCAGGGAAAATATCATACTGGAGCCCTTCAATCACCCCACTCATGGTGGTCAGCGGCGTCCGCATCTCGTGGGCCGCATCCATCATAAATTGGCGTCTTAAGGTTTCTTGACGCTTAATCTCTTCGCGAGATTTTGCCAAGGAATCCGTCATGACTTGGAAATCATGGGCCAAGTCCCCAAACTCGTCCCGGCTCTTATTACTAATATCAAGCTGGACATCATAGTTACCCGCTGTAATCTGACGAGTGGCTTGTTGCAAGCGCCGAATCTTACGGGTCTGGAAGAGGGCATAGGCCACACTAATAGCCAGACCAATGGCGGTTGCAATCCCGAAGGAGAAGATAATATTGTTGTAGACTTCTTGCTGACGGGTCTCCAGGTTCTCAATCGGCTCGCTCAGGCTAATAAAGCCGGCCGGAAATTGGGCGCTGTCACTAGCCTGGCGATTGAGTGGCAGATAGACGGTGGCTAGACGGGTGATTTTCCCCTTATCTGGACGATAGGTCACACGCAGTGGCAGGTTCTGCCCTTGGCGAATGGCCCGCAATTCACTATCTGTCAGATTGGCCCGGTACTCCTGGCGATAGGTTGGGTAGATGATACTCCCATTGGCCAGGTAGACCTGAATGGAGATATTGTCCGAGGCCAGCAGTTGGTCCACCTTCTTAATATCCTCACGGGAGAAGTTATTACTGACAATGTTGCTACCATAATTCAGTAGGCGCGTCTCGACTTCACTGTGGATTTGCTGATTCATATAATTGCTAATCCGTGAGGCCGATAGGGCCAAGGTCACCAGCATGACCAGCAGAAATCCGGCAATTAATTGCCAGAGAAATCTAAATCGCATTAATGATCACCTGGATCTTCGTACTTGTAGCCAACACCCCAGACAGTCTGAATAATTTGCGGCCCAATCACTTCAATCTTCTGACGTAATTTCTTAATATGGGCATCGACGGTCCGCTCGTCGCCATAGAAAGGATCTTCCCAGAGTTGCTTAAGCAACTGCTCACGGTTGAAGACCCGCTTAGGCGAGCGTACAAAGGTCAGCAACAAATCAAACTCCTTAGGCGTCAGGTTCTCAATCAACTGGTTGTTGTAGTAAGCTTCTCGCGTCACAGTATTAATCTTAACACTCTTGGTCACTACATCGAAGCCTTCTTCTTCTTGAGTTTGACTGTGGTCCGTACCAGGAATTTGACTACGACGGTAGAGGGCCTTCATGCGAGCCATCAAGGTCAAGGGGCTAAAAGGCTTGGTGACATAATCGTCAGCCCCCATTTCCAAGCCAATGACTTGGTCACTCTCTGAATCTTGAGCAGTCAGCATAATAATAGGTGTTTCCTTAGAAATTTTGCGGATATTCCGGCAAATGGTGATACCATCCATAGACGGCAAGTTAATGTCTAGCAAGACAATGTCCCACTTACTTGGAGACTCCGCATAGGCGTTGTAACCTTCTAAGCCATCATGGTAGAAGTGGCCTTGGAATTGCTCCTTCTCGAAAAACATGGACATCATTTCGCAGACAGATTCGTTATCTTCAATCATTAATACGTTCATTCGACGACCTCCTAACTCTTGGTTTCACTCCTATTATATACCAAAAGTTAGCAAATGTAATGGTAGAGCTTACCTAGTCGCAAAATTGTCATAAAGACTGACGCAACTTGAGGTCTTAAGCCTTAAATCCTGCTAGTTGGCGCATGTCCAATTGTTCTTGGCTGGGCACTTCATACTGGCGCCGAATGGCATCGTAGTCTTCCTGGCCCTTAGGAGTGCTGTGATTCTGACCGCTAGCCCTGCCGGCACTACCATTCTTGCTCTCAAGCAGGGTAATATCTTGGACATGGCATTCCAGAATGTAGACTTTTTGGTCTTGATTATTAGTGTAATGACGGGATTCCATCCGCCCTACCACCCCAATGCGGTGGCCCTTTTGGGCGTATTTGACTAAGAGGTCCGCTAGATAGTCCCAAGCCACAATGGGAATGAAGTCGGTCTGCAGCTCACCATTACGGTCGCGATGGCGGCGGGAAACGGCTAGGCAATTATTGACCACCCGATGGTCACCCACCTGACGGTCTTCGACAGGACGAGTTAAACGTCCAACAAGCAACAACTGATTCATAGGTATTCCTCCAGAAAATAATTTGCCTTTCATAGATATATAGGCTTTGGGGCCAGTTTTTTTACGGGTTTTGGCCATAAAATGTTGAAATTTTATGTTGCTTACAAGCTATCCTTGGTTTATCAACCTCGCCTTGCAAAGGGCGTATATAGGATTTTATATATAAAAATAGACTAGCCTCAGCTAGTCCGCAAAAGAAAAGCCCCTATCGCGAGGATAGGGGTAGATTGCTATAAAGCATGACTCTCTGCTAGCTCCACTAACTTACGGAGCCGGTGGTTGACACCTGATTTGGAAATAGGACCACCAGGAATTAGTTGGCCTAACTCACCCAAACTGAGGTCGGGATGATCCAGACGAAATTCCGCCATAATCCGCAACTTATCAGGTAGGCTATCCAGCCCTCGCGTGTCGGCTAGGTAACGAATGGCTTCAATCTGTCGTTGCGAGGCATCGATTTGCTTGTTGAGGTTGGCCGTCTCGCAGTTGACCAGACGGTTCACGGAGTTACGCATGTCACGAACAATGCGAATATCTTCGAAGCGCAACATGGCCCGGTTGGCACCGATAATGGCCAGAAACTCGGCAATTTTCTCAGCTTCCTTAAGGTAGGTGATATAGCCGTTGCGGCGGACAATGGTCCGAGCATTGAGGTGGAAATGATTCATCATCTTGCAGATATCTTCATTGTGCTCCTCATAGTTGGAATAAATTTCCAAGTGATAGCGGCTATTCTCCGGGTTGTTGACGGAACCAGCTGCTAGGAAGGCACCCCGCAAATAAGAGCGTTCCTTCTGCTCATTGTTCATAATGTCAGGCGCGATATGATGGTTAATCATTAAGCCATCGAAGATACCCAAATCTTCCAAGATTTCCCGCACATTTTGGCGACAACGGACGATATAGACATTATTCTTTTTAAGCTTCATCTTGCGTCTGACCATGAGCTCACTCTCAGTGTGATAGAACTGCTTGAGTAGACTGTAGAGGCGGCGGGCAATGGCCGCGTTCTCGCTCTGAACATTGAGGATAAACTTCTGTTGGTAGAGGCTAACTGCCCCATTCATCCGAATCAGGGCCGCAAGTTCCGCCTTGGCGTGTTCCTTGTGGACCTCTAAGAGGGTACATTCCTTCTTAACTTCTGATGCGAAGGTCATGAGAACCCTCCTTTCTGCTTGGACTTAGCTTACCTTAGACTTGTGCCGCCTGATGTTTGAGGCGACGGTTAAGCTTAATAGTTTCCATGAGATGGCGGAGTTCTTCCACCACTAGTTCGGTGTCATGGTAGGCACCGCCATTTTTCATGCTGAGGAAGCTATTGGAAATGACGCGGCAACCCAATTTGCGCATGCCTTCAAAGTCATGGCGGACTTGAAGTAGGTACTCTTCATTAGGTTGATTGTCAATGTAATCCTGAGGCACCTCGGCAATGTTCACGAGGACCGTGTCGATAAAGGCCTGGCCCAAATGTTCATGCAAGACCCGGACATGGTCAGCATCTGAGAATTGCTCGGTCTCCCCTAACTGGGTCATGATGTTACAAATATAGACGACTTCCGCCTGGGTCCGTTTGATGGCCTGACCAATTTCTTCAATCATGAGATTAGGCAGGATGCTGGAATAGAGACTACCTGGCCCCAGAACAATCAAATCTGCCTGCTCAATGGCTTCCACGACATGGGGTGTCGCGTGAATGGCTGGCTCCCCTTGCATGGTGGTCACTAAGACTTGTTGAATCTTCTTCCGATGACGAGCAATCTTAGACTCGCCGACCGCAATGGTCCCGTCCTCGAAGAGGGCGTGCAAGACTAGGGGCTCGGTCGCTGCCGGCAGAATCTGGCCCTGAACCTTCATATAGTTGGACAGAATGTCTAAGGACTCGGTCAAGGAACCTCGCATTTCTTTCAAAGCGGCAATCAGTAAGTTACCGATGGCGTGGCCGGCCAAGAAGTCATCATCCGTGTTAAAACGATACTGGAAAACGTCCAGTAGTAGCTCGTCGGCATCGGATAAGGCCACCATACAGTTACGAATATCGCCCGGAGGGACGACATCAATATAGTCGCGAATGGCGCCTGAGCTACCACCATCATCCGCCACGGTTACAACGGCTGTAATGTCGGCATCAATTCGTTTGAGCCCCCGCAAGATAACAGGCAATCCGGTCCCACCACCGATGACTGCTACCTTATAGCGGTGCGATTTGGTCTCGCTCATGACCGGTTCACGGTCTCTTTCTTCTTCATATAATCACGGTGGGAAATATTAACCGCATAGTTATCTGTCTTAAGGTGGTTGGCAATTCGCTCAGCAATGGCCACGGACCGGTGTTTACCGCCGGTACAACCAATGGCGATGGTCACGCTGGATTTGCCTTCCTTCTTGTAACCTGGCAGGCAGAACTCAATGACATCAATGAGCTTGCTGTAGAAGGCCTGGGTTTCGGGTTGCTTCATGACATAGTCATAAACCGGCGCATCCATCCCAGTCTGCGGGCGCAATTCCGGAATATAGTGCGGGTTAGGTAGGAAGCGCACATCCCAGATAATATCGGCATCAATCGGCACCCCGTACTTGAAGCCAAAGGACATGACTTCCACATGGAAGGTCTGATAATCCTTAGTGGCGAAGTCCTTAATCAGGCGCTCACGCAACTGACGTGGAGAAATATCGGAAGTATCAATGATAATTTGGGCGCGGGTGCGCAAGTCCATGAGCAACTCACGTTCCTTGGCAATCCCTTCTGATACCCGGCCATCTGGGGCCAGTGGGTGATTCCGGCGGGTCTCCTTATAGCGCGATACTAAAACTGAATCACTGGAGTCCAGGAAAATAATGCGGGTCGTCACTAACTGCGTGTTATCTAAAGTCGCAATCAGGCTGTCGACTTCATTAAAGAAATCTCGGCTCCGCAAGTCGATGACAAGCGCAATCCGGCTGATTTTGCCTGATTCTTTGACCAATTCCCAGAAGGTTGGGAGCAGGGTTGGGGGCATGTTATCGATACAGAAGTAGCCCAAATCTTCAAAACTTTGGACCGCAACTGTCTTGCCGGCGCCGCTCATCCCTGTAATAATGACTAGTTCGAGTGTGTCTGCCATATCATCGCCTCTTTCTTTGTGGAATCCTTGCTATTTTCCTCCCTAGTATACCACGCTTAGGCGGGAAAAGCGACCAAGGAGCCGGACGCTTGCTACTGGTGGTTTTGGGGTATTCAAGGAGATTATTAAACTTTCTGGGCACTAGCCTTATACTAAACCCGGACGTTTGCCATAGTGCTATCACTAAATTTTCGCTTCAAATTTCTAGCCCTACTAGTAACCGTCTACATTTCATGGTAGAATATTAGCATAAAGTGAGGAGCCTCTCACTAGGTTTCATTTCTCTTATGACGCAATACTGAAAGGTGGTAATGCTATGACATGGCAAGAAACATTAAACCTCTGGAAAAATTACGACGCCCTTGATCCAGTTCTCAAGGAAGAGTTAGCCAATAACCAAGATGAAGAAGCCTTAAAGGATGCCTTTGGCGCTAATCTCAGCTTCGGGACAGCAGGTATGCGTGGTGTCCTAGGGGCAGGGCCTAACCGCATGAACGTCTACACCGTTCGCCAAGCAACAGAAGGCTTAGCCCAATTAATCGAAGAAGCTGGCCAAGCGGCTAAAGACCGCGGGGTTGCGATTTCCTATGACTCACGGCACTATTCACCTGAATTCGCCATGGAAGCTGCCTTGGTCTTGGGCCGTCACGGCATCAAGAGCTATGTCTTTGAGAGCCTACGACCAACACCTGAATTATCCTTTGCCGTGCGTTACCTCAACACCTACGCTGGGATTATGATTACTGCCAGCCACAACCCTGCCGCCTACAATGGCTACAAGGTTTACGGCGAAGACGGTGGGCAAATGCCACCAGAAGATGCAGATAAATTAACAGAATTTGTTCGCGCAGTGGAAAACCCACTAACCGTTGAAGTAGGCGACAAGACCGAATTATTAGGTAGCGGCGTCGTAGAAATCATCGGTGACCGTGTGGACCAAGCTTACCTAGAAGAAATGAAGGCTGTCACCATCAACCCTGAATTAGTCAAGGAAATGGCGGACCAAGTCAGCATCGTCTTCACGCCACTTCACGGGACCGGTATGTACCTAGGTCTTAAAGCCCTCAACCAAGCAGGCTTCAACACCATTCACGTGGTAGAAGAACAAGCTAAAGCAGACGGCGACTTCCCAACTGTTAAGTCACCTAACCCTGAATCTGCTGCGGCCTTTGACCTAGCAGAGCAATTAGCTAAAAAGGTAGAAGCGGATATCCTCTTAGGAACTGACCCAGACGCTGACCGTCTCGGGGCTAAGGTTCGCACTAGCAAAGGGGACTACCAACTCTTGACTGGGAACCAAATCGCTTCCCTCATGTTGGACTACATCTTAAACGCTAAGTTGGAACTCAACCAACTGCCTAAGAACGGGGTAGCGGTTAAGTCTATCGTATCGACTAACTTTGCTAACGCTATTTTATCTCACTATGGCTTAGAAGCGGTCGAAGTACTGACTGGCTTCAAATTTATCGCTGAGAAGATTCAAGAATATGAAGAAACAGGTTCTAAGACCTTCCTCATGGGCTTTGAAGAATCCTACGGTTATCTCATCAAGCCATTTGTGCGCGACAAGGATGCAATCCAAGCCTTGGTAGTCTTGGCCGAATTGACCGCCTACCACAAGAAAGCGGGCCGTACCTTGGCTGATGTCTTAGAAAGCATGTACGAAAAATACGGCTACTTCTATGAAAAGACTATCGCAGTGGACTTCCCAGGCCTCTCTGGGCAAGCTAAGATGGCAGCCATCATGCAACAAATCCGGACCGAAGGGATCAAGGAAATGGGTGGCCTCAAAGTGGTGAGCGCAGCTGACTACTTAGCTGGCACACGGACTCTGGCTGACGGCACGGTTGAAACCTTGACCTTCCCACCATCTGATGCCCTCAAGTATGTCTTGGAAGACGGCAGCTGGGTGGCTTTCCGTCCAAGTGGTACCGAGCCAAAAATCAAGCTCTATCTAGGCACCCAAGGCGCTTCGCATGAAGAAGTAGAAGCTAAGGCTGCTAAGATTGAAGCAGACATCGCTAAACTAACCGCCTAAGACTAAGGCAAAAGGACTGGGATTAGTGCCCAGTCCTTTTTGTGTGGTTAGCTTGATGGGGAGGTAGTGGCTCTAGCTCTAGGTTTTTGGCTGAGCTAGCTCGGAATCTCATGAAATCTGCCCTGAATCCTATCTTTTGGCCGAGCTAGTGGTCCACTTGCCAGAGTGGACCACTAGCTCGGCGATTTCCCTGACTTTTGACCCGTTTTCGATTTTCTGGGAGCTAGTGGTCCACTCGACGGAGTGGACCACTGGCTCGATGCTTTTCCTAGCTTTTGGCCCGTTTTCGGCCTTTTCCTGGGAGCTAGTGGTCCACTCGACAGAGTGGACCACTGGCTCGATGCTTTTCCTGACTTTTGAGCCGTTTCCGGCCTTTTCCTGGGAGCTAGTGGTCTACTCGACGGAGTGGACCACTGGCTCAAACAAAAGCCCTGCACTGATAGACAGTGCAGGGCTTTTTAACTTAGTCTTTAAGGCTTTCAATGTATTGGTAGGCTTGGAAACCAGCCGTGCCGCCATCGCCGGTGGCTGTTACAATCTGGCGCAGGTGCTTCTGACGCACGTCGCCGGCTGCAAAAACGCCTGGCAAGCTAGTGGCCATATGGTCATCCGTGATGATCCAGCCTTCTGCGTCGGTAATTCCTAAATCTTTAACGGCTTCTGAGTTAGGCACTAAGCCGACGTAGATAAAGACCCCTTGGGCATCCACGCGGCTGGTTTGGCCCGTCTTGACGTTCTTAATTTGCACGCCTTCAACCGCATCCGTCCCTAGAATCTCCTCCACCACGCTATCCCAGATGAATTCAATCTTAGGATTAGCAAAGGCCCGGTCTTGCAGGACTTTCTGCGCTCGGAGCTCGTCACGACGGTGAATAACCGTGACCTTGCTAGCAAATTGAGTCAGATAATGGGCCTCTTCAACGGCTGAGTCCCCCCCGCCGACCACGATAATTTCCTTATCGCGGAAGAAGAAACCGTCACAGACCGCACAGTAGGACACGCCTCGTCCAGCCAATTCTTCTTCCCCTGGCACGCCAAGATGGCGGTGGAAAGAACCGGTCGCCACAATGACGGCCTTGGCCTCATAGACCTTAGAGCTGGTATGCACTCTCTTAAGGTCGCCTGCTACTTCAATATGGCTTACATCGCCGTAGTCGTGGACCGCGTCAAAACGCATAGCCCCTTGGTACATGTGTTGGGCCAATTCTGGGCCAGAAACCAGGGAGAAGCCAGGATAGTTTTCCACATCAGCTGTGTTGTTGACTTCCCCACCGGGAACGCCTTTTTCAATCATATGGGTCTTGAGATTCGCGCGTGAAGCGTAGAGGGCGGCGGTCATACCAGCCGGCCCAGCGCCAATCACGACGACATCTGTTACAATTAATTCTTTTTCCATTCTATCATTCACTCTCTTAATAATGCGCCTGAGACAGGGAGGCTTCTTGCTTGCCGTCGCGCGTCATCAAGCGAAGCAGGCCTTCCTTGACCTGGGCCCCTTCATAAATGAGACCATAGAGGGCCTCGGTAATTGGCATTTCGATACCGGATTCCTTAGCCAGTTCATAGGCTGACTGGCAGGTAGCAATCCCTTCGACTACCATTTGAATTTCTTCTTCGATGGCTTCCTTGCTGTAACCCTTGGCTAGCAGATTTCCTGCCTGCCAGTTACGGGAGTGGGGACTGGTACAGGTGACCACTAGGTCGCCAACCCCACTCAAACCAACGAAAGTCAGCGGGTCCGCCCCCAACTTAATGCCCATACGGGAAATTTCAGCCAGACCACGCGTTACCAGGGCGGCCTTGGCATTGTCGCCGTAGCCAGCACCCGCTAGGACACCGGCCCCTAGGGCAATAATATTCTTGAGGGCCGCGCCCATTTCCACACCTACCACATCGGTATTAGTATAGATACGGAAGTAGTGATTCTTAAAGAGGGCCTGCACCTTCTCAGCTGCTTGCAAATTAGGACAAGCGGCCGTTACAGTCGTCAGGTCATGGCGGGCTACTTCCTCGGCATGGCTTGGACCTGACAAGACAACCAGGTCTTGGTAGTCTTGACGCGGAATTTCCTCTTCAATCATCTGGCTGACCCGCAAATGGGTCCCCTGCTCCAGCCCCTTAGTGGCATGCACTAGGAGGGGTTGGGCATCTGACTGACTGAGATAGCTCGCTACCTGACGGGCAACTGAGCGAATGGCCTTGGTTGGTAAGACGAAGAGCAAGACAGCGGCTTGATCCAAGGCTGCTTTCAAGTCCGTTGTCGCCACAATGGTCGCTGGCAGGTTAATGCCTGGCAGGAAGTGGCTATTGGTATGGGCTTGGTTAATTTCGTCCGCGATGTAGTCTTCACGTCCCCATAAGACCACCTCATGACCATTTTCAGCCAAGACCTGGCCTAGGGCAGTCCCCCAGGAACCTGAACCTAATACGGCAATTTTCATGTCCTTACCTCTTTTCTAATTGGAAATCTGAATAGGCCACACTGTGACCTGCTCGCCGTCTGATGATTATCCAGGCTAGGCCCAGCACTACCATGACGGCGGACACCCCCTGCGAAATGCGCAAGGGACCCAAGTATAAACTATCAGTCCGTAGACCTTCAATGAAGAAGCGCCCTAGACCATACCAGACGAAGTAGCCGGCCGCTAATTCGCCACGTTTGACTAAGCCTTTTTGTCGTCGCAAGACTAAAATTAGGGCCAAGCCCAGTAAGTTCCACAAGGACTCATACAGGAAAGTCGGCTGGTAATAATGGCCTTGAATCTGCATTTGATCAATGAGCCAGGCCGGCAAATGCAGACCTTCTAGAAAGGCGCGGCTGGTTTCTGGTCCATAGGCCTCTTGGTTAACGAAGTTGCCCCAACGTCCGATGGCTTGGGCCAACATAATGCCTGGCGCTGCCACATCCAAGGTCAGGATTAGGTCTTGCTGATAGCGCCTTGCCACATAGATAATGGTGGCTGTCCCTAGCAAGATGGCACCGTAGATGGCACCCCCACCATGCCAAATCTGAATGATTTGGTCGGGATGGGCCAGGTAGTAGTCCAAACGGAAGAGCACATAGTAGGCGCGCGCCCCCAGCAGGCCTAAGATAATGGTCCAGAAGTAAGCATCCGACAGATAATCTTCCGACAGGCCCTTGCGGCGCCCCTCGCGCATGACTAAGAGATAGGATAGGACCATACCTAAGCCAATCAAGAGGCCATACCAATGGACGGGCCAGCCCAGCAAACGGAAGGCAATGGGATCAATGGCTAAAACTGGCATCTAGTCATCAACCCGATTCTTCTTGATAAGGGCGTCTAGTTTACGGTTGAAAGTAGTGGTCGCATCATAACCCATTTGATTAGCCCGAAAGTTCATGGCAGCCGACTCAACAATGGCTGACAAGTTCCGCCCCGTCTTAACTGGAATGCGGATGCGAGGCACATTGACTTCAAAGATTTGTTCATATTCACGTTGTGAGCCTAGACGGTCATATTCGGTTTGACCATCATCTAGCACGAGATTAATAATCAATTCTAGACGCTTGGAGCGACGGATGGCCGCGACCCCGTAAAGAGACATGACATCGATAATGCCTAAACCACGGATTTCTAAGAGGTTTTGGAGAATTTCAGGAGCTTCACCGACTAGGGTTAATTCGTCAATCATAAAGAGTTCAACCCGGTCGTCGGCAATCAGACGGTGGCCGCGTTGGACCAATTCTAGAGCCGTTTCAGACTTACCGACACCGCTCCCCCCGGTTAGGAGGACCCCCATCCCGAATACTTCCACGAAGACGCCGTGCTTAGCCAAACGTTCAGCTAAACGTCCTTCCAAAAAGTTAGTCAAGTTGGCGAGCACCCGAGTGGTCTTAGAGCGTGCCACCAAGATTGGCACATGATATTTATCTGCCACGGTGAAGATATCCTCTGGAACCGCCATATCACGTGCGAAGATGATAGCGGGCGTCTCCTCATTACAGAGGGACTCATAGGCTACAAGGCGCTGCTCCTCTGGCAGACTCGCGAGGTAGAGGAGCTCTGTCCGGCCAATCAGTTGAATACGTTCGAAGGGATAGTCCTCCACAAAGCCTGTCAGGGCCAAACCTGGCCGGGATACTTCACTAGTATATATTTGACGAGAACCATAATCTTCCCCAAAGGCATATTGAATTTTTAAGGTTTTTACGAGTTCATTGACGGTTACACTGCTGGACATGAAAATGTTGCCTCCTCATTGACTTTTACCTCCTAATCTTAACATAGACGGCGGAGAATTCCTATCTTTTCGTTTGCCCGGACAGACCCTTGAAAAGACTGAATTTACCACCCTAAGCAAAAGACCGCAGCCATCCGGTCTGCGGTCTTTTATGAGTCTTAATCATGATAGGGACTGTCCAGGCCAACTAGGCTTTGGCCTAGGGAAAGGGCAACGGCCACCAACATAGCGCTCCAGATAGAGCTAATGGTAAGGCCACCCGGTAACCAGCTAGCTAAAAGCAGGATAAAGCCGGCAATCAACCAGTTGACCAAGCCCAAACTCAAGAAGTTAAGAGGCCAGGCAAAGAATTCTAGGACTGGCTTTACCGTCACGCTTAAGAGGGCGAAGACAAAGGCTGATATTAAGGCTCCGCCAAAGCCCGTAACGTTGACGCCCGGCATAACATGGGCCAAGCCCATAAAGAGTAAGGTATTCAATAAAATCCGACGCATTAGAAATCACTCCAGTCATCCTTAGGCGTCACATCACGTCGCTTAGGCTCTGCCTTAGCATCGCGACCTGCTGCGCCTTTTTGATAGCGGCGTAGGAAGTCGTTGAGTTCCTCTCTTGCCCGGTTAGCCTGTTGGCGATAACGGTCTCTTTCCTGTTCGCGGTGGCTAGAGCGACTGGTAGGGCCATTCGCAACCGTATAGTCACTTGGCAGTATAATCCCCAAGACCAAATAAATGAGGAAAGGGGTCCCCCAACCTGGCCAGATGAGGACAAACCACACTAGGCGAAGGAAGGTAGGGTCAATGCCTAAATATTCTCCCAGCCCCCCGCAGACCCCCATTACTTTACGGTCACGGGTAGATTTATATAGTCGTTTCATGGTCGTTCCTTCTTTCTACCTTACTTAAGCTTAGGCTTCTGGCATGATGAAAGCTGCAATCAAGTAGCCGAACAAGCCCACACCACCTAAGAGCCCGGAAATCACCCAGACTACGCGCACAAGCGTTGGGTCTATGCCAAAATAATCAGCAATCCCGGCACAAACGCCTAAAAACATTCCTTCACGGCTATTACGGGTTAATCGTTTCATGATAAATTCCTCCTATAAATCGGTATCTTTGAGGCGAATGTCGCCTGATACGGTGTTAATTTCTAAATGAACGGGGCGTTCTTGGTTGGTCATCAGCCGTTGGAATTCCAGGCTGTGATGACGGTGAGTTTCAACGTCTAGGTGGCCAATACGGTGTTCCACGTCGCCTGAGCTAGATTGGGCGCTGCCTTCTAGGCTTAAGTTAGCTGGAATGGCGATCTTGACATCGCCACTGACTGTGCTGACCTTCATGGCAGCCGGCGTCTCATCGCGCTTGGTTAAGAGCAGGTCGCCACTAATCAGGCTAGCCGCTACATCGCCAATGGCACCTACCACGCGGCAGTCGCCGTTGGTTGTCTCAAGGTTGAGGCGTTTAACCTCTGCTAGGCGGTAGTCTAGATCTCCATTGGTTGAATGGTAGTCTAATAAGTCAGCTGCCACATCAGAAAGGTCGACATCCCCATTGACAGTCGTCAGATAAATTTCTTTGGCTTGGACACCGTCTAGCTCAATATCCCCTTGGGTGGTCTCAATTCGAACAGTTTCTAAGTCTTGGTCTGGCAGGGTCACTTCAATATCCGCTGACATATGGTCGTCTGTTACTTGCAGGAGCAAGTTGCCGTCGTCCATGGAGAGAATGCTGTGGGCTTGGAAATCTTCTAGGTTAGGATTTGGAATCTTACCGAAGAAGCTAGCCTTGACATTGACTGAGACTTGATCCACATGGGCGCGAGTGACTTTGACATCGCCTCGTGATAACTTAAAGTCTAACATTTTTAGGTCCTTAGCGTCAAAGTTAAAAGTATGCTCCCATTCATTGCCCAAACGGCCGTAGGCCCGAACGCCTACGCGAATGCCTTCACGCGCTGCCTTAAAGGCTGTGCTCACCACTTGACCAATGACCCGGCCCAGGCGGTTGGCTTCATTATCAATACGTTGACCGGCGCGGTCGGCTTTCTGGCCGAATTGATCCGCTGCCCGACTGACGTGGTCGGCTGCTCGTTGGCCGCCTTCATTAACTTGGCGAACGAAGTCGTTGAGTCGTTGGGCGAAGGGCTCTGAAGCAGGGCTTGCTGGCTTGTAGGCCTTGAGTTCTTCTTGGAGCTGGTCAATCTTTTGGCCTCGCTCCAGGACTTCTGCTGCTACTTGAGCTTTTTGAGCTTGGAGTTCTTCACTGAGCTCGTCTAATTCTGCTAGAATCTCGAACTCTCTTAGGCGTTGCTTAGCGATTAGGAGGGCTTGGCCTTCTTTTTCCAGGCTTTCCTCTAATTCTTGGCGCTTGGCTGCCGCTGCTTCTGCCTCTTCCTGGCTGAGTGAAGCTTCAGGTTGAGAGGCTTCGGGTGCTGGCTCTGCTGACTTGCTGTCATCTTGCTTATCTTCTTGTTTGTCATCAAGGCTTTGTTGGACGCTATAGATGATTTCTTGACCAAATTTGAGGCTCTTGTCGATGGCTTCTTGGACGGTAGCCTTGAGTTGTTCCGAATCGAAGCCCGCCTTCTTGCCCTGCTCAGACTCTTGGTCTGCTGGCGCTTCTTGATTGGTTGAGGCTTCCTGGTCCGTCACTTGGTCTTGATCTTGAGCGTCGGCTGGCTCCTCTACTTGGTCCGCTGATTTTGCTTGGGCCGAAGCTTCGAGGAGGCGAAGGGCTTCATCCATGGTAATGACTTGTTGTTTGACTAATTCAATGATTCTTTCTTTCTCATTCATATCTCTCACTCCTTAAATGAGGGCTTGTTTCTTAACTACACCCTTATTATGCCAGTTTTCCACTCGTTTGACATAGGGCCTAGGACCGATATTTGCTCGGACCTAGGGATGAAAAGAGCGACTGACAGGTCTCAGCCGCTCTAAACGCATGACTTATGCTAAGTTATAAGGAAAAATATAAATTATTATATATTGAAGCTTTGACAGTCTGCCTAGTAAAAGCCTATTAAATCAAGCTTTTCCAGCCAAAAGACGAACGTTCTTGTGAAATTCGTCCGACTTTGTGAAAAACGGCTAAGTAAGACCGTAAAAATCATGGTGCCAAACCCTATTTATTAGTGTAACACTAATAAATAGGGAACGTAAAATAAACAAATAAGACTGGGACAAATGTCCCAGTCTTATTTTATTTTTTCAATAATGGTTTGAGGTACTGGCCGGTGAAGGAGCCCTTGACTTTGGCTACTTCTTCCGGTGTCCCGGTGGCGATAATCTGACCACCGCGAACCCCGCCCTCTGGCCCAAGGTCGATGACATAGTCGGCGGTCTTAATGACATCCAGATTATGTTCAATGACCACTACGGTATTGCCCGCTTGGACTAGGCGGTCGATGACCTCTAGCAACTTGCGGATGTCGTGGGCATGAAGCCCGGTCGTTGGTTCATCCAAGACATAGAAGGTGTTGCCTGTCGAAACCCGCTGCAATTCGGCCGCCAACTTCATACGTTGAGCTTCCCCACCTGACAGGGTAGTAGCAGACTGACCCAGGCTAATATAGCCTAAACCAACATCTAGCAAGGTTTGGAGTTTGCGCTTAATTTTTGGAATCGCAGCGAAGAACTCCACCGCTTCTTCAACGGTTAGGTCTAGCACTTCGGTGATGTTGAGGC
The DNA here is from genome assembly GCF_000160075.2 of Abiotrophia defectiva ATCC 49176. Classification (GTDB taxonomy): domain Bacteria; phylum Bacillota; class Bacilli; order Lactobacillales; family Aerococcaceae; genus Abiotrophia; species Abiotrophia defectiva. The sequence continues at coordinate 917,620 of NZ_KI535340.1, forward strand.
CCTTGTACTTGATTTCCAGGGTTTCAGAGTTATAGCGACGGCCACCACAGACCTCACAAGGCACGTAGACGTCTGGCAGGAAGTGCATCTCAATCTTGTTAATCCCGCCACCGGCACAGGCTTCACAACGCCCGCCCTTGATATTGAAGCTGAAGCGCCCTTTGTTATAACCGCGCAACTTGGCTTCATTGGTCTGGGCAAAGAGGTCTCGAATATCGTCGAAGACCCCCGTATAGGTCGCTGGGTTACTACGCGGCGTCCGGCCGATTGGGCTCTGATCAATGTCGATAATCTTGTCTAAACTTTCGTAGCCCTTGATCGACTTGAATTTACCTGGACGGGTCTTGGCCTTGGTCAGTTCCTTGAGCAAGGCCTGCTTGAGGATGGCATTGACCAAACTGGATTTACCTGAGCCCGAAACCCCCGTCACTGCGACAAAGCGCCCTAAGGGGAACTTGGCGGTGACATTCTGCAGGTTGTTCTCGTTAGCTCCCGTAACGGTCACCCAACCCTTGTCTTCCTGACGACGGCTGGCTGGCAAGGCGATTTTCTCCTGACCTGACAGGTATTTACCTGTTAAGGAATTTGGATTCTTCATGACCTCTTCTGGTGTCCCACATGCGACCACTTGGCCACCGTGCTCACCAGCACCCGGCCCAATATCAATAATATAGTCGGCTGTCATCATGGTTTCTTCGTCGTGTTCCACCACAATCAGGGTATTGCCCAAGTCCCGCATCTGAGTCAGCGACTGAATGAGACGAGAGTTATCACGTTGGTGGAGACCGATTGAAGGTTCATCCAAGATATAGAGGACCCCACTGAGGTTGGAGCCAATTTGGGTAGCCAGACGAATACGTTGCGCTTCCCCACCTGACAAGGAACCAGCCACCCGGCTCAAGGTCAGATAATCTAACCCCACATTATTAAGGAAGGTCAGGCGATCGGTCACTTCCTTGATAATGGGCTTAGCAATGACTTCATCGGCCGGCCCAAAGGTCAGGCTCTTGAAGTGAGCCAAGGCATCACTAATAGACAATTCGGTGGCTTGGGCGATATTGAGGTCCCCTACCCGAACTGATAAGGCCGTTGGGTTGAGACGTTGGCCCTGGCAGGCTGGGCAGATATGCTCGACCATGTACTGGCGCATGACTTCCTTGGTGTAGTCGGAACCCGTATCGTTGTAGCGGCGTTCCATATTGGTAATAACTCCTTCAAAGACCGTATCCACCGTCCGCGTGCCGTTTCCCGACATTGGGGTATAGGTGAATTTGAAGCTGCGTCCGTCTTTGACCCCATACTTAAGGTCTGCTTGCTGGGACTTTTTGAGCTTCTTATAAGGAACATCCATGGGGATGCCTTCCTGTTCACAGAATTGGCGCATCATGGACATATAGTAGTTGGAACTGATTGGATTCCAAGCGACAAAGGCCCCTTCTTCCAAGGTCAGATTTTCATCGGGAATAGCCAAGGCCTCGTCCACTACTAGACGGGAACCTAAGCCGTCACAGCTTGGGCAGGCACCAAAAGGCGCATTGAAGGAGAAGAGACGGGGCTCCAACTCGCCCATCTGGAAATCGCCATGCGGGCAGGCAAAGTGTTCATTGAAACGCATCTCCTGACCGTCAATGACATCGATAATGACATAGCCTTCAGATAGTTTGAGGGCAGTCTCCATGGAGTCGAAGAGGCGGGAGCGGACGCCATCCTTGATGACGACCCGGTCCACCACGACGTCGATATTGTGCTTGGTATTCTTGGCTAGTTCAGGCACTTCGGTGACATCATAAATCTGGCCATCCACTCGCACCCGGACAAAACCGTCCTTGTTAATCTTCTCCAGGGTCTTCTGATGCTGGCCTTTTTGATTACGAATCAGAGGGGACAGAATTTGGATACGCGTACGCTCAGGTAGGTCTAGGACCTGGTTGACCATCTGTTCAACAGATTGGCGTTGAATAGGAATATGGTGATGGGGACAGTAGGGTACCCCCACACGAGCATAGAGCAAACGCAGGTAGTCGTTAATTTCGGTTACCGTACCGACCGTTGACCGCGGGTTGTGGCTAGTGGTCTTCTGGTCGATGGAAATAGCCGGGCTCAGGCCTTCGATGGAGTCCACATCTGGCTTATCCATTTGACCTAGGAACTGGCGGGCATAGGCCGACAAACTCTCCACATAGCGACGTTGACCCTCCGCATAGAGGGTGTCAAAGGCCAGGGAGCTCTTACCTGACCCGGAAAGCCCCGTCACTACCACCAGCTGGTCACGCGGAATCTCTAGGTTAATATTTTTTAAGTTATGGGAACGTGCCCCTTTGATTACAATTTTATCTTTGGCCATTGTCTTTCTCCTCTGGTTCAATCTTACCTTACCCATTATAGCACACTTAGTCTCCCAGGTGCGAAAATTTGTTCGCAAAAAAAGCGCCGGCCTTCAAGGGCTAGCGCACTGCTTGATAACAGAAACATTCTGGCTCGTGGTCATTGACCATGCCGATGGCTTGGAGATAGGAATAGACCGTCACACTGCCTAGGAATTTAAAGCCCCGCTTCTTGAGGTCCTTGGTTATGCGGTCGCTCAAGTCGCTTCGGGTCAGCCGCTCCCCTGGGGGCGGAAAGACCACCTGGCCCTCCGTAAAGTGCCAGATATAGGCATCGAAGCTGCCCCATTCCGCCTGCACCTTGAGAAAGGCCTGGGCGTTGGCAATGGTCGCTCGAATCTTGCCCCGATGGCGGATAAGGCCCGCATCCTGGGCTAGGCGTTCGACATCCTCTTCCTGATACTGGGCGATACGGCCATAGTCATAGCCTTCCAGGGCCCGGGCAAAGTTAGCCTCCTTGGATAGAACCAAGCGCCAGGACAAGCCCACATGGAAGGATTCCAGGACCAACCATTTGAAAAGGTCTAAATCCTGGTGCTGGGGCACGCCCCAAACCTGGTCATGGTAGGCCTGGTAATAATCTGGCATATTGGTTGCCCAGGCGCAACGTTTTTTACTTGCGTCCATGATCCTTGCCTTTGGCTTGGTCATCCTGGTCATGGTCATCTTCTAAGGCGCTTGGGTCAAAGGCAAATTGGTCGGTAGGATCAACGAATTCCTTCTCTTCTTCATCTAGGACCAGGCCTAATTTGGCCATGGCAGCCTCTAAGTCTTTATCGTTTTTCAATAAGAAATCTTCATCTTTTAATGCCATAAGTCTTCCTCCTCTATTAATCGGTCAGGTCGTGATAGGCCTGATAGACGCTTTGTTTTTTCAGTCCGTAAGTCTTGGCCACTTGTTTAATGGCTTGCTTGGAATTGAGGCCTTCTTGAGCCATGAGGTCTTGGACCAAGGCCTTAAGATCGGTCTCTGCGGTCAGCTCAGGGCCCATCTCGGCCTTACCCCCGCCAGCGACCAAGAGGACACATTCGCCCTTGATTTCCTGGTCAGCTAGGCACATGATCACTTGATGGACATTGCCCCGAATATAGGTCTCATATCGCTTGGTTAACTCCCGCGCTATGACCACAGCTCGATCCGGCCCCAATTCCTGGCGAATGGCCTGGAGAGCCTGCTTGATGCGGTGGGGCGACTCATAGAAAATGGCCGTCGCCTCCTGGCCCGCCACTAGATCTAAGACAGCGACCTGGCCTTTCTTATCCCGTGGGAAGAAGCCGTAATAGGTGAAGGTCTGGCAGGATAAGCCCGAAGCAATCAAGGCTGTCAGGGCCGCATTGGCGCCTGGCAGAGCCACCACCGCTAAGCCCTGACTAAGGGCCGCATCCACCAAGGGATGACCTGGGTCATTAATTAGAGGCATGCCAGCATCTGACACCAAGGCCAAATCCTGACCTTGCGCCAGACGTTCTAACAAGGGCTGGAGGCGGTCAGCCTGGCTATGTTCATGGAAGCTCTGCATAGGCGTCTCAATCTCAAAATGGTTTAAGAGTTTAATGGTATTACGGGTATCCTCCGCCAGAATCAAATCTGCTTCCTTGAGGTGGCGAATAGCCCGGAAGGTCATGTCCTCTAAGTTACCAATCGGCGTTGGCACCAAGTAGAGGGTTCCCCCATTCCAGGACTCAAAGCTCCGTTGTTCCATCTTGCACCTCCAGGGGAATAATTAAGGGTTGGCTAGCCGATAAGGACGTCAAGCCATGGCGGAAGAGATAGTCTTCTTTCTGGGCCCGAGTCAGTCGCTTAAAACGTGCCTCTGCCCGCATGGCCAAAGACCGGCTAGGCCGCTCTTCAGCATAGAGCAGGCGAACTGGCCGGCGCTTGGCTTGTTGGGTATACTTGGCGCCCTTGCCAGCATTATGACTGGCAGTCCGCGCCTCTAAGTCCACCGTATAGCCGGTATAGAGCGTATGGTCTGCGCAGTAGAGCACATAGAAAAAATACTGTTTAGTCGCCATAATAAATTGCCTTCATTTCTGGGGTGTATTGCTGGTCCGGCCCATACATGACAATCGGCGGCTCCACCTTCAGGCCTTGGCGCCCCCCTGCGTAGATGGCTTCAACCAGCACCACCTTGGCCACCTGGTCAGCCTTGCCATAGGCAAATTGCAGGCGATGAACACTAAAGCCCGCCCCTAGCAAGGTCTCCATCAAGTCGTCTAGGCGGTCTGGCCGATAGACACAGAAGAGCTTGCCTCGGGTCCTGAGCTGACGCTTGGCTTGGGCCACCCATTGCTCCAAGGTCAAGTAGACCTCATGCCGGGCAATGGCATGAGAGGTCAGGTGGTGTTGGGTCTGTTTGTTAGTGACCGAGAAATAAGGAGGATTGCAAGTGACAACGTCATAGAGGGGGCGCGCCGCCTCCATGGTTTTAACATCCCCTTGGCGAAAAGTCAGCCGGTCCGTCAGATTATTGAGCTGGCAAGAGCGCTGGGCCATGTCCACTAGGGCCTCTTGCAGTTCAATCGCATCTATGTGACCGGCTGTTTTGGCACTGAGTAGGAAGGGAATGACCCCTGTCCCACTGCAGAGGTCCAGAATTCTGGCCGTCTGGCGTCTTGGCACCTTGGCAAAATGGGCCAAGAGGATGGCATCGACTGAGAAGGCAAAGTAGTCTGGATTTTGTATAATCGATAAGTTCTCGCGGGCTAGATAGTCTAGGCGCTCGCCAGGCTTAAGTAAGTCAGTTGCGTCTGTCATAAGCCCCTCCTAGTGGTTGTCTCGCTGGAAACTATCCAGGAGATTCTGACAGAAGATGCACTCTTCGCCTGGCTCTCGCTTCATACCATAGAAGGTATGGCAGATGTGGATGCCTTCCTGGTAGAAGGTCTGCAATCGCTCGCGTCCTGCCTGTTGCCGTTTGGCTGGCGCCGCCTGACTAGTCTCCTCCTGATGCTTATCTTCTTGCTCTTGGGGTAGATCCGACAGGGGTGGACTGGCTTCGCTAACGACCGATGCTAACTGGGCATTGGCCATGCGAAGGCGGTTATTTTCATGGGAAAGTTCTGTTACCTGGTGCTTGAGTTGCGCCATGGTATCACTTAATTGGCTAAACTGACTATCCATTAGGGCCAGAATCTGGGTCAAGTTTGACTCATCCATTAGCACAACATCCTTTCATTATCAATAAGAGTGAATTGGCTGGCTTAGCGCCCCATCTTAAATCGTAAGACGCACTGTTCTAAAGCCAACTGAGGGGATACATTAGCCAAAATCCGCTGCTTAGCTTCTAACAAGAGCTGGTTGACCCGCAAGAGGTCAGCCTGGCTAGGCAAGCCTTGTTTGGCCAAGTCGGTCAAGAAATGCCCCTGGAAATCATAGGCTGCTGCCTTGGTTAGGAGCTGATGGGTCAGACGCAGGCAATAATCTGCTAGGTCCAAGCCGCCTTGCTGGGTCAGGTCTCCTTTGAGACGGGTCTGCAGGGCCACAAAGGCCATGGGGTCACCCATCACTAGCTGGCGATACCAGCCATTCCAGGTCTTGATGGCCTGCTCAAACTGGGTCGCCTCATAGTCGCTGGTCCAACGGGCCACCGTTTCCTCTCTGAAACCTGCCAGAATCTGGGCATGAACGGGCAAGACGCCGTGAGCCTCCCAGTCCGCTGCCTGGGCTTGGCGGTCTGGCGCCTCCAAATGTAGGACTTGAACCCGTGACAAAATAGTCGGCAGGAGCAAGTTGGCACTGGGACTCCAGAGGAAGAGATAGACATTGTCCACCGGCTCTTCCAAGACGGTCAAGAGGGCATTGGCCGAAGAAGCGTTGAGGCGTTCAGCCTGCTCAATAATAGCAAACTTACCCCGCCCTTCTAGCGGGCTCTGCCCCAACCATTCCTTAAGTTCACGGACCTGGTCGACCTTGAGGGTCTGGCCTTGAGCCTCTAAGTAATAGATATCGGCATACTGGTTATCGGCAATCCGTTGACGGATAGTCCTTGGGTCGCCAGCGCTATCTGCACAGAAATAGTCTTGGGCTAGGGCTGTCATGACGGCTCGCTTGCTAGTCATGTCCCCACCTGTCAGCAGGTAGGCATGGGCTAGGTGGCCTTCCTCAACCTGCTGGGCAAAATAAGCCTTGAGGGCTTCGACGCTATAGGTAGCCATACCAGTCGCCGCCTAGAATTGGTGGAAGCTTTCGATTGGCAAGACGAAGACGGTTGCGCCCCCTACTTCAACTTTAACAGGCAGGTTGACAGCTGAGTCTAGCCCCATATCCAAATGGAGCGGAGCGCTGACATATTGTTCACGCGCCTTAGAACATTGGTCAATAATCTTCAAGACTTCCTCAATCCGTTCTTCTTCAATCCCAATCATAAAGGTAGTGTTGCCGGCCCGTAAGAAACCACCTGTGGTAGATAACTTGGTAGCACGGACATTGGCATCATAGAAAGCGCGGCTCAATTCGTTTTGGTCTTGATCTTGAACAATAGCAATAATTAATTTCATCATGATACTCCTTCTCCTCTCTGTCTCTAGAGGGCATGTTGATGTAGAACGTCAATACAAGCAGCCACAACCTGGTCTAGTGGCGCCTGGCCGTCAATAACCTTAATACGCTCTGGCGAGGCTTGGGCCAAATCTAGGAAGGCCTGGCGGACCCGGTTATGGAAGTCCAAGGATTCTTGGTCTAGGCGGTCATACTGGCGCTGACCACGAGCCTGATGAATGCGGGCTAGGCCCACCTCAGCTGGCACATCGATTAAGAGAGTCAGAGCCGGTAGTTGGTCTTCCACTGCAAACTGGTTAATGGACCAGATCAGATCCACCGGAATATCGCGAGCCATCCCTTGGTAAGCCAAGGACGAATCCACGAAGCGGTCGCAGAGGACGATTTTGCCTTGACGCAAGGCTGGTAGAATTACTTCGACCAAGTGTTGGCGACGGGCTGCCGCAAACAAGAGAGCCTCTGTCCGCGGGTCCATGGCGATGTGATCCACATCTAGAATGACCCGTCTAATTTCTTCCGCGATGGGCACGCCCCCCGGCTCGCGAGTAGTCAGGACTTGATGGCCCTGGCCCTCTAAATAGGCGGTCAACTCCGCAATCACACTGCTCTTGCCGGCCCCATCAGGACCTTCAAGGGTTATAAACTTTCCTGGAAACATGCCTTCTCCTCACTTTGTCTTTCCACTATAATTCACGTCGCCCTTCAATGGCCCGGAAGAGGGTCATCTCATCGGCATATTCAATGTCACTACCTACCGCCAAACCATGGGCTAGGCGAGTCACCTTAATGCCGGCTGGCTTAAGCAAGCGGGCCAAGTACATGGCGGTTGCTTCCCCTTCAGCCGTGGCATTGGTGGCTACAATGACTTCTTCAATCTCCGTCTCCTGCAAACGACGCAGGAGTGAAGGAATATTCAAATCTTCTGGCCCCGTGCCTTCCATGGGTGATAAGACCCCATGAAGGACATGGTAGAGGCCATGATATTCATGCATTCGCTCCATGGACATGACATCCCGGGCATCTTCTACCACCAGGACCGTCTTGCTGTCACGACTTGGATCGGAACAGATGACGCAGAGCTCGCTGTCCGTGATATTGCCGCAAGTCGGGCAGAAGCGCAAGTCGCGTTTGACTTGAATCAGGGCTTGGGCGAACTCGGTCACGTCGGATTCTTTCATGTCAAGGACATAGAAGGCCAACCGAGCCGCTGTCTTGGCTCCAATACCCGGTAATTTGGTAAAACTATTGATTAACTTCGCGATAGGTGCAGGGTATTGCACTGGGTGGCCACCTCCTTTGATGGTTTATAGGCTAGAAGGGCAGGTTCATGCCTTGGGTGTATTTACCTAGGCGAGATTCCGTCGCTTGGTCTACTTGCTTCAAAGCATCGTTCACTGTTGCGATCACTAGATCTTGTAACATCTCGATATCATCTGGATCTACCAAGTCTGGCGCTAGGTCCAACTCTACTAATTCCTTCTTACCGTTGACTTTGACGGTTACTAGTTGGTTAACGTCTTGGGCTTGGAAGATAGTGGCTTCAATGGCCGCTTGCTCCTTGGTCATTTCCTTTTGCATTTTTTGGATTTTTTGCATCATGCCTTGCATGTTGCCCATATTTCCCATTCCACGCATCTTTATATCTCCTTTTAGGGTTGCTTTATTTTTCGTAATCAATGTCGACCACATCTTGACCAAAGAGGGCCAAGGCTTGGCTGACAACAGGTGGGAGGCTGTCCTGATCTGGTGCCTGTGCGAAGACAGGGTCAACCGTCGGCAAGTCCTCCTGGTCCGCTACTGGCTGAGCGGGTTCTGGCGTTTCCATTGGCAGACCAAACAAATCAGTGCCTGGCTCACTTGCTTCTGGCGCCTCTGGTAGGTCCATCATGACTTGTTCCAGGCTTTGGAAGTCGTCTGATGGTGGGCTGGTTTGTTCAGCTTCTAGAGGCTCCGCCTCTAGGGCTAGCCTAATAGGTTCTGCCACGGCGCCAATTTTGATTGGACCGCCCGCTTGATCATAGAGGACCTTATAAGTCTGGCGCACCTGACTCCACTCACTCTGTAAGACAAAGGCCAGAGCGACTGGCCGGTCAAAGTGGCGAGCCAGTTGGCGGCTGAGTTCTTGGACGAAATCAGCATCTTGTTGGACTCGACCACAAAAGTCCTGGCTCTTGAAGGCCAAGAGAATACGTTCAGGACCTGCTGCCTGTACCTCTGCGCCCGTCAAGCGCACGCGGTCTTGTGGTGGCAAGGATTCTAGCCAAGCAGCCCAGCCACTTTTGAGCTGGCTGACGTCTTGACGTGTGGCTTCATTGAGGACGGCATAGATGGCATCCGTGTCCAAATGATAGGCTTGGCGCTGGCCAGCAGGACGCTCGCGCGGTACCCTTGGTTGGTCATCCTCCGCTGGGGCTTGAGGGCTAGGGACAGCTTGAGCAGGAGCCCCTGCACGCAACTGGGCTTCCAATTGGCGAACCTTGGCCTCCAGGGCTTGCACCTGACGCACAAGATCGGCCACGGTGCCTGATTCAAGGCCAGAGGCTACTGGCTCATTGGCGACCTCTTGGGCCAATTCAATGGTGGCTACTTCTACGAAGAGATCGGCCTGTGTAGCAAAACGCATTTGGTTTAAGGCCTGATTCAGTCTTTCAATTAGATTGTAATAAAAGCAGTTGTCCCCAGCTTGACGCAGAGGCTTGAGTTCTGCTTCGGTCAGGAGGGTGAAGTTGTCTTTGGAATTCAAGGTCAACAAGAGGTCCCGGCAGAAGAGAATTAGCTCTTCCACAAAGCGGTTGGCCTGCTTACCTTCTTGAAGACTGGCCTGCAGGATGCTCAAGGCCTTAGGCCCGTCCTGGGCTTGCAGGGCAGTCAGGTAATCGATATAGACGAGCTGAGACAAGGACCCTGTCACTTCCAAGGCAGATTGAACAGTCACCGCTGAGCGATTATAGGAAAGGGCTTGGTCTAACAAACTCAAGCTGTCCCGCATCCCACCATTAGCGGCCCGCGCAATCACTGCTAGGGCTTCCGCTTCAAAGTCAATCCCATCTTGTTCCAGAATGTACTGCATGCGACCGACTAAGTCGGCCTGGCTAATGCGGCCGAAGTCGAAGCGTTGGGTCCGCGAGATAATGGTGGCTGGAATCTTATGAGGTTCCGTCGTCGCTAGGATGAAGAGAACCTGAGCCGGTGGCTCTTCTAAGGTTTTGAGCAGGGCATTAAAGGCCCCGGTGGTCAACATATGGACCTCGTCGATGATATAAACCTTGTAGGTCGCTTGACTCGGCGCATAGCGCACTTTGTCCCGCAGGTCACGGATTTCCTCGACCCCGTTGTTGGAGGCCGCGTCAATCTCAATGACGTCGCTTAATTGGCCAGCTGTAATGGCCTGGCAAAGTTCACACTGGTTGCAGGGATTGCCATCTGTCTGGTGTGGGCAGTTGACCGCCTTGGCCAGAATCTTGGCCGCAGAGGTCTTCCCTGTTCCCCGTGGCCCGGTGAACAAATAGGCGTGGCTTAATTGCTGGTTCTTGACCGCATTTTTCAGGGTTTCAGCGATGAGGGGTTGTCCCACCAACTCGTCAAAACTTTGGGGCCGCCAGACCCGATATAAGGCTTGATAACTCATTGTCCACCCTCCTTTTTGGGCACAGATATTTCCTATCTATTATAGCATACCTCACCCCCTATCCGCTAGGCGGGGACTTAGAAATCTCCATTGGCCTCATGGTCTCCCTATTTATCTATTCTATAGATAAATAGGGTAGAAGTTAGCAAATCTACGGTTATTTTTCTTAACATATTTTCAAATCTAGTTCTTTACGGAGCCCCCTAGCTCAAGCTTCTTCATCCTAGCAAACCAAAAAGGCTGGGACCTAATCCCAGCCTTTGGCTCTAGAGCCATTCATTATAACGTTTGATATAAGCTGCTTTCACTACTGTCACTAAGGCCATGTAGGCGACAATAATCAGCAGTAAGGCGATAAAGTACGGCGCATTCAATGGTGCCAACTTAAGTGCGCCAGCTAATGGCGTATAAGGTAAGATAGTTACGGCGAAAACTGCAAAAAGTGAAGTGACCACTAGGGAGAAAGCCGGTAGGGACTGCACAAAAGGCAATTTTGGTGAGCGTAACATATAGATTACCATGGTTTGCGACCACATGGACTGAATGAACCAACCAGTTTGGAATACCATGAGGAAGTAGGCTGGATCAGCTGACTCAAAATAGCTGGTTCCCGTAATCATGGGCCCAATCAGGAAGAACATCACCATAAAGGTGATAATATCAAAGATAGACGATGTTGGCCCCATCCAAGCCATAAAGCGTGTAATGGATTTTGCTGACCATGCCCGTGGCTCCTTGAGAAATTCAGGATCTACATTGTCAAAAGGTAGGGCAATGCAAGATAAGTCATAGACCAGATTGAGCACAATCAGATGTACAGGTGCCATCGGTAAGAATGGCAGGAAGACCGACGCAAACAAGAGGGAGAAAATATTACCAAAGTTAGAGCTGACCGTCATCTTGATATATTTGGTCATGTTGGCGTAGACCTTACGGCCTTCAATTAAGCCTTTTTCTAAGACCAAGAGGTCCTTGTCTAATAGGATTACATCGGCCACTTCCTTGGCAATATCAACCGCTGTATCAACAGAAATCCCCACATCTGACACGCGTAAGGAAGGCGCATCATTAATGCCATCCCCCATATAGCCGACCTTGTGGCCCTTGGCTTTGAGCAGGCGAATAATACGGGCCTTTTGGTCTGGTGAGAGTTTGGCGAAGATGGTAATATCATCAACCAACTCACCTAATGTCTCATCGGTCATCGTGTCAATATCTGTCCCTAGCAGAATGTGATCAACATCTAATCCTACCTTTTCGCAAACTGTCCGGGCCACCTTCTCGTTGTCCCCAGTCAAAATCTTAGTTGCCACGCCATGCTCGCGTAGGGCCTGGATGGCTGGCGCTGCCGAAGGCTTAGGTGGATCTAAGAAGGCTAGGTAGCCCATAAGAATCATGTCCGATTCATCTTGGACTGTGAAGGCATGGTGGGGATTGTCATAATTCTTGTAGCAGACCCCTAGGACACGTAGCCCTTGGTCATTGAGATTACTCATGGCTTCTAGGACATCAGCGCGAATCTCGTCCGTTAGCGCTATAATCTGGCCGTCATCTTGGACATAATTGGAAATTGACAGCATCTCTTCTAGGGCCCCTTTGGTCACCATGCGGACTTGGCTCCCTTCTTGAACGATAACACTCATACGACGACGTTCAAAGTCAAAGGGGAGCTCGTCAATTTTCTTGTAACGACTGGCTAGGTCCCGTAGGTCCTCATGTTCTAGAGCTTCTTTCTCAGTACGACCAATAATGGCCCGATCCAGAAGATTCTTAAGTCCTGTCTGGAAGTAGGAATTAAGGTAGGCAACCTTAAGGACTCCTAGGTCTAGCTGCGCATGAATGTCCAAGGGATACTCTAGGATAATTTCGTCCTGGGTTAGAGTACCGGTCTTGTCTGTACAGAGAATGTCAATAGCGCCTAAATCCTGAATGGCGTTGAGCTTCTTAATCACGACTTTTTCTTTTGCCATGATAACAGAGCCTTTGGCCAGACTGGCTGTGATAATCATCGGCAGCATCTCAGGTGTCAAACCAACCGCCACACTTAAGGCAAAGACACCTGCTTCTAGCCAGTCCGAATCGGTCAGCCCATTAATAACGAAGACCACCGGTACTAAGACTAGCATCAGACGTATGAGCAGCCAGGAAATGCTGTTCATCTCCTTCTCAAAAGAAGTCGGCTCGTCATAGGTGTTCAGCGTCTTCTCAATCCGCCCAATCAAGGTATGGTTCCCCGTCACCAAGACTAGGGCAGTAGCACTTCCGCTCACTACGTTGGACCCCATAAAGACGAGTTGCTCCGCCTCCAATGGGCTCTTGTTAGCTTGACTAGGGTCAGGCAGGGCATAAGCCTTCTTCTCGACGGAATCACTCTCACCCGTCAGGCTAGATTGTTGGACGAAAAAGTCGCGGGATTCTAATAGCAGGACATCTGCCGGAAGCATGTCGCCGGCGCTTAATTTAACCAGGTCCCCTACAACCAATTCATCAATCGGCACCTCACTCTCTTGCCCATCTCGGATGACCGTAGCAGTGTTAACAATCAGGCTGGATAAATTGCTGGCAGCCTGGTCACTCTTGAGCTCTTGGAAGAAGCGAATAGCACCAGATACCATAACTAAAACAAGGATAATAATAGGGGTGGTCGGATCTTGCTCACCAGGTTCGGCTAAAATGACATTGGTCACTAGGGAGACCAAGGCAATAATCAGCAGAATGACGGTGAAGGGGTTAATAATGGATTCATAAATTTTTTGCCAGAGACTAGCCTGGTTGGCTTTGGTAATGACATTCTCACCATAAGTTTCGCGATTGACTTCAACTTGCTCTGGGCTCAAGCCACGGGGAGAGCTCCCTACTTGGGTTAGGAGTTCAGCCGTTGGTTGCATCATTGCTAATTCTAAACGTTCTTTTGCTGTTAACATGGGTTCACCTCTCTAATTTATAGGGTTACCCAAATAGCCAAACCAGGGCGTGTTCAGCGCCTTGGCTTCGATATTCAGGTTTTGGCCTCAGTATTGGTTCACTATCGGCATTCGGCATGCTGAACACTCCTTTCTTAGTTGATTTTTGCGCAGTAGGCATCAAAAAAGACTTTACCTCGTGATGGCTTAGACCATGACAAGATAAAGTCGTCTCACTTTCTCATTCATCGTCCAAGCTTTAACATCATAGGGCGATGAAATGACGTTAGTCGCCGCCTTCTCGACAGCAACTGCTAACCAACGCGAAGTGTCTCCACTTCTTTGCGGTAGTCATCCGTATCCCTATGGTAGTCTCACCTACCGAATTGCACCCTTAGTATAGCGCTAATATTTGGCTCTGTCAATCAAAAAAATGCCCCCAAATGGGAGGCATTTCGGGCCTTAATGGCCACGATGTTTTTCTCGACGTTTAGCCTGCTTAAGGGCAAATTGGCGCGCTTGGTGCTCGCGTTTATTGGCGCTTTTTTGACGCTTGCCCTTTTGTTGTCGGGTCTCTTGCTGGACCTTCAAGGCAAGCTGAGCCTTGGTACTGGCTACTGGCGCCTCTACTAAGGCGCGTTTGGCTTGGCGCAAGAGACGTTTGGGGTTGAGCCTTTTGTGCGGGTCTAGCTTTTCTTGGTCCACTGCCGGACTCCAAGTCAAGTCTTGCCAGATACTGGGTAGCTTGGCCAAAAGCTGAGGATTAGTCGGTTCTTGGCCGAAGGTGTAGGTCGCCACCCGCATGCGCTTGGCCTCACGCCATTCCAAGCGCCCTAGCCAAAAACTCCCGTCGAAATATACTGTGAGACAGATGCTTTCCGTCATAACAGTCCCTCCTTTTTTGAATTCAAATGAAGGGACAACCCAGGAGGGGCAGGTTACTGCTAGCCAAAGCTAGGACCGGACTACCAACCGATTCATGTGTTTTTATCATTCTACCTTAGTATACAACGTAGCATAAGAAAAAACCATTATATCATATATGATATAATGGGCAGTTTTAATGGTACTCGATAAATAAAAAAATAAGCACATGGCTTTGTCACTTATAGCTGCTACCTTCCGGTCCTGACTCGATTCATGACGCCGCCATTGCCTACTCTTATTCTAGCAAAAGCTGATTCAAAATGCAAGATGCAAGCCACTAGGCCCCCCCTACCTCGCCAATTTCCCCATAAAAAGAAGCTAGGAATGACTTCCTGGCTTGCTTCACTATTAGGCAATGTCGTTGCTACATTGGCCTGTTTCCAGGTAAGACTTGAGGTTATTGAAGCTGGTTTCCACCATGTTCTCTACTGCCTCATCGGTGTAGCTCCCCATGTGAGGGGTTAATAAGACCTTAGGATAGAGGTCAACCAATTTCTTAACCGCAGGATCGCTAATCTTTTGACCGCGCAAGTCCTTGAAGAAGAATTGGCTCTCGTTCTCTAAGACATCTAAGCCTGCCCCAGCCAAATGACCAGATTCGATGGCTTCAATAATGGCATCCACATCCTGCAACTCACCGCGCGCGGTGTTGACCAAAATAGCCCCTGGCTTCATTTTGCTGATAAATTCCTTGGTGATGACCTTGCCATTAGCTGGAATGTAAGGCGCGTGAATGGAAATCACGTCTGACTTAGCTAAGAGCTCATCTAGTTCTACTTGGGTGCAGATATGGTCTACCCCTTCTTTTGGAAAGGCGTCGTAGGCTAAGACATTCGCGCCCAAGCCCTTGAAGAGGGTTGCGGTTGTCAAGCCAATCCGGCCAATCCCAACCACACCAACGGTACAGTTACGGATTTCCTTGGCAAACATTTGATTGTCCACACGGAAATCTTGTTGGCTAGTGCGATTAGTGGTGTAGGCCACGTTACGCAAGAGGGTCATGGCCAAGGTTAGGGCCAATTCAGAAATGGCGTTAGGCGAGTAGAAAGGCACATAAGCCAACTTAAAGCCTAATTCCTTGGCATAGGCCACATCGATATGGTTAACACCAACAGTCCGGGTCAAGACATATTCTACGCCCAATTCCTTGTAGATGTCTAAGACTTCCTTGTTAGCCCAGCAGTTACCACGTAAGATAACCGCTTGGCAACCAGCAGCTTGACGCGCTTCTTCAGGCCCATTCAAGTAGTTGGCTACACAGACTAAGTCATAGCCAAACTTTTGATTGACGGCTTCAAAAATTGGTAGTTCGACGTCACGGACGCCATATGCTAATACTTTCATGATTTGATAATACTCCTTTATAAAAGAGGAAAAGTAGACCGAGGTCGGAACCCCGTCTACTTTGCCTAGTGCTTGTGACTAATTATAAGCCTGCGAAAATCCCTTGTCCTACGACAATCCAGAAGATAATCGCCAAGATGCTGAGCACGGTCGCCAAGAGGGAGACGTTACTTGCTAGAACCGCTTCACGGTCGAATTTAATGGCATAAGCCACCGCAACCGTTGCTGGTGGGGTTGCTAACATGATAATGATCCCCATAGCCGCTTCAAAGCCCATTGGCAAGAAGAAGTTGATGGCGAAGATAAGGGCTACAAAGATAGCAGGGACAAAGAGTAATTTAACGACTGAGTAGTACCAAGCAGCTTTTTCTTTGACGGCATCTGCAATCGAGATGTTACCCAAGGTAATCCCGATAGCTAACCAAGCTAATGGAGAGCTCAAGTCTGCCAAGTAGGTCAGGGCCTTGAAGAGCCATGGCGCAGTTAAGTCAATACGTAGGAAGGCGACGTTCACCATTTCCTTGGTCTTAGGATCCATAACGGATACTTGTGGTAAAGAGCCTTGGAAGAGCCAGATAAGGAGACCTGCGAAGGTCGCAATCACAATAATGTTCCCGAAGATAGACTTAAGGTTCTTCTTCTCGAATTTAGTGCCACTCATGCGGATCAAGCCGTAAGAGTAGAGGAAGACCCGGTAAGCCAAGTTGAAGATATTGGCGTAGAGTACCCCGGTTGCCCCTAGTAAGCCGTTGATGATTGGGATACCGAAGAAGGTGGTTGACCCAAAGGTTGTCAGAACAGATAAGGTGGTCTTGCGGTCTCCCTTTTCCTTAACGAAGAAAAGCTCACCTAGGACAATCAGAATCACGTAGGCTACAAAACCAAAGATAAAGACGTTGAGACCCTTGGTGAAGGTTTCCTTGCTTATTGGCGCCATAAAGGCCTTAAAGGCCAAAGCCGGAATCGCCACTGATAGGACTAGGTTACTAATGACCTTGCCGCTCTTTTCGTCGACAATATTCTTCTTACGAATATAATAGCCGACTAAGATAATAGAAATTGTAGAGAAAATGTTCTCTACAAACTTGGGGTTACTTAAAACCTCAACTAACTTATCAAATACTTGCAATTGATAATGCCTCCTTAAATAATTTTGAGACGGTCCTGGACCGTCAACGTTCCTATTGTACCACAAAGGGAGCGCCTTGTTGACACTTTTTTATGAAAAAGTTCATTTTTGCAAACCAGCTCAAATCCGCCTTCCTAGCCAAGAAAAAAACGCTCAAGACTAGCCCTTAAGAGGGCTGACTTGAGCGTTGATTTTTGTATTAATTAGTCAGCTTGTCCATCCGCTTGCTTGGCTTGCTCTTTGCGCAACTTATTGCGCTTGCGAAGGCCTTGGAAGAAGTTTTTGAGCTTGTCGCTACACTGGGCTTCCAGTACTCCCCTAATGACTTGCGGTTGGTGGTTGAAGCGGCTGTCTTCCAAGAGATTCATGAGACTGCCGGCACAACCGCCCTTGGGGTCACTCGCCCCGTAGACCACCTGATCCACCCGCGATAAGACCAGGGCGCCCGCACACATAGGGCAGGGTTCCAAGGTCACATAGAGGGTGCAGCCCTCTAGGCGCCAGGCGCCCAGGGCTTGGTTGGCGGCCTCAATGGCCAGGAGTTCGGCGTGGGCCGTGGCCTGGTGGTTGACCTCCCGCAGATTGTAGGCTGAAGCCAGGAGGACGCCGTCCTTAACTAAGAGGGCGCCGATGGGCACTTCGCCTAGGGCTTGGGCCTGGTCGGCCAGTTCTAGGGCCTGCTGCATCCAATATTCGTGCTGGGCCAAGTCGGTAGGCGCCAGTTGGCTTGCATCCATCATGGCCTCACCCCTTATGTTCCAGGGCCAGGTAGCTGACAATCAGATCCGTCAGGTGTTGCAGGTTGAGCCCCGTTTCCTTGGTGTATTTGCTGAGACGATAGGTCAAGGTATTGCGATGAATATAGAGTTCATCGGCTGCCTGACTCAGGTTGCCCTGATGTTCAAAGAGGGCTCGCACCGTCGCCGCATAGTCTGGATTGTGCTTGAGGACATCGTGCAGTCGATCCATAAAGGCATACTGCTTGGTCACCTCGCGCCCTACCAGGCGTAAGAGGACTGAGGTTAGGGGCACAATTTCAGGCTCCATAATCTGAGACAGAATACTGTGAACCAGACGCCGCTCATCTTGGAAATGGGCCACATAATCCTGGTCCAACTTGGCTACTAGGCCGACACAGCCCCGGGTCACCGTCTCAAAATCGATGTCCAAGGTCTTAATAATGTCCACCAAGGCGCCAACGTGCTCCATGCCCCGTAGGCAGACTAGCCAGCGATTGGCTTCATCTGGAATGACCACTTCAATGGCTTCCAGAGAATCTTCCAGGGTTTGCTGCCACAAGACAGGGTCGAAGGTCTCTGACTTGGCCTGCATAATCAAATAGATGCAGACCAGACTGCCCCGCATTTGGCCTTCCAGTGGCTGTCCTTCTAGGAGAAAGGCCCGCCAGGCCTGTTGATGTGGCGCTAAATCCACGACCGGCACCTGGGGGGTGGCCTTGGCCAAGCTCATCATAAGCAAGAGTTCTTCTTCCTTGCTAGTCAGGTCAGCCTGAGGAATGGCCAGGCCTTGATCCCCTAATTGGACAATCAGATAGCCGGGCAGCACCGCATCCGGTGCGACTGCTTGGGCCTGGGGATAGAGTCTTTGCAGTTGTTCAAACATGGGCTAGCTCCTGTCTTGAAATTTTCTTAGGCTTTGGCTTTGGGCTTAGCTTTGGCCTTGCTTGAGCCAGCCTCATGGTCCTTAGCGGCAATGTTGATCTTACCGGACCGGCCACCGATCGTGACCGAGTCCCCGGTGACAATGCTGCCGCTAAGCAGCAACTCACTGAGTTGGTCCTCAATTTGTTTTTGAATCGCACGGCGAATTGGACGCGCCCCGTATTCTGGGTCGAAGCCGGCTTCGGCAATAATGTCCACCGCTGTGTCGGTCACCCGAGCCTTGATGGCCAGTTCGCCTAGGCGCTTGATAATATCCTTAGTATGGAGCTTAACGATTTGGCGAATTTCTTCCTTAGTTAAGGAGTGGAAGACCACCGTTTCGTCAATCCGGTTGAGTAATTCTGGGCGGAAAGAACGCTTGAGCTCTTCACGAATACGTTTTTCCATGGCCAGGTGGTCAGCGGTAAACTGCTTAGCCCCAAAACCGACGGATTTCTCATCCCGCAGGGCGGTGGCCCCTAGGTTAGAGGTCATGATAATGATGGTGTTGCGGAAATCGACTTGGCGACCCTTGGAGTCCGTCAAATGCCCGTCGTCAAAGACTTGGAGCAGGATGTTGAAGACATCTGGGTGGGCCTTCTCGATTTCGTCCAGGAGAATGACAGAGTAAGGTTTTTGGCGAACCTTCTCGGTCAACTGGCCGCTTTCTTCATGGCCGACATAACCTGGAGGCGAACCAATCAGGCGAGACACGGTGTGTTTCTCCATGTACTCGGACATGTCGACCCGAATCATATTGTCTTGCGAGCCAAACATAGCTTGGGCCAAGGCCTTGGCCAATTCGGTCTTACCGACCCCAGTTGGTCCCAAGAAGAGGAAGGAACCAATTGGACGGCCTGGCGCCTTGAGGCCAGAACGAGCCCGGCGAATAGCGCGTGACACGGCGGACACGGCTTCTTCCTGGCCGATGACCCGTTGGTGAAGCTCCCGCTCTAGGTTAACTAGGCGTTGGCTTTCCTTCATGGCCATTTGGGTCACGGGGATGCCGGTTGACAGGGCCACCACTTGGGCCACTTGCTCTTCATCCACGACTAAATGCGCTGGCTGGCCGGCCTGAGCTTGGGCTTTCTTGCGGGCCCGGGCTAGACGTTTTTCCAGTTTTTGTTCGGCTTCACGGAGGCTGGCTGCCTCAGGGAACTTGCGGGCTAGCACGGCTTCTTCCTTATCAGCCTGCAACTTGGCCATTTCCTTCTCTAGGGCGAAAAGGGGATCGTGAGAGACAGCTTCTTCAATCCGCACCTTAGCGGCCGCTTCATCGATTAAGTCGATGGCCTTATCAGGCAAGGAGCGTGATGTAATGTAGCGGACACTGAGTTTGACCGCCGCTTCAATGGCTTGATCGGTAATGGTCACGGCGTGGTGAACTTCATATTGGGTCTTGAGCCCTTGCAGAATCTGGATGGTTTCTTCAGGCGTTGGCTCGTCCACTTGCACCTTGGAGAAACGACGTTCCAAGGCCGCGTCTTTTTCAATGTATTTCTGATATTCACTCAGGGTTGTTGCCCCGATGACTTGGATTTCACCCCGCGCCAGGGCTGGCTTAAGGATGTTGGCTGCATCAATAGCCCCTTCAGAGCCGCCGGCCCCAATCAAGGTATGGAGCTCATCAATGAAGAGAATGACTTGGCCGTCAGCCATGACTTCTTCCACAATGCGCTTCATGCGCTCTTCGAACTCACCCCGGTACTTGGTCCCAGCCACCAGGCTCCCCATATCCAGCATCATAAGGCGTTTCTTGGCAATATCGGCTGGCACGTCGCCTGATACGATGTGTTGGGCTAGGCCTTCTGCTAAGGCAGTCTTACCTACCCCAGGGTCCCCAACTAGGACAGGGTTATTCTTCTTACGACGGCTGATGATTTGCAGCATGCGTTGAACTTCCTTCTCGCGGCCCACCACTGGATCCATCTGGCCTTGCTTGGCCATTTGGGTCAGGTTGCGGGCAAAGGAATCCAAGGTTGGTGTCTTACTTGGCGCAGTCTCGCTGGCCTTCTGGGTCCGCGCTTGAGGCTTGCTTTGGCCCATTGGCATCTTATCAATGCCGATGGCTTGGTAGACGGCCTTCTTAAGGGCATCCAAGTCCACGTCTAGGTTGCGTAAGATTAAGGTCGCCAGGATTTCTTGTGGCAGCATGGCTAATAAGAGATGCTCGGTCCCAATTTGGCGTGCACCCAAGCGCTTAGCTGTATTGGAGGCATCCATGATATTTTTCTTGGCGCGTGGCGAATAAGGTAGGGTGACTTCCCCCCGCGGCATAGGTGCTTCTACATCGCCGTGGATGGCCCGTAACTCGTTCAGAATCAGTTCCGGGGTCACGCCAAATTCACGGAGAATGACGCCGGCAATCCCACGTTCTTCGCGGGCTAGACCAATCAAGATATGCTCGGTACCAATGGCAGAATGGCGCAATTGGTAGGTGGCCTCAGCCGCCATGATCATGACTTGATGGGCACTTTCGGTAAATAGTTCTTCAAACATCGCGTCTTCACTCCTTTTCTTAATAGCTGTATTTGAGTTGTTGCAAAAAGGTCTTGAGCAGTTGGGCGCGGGCCGCCTGTTCTTGCTCACTGATTTGATGGAGGACAGATTTTTCAATCACGGACAGGATTAAGGTTCCCTCGCGGTTGGTAATCAGGCCCTTGCCAATCAAATTCTCAATCATATGAATGCCGTTGCGTTGGCTAATCTTATCGCCCACTAATTCAATCAGCTGATCAATCAGGGCTGCCTCGTCGGCCAATTCAATCTTGAGAATGCGGATATAGCCGCCACCCCCTCGCTTACTTTCGACCAGGTAGCCATGCTCCTGGGTAAAGCGCGTCTTGATGACATAGTTAATTTGTGACGGGACACAGTCGAAGTGCTCCGCGATGTCACTACGTTTGATTTCGACATGCTCTTGGTGCTTAAGAAATTCCTTCAAATAGGCCTCAATGATGTCGGTCATATTGCGGCTTGACATGTTACCCCTCCTTACATTGACTTTCTTTGACTATTGTACACCAAATCAGACCTTTTGCCAACCTAATTGCTTGGCCTAGAGCTAAAGAAAAAGGAGCCTGAGGCCCCTTTTTATATAAATGATTATATATTTGCGTTTTCATAAGTGGCCGGGGCCAAATCCCGGTCTGACAGGCTTTGGCCGCCAAAAGACGAACGTTTCCGGCTAATTTCTGACTTTTCCGGTCTGAGACTGCCAAAAAGCCAGAATCTTTGCCCTCTCAAACCCTATTTAATAGTGTAACTATTAAATAGGCTTAAGCCTCTTGGGACAGGTAGGCCACCAAGGCATCCAGGTCGCTACCCAGCTGCTGATCCAGCAGCTGGTGACGAGCCAAGCCCTCATAACCATCCCGGCCTCGTCCTAAGAAGTCGTTGGTTACCAACTGATAAGTGGCCTCAGGGTCCAGGCCTTTGACTGCTTCTTGGACCTCTAAGGGCTGACCTTGACTGTCGATCATACGAGGATAGTGGCCGGATTCTAGCGCCTCCTTGAGGTCGGCACCCGTCACTTCCAGCACCCAGAGCTGACAGCCAAAGGGCAGAATGGCCAGAGCCTCCTCATAGGTCACCGGCCCCTGATCCAGACTTGCGCGGACGCCTCGCCCATTAATGAGGCTAAAGTCCACTTGCCAGCCCTTGGCCCGCGCAGCTGCCGCATAGGCCCGGCAGACCAGTTGGCTGAGATTGGTATGGCCCTGGCTCAAGGCCTCCCGACTGCCATCCAGGGCCTGACGACTTTGGCCGATGACCTGGCTAATCCGCGCCTGGGCCTGGCTCTGCCAGATTTTGAGTTCCTTAGCCACCGGACGGGCCACCTTGGCATAATGACTTAAATCATGTAGTTGGTAGTGGCCGAGCTGGTGGCTGCCATCCGGATGGAGCCAGAGACTGAGTTCGCCTAACAGGCGGCCATAGTAGCCAGCCTGTACCACCAAGGTCTGACCGACCAAGGCAGGTTGCTCTGTCACCGTATGGGTATGGCCCCCGATGATGGCGGCAAAGTCCGGAACTTCTTGGGCCAAAGCCAGGTCCGTCTCATAACCCAGATGGCTTAAGAGGACAAAGTGGCTTGCCCCAGCCTGACGGGCCAAGGCCAGATTCCGTTCTAAGGCCAGACGAGGCTCTTCAAAGCCAATCAGCTCCCCTGGCGAAGAATTATCCAGAGTTTCCAGGGTTGTCGCTGCTAGGACAGCCAGCCGGACACCAGCCGCCAGGTCATAGAGGCGGTAAGGCGCCACTTGTTGCGCCGCCAAATCAGCCAAAGCCGGCTCCCGGCTAAAGTCCAGGTTACTGGACACAAAGGGCACTCGGGCTTGGGCCATATAGGAGGCCAAAAAGCTAGGTCCCAAATCAAATTCATGGTTGCCAAAAGTGACCGCATCATAACCCAACTGGTTCAAGAGGGCAATTTCCGCTTGGCCAGCAAAGAGCTGGAAGTAAGGGCCACCCACAAAGAGGTCCCCAGCCCCCAGCAACAAGCTGGCTTGATACTGCGCGCGCAGGCCTTTAATCAGATGGGCCCGCTGGCCAAATAAATCCAGGTAGGAATGGGTGTCATTAGTATGGAGAATGCCAAGTTTTACAGCTTGCATGAATCAATCGCTTCTTTCTGCCTAGGCCTGCTCTTGTTGGGCGGCCTGGCGTTTGAGTAAGGTCTCGAAGAGGAGGGTTCCGGCCAGGTTGAGCATGAGCCGGGACCGAATCTTCTTACGCGCCTTGGGCGCATCATAAATCTGAATCAGTTGATCACTGAGTTTAGCCAAAGGATGATGGGTCAGGCTGGTAATGGCCACAATATGGGTCCCCTTTTGGCGAGCCTTGAGTAGGGTCTCATTAACCGTCTTGTTGGCCCCACCTAGGGAGAAGACTACGATGACATCTTCTTTGGTCGCAATATCAGGAATGCGTTCAATACTATACTGTTCGAAGAAGTCATTGGCCCAGACATCAATGAGCTTGAGCTTACGGTTAAAGTCGGACATGGGCATATAGCTAGAGCCAATCCCCACGCAGAAGACCCGACGCGCCGCCAAGACCCGGTCGGCCACCGACTCGAAATCAACCTGGTCTAATAGGGCCATGGTCCGTTGGAACTCGTCCGTCAATTGGGCCTTCATCAAGTCAAAATGACTGGCCTCCAGATGATGGGACTCCTGATTGGACTCCTTACTACGGCGCAGGTCATACTTGAGTTCATTGAAGGTAGCATAACCTAACTTCTTACCTGCCCGTACAATGGTCGAAGCCGACAAATGCAGGGCCGACCCAATAGACTTGAGGGTCTGGGCCTCGATATTGTCCTGCTTCATAAGATAGTCGATGACTTCCTGTTCATAGACCGATAATTCTTCATAGTGAGCCTTTAGGTTAACGAAAAACATGTCATCCCTCCTGATCCCCTAAGGGTTTACATTTCTATTGTACCACAGCTGGGAGCCACCACAAAATTTAGAGGTAATTTTACCTCTTGGAGTCAATTTTATCTTCCTTGGGAACTTTTTAGCACATTTAACTAAAGCGTTTGCTTTTTTGCTAGAATAGACTTATCAAATTATGAAGGAGCGACTACAATGAGTCAAAAAAACAAATTTGTTTATGCCTTTGAGCAGTTTGGCCGATCCTTCCTCTTACCTGTTTCGGTCTTGCCAGGGGCCGGGATTATTAAGGGGATTGGGACTGCCTTCTCTAACTCAGATACCTTGAAGATGTTCCCTGTTCTTCAGAACCAAATCTTCCAATTCATTATGAAATTCTTTATTACTTTAGGGGACACAGCCTTCAACCACCTACCTATCATCTTCGCTGTCGGCGTTGCCGTTGGTTTAGCCAAACGCGAAAAAGGTTCTGCTGCCCTATCCGGGGTACTCGGTTTTATCGTCTTACACTCCGTCCTCAACTTCCTCCTAGTCCAAAGCCATAGCTTGGTGGACACCAGCAAGTTATCTAGCGCTGAAGCTAAACTAGCCATGGCCAATGCCATGCAGACTAAGGTTATGGGGATTCAAACCCTGGACCTCAGCGTCTTCGGTGGGATTATCGTCGGAGTCGTGGTTTTCTTCGTTCACCGTTGGGCGGTTAAGAAACAATTACCTGCCCTAATCGGCTTCTTCAGTGGCCCACGTTTCGTACCGATTGTGACCATCGTTGCCATGGCCTTTGTTTCGGTTATCCTCTTCTTCATCTGGCCACCAATCCAACAAGGGATTTCAGTTATGTCCGTCTTCATCCTCAAATCTGGTCCGCTAGGTACCTTCCTCTATGGGCTAGTTGAACGGGCACTCCTACCATTTGGTCTCCACCACGGGCTGAACTGGCCTGTACGTACCACTGAATTAGGTGGGACCTGGACCATCAATGGCGAACGCGTTGTGGGTACCATCAATGCCTACCTAGCGTCACTTGCGGATCCTAACATTACCTCAATCGACCCATCCATTACCCGTTTCAACGGCGGGAAATTCGTTTACTTCATGTTTGGTTTATCTGGGGCTGCCTACGCTATGTACAAGACAGCCGATCCTAAGAAACGCAAAGTTGTCGGCTCTCTGCTCTTCGCAGCTGCTGGTACAGCCTTCTTAACCGGGATTACCGAACCAATTGAATTTACCTTCCTCTTCGTTGCCCCAATCCTCTATATCGCTCATGCCTTCATGGCTGGGACTGCCTTATTGGTAATGCACCTCTTAGGTGCTGGGGTGGCAACACCAACCGGTCACGGTTTTATTAACTTAATTATCTACGGCGTACTGCAAGGACCTAAAACCCACTGGTGGTTAGTCTTCATCGTCGGTGTACCTTGCTTCATCCTCTACTACTATGTCTTCCGCTTGCTCATCCTTAAATTCAACTTGAAGACACCAGGTCGTGAAGATAGCGATGAAGTCAAACTTTCAAGCAAGAAAGAAGCACGGGAAAAACTGGGTGTCACCATTAACCAAGTCGGTCAAGACAACAGCAACAATGACTTACACCCTGAAGACCAAGCCCTGCTAAACTCAGGTACTGCCATGAAGACCATTCCTGACAGTCCCGAAGGCATCTATCAACAAGCCCTAGGCTTGATTGCCGCTCACGGTGGCCCTGACAACATTGAAGAAGTCAATGCCTGCATCACCCGCCTGCGGATTAATGTCAAAGACAAAGCCCAAGTAGATAAAGACACTATCGTTCACCAACTAGGTGCCCTAGGCTTTGCCGAAAACGACATGCAAATGCAATCAATCTATGGAGCCCACGCCAATGTCTTGAAAATGGAGATCCAAGACATCCTCGGCATGGAGGAATAAGTCATGCGTAACCTCTTTGTGACAGACTTAGATGGTACCTTCGTCAAGGATTCTGTCACGGTCAATGCAGCTGATTTGGCGGCCTACCATACCGCCAAAGAGCTGGGCGACTTCTCCATCGCCACTGGCCGCTCCCTGGCAGAGATCCAGTACATTGTCCAAGGCAATAATCTCGATGTCACGCATATGATTGGCTTTAACGGCGCGGTGGTGACGCGCTATGCCCAACTCTTGGCCGAGCATCACTTACCTGAAGACGTCACGCCCAAGCTGCTGGCTTATTTCAAGGAGCAAAAATTAATCTTTGATGCCCTAGACGGTCAACGTCGCATTGGTAACTTCGACCACGAGCATAAGCAACGGCTCTGGAATATGCCTTTGATTTGCTTGCCAGACCCTTATCCAGCCTTAGAAGGCCATCGCCTCTACAAGGTCAATGTCCGCCCAAGTGCTGAGACCGCCGACTTCTACCTAGCTGACTTGCAAGCCAAGTTTCCTCAACTGGCTACCTATAAATCAGGCTCT
Organism: Abiotrophia defectiva ATCC 49176; assembly: GCF_000160075.2. GTDB lineage: Bacteria > Bacillota > Bacilli > Lactobacillales > Aerococcaceae > Abiotrophia > Abiotrophia defectiva. Next base: position 943,932 of record NZ_KI535340.1, read on the forward strand.
ACTCGGCTAGAAGTAACGGCTCAAGGGGTCTCCAAGGCCTCCGGCTTAGCCATCATCCGGTCTGACTATGACCGCCTGGTAGTCTTTGGCGACTCAGGCAATGACAGCGACATGTTCGCAGTGGCTGACATCTCCTATTGTATGGATCATGCTCCAGCTGAAGTTCAAGCCCAAGCCACTCACGTGGTAGCTAGCTTCGCTGACGCCATGGCCCATTTCCAAACACACTATCTATAAAGCCTCAAGGCCCGCCTCACTTCCTTCACTTCCGCGGGTATAAGAAAACGGCAGCTAGCCCTTACTGGGCTGGCTGCTTTTTTTCCTCTCCCTATCTATCAATCTATCTATTGATAGATAGGGTCTGAAGCCCCCTTTTTTACGTGCTGATTTAGTCACAACTTTTCAACTACTCCTCTATTTCCTGGCCCGACCCAACAAAAAAGAGGACGGGAATGACTCCCATCCTCTCTAGCTTATTGTAAGTCCAAGGATACTTCCACTGTCTGAACAGGTACGTCATAGTAGGGATCTTCCCGGCGGCCTAGGTAATCCTTGGCTTGTTGTGGGAAGAGGGCATACATGAGTAAATCCTCGTCAGACTTAGCGTAGTCCTTAATTTCTTCCCGCAATTCTGGTAATTGCGGCTCAATCAAGTCAGCAGGTCGTACTGTTACAACTTCTGCGTCCCCAATAATGGTTTGCTTGACTTCTGGATCAATCTTGGCTGGTGCTTGACCGTAGTGGCCTAAGACATAGTCCTTGATTTCCTTAGGAACCATCTTGTAGCGTTGGCCAGAGATGACGTTCATCACCGCCTGGGTCCCTACCATTTGTGATAATGGGGTTACCAATGGTGGATAGCCTAAGTCAGCCCTTACTTTTGGTACTTCAGCAAGTACTTGATCATACTTATCAGCCAAACCTTGTTCGGTTAATTGGCTGAGCAAGTTGGATAACATACCGCCAGGCACTTGATAAATCAAGGTCTTAGGCTCGGTATCCTTAACCTTAGGATTGAGCACACCTTCAGCCCGGAACTTGTCGCGGATGCCGTTGAAGTAAGCTGCTGCCGCTTCTACTTCTTTCATATCCACGCCTGTCTTGAAGCCTAAGTCTTCTAAGGCCAAGACCATCGATTCGGTGGCTGGCTGGCTAGTCCCGCCAGAGAAGGATGACAAGGCTGTGTCGATAATGTCGGCCCCTGCTTCTGCTACCTTGAGGTAGGTCATCTCAGAAATCCCGCTAGTTGCATGGGTGTGGACTTCCAACGGTAAATCTACCTTATCCTTGATACGGCTAACCAATTCATAACCAGCTTGTGGTGTTAGAACCCCTGCCATGTCCTTGATACAGATAGAATCTGCCCCGAATTTGGCCATGCGTCCTACCAAGTCCACATAATAGTCTAGGGTGTGGACTGGGCTAGTGGTGTAGGAAATAGCTGTTTGGGCTAAGCCCCCTGCTTCCTTGGTTGCTTCAATCGAAGTTTTTAGGTTGCGTACATCGTTCAAGGCATCGAAGATACGGATAATATCAATCCCATTTTCGACTGATTTTTGCACGAAGAGCTTCACTACATCGTCCGCATAGTTACGGTAACCTAGCAGGTTTTGACCCCGCAAGAGCATTTGTAACTTGGTGTTTTTGACTGCTGCGCGAATTTGGCGCAGACGTTCCCATGGATCTTCGTTTAAGAAGCGGATGCAAGAGTCGAAGGTCGCACCGCCCCATACTTCCAGGGCATGGAAGCCCGCTTGATCCAGGGTTTTCAGAATTGGCAACATATCTTCCGTCGTCATACGAGTGGCAATTTGGCTTTGTTGGCCATCCCGTAAGACGGTTTCAGTGATACGAATTAATTTGCTCATAGTTTATTCCTTTCCTTAAGGGGATTCAGTCTGGGCCTCATAGTTAGCGACGGCCTGACTGATATAGGCCTGCATGTCCGCTACTGAGTGTTGGCGTGAGCGAGCACACTGCTTGGCGTCTGCTTGGCAGAGGAAACACTGGCGGGGTGCCAAGCCTAACTGCCGGCGGCTGATGGGGCAGGGTCTACCTTCCACCAGTTCCAGCACATCCAAGTCTAGTAGACGACCTAAGGGGTGCTGCCCTTCAAAGGCCACTAAATGGCGCTTGACTAGCTCAGCCTCCTGGCTAACCACCCAATAGGCCTCTAACCCTGTCACGGCCTCCAGCAAATCCTGGTAGAGAACCGCCTCTTGGGCCAAATGGTCACTGACGAGCTGGGCTAGCTGGTGACCGATTTTGGACAGGCCCTCGGAGTTTTTGACAGGCCCCGGCGTGTTGAGGGTCATGGAGACCAAGACGGCCGGCGCATAGGTCTCGAGTAAGTGGCTCTGGCGCTGGCTCCGCGCCTCGCGGGCTGATAGAACCTGGCCCAAATGGACCTCAGGCCCATCAAAGAGTCCCTTAGACATTGCGCACCACGTCGATGACGCTACCGTCACGATATTCGATGACCGCTACAACCTTGTCCCCGTATTGAATCGGTTCTGGGTTACCCACAATGCTGTAGGCTTTTTCTTTGAGTTCTTGGATGGTGTATTGAGGTACCTTGAGAGACTTGAAGTGTTCAACTAAGTCTGGGCGGTTAGGGTTAACCGCAATCCCAATCTCAGTGACGACCACGTCCACGCTAGTCCCTGGTGTTACGACCGTATTAACAGAGTCTACGAATGTTGGAATGCGGCCACGTACTAATGGTGAAATCACCATGGACATCTTAGAAGCAAAGGCGGTATCACAGTGACCACCAGAAGCCCCACGGATAACCCCGTCAGAACCGGTCATGACATTGACGTTGAAGTCCGTATCGACTTCCAAGGCAGACAAGATGGCGACATCCAAACGGTTAACCATGGCCCCTTTGGACAGTGGGTTAGCATACATGCTAGCGTCGATTTCGTAGTGGTCTGCATTGCGACCAAGGGACACTGCCGATGGGTGGTCAAAGTCTTGTACGTCGATGACCTTCTCAACTAGGCCTTCTTCTAAGAGTTCAACCATGGCATTGGTAATTCCACCTAGCACGAAGCTGGCTTTAATGCCGTCTTTAATCATTTGTTCGCGGATAAAGCGGGTTGCAGCTAGTGAAGCACCACCCGTACCTGTTTGGAAGGAGAAGCCTTCCTTATAGTAAGGAGAACCTGTAATGACCTTAGAAGCATATTCTGCAATCAAGAGCTCTTTAGGGTTCTTGGTGAAGCGAGTTGCCCCTTTGGCAATCCCTTGAGGATCCCCAATGGCATCTACTACGACCACATAGTCTACGTCTGTTTGTGGAATGGAGATTGGGGTGTTTGGATATGGTACCAAGGAGTCAGTGATGACTACTACTTGGTCGGCATATTTAGCATCAATCATGGCATAACCTAGGGAGCCACAAGTCGCTTTCCCTTTGGTCCCGTTGACGTTCCCATATTCGTCAGAACTTGGGGCACCTAAGAAGGCTACGTCAATGTGGATGTCGCCAGCCGTAATGGCACGGGCACGTCCCCCGTGGGAACGAATCACCACTGGATTCTCCATAATACCGGAAGAAATCGCAGCCCCTAACTTGTCACGCAGACCACTAGAGGTAATGTTGGTGATGACCCCATTTTTGATGTGGTCGATAAGGGGCTCGTGTACATTGGCAATAGAAGAAGGTGCGATGGAGAGATTTTTGATCCCCATTTTGGCAATTTCTTCCATGACCATGTTGATGACATAGTCCCCTTCACGGAAATGGTGGTGGAAGGAAATGGTCATGCCGTCTTTGAGGCCGGTCTTTTCAATGGCTTCGCGAAGGCTGCCCAAGAGTTTTTCTTGGCGTGGTTCAACGGGCTTTACCTTACGGCTTGAAGCTTCATAAGGTTTAATCCGTGCCAGCTCTCCTTCATAGACGCCGTATTGATCGGCGATTGCTTGTGGAATTTCACGTCCTGCTTTGTTGACTACCATCTTAAATTTCCTCCTCGCTAATGAGTCCCGCTGCTTTGGCTAGGGCAATGACCCGCTCAGCGCGTTCCACGATTGGCTTGTCGACCATTTTCCCTTTGACTGAGATGACGCCAGAGCCTTTAGCTTCAGCTTCACGAATCGCCCAGATAATTTCCTTAGATTGTTGGATTTCCTTCTCAGTTGGGGCATATACTTCATTAACCACTGGAATTTGGCGTGGGTTGATGACTGATTTACCATCGAAACCTAATTGCTTGATGCGGGTGACTTCCTCACGGAAGCCGTCCATGTTGTCTACGTTAGAGTAGACGGTGTCGATTGCGGCAATCCCTGCGGCACGCGCTGCATGTAGAATCATGCTACGTGCGAAGAAGAGTTCTTGGCCATCAGGGTAACGGCGAGTCTTCATGTTGGTCACATAGTCTTCCGCCCCTAAGGCAATCCCAATCAGACGGTCAGATGCCTTAGCAATCTCACGAGCATTGAGTACCCCTTCAGCTGATTCGATGGCCGCCATCATCTTAGTGCGACCAAGAGGAATATTATTTTCCTGCTCAACACGGGTAATAATAGCATCGACATCCACGATATCTTGGGCGTTTTCGGTCTTAGGCAGACGTACCACGTCAACCCCAGCCAAGACTACCGCTTCGATATCTAGGGCACCGGTAGTGTCCAGCCCGTTAATCCGTACAACGGTTTCGACATTGCTGTAGTCAAAGGTTTTGAGGGCGAAGTGCACCAAGGTGCGGGCAGAGTCTTTTTCCTTGAGGGAGACTGCATCTTCTAGGTCAAACATAATAGAGTCAGCCCCGTATAGTGGCGCATCGCGTAGCATAGCCGCATTAGCACCGGGGACAAACATCATTGTTCTTCTTAAGCGTTCCATGAGTCAATCTCCTTCCAATTATATTCTGATAATTCAGCTGCACGATGGGCCACCGTAATGGTCCGAGCTTGGATGGTGCAATCTAAGGCACCCTTGTCAACCGCTACTACTTGAGCTGATTGAATGCCTAGGCGAGTCAAGGTGTCTTCAATGACACGACGAATTTGCGCCCCAAATTGTTTTTCGACTGAACTTTCTAATTGAATGTCAATGCGTCCAGCATCACTCGGATTCAAAGTAATCATAATGTCGCTTGATTCCAAGGTGCCAACAACTGCACTTTTTTTAATTTCCATCTTTATTCCACCTTTTCTCTCTGGGCGTCTTGGCCCAGTAAGTCTTGTGACTGTATGTAATGATAGGTTGACTGTGGGACTAGGTTGACCCAGTCAGCTAGCTTCCCTGCTTGAATCGCTGCCCGTACGCGGGTCGCACTAATAACCTGGCCGTCCTTTTCTAGACGGGGGATAATCTTTAGGTCTAAGTCCTGGCCGAAGGCTTGGGCCAAGGCCTGATTGTAGACTTGGGTGACCGGCGATAGGGGTTCTTCCCCTACAAAGCGAATGGCAATCTCTAGACTAGGCGCAATGAACTGCTTGAAGACTTGCGCATCAAGTTCTGCCTGGACCTGAGCCACCGCCAAATCCGCCCTTTCCTTAAGGAAGTAGGAGGGGAAGATAGCCTGCGAGACCATATAATCACGGCTAGGCAGGACGGTGACATTGGCTAAATCTGCCACCCCGGCTTGGACCATCTTGAAGCGATCTTGCGCGCTAAAATAGGACCGATCTTCGGATACCACGAAGATATAGAGGTGGTCACAGGCGGACAAAGCCTGTTCTACCAGATAGCGATGGCCTAGGGTAAAGGGATTGGCGTTCATGACGATGGCCCCATTTTGGGAACTGTCCACCTTATGCTGAGTCAAATAGCTCAGATAGTCCTGAAAGGACGGAAAGCCCTGCTCCATAAAGAGCAAGGCTTCGGTTTGCGCCAGAAGCCGAAAGCCCAAGGCCTTAAAGTAAGGAAGATTCTTTGGTTTAGTATAGACGAAGCGATTGGTCAAGCCTTCCTGGTCCAAACGTTCCAAGAGGGCCATCACCACTTGCGTCAACAAATTCTCTGACTGATAGGCGGCGCAAACCACCAAGCACTTGAGAATCTTGCCGTCCAAGGACCCAGTCGCTGCCAAGCGTGCCCCATCATAAATGCCGATTGTATAATCGACCGTTTCCTGGTCACTCAGCTTGGCGGCCTGCATTAAAGCCTGCCAATCTTTCAAGGCTTGCGGGTCACGGTCCAACCAGAGGCGTCTGGTCACATAGCCGTCCATTTTGTCTTAGTCCTTTTCTACTGGGAAGTACTTGATGAGGAGTTCAGATGCCCCGTATAAGATACCGAGAACTAAGAAGACCCCACCCATCCCAATCAGCATGAGTTCAAGAGCTTGTCGTAAGTTATCTAAATTCATAAGTTTTACCTCGCAATCTTAGTGGATGAAGTAAGACAACAAGAGCCCGCCGGCAATAACGGAGGCAATTTGCCCAGAAACGTTAGCCCCTACAGCATACATCAAGATGAAGTTTTGAGGGTCTTCTTCTGTTGCCATCTTTTGAATGACACGGCTTGACATTGGGAAGGCAGAAATACCAGCCGCCCCAATCATTGGGTTGATCTTGTCCTTGCGGAAGAGGTTCAAGATTTTGGCGAAGATAACGCCCCCAATAGAGTCCATGATGAAGGCTACCAAACCGAACAAGATAATCATTAAGGTTTGGACATTCAAGAAGAGGCCAGCTTGCATCTTAACCGAAATGGTAATCCCCAAGAGGATTGACACAATGTTAACCAATTCGTTTTGAGCGGTTGCGGATAAGCTATCTAAGACACCACACTCACGTAATAAGTTCCCGAACATGAGGAAACCTACCAATGGTAAGGCGATTGGCGCGATAAAACCAGCCACGATGGTGATAACGATTGGGAAGAGGATCTTAGTCATCTTAGATACGCCTTCAGCATGGTAGGTCATGCGGATCTTGCGTTCTTCTTTGGTTGTGACTAACTTAATGGCAACTGGTTGAATGATTGGCACTAAAGCCATGTAGGAGTAGGCTGCAACCGTGATGGCCCCTAAGAGATGAGGTGCCAATTGGTTGGCTACGAAGATAGAAGTAGGACCGTCAGCCGCACCGATAATCCCGATAGAAGCTGCTTCACGAATGTCGAAGCCCGCTAATACTGCGACTACGACGACGAAGAAAATCCCGAATTGGGCTGCCGCACCGAAGAGCAACATGAAAGGATTTTGAAGTAATGGCCCGAAGTCAATCATAGCCCCAATCCCAATGAAGATAAGTAGAGGGAAAAGTTCAGTCTCAATCCCGGCGCGGAAGAGAATGTCTAAGACCCCGTGTTGAGTTACGTTACCGACGGTTTGGTCTAGAACCCCTGAACCTGGGAAGTTAACCAGAATCGTCCCTAAGCCCATTGGTACGAGCAAGGTTGGTTCGTATTCCTTCTTAATCCCCAGATACATGAGCAGGCCACCAATGACCATCATGAAAACTTGACCACTACTAATGGTCGTAATACCTTGAATTAATGTTTCCACTGTCTGTCTCCTTTACTGACTAAATTAGTTGATGGTAATGAGGGCATCACCTGGGTTAACTACTTGGCCGTTAGCCACATGAATCCCTGATACCACCCCTGCTTTAGATGCCACGATTTCATTTTCCATCTTCATGGCTTCTAAGATCATTAATGGTTGGTTCTCAGCCACTGTGTCCCCAACGTTAACTAAGATGCGGAGAATAGTCCCTGGCATTGGGGATGGCATGGCATCTGCTCCGGCTGGTGCTACAGAAACTGGTGCGGCTGGCGCTGGGCTTGCTTCTGCTGCAGGTTCGCTAGCTGGTGCAGCTGGGGCTGGAGCAGGAGCCACTGGTGCTGGTGCAACTGGGGCAGCTGGCGCTACGGCCCCAATTTCTTCCATTTCTACCAAGTACTCTTTGCCGTCAACTTTGATTTTGAATTTGCGTAACATATTGTATAATTCCTCCTAAATAAATCCATAAACCTTATGTGCGTTTTTGATAAATGTGCTTGACCGCCCATTGGCTGTCAGGGGCGTCCCCAGCCGCAATGGCTGACGCAATCACCGATACAGTGGTCGCTTCGGGGTTGCGTTTCAAGACGCGCTTGACCACAAATTGACTGTCGGGATAATTGGCCGCTGCTAGAGCAGAAGCAATCACGCTGACTTCTAGCGCCTCTTCTGAGTCGGCCGCCACATAGGCTGCCACTGGCTCCCATTCTGCCTCAAAAGCAGCTTGCTCAGCTTGCGCTTGTGCTTGACTCTCTGCTTCTTCAGCGCGGCGTCGGCCGCCAAATAATCGTCTGAGTAGTTCCATTTCTTCACTCCCTTCCAGATTAATCTACTACTTGTATTATACCCTAAACTAGCGCTTACACTAGTCAAATAATGTTCTTTTTGTGTTCTATTAGGCCAAGATTTTGATTTAGTCTTCCTATTTAATCAAGGCGTCTTTTTTGGCTATACAAATTTCCTGAGCCCTTGTTTTTTAAGTGTTCTTTTTAGCTAAAGCCCTTTCTTTTTGTCTAAACATTCGCTATGATACAGGCATAAAGTAAACGCGTTCATTTCATGGAATGGACGTGTCGGGTCTAGGTCAGAAGGTTTTAGCGACTTTTGGCTCCTGCCCATGCTATTATTATTTTAATTTCAGAAAGGAAGATATGATGTTACTCACAGTCTTTGCTTATGCAATGATGGTTGTCTTCATGTATGTCATCATGAAGAAGAAAATGTCACCATTCACTGCCTTAGTACTCATTCCGCTTGCTTTTGCGCTGGTAGCAGTCTTAACTGGCGTAGTTCAAGATGTCAACATCGGGACACTCGTTCGCCAAGGTCTCTTCGGCAACAACTCCAAGGATAAACTCACTGCAATGAAAGGGACGGCTGAAACCGGGGTTATGCTCCTCTTCGCCATCCTCTACTTCTCCCTCATGTTAGATTCCGGTCTCTTCGACCCAATCACTAACAAAATGATTCGCTACGCTAAAGGCGATCCAATGAAAGTCCTCGTGGCTACTGCTATTGTTGCGGCCGCTGTTTCCATGAACGGTGACGGAACAACCACTACCTTGATTTGCTGCTCGGCCTTCGTGCCAATCTACAAGAAACTCGACATGAAACTCATGAACTTGGGTGTCTTAGTTATCTTGCAAAACACCATCATGAACCTCTTACCATGGGGTGGCCCAACCGCTCGTGCCATGTCCGTCTTGGGCGTTGAAGCCGACATCTTGGGTTACTTAGCACCAGGGATGGTTCTCTCTATTCTCTACGTTATCTTCTTCGTTGCCCGTGGTATGGGTAAAAAAGAACGCGCTCGTTTAGGTATCAAGGAATTAACCGACGCTGAACTGGATGAATTAACTACTATTTCTGATCCTGAAGTCTTGGCTATCCGCCGTCCTCAAAACTTCTGGATTAACGCCGTTATGACCCTCGTCCTAGTTGGTTGGTTAGTAGCTGGCTCCTTCATCGACGCTATCGAAGTTAAGCCTGTTGTCCTCTTCTTAATCGGGACTGGCTTAGCCATGATGATTAACTACCCAGACCTCAAGACTCAATCCAAACGTATTGGTGAAAACGCTGGGGATGCGGTACAAGTGGTCCTCCTCGTCTTCGGGGCAGGGGTCTTCATGGGTCTCTTCCAAGGGACAGGTATGGCCAAGGCCTTGACCGACAGCATCGTCCATATCATTCCACAACAATTAGCAGGCTTCTGGAGCTTGATTATTGCCCTCATCTCCGTACCAGGGACCTTCTTCTTAACCAACGATGGTTTCTACTACGGGGTGCTGATTCCATTCGCAGAAATCGGTCGTCAATATGGCTTCACCGATATGCAAATGGCCTTGGCTTCTCTCATGGGGCAAGCCTTCCACCTCTTGAGCCCACTGGTTGCCTTCATCTACCTCTTGCTCCGCTTAACTGGCTTGGACATGGGCGAATGGCAACGTGAATCTGCTAAGTACGCTGCAGTGGTCTTCGTTATCTTCGTGGTTACCATCGTCTTAATGGGCCACATGCCACTCTACTTAGCACAATAATACTTAAGCTAGGACTAAGTCCTAGCTCTCTTTTTTGTGTCCCTATTCAACTTGTGCTAACTTATGCACGTAAATTCTCTAACTCAGACCCTATCTATCAATAGATAGATTGATAGATAGGCTAGCAAGATTACTTGGCTAGAGTTGAGAAGTTGGCTGCTCCCAGAATTCTGGTACCTGAGCTAAGATCTCATCAGCTGTCTTCAAGCTAGCTTCTTCAATGCTCACACCCGTCTTCTTAAGGTAGTAGCGCACCAAATGATAACCACAGCTATAGCCCGCTGCATAGGGCAGACCGACAGGACGCCCCCCTTGCACTTGGGTCAATTCATCCCCGTAGAGATAAGGCATGGCTCCGTAGAGATTAGCAATATCAAGATTAGCCTTAATTTTGGGCTTGATGAGACTGTCTAAGGTCGCCAAATCGGTCTTGGTCACCCATGGGCCTAGATAGTCGGGCCCATAAAGTTTTAGCACGAAATTCTCAGCCAAGCCTTCTGCCACCATAAGCTCCTTCAGGGCCCCTTGTTGCCAATCCACAAATTGGTAGCGCACATTATGGTTACATTCATGGGCCAAGGCCGCTGGCAAACGTCGCAAGGTCTCCTGACTTGGTACCAAGGACAAGAAGATGTAGCCCGGAATCCCGCCTTCACCCAGACAATTATCATTGAGTCGCATAACAGGACTCTCCGCCTTGCCTAGCAAGATTGCTAAGACATATTCTTTGCATGGTGGGTGGATTCCTGCCTGTTCGAAACTGTCAATGGCCAGATGGAAAGCTTTTTCTAGCTCCTGATAAACTGAATCGTCTAGTGCATCAATATCCGCACTATGCTCAGACCTTAGGTTAAAGGGCGTTAGATTGGCCAAGCTCAAAATCTGCAGGGCATCCGCCCCCTGTCCAGCTTCTATACTTAAACCCTGGCGGGCAAATTTCCCCCGAAAAGGCGCTAAAACTTCCTTCCTGAATAAGGCTTCGCCCTGCTCTGGGGATAAGGTCAAGACTTGTCGATAGACTTGATCTGTACGAATAATCTTTAAGTTCATGATAATTCCTCCTTTTTCTCTATTAGTCTACACCTTAACCTTACGTTAGGGTCAAGCCCTATGTTATACTAAATACTAGATTTTACTAAAAAGGAGGAGCAGGCATGATTTATCGGGTCAAAGAAGCTGCTCAGTTAGCTGGAGTTTCCCCTCGAACACTCCACCACTATGATGCCATTGGCCTCTTACCAGCTAAGAAAGAGGCCAATGGCTACCGCTATTACCAAGAAGAAGATTTGGAGCGTCTCCAGCTCATCCTCTACTATAAATACTTAGGTCTTTCACTAGAGGACATTGGCAAGTTGCTAGAGGCCAATAGCACTAATTTCCTCCAACTTCTGGAGCAACAGCTGACTCAACTGCAATCAGAGCGCCAACGTTTAGACACCTTAATTGAAACCTTAACGGCTAGCATCCAAGCTAAAAAAGCAGGCCAGTCCCTATCACCACAAGCGCAATTTCGCGGTTTTAGCTATCCAGATATGCTGCCCTATGTCAGCCAAGCGCGACAAGATTACGGCCTAGACGTCATGATTGAGGCTGAAAAGCGCCAAGAGGGGCAGAAAATAGAGGTCGCCGAGAAATTCAATGCAGTCTTTCGCCAATGGGCTCAGCATTTTGAGGCCGGACTTTCAATCGAGTCGGAGCCTGTCCAAAGCTTATGTCAAGAACTCTACCATCTCCTCAATACCTATGCCTTTGACTGCTCCCTGACCGTCTTCGGCTACATTGGGCAAAACTATCAAAACAATCCTGATTTTCGCCACAATCTCAATCGCTTTGCTCCCGACCTAGCAGCATTCGTCAGTCAAGCTATCCAATATTTTGTCCGTCACGCTAAATCCTAAGGGCCCTAACAAGGCCTTGGCTTGGCTAAAGTCCCTATTTTTAGGTATAATGGACCTAATGACATCAAAAAGAAAAGGAGAATCCCTATGTCTGCGATTATCGAGGCGGTCAAACGCAACTTAGATATTACTCAGAATAAACCCCTCAAAATCTCGCTCTACGAAGCCTTTCGTAAGACGATTATCCTGGGGCAAATCCCGGCTGGTACGCGGATCAATGAGAAGGAATTCTCTACTGCTCTCAATATTAGTCGGACGCCCATCCGCTATGCCCTAACAGAATTGACCAAGGAACTCTTAGTAGAACATATTCCTAAGATTGGCATTATTGTCAAAGGCATTAGCATCAAGGATGCCCTAGAAATTTACGACATTCGTAAGGCCCTAGACACCTTGGCTACCATTAAGGCTATGACCTTGATGACACCAGAAGACTTCCAGGAACTACAAGCTATCCTAGAAGAGTGCGAGCAACTCAACCAGGCCAACCGCGTGGATGAGGTCTTGGCTAACTTCACTAAATTTAATGACTTCATTTATGCCAAGAGCCAGATGACCCGTTTGCGGGATATCGTCTCTGAGCTGCGGACCTATGTCATTTATTTCCGCGACTTGTCCATTCGCTCCTCCCAACGCCGGAGCGCAGCCTTAGAAGAACACTGGCTGATTTACCGCGGTATGTGCAACCACGATATTGACCAAATTACCCTCATTACCCACGAGCACCTGGATCGGTCCCTGCGTTTCATTCTCAAGCAAATGGAGAAACTCCACATTGACTAATAAGACGTTCTCTTCTGATTATCTGGCAGACCTAGCCTGCCAAGCCCTAACTTTTGAAGTTCAGCTGGCGCCTAAACCTGGCCTGGTGGATCCCTGGTCCAATGGCGCCCACCAGGATATGACCACCAAAACTTTCGCCGCTAGTATCGAGGCCTTACGACCTTATTTTAAGGGCTATGTCCAATTAGGCCAAACACATGCGGGGGCGCCTGATCAGCTCTTCAGTGCCCTACGTCAGCTAGGGAAAGAAGCCGAAGCCGCCATGTTAGCTGCGACCGCTGGTGTCAACACCCACAAAGGGGCTAATTTTTCCTTCGCCCTCTTATTAGGTGCCTTGGGCGCCTGCCGGGGCGACCTGGAGGCTAGCTGGTCTTTGATTAAGGCCATGACCCAGCATCTCGTGACTCAAGATTTTGCCCATCTGGCCCAAAAAGCCTCCCTTTCTTATGGCGAACGCCTTTACTTGGAACATGGTATTACCGGGGTCCGGGGTGAGGCAGCGGCAGGCTATCCAGTCTTGCGCCAAGGCTTGCTACCCTTTGTCTATCAGCGTCAAGATCTGGATCAGCGCCAGCTTTGGTTACAGGCTCTGGTCTATTTAATGGCCACGGTCCAAGATGGCAACCTCCTCCACCGGGGTGGTTTGTCAGCCTTGGCCCAAATCCAAGACGAAATGAATCGACTCTTAGGCCAGCTACCTAACTTATCCTTGCCCCAGCTCGAAGAGCGGCTCATGGCCTATGACCAGGTCCTCATAGAACGCCACCTCAGCCCCGGCGGTAGTGCCGATTTCTTGGCTCTAGGCTATTTCTGCACCCTGCTACCATCCGCTTAATCTTCGCTCGCTAAGTAGTCCAACTTGGCGAGTTTTTTTCTTTGGTCTAAGAGCTTACCCAGGGCTCTGGCTTGCAGAATCCGAACGTTTGTCATATTATCTAACATAAGAGGTCAGGAAGCAGTTGACCCCTCATTTGACATTCCGTATAATCATAAACAATAAAAGAAGGTGACAACTATGGCAGCCAAAGAATTCCGCAAATCTCTCGCCGTATTTCCCATCGGGACCGTCATGACTCTAACAGGCTTGACTGCCCGGCAAATTCGGCATTACGAAGATTTCGGTCTGGTAGTGCCCGGCAGAAGCTCGACCAATCGCCGCCTCTACTCGCTCAACGATGTAGATCGGCTCTTGGAAATTAGTGATTTGCTCGAGGAAGGCATGACCCTAAAGGGCATCAAACGTCGCTTCGAGTCAGAAGCCGAGCGCCCTCATATGGGGCATCCTACTACCAGTCAGCCCCTGACTGACCAAGATGTCCGTCGGATTTTATGGGATGAGTTAGACATCCAAGGTCGATTTCGCTAAGTCTGGCTAGACTGACTAGCCTACTATCAAAAGGAGGATTTCCATGCCAACAACTCAATGGACCAAAGAAAGTATCTTACTAGACGCCAAGGAACGCAATGTCCGCTATGTTCGGCTCATGTTCACCGACATTACCGGAACCATCAAAAACGTCGAAGTGCCTGTCTCCCAATTAGAAAAGGCCTTAGACAACAAAATGATGTTCGACGGTTCTTCAATTGAAGGCTTTGTCCGGATTGAAGAGAGCGATATGTACTTGGTACCTGACTACAATACTTGGCTAGTCTTCAACTGGGAAGATGGCGCTGGCGACACCAAGATTGCCCGCTTAATCTGTGACGTTAACAGTGTGGATGGTCTGCCTTTCCAAGGTGACCCTCGTAGCAACCTCAAGCGCATTCTCAAACGCATGGAAAACCTTGGCTTCACATCCTTCAACATTGGGCCAGAGCCAGAATTCTTCCTCTTCAAATTAGATGAAAAAGGCCAGCCAACCATGCAACTCAACGACAACGGTGGCTACTTTGACTTGGCGCCCAACGACTTGGCCGAGAACTGCCGTCGTGATATTGTCTTGGAACTAGAAGCTCTTGGCTTTGAAATTGAAGCCAGCCACCACGAAGTAGGTCCTGGCCAACACGAAATCGACTGGAAATATGCAGACGCCCTTCGTTCAGCAGACAATATCCAAACCTTCAAACTCATTGTGAAATCCGTGGCCCGTCGCCACAACTTGCACGCGACCTTCATGCCTAAGCCAATCTTCGGCATTGCCGGGAGCGGGATGCACTGTAACATGTCCCTCTTTAACGAATCAGGTAATGCCTTCTACGATCCTGACACAGAAGACCAACTCTCCCAAACCGCCCTCTACTTTATCGGTGGCTTGCTCAAGTATGCTCGTGCCTACACGGCTATCTGTAACCCACTCGTTAACTCCTACAAGCGGCTGGTACCTGGCTACGAGGCCCCTGTCTACGTAGCTTGGTCTGGTCAAAACCGTTCACCGCTTATCCGGATTCCGGCAGCTCGAGGTAACTCTACTCGGATTGAAGCGCGGAGTGTAGACCCAGCGGCTAACCCTTACTTGGCTCTGTCTGTCCTCTTGGCAGCCGGCCTCAAGGGGATCGAAGATAAGATTATGCCACCTTCTGCTGTTGACCGTAATATCTACACCATGACCCGCGAAGAGCGTCTCACTGAAGGGGTAGAAGACCTACCAGGTTCCTTGCGTGCAGCCCTCAAAGAGCTCAAGAAAGAACCTGTCATTTTGGAAGCCTTGGGTGACCACATCGCACAGAACTTTATCGCTGAGAAGACTGCCGAATACTTCGCTTATCAAAAGCAAGTCACCCAATGGGAACTAGAACAATACTTCAAAAACTATTAATCAACAAGTTAGAGGCTGGTGTAACACCCAGCCTCTCTTTATTAAGTCTCTGTAACAGGCAACCAGATTAGGTGCTTTATGTTCCAGGTTTTGATACAATAACTAAGGATTGTATCAGAGAAATTCTTTGATTTCTTGCCAGAAAATTCATATTTATCATATATTTCTCTGTTATACTTCTCTTATGATTGATTTACTAAACCAAAGGAGCTGGCCCTATGCGCAAACGTCGTAAAAATACGATTGCCGTTGTTACCTTCTTCTTGCTCTTGATTTGCGGGACGGCGATTGTCGTTTTCCTTAAGGAAAATACGCATCAGGCATCAAAATTGAATAACCAAGTGGCTGGCCAAGAACATATTGCTCAGGTCCCAAGTAGTGAAGTGACCTCTACCTCTAGCACACCTGAGTCGTCTAGTGAGTCAGAATCGGCACCTTTCAACACGGTCCCTTTGCAGCTATCGGATGATTCTCTAGTTCACAACCTATCCAAGGACGAGCTCTCTGAAGTCTTGCAAGATATCCAAACCCAGGACTATCAGAACGACTTACTTAATGCCCAGTCTGACATCGTCGCTGCTATCAACAAGCACCGCCAAAATATCAGCGAGCTAGGCTATCTCTTCCTGCCTCAAAAACCAGCCGAAGTTAGCCAGTTGCAGAACGTCAAACAATTGGACATTCCACTCTATCTGCAAAAAGACCCTAAATGGCGGACCCTCCAATACGGAACGGACACCACTCGCCAATTGGGCGAAAATGGCTGTGCTATCCTCTCCTTGGCTATGATTCATGCCTACTATAATCCGCAAGCTACGGTGACACCGCAGACCATTCTGGATTGGAGCAAGGACCAGTACTATGTCCACAACCAAGGAACTTCCTGGAACATTTTCTATGACTTCGCTCAATCCTTCAATTATCAGTTCACCAATTTCGGTAATAACTTTGAAGAAGCCATGCAGGCTGTCAACCAAGGCCAAGCCATTGTAGCAACGGTTAAACCAGGCCTCTTCACTGAAACTGGCCATATTCTCGTCATTCGTGGCTACCAAGATGGCCAAGTCTATGTCAACGACCCTAATGATGACCCAAGCAAAATGTTCAGCATTAAGGCTATTCCAGCCCAAACCATGATGGAAGAAGGCGTCAACTATTGGGCCCTATCCAAATAAGCATCATTTCAGGAGCTAAGGCTCCTGATTTTTTGGCATTATCTCGCGGAGGAAAATTCTATGCAAACTAGCGACAGACAAAACCAACAACTTAAAATTGCCGCCCGTGGGGCCTTAGTCGGCATTGTCGTCTATCTGATTATTTCTAGCCTCAAATTAGGCGCCGCTTATTTCTTCCACTCAGCTTCTCTCAGAGCCGATGGTCTTAACAACTTAACGGACATCATCTCATCGATTTTGATTTTTATTGGCCTTCGAATTGCCCGTAAACCAGCAGATGAAGATCATTATTTTGGTCACTCCAAATTTGAACCCCTGGCCAGCTTCGCCACCTCTCTCATCATGTTTACGGTCGGCCTAGAAGTCATCAAATCTTCAGCAGAACGCTTTATAGCCCAGGATTATCCGACACCCGACCTCCAAGCTCTTTGGGTGGGGCTGGCTGCCAGTGTCATTTTACTCGTCACCCAGCGCTACATCCATTATTTAGCCCAGCAAACTCAAAGCATGGGCCTCAAGGCCAGTGCCAAGGATCTCTTCAGTGACTTTTTGACAACACTTGCTACTATGGTGGCCATTGCTGCTTCAAGTCTAGGCTTAGCCTGGCTAGATATTCTGACAGCCCTCATCATCGGGGCCATTATTCTTCATACTGCCTATACCATTTTCAAAGATTCGACCTTTGAATTATCAGATGGTTTTGACCAAGAGGAACTAGAAGCTTATCGCGCGATCGTCCTCAAACACCCTCAAATCCGCGCTGTGCCGCAGATTCGCGCTCGTCTATGTGGCCAGTATGTTCACGTGGATATCTCCGTTTTAATTGATGGTCATCTTTCAGTTATTCAATCTCATCACATAACAGAGGAAATCGAACAGATTTTAGCGTATAATTATAATGTGTATGATGTCGATGTCCATGTCGAACCATATTTCCAAACCAATCTCAATCAGTAAAGGGGTATGTTTATGTCATCAGTTGTTGTTGTAGGCACTCAATGGGGCGATGAAGGTAAAGGGAAAATTACCGACTTCCTAAGCGAGAATGCCGAAGTCATCGCACGCTACCAAGGTGGCGACAATGCCGGTCACACCATTCAGTTTGGTGGCAAGACCTTCAAGTTACACCTCATTCCTTCCGGGATTTTCTCCCCTGACAAAATCAGCGTCATCGGCAATGGCGTCGTCGTTAACCCTAAGTCTATCGTGGAAGAACTTGCCTACCTACATGGCGAAGGTGTCTCAACCGATAATCTTCGTATCTCTTCACGCGCCCATGTTATCTTGCCTTACCATATTGTCTTGGACAAGCTCCAAGAAGCCTCTAAAGGCGATAACAAGATTGGGACTACTAACAAAGGGATTGGCCCAGCCTATATGGATAAATCTGCTCGGGTTGGGATTCGGATTGCCGACTTATTAGACCGTGAAATCTTTGAAGAACGCCTACGGACTAACTTGGCAGAGAAGAACCTCTTTATTGAACGCGTCTATGGCTCAGATCCCCTCCGTTTTGAAGATATTTTTGAAGAGTACTATCAATACGGTCAGGAGATTAAACAATACGTGACTGACACCTCCGTTATCTTGAACGATGCCTTGGATCAAGGCAAGCGCGTCCTCTTTGAAGGAGCTCAAGGGGTCATGTTAGACATCGACCAAGGGACCTATCCTTTCGTTACTTCCTCTAACCCAGTCTCTGGTGGGGTCACTATCGGGAGTGGGGTCGGCCCAACCCGTATCAATCGTGTCGTCGGTGTCTGCAAGGCCTACACCTCTCGCGTTGGGGATGGCCCATTCCCTACTGAACTCTTCGATGAAATTGGCCACCAAATTCGCGAAGTGGGCCGTGAATATGGGACTACTACCGGTCGTCCTCGTCGAGTGGGTTGGTTTGACTCTGTGGTCATGCGTCATTCCCGCCGAGTATCAGGCATTACCAACCTCTCCCTTAACTCCATCGACGTTCTGACCGGCCTCGAAACCATTAAGATTTGTACCGCCTATAAGACACCAGATGGCCAAGTGATTGAGTACTATCCAGCTAGCCTCAAGTTGCTCAAATCTTGTACGCCTGTCTATGAAGAATTACCAGGTTGGACTGAAGACATTACGTCTTGTCGCCGTTTGGAAGACCTGCCTTTGAATGCCCAAAACTATGTCCGTCGTATTAGCGAATTAGTGGGGGCTAAAATTGCCACCTTATCCGTAGGGCCAGACCGCGAACAAACCATGATTTTAGAAAGCGTATGGCGTAACTAAACGATAAAAATCCCCGTCTGTCATCAGATAGACGGGGATTTTTGTGCTTATGACTCTTTTTGTGGAGCAAAGTACTGAGCTACCGCTTCCTTATAAGCTGCTAACCAATCAGCCATAGTCTGTCGTGTTAAGGGGCAGTCGAAAGCCTCATAGCCATGATAGGCACCCGGATAGACGCGGTACTTAGCCGCTACACCCACAGCTTGCAGTCGCTTCATATAGTCGAGTGTTTCATCCAAGAAGGGATCTAAATCTCCCACATGCGTGTAGGCGGGGGGCATGCCACTTAAGTCTAATGCCCGATAGGGCGCTGCATAGATGGGCACCTCTTCAGATCCATAGAGGTCTCCTAGATAGAGTTGCCAGCCCGCTCGATTTTTGATTTCGTTCCAAATCATTTCCCGATTGCCCTTCATGGACTCTGTCGATAGATGGTCATCAATCATTGGATAAATAGGCATGTGGAAGGCCACTTGCACCTGATTTCGATCTCTAGCATAGAGAACCGTAGCAATGGTAAGACCGCCACCAGCACTAGGTCCTCCCACAAAGAGCTGGTCAGGATTGACGCCTAGATGTTCCGCTTCTTCCTTGAGCCAAACTAGGCTAGCGTAGGCATCTTCTAAGGCTGCCGGATAGGGCTCCTGAGCAGACAGCCGATAATCAGGAGCTAGGACCACCGTATTGGTCTCTAGCACAAATTGCCGAATGAAGGGTAATTCCAAGCGCGGATGGCCCAGGGCATAGCCACCCCCATGAAGCCATAGTAAGCCGGTCGCTTGGGGCCGTGTCTGCTTAGAGCGATAGATAAGGACACTTAAATCCGGATTCTGACTACTTGGAATCTTCACTTCTTCGATGACTAGGTCCGGGTCCTGGGGCAAGGGCACTAAGAAGGTCGTAAGACCTGTCTGATTATAGGCCTTTAAGTCCTCTGGCTTTTTGAAATCGACTAGGATATCCGTCATCCAGCCTCGAAAGCGTAAATCCGAATTGACCTGAGGGTAGCGCCAAGCTAGATAGTGGCGAATTCCTGGCAATCCCAATTGATGTCGCCCACCTAACAGGGGCACTAACTTCTTCATAAGATTCATGGGAAAGACTCTCCTTATATTATCCTTCATAATGGGAAGCATGACTTGCCCGTCTTCCCCTCTCAAGTTCATTATAGGTCCAGCTATCCCTATTTTCAAGCTAGGTGGGCAGGAATTGACCCCGGACCAGACATTTGCTAGACTTAGATTATCGAAGACGAGGAGGTCACATGATGTCGACACAAGATGAAATTTTGGCAGTTTTACTAGAACAAGACGGTCAGCCCATTTCTGGCCAATCCTTGGCGGATCAATTAGGCTTGTCTCGGACAGCTGTCTGGAAGGCTGTCGAGAGCTTACGCCAACAAGGTTATCAAATTGCGAGTCTAAGCAAGAAGGGCTATCTGCTAGAGAAAGTCAGTCATACCCTAGATGCCCAACAAATCAAGCGTGACTTGGATGCCCCTTTTGAATCGCTACATGTGGCCCTCTATGACAGTGTCACCTCAACCAATGACCTAGCCAAACAATTTGCCATTCAATCACCTGGCCAAGCCGGCCTCTTCATCGCCCGTAAACAAACCCAAGGACGGGGTCGGTCAGGTCGCCATTTTCATTCCGATATTGCCTCAGGTCTCTATCTATCTGTCGTCTTCCAACCCCAAGTAACAGATTTAGAAGAGGTACCTCAATACACCCTACTAGCGGCCAGCGCCATGGTAAGCGCTCTGGAAGCAGCTAGTGGCCAAAAAGTGCGTATTAAATGGGTTAACGACCTCTTTTGTCGTGGTCGTAAAATCGCTGGCATTCTGACGGAAGCGACAACCGACATTGAAAGTCGTAGCCTATCCTCGATTATTATTGGTATCGGCCTCAACTTAAGCGGCGACTTCAGTCAAGCGGAGGCAGCAACTCAATCTGTTGCAGGGACTCTCTTTGGTCAGGAAATGCCAAATGACTTCAATCCTAACCAAGTCATTCATGACTATCTTAAGCAATTAGCCTACTATATCCGTACCCTCTCTGACAAAACCTACCTACCCCACTACGAAGAACGCCTACTGGGCGTCGGCCGCCAAGTCAGCTACCAGCAAGCTGGACAAGAATACACCGGTATTATCCAAGGTATCACCGACCAGGGGCACCTCTTGGTTCAAGACCCTCACGGTCAAATTCGTACCCTTTTCAGCCAAGAAGTCCATTTTTCTAGCCAACAATTTGCTGATGACCTCGATTAAAGTAAAATCCCGCATCATAAGATGCGGGATTTTTTGATAGCTCAGATTACCATACCGGAATCTTAGAGTTCTTGCTTAACTCTTCAATCTTCTTAGCGATTTCGTCTGATTGGAAGATTTCTACGACTTTCTTGTAGAGTTTGTTGTCTTTTTCAGACTCTTTAACGGCGATGATGTTTTTATATTCATCCTTCAATTTTGCTTTGTCAGTTGCGTCAACGAAGAGAGCGTCTTTAACGGTTAAGTTAGCATCTGCCGCGTAGTTCCCGTTGATAACCGCTGCATCCACGTCTTTCAAACTACGTGCTGTTTGAGAAGCGTCCACTTCTTCGAACTTGATGTTCTTTTCGTTCTTGGTTACGTCGCTAACGCTAGCTAAAATACCTTTAGCATCGTCTACTTCAATCAAGCCAGCTAATTCTAAGGTCAAGAGGGCACGACCTTGGTTGGTCACGTCGTTAGGAATGGCGATTTTTGCCCCATCTTTAGCTTTTAACTCATCCAAAGATTTAACTTTTTCAGAGTAAATACCTTGAGGTTCTACGTAGGTGAAGCCGATGTTCACAACTTTGCCCTTGTTAGCCTTGTTCCATTCTTCCAAGAAGATAATGTGTTGGAAAGCGTTGATGTCTAATGAACCGTCTTCTACTGCTGCGTTAGGTAAGTTGTAATCAGAAAAGTTAGTAATTTCGATTTCGATACCTTCATCTTTTTTCGCTTTTTCTGCTACAGCTTGCCAGAGTTCCTTGTCAGCTTCACCGACAACCCCAACTTTTACTTTTTGGCCTTCAAATTCTTTGGCCGCTTGTGCAGTTGGGAAGCTAGCCCCAAACACTAAACCTGCTGCGAGGGCTAAAGCCCCTAATTTTTTAACAAACTTTTTCATATTGCATGACTCCTTTATTAATTATTATTTGTTTGTGTCAATGATTGATGCTGGGCCTTAATGGCCGCTAGTTTTTCCGGGTCCAATAGTAGCGCCAAGGCCGTATTAGCTAGCAAGGTGGCTGCCACCGCTATGGAAGCATAACCCTTAGGGCTACCTGCTGCGGCTTTAAACTCCTCGGAATGGCCTGGAATTGGGCTGTCACTAATGGAAACCGTAGGTTGAATAGTAGGCACGACTTGAGAGACATTGCCGACATCAGAAGAACCTAGCGAATTACGCTCGCTTCTTTCGATTTCGGACTCGTCAATGCCATAGTCGGCAACTTCTTGGAAGAAGAGTTGGTCGAAGAGTGGCGTTGGTACCACATCGTCCACCCAGTTCTGGAAGAGACCAAACTTGTAGTCGCATCCCGTTGCTAGCGCCGCTCCTTTGACAATATTTTCTACCTTTTGGTAGACACTTTCCAAGGTCTTGCGCTCAGCAGCTCTGAGATAGAAGCGACCTGATGCATATTCTGGAATGACATTAGCAGCCTGACCGCCGTTGGTGATAATACCGTGAATATTGACATCCTTGGTCAGATTTAAACGTAGGGCATTAATGGAATTGAAGACTTGAATCAAAGCCTCCAAGGCGTTAATACCTGCTTCCGGTGCCCCCGCTGCATGTGAAGCCCGGCCAAAAAATTCAATATCAACTGGCGCATTGGCCAAGAGGCGTAAGGTCGGCGCGAATTTATGGGCTGGATGGGCACAAAGGGCGGCATCGACATCCTGGAAGAAACCTGCCTTGACATAGGAACCTTTGGCAGAGCCGTTCTCCCCGCCTTCTTCTCCAGGTGTTCCGTATACTCGAATCTCACCACCTAGGTCATCGATGACGGCTTTGAGGGCTACGGCTGCTAGGAGTGAATAATTACCGAATAGGTTATGCCCACAAGCGTGGCCAATACCTGGTAGGGCATCGTACTCGGCTAGGAAGGCCAAGACAGGACCAGGCTTACTTGCCCGGTAGACCCCGACAAAACCAGTCTCATGACCTGCAATGTTCTGGGTGACTTCAAAGCCTTCTTGCCGCAATTGATTAGCCAGTAGGCCAGATGCAAAATATTCTGTGTTGCAGACCTCAGGCCGCTCATAAATGGCCTTGGCATGGTCTTGGTAAGTGGCTAATTTTTCCGCGACAACTTCGCGAATTCTATCTTTGTAGGCCTGGGTCATTGGCCCACCTCCTTTTATTTCAAGGCTTATTTAGTACCGAAAGTTTCCCAAGCTGGTAAGAGTGAACCTTTAGAAACTTCTTCGATAACCTTCTTAGTATCTTCTGTTTGGTAAGCTTCTACAATTTTCTTGTAAGTCGCATTTTCTGCGTCTTTCTTACGTGCCACGATAATGTTCACGTAAGGTTTTGAGCTTTTATCAACTGGCTCTAAGTAGATAGCATCTTTGGATGGTGTGTAACCTGCATCAACTGCTACCCCTGAGTTGATGATAGAAGCTGTCACGTCATCTAAAGCACGAGCCGTTTGGGAAGCATCTAACTCTTGAATCTTAAGGTTGAGCTTGTTTTCTTTGATGTCAGAAACGGTTGGTTTGTAGCCTTTTGCTTCATCTACTTTGATTAAGCCTGCTGTTTGCAAGAGGCGTAAGGCACGACCGCCGTTTGTTGGGTCAGAAGGAATCGCCACTGTGTCACCTTCCTTCAAGTCTTTAATATCCTTGATTTTCTTAGAGTAAACTCCTAATGGCGCATTAACGGTATTCCCAATCGATACTAATTCTTGATCCTTGTGCTCTTGTAAGTAGCTATCTAAGAAAATTTGGTGTTGGAAAGCGTTGAGGTCAATTGAGCCATCAGCTAAAGCCGCGTTTGGTTGGCTATATTCTGTGAATTTTACATATTCAAGTTCGATGCCGTCTTTGGCTAAGCGTTCTTTGACATTGTCCCATACTCGGGTGTCGTCACCAACTAAACCAAGTTTAACTTTTTCTGCCGCTTGAGCAGAAGTAACTGGTGCTAGAGCGCTAATACCTAGGCTAACTGGGGTGATAATTGCAGCAAGTGTTTTAATCCATTTTTTCATAGAGTGTTCCTCCTAATATTGTGTGTTGATTAGTGGGTGACGCGTTTTTCAATACGTCGAGCAATAAATTGAGTGATGAAGACCAAGATTAAAATCAAGATGGTCGACATTAAGGTGACATCTGTCTGGAATCGGTTATAGCCACGAGAGATGGCTAGGTTCCCTAGACCACCACCACCGACAGCACCTGCCATGGCGGTTAAACCAATCACGCTGATTAAGGTGAGGGCTGACGCGCGGACGATACCTGGCAGCCCTTCTTTGAGATAAACGCGGAAGATAATACCCCAAGGGCTTGTCCCCATGGCCTGTACGGCTTCCACGACCCCTGGATTGACTTCTAAGAGGGCATTCTCGACCTGACGAGCGAAGAATGGGATAACCCCTGCAATCAGTGGCACCAAGGCGGCCTTGGAACCAATGGTCGTACCTGCTAAGAAGCGAGTGGTCGTCGCTAAGAGGGCGACTAAGATAATAAAGGGAATGGACCGGAAAATGTTGACCAGCTGATCTAGGATTCTATAGAACCAACGATTTTCCAGAATTCCGCCGTCATGGGTAACTACTAAAATCACACCCAGCAAAATCCCGAAGATACCCGACCAGAGGGCCGTCCAGAAGGTCATGTAAAGGGTTTGTTGTGTGGCCTCTAAAAAGTCCTTAGGAATTTTAGCCACGTTAGGCATGATAGGCTCTAAACTGGCCCAGGCTTGGTTAAACCAAGCGCCGAAATTATCGGAAAACTCTGCTAACCATGTTGCCATTAGTCTTTTGCACCTCCCTTGTAGTCTTTGGCGCTGTTCGGCCGCTTAAGAAACTTAAGGTTGACACCTTGTTCTTTAATATAGGCAACAGCAGCTTCCTTGTCGGCTTCTGCCCCGGCCAAGGTGACAATCAAATTCCCAATTGGCGTATTATCTATAATCTCGACATTACCATGTAAGATATTGGCGGTGACATTGAAGAGACTGTAGAGTGTCACAATTAGTGGCTCATCTGTTTCGTCACCCAAATAGGATAATTCTACTAGCCATTCATCATCCTTAAGTTGCGAGAATTTTGGCTGGCTGAGAATAGTAGCTAAGGCCTGATCCACATGGGTCGCGGTCCGAATGAAGTCGCGGGTTAAGGCTTGAGCTGGTTGGCTGAAGATTGGCACAACTGAGCCGGCTTCAATCACTTCCCCATTTTCCATTACGGCTACCTTGTTACAGATTTCCTTGACTACTTGCATCTCATGAGTAATCAAGACAATGGTCAAACCTAGTTTTTGGTTCAATTCCTTGAGTAAGTCCAAAATTTGCAGGGTTGTTTTAGGGTCGAGCGCACTGGTTGCTTCATCACAGAGTAGGATCTTAGGGTTGCTAGCTAAGGCCCGCGCAATTGCCACCCGCTGCTTTTGCCCCCCAGATAATTGGCTTGGATAAGCTTCTGCCTTGTCAGCAATCCCTACTAGTTCAAGTAACTCTAGAACTTTTTGGCGACGTTCCTTGCGAACTTGAGACCAAAACTTGAAAGGTGCAGCCAACTTTTCTCCAGCCTTCCCAGACCATTTCCAAAAGGCCAAGGCCTGACCGACATGCTGGCCAAACTTACGGAAGTTCTCACCATCATATTGAAGTGGGAAAGCCACATTATTGAAGACTGTTCGACTGTGCATGAGGTTGAAGTGTTGGAAAATCATCCCGATTTTCTTGCGTTCCTCACGTAATCGCCGACTAGAGAGCCCCTGAAGTGCTACCTTACCAACGGTCACTTGCCCGCCTGTTGGACGTTGCAAGAGGTTGATGACCCGGACCAGAGTGGATTTACCAGCACCAGAGTAACCAACAATCCCGTAAATATCTCCTTCTTCAATCTTCAAATCAACGTCTTTGACTGCTTGGACCTGGCGGTCCTTCTGTCTGAATGTGACAGAGATATTCTTTAATTCTATCACCTATAATTCCTCCTTATTTCAAGGCTCGTGGGTGGGCGGGTTACAAAAAGCCCCCAAGGCGGCCTGCTGCCTACCTTGAGGGCGTCATGACGCGTTACCACCTCTTGTTCAGGCAATACTCACATATTGCCCCTTAGCGAGTACCCTGATTGGATACTCTTTGCTTTTAACGGTCGCACCGAGACTTGAATTAGCTTAAGCCATTCGAAATCTTCGCTCCATAGCCATTTTCATGTCGTTGCCTTGCTTCGTTCCACCACCCGAAGCTCTCTGTGAAGGCGAGGCGACCTTACTTACTATTTCATCGCATTATCTTATCTTAAAAAAAATAGCCCTCTCTACTAACTCTTGTTAGTAAAAGGACGATGTGATCGTGTTACCACCTTTTATTCAGAAGCCTAAGCTTCCCTCTACCCAGCTGGCCTTACAGCGTAACTGGTATTCCTGGTAACGGGGGAATGACCCGAACACACCTACCTATCGGCGTATTTATCTCCCAGACCATCTTCATAACCTATTCGATAGTACCTTCCACCTACCGGTACCTCTCTTGAATCGCTAGTTTTACTACTCTTCTGTTCAACGATATTTCAGATATGCCTCTACTATACCCAGATTCCAGCTAAAAGTCAAGCCTTTTATGATAAAATTCTGATGAAGAGGTGAGTTCTTCTCATTTTTACTTGGACTTTTTTCACCATGCTCTAGATTATGTCGGTCTATGTATGATAAACTAATAGATAGAAGTTAAGGAAGAAAGGGAAGTGCTCATCAGATGTCAACGCCACAAGTCAACCAAGGCCTGCTCGCCATTAAGCCGAGCCCTATCCGTAGTTTCAACGATCAAATCAGCAAAATCGAAGGCTTAATCCCCCTCACTATCGGGGAACCAGACTTTCCAACACCCGATTTCATTAAGGAAGCGGCCATTGAGGCCATCCGCCAGGATTTGAATGGCTATACCCATTCGCGTGGTCTCTTAGCCTTGCGCCAAGCTATTAGTGAGTTTCTAGAGCGTCACTATGAACTCCACTATAGTCCTGAAGAAGAAATCATCGTGACCGTGGGCGCGACTGAAGCTTTATTTGCCAGTCTGGTTGGCTTACTTAACCCTGGCCAAAAAGTCATTGTACCTGCACCTAACTATGTTATCTACGAAACACAAGTTCGTCTTGCTGGAGCAGAACTCATCCGTCACGATGTCAGCCATAGTCACTTCAAGCTAGAGGCAGAAGAACTCAAGGCTCAGTTAGAAAGCCATCCTGAAATTAAAATTCTGCTCTTGAACCATCCTTGCAACCCTACTGGCGTTACCTATAGTCGTGAAGAGTTAGAAGCGCTAGCCAATGTAGCTCGCCAATATAATCTGATGATTGTCTCAGATGAAATTTATAGTGAACTAACCTATTCTGATAAGCATGTTTCCATGGCGGAACTGGCTCCTGAGCGTACTATCCTGATTAACGGGACCTCTAAATTTTATGCCATGACTGGTTGGCGTTCTTGCTTTATTGCTGGGCCTAAGGACTATCTGAGCCAAATCTTCAAGGTCCATCAAGCAACTGTTAATACGCCACCTTCCGTCTCACAATATAGCTCGATTGCTGCCTATCATTCAGGCGATGACAGTATTCATGAGATGCGTCAAGCCTATGACCAACGCCGACAATTCCTGATTGGCCGTTTCCGCGAGATTGGCTACCAAACCTTACTTCCTGAAGGTGCCTTTTACCTCTTCGTCAAAGTACCTGACTGGTTCCAAGGTGATGACTTCGCCTTCTGTCTGGCTTTGGCTCAAGAAGCTAAGGTTGGGGCAGTCCCTGGCCAATCTTTTGGCCCTGGCGGATCAGGCTACTTCCGAATCAGCTATGCTGCCAGCCTTGAAAAATTAGCAGAAGCCATGAATCGAATTCAGGCCTTTACCCAAGAAAAGACTAAATAATCTTAAGGAGGAGCTTTTATGCCATTTATCCACGTTGAACTATTAGAAGGTCGTAGCCCTCAAGCCAAAGAGGCCATGGCCAAAGAAATCATTGAGGTCGTGTCCAAACATAGTGGCGCACCTGCTGAACGCATTCATGTTGTCTTTCAAGATATGAAGAAAGAAAACTATTTCCACAATCCTAAATAGATAGGTAGACTGGCTGAGGTGATCCCTCAGCCTTTGCCATTAGCTAATTGAAGGAGGTACTAAGATGAAGAAGAATCTTGCAATTATTGGGGGCGGTATCGTCGGTGCGACCGCAGCCTACTATGCCCTCAAAGAAGGCCACGCTGTCACCCTCTATGAAGATGGCACCGGTCAAGCAACCAAGGCAGCCGCTGGCATTATCTGCCCCTGGTTCACTTTACGCCGTAACAAACCTTGGTATTATCTAGTTTCTCAGGGGGCTGAGTTCTACCGGCGCTTCATGGCGGATTTGGCTGAGGATGGCTTAAATACCGATCCAATCTTCCAAGAGGTTGGCACTTTACTGGTTCGTAAAAATGAAAGCTCTCTAACGCGTGACCAGGAGCGCGCGCAAGAACGCAGACCTGCTTCTCCCTCCATTGGTAACCTGACTAGTCTGTCCGCTCAAGAAGCCATGGGTAAATTTCCACTTTTGGAAACCCCTTATCCAGCAAGCTTTGTCTCTGGTGGGGCACGACTGGATGGCGCTGCTTTGATTCGACAACTGCATGACCTAATTCCAAAACTAGGTGGTAAGTTGATTCATGGACAAGCTCAGCTTATGGCTGATGGCGATCAGCAGGTTAGCGTCTTAGGTCCACAAAAGGATACAAAGTCCTACGATGCTATTTTGTTAGCCTGCGGTGCTTGGTTACCTCATATTTTAGAGCCTCTTGGCTATGAGGTTGCCATTAGCCCACAGAAGGGCCAACTCTTTAGCATCTATCGACCTGACTGGGAGGGAAATGCTTGGCCAGTTGTCATGCCTCCCGGTAAATTTGATATCATTCCTTTCCAAAATGGCGAGCTCGTCATTGGCGCGACGCATGAGAATGACCGGGGCTATGATTTGACCGTTGAAGACCAGCGATTGGCTGAACTTCAAGAGCGTGCCAGCAGTCTCCTGCCTTTCTTATCGGACCAAGTGGCTTATCATCGGGTTAAAGTAGGCATACGTGCCTATACGCCAGATTATGCTGTTTTAGTAGGTCCAGTCCCAGAACTTGAATCTGTTTGGGCTGTCAGTGGCCTAGGCTCCTCTGGCTTAACGAGCGGCCCCTTCCTTGGTTATCAGTGGGTCAAGCATGTCAGCCAAGGCCATGTTGACTTGGATCAAAGCCTTTATCCCATTGCCTCTTACATTAAAAAAGTCTAAAAACTACCTCTTTATCACTACACAAATTAGTCTAAACATGTTATGATTAGTAGATGAAAGGAGGGGAATTATAAATGAAAAAAATCTTTGAAGAATTCCGTGGCTTTATTGCCAAAGACAATATCATAACTTTAGCAGTTGCTGTGATCTTGGGGGGTGCCTTCTCAAGTATCGTAACTAGCTTGGTAAATGATATCTTCATGCCAATCCTCGTTGCTGTAACTGGTCAAGCTACCGTTTCTGGCATCGCATTACGCATTGGGAATACTTACCTAGGTGTAGGTAACTTCTTACAAGCAGTTATTAACTTCGTTATCATTGGTTTCTTGTTATTCTTGACTTTAAAGGCTTTAGGGAAGGCTCAAGGCAAAGACTTGATCAACCCACCTGCGCCACCTGCAGGTCCAAGCGAGAAAGACTTGTTACAAGACATCTTAAACGAATTAAAGAAAGAAAAATAAGACTTTCGATTAGAGCTATCTCGCAAGAGATGGCTCTTTTTTATTTGCCCGATATATCATATATGATATATCGGGCAAATAAAAAAAGAAGTATCATCAGATACTTCTTGATAAGCCACTTGCCGGGCTTGAACCGGCGACCTCATCCTTACCATGGATGCGCTCTACCTGCTGAGCTAAAGCGGCAATATAAAATTTTACTCCGCAAGTAGGGCTCGAACCTACGACATCATGATTAACAGTCATGCGCTCTGCCAGCTGAGCTATTGCGGAATCAAGACAAGTTCACCCAGCATGGCAACGACCTACTCTCACAGGACCAAAGGTCCAACTACCATCGGCGCTAAGAAGCTTAACTGCTGTGTTCGGAATGGGAACAGGTGTGTCCTTCTTGCCATAATCACCACACTTGGGTGTTGTCTTAGTTGAGTGCTTGCACACTCAAAACTGAATAACCTCAAACCTAACCTCAAATCTTGTGGTTAAGACCTCGACCGATTAGTACTAGTCCGCTCCATGGATCACTCCACTTCCACTTCTAGCCTATCTACCTGATCGTCTCTCAGGGGTCTTACTTCTTTCGAATGGGAAATCTCATCTTGAAGCTGGCTTCACGCTTAGATGCTTTCAGCGCTTATCCATCCCGCACATAGCTACCCAGCGATGCCCTTGGCAGAACAACTGGTACACCAGCGGTGCGTCCATCCCGGTCCTCTCGTACTAAGGATAGCTCTTCTCAAATTTCCTACGCCCGCGACGGATAGGGACCGAACTGTCTCACGACGTTCTGAACCCAGCTCGCGTACCGCTTTAATGGGCGAACAGCCCAACCCTTGGGACCGACTTCAGCCCCAGGATGCGATGAGCCGACATCGAGGTGCCAAACCTCCCCGTCGATGTGAACTCTTGGGGGAGATAAGCCTGTTATCCCCAGGGTAGCTTTTATCCGTTGAGCGATGGCCCTTCCATACGGTACCACCGGATCACTAAGCCCGACTTTCGTCCCTGCTCGACTTGTAGGTCTCGCAGTCAAGCTCCCTTCTGCCTTTACACTCTGCGAATGATTTCCAACCATTCTGAGGGAACCTTTGGGCGCCTCCGTTACTCTTTAGGAGGCGACCGCCCCAGTCAAACTGCCCACCTGACACTGTCTCCCGTGCTGTTACACGTGGGTTAGAGGGTCCGCATCACAAGGGTAGTATCCCACCAGCGCCTCCGTGTAGACTGGCGTCCACACTTCTTCAGCTCCTACCTATCCTGTACATGCCATACAAACACTCAATATCAAGCTACAGTAAAGCTCCATGGGGTCTTTCCGTCCTGTCGCGGGTAACCTGCATCTTCACAGGTACTATAATTTCACCGAGTCTCTCGTTGAGACAGTGCCCAGATCGTTACGCCTTTCGTGCGGGTCGGAACTTACCCGACAAGGAATTTCGCTACCTTAGGACCGTTATAGTTACGGCCGCCGTTTACTGGGGCTTCAATTCGTACCTTCGGATTTCGCCTAAGCACTCCTCTTAACCTTCCAGCACCGGGCAGGCGTCAGCCCCTATACGTCATCTTTCGATTTTGCAGAGACCTGTGTTTTTGATAAACAGTCGCCTGGGCCTATTCACTGCGGCTGACATCGCTGTCAGCACCCCTTCTCCCGAAGTTACGGGGTCATTTTGCCGAGTTCCTTAACGAGAGTTCTCTCGCTCACCTTAGTGTTCTCCACTTGACTACCTGTGTCGGTTTGCGGTACGGGTTGTTAACAACTCACTAGAAGCTTTTCTCGGCAGTTTGATTAGCCACCTTCGCTACTTAAATTTCGCTCCAGGTCACACGTCACGGTTATAGGTATAAGCATTTGACTCATACCACCACTTCGTGCTTCTACAGACACTTCCATCCGTCTGCGTGGCGTCGCCTCCTGCGTCCCTCCATCGCTCAAACATTGTTAACAAGTACAGGAATCTCTACCTGTTGTCCATCGCCTACGCCTGTCGGCCTCGGCTTAGGTCCCGACTAACCCTGGGCGGACGAGCCTTCCCCAGGAAACCTTAGTCTATCGGTGGACGGGATTCTCACCCGTCTTTCGCTACTCATACCGGCATTCTCACTTCTAAGCGCTCCAACACTCCTTTCGGTATGCCTTCACCGCCCTTAGAACGCTCTCCTACCACTCAATTTTAAAATTGAATCCACAGCTTCGGTGTACTGTTTAGCCCCGGTACATTTTCGGCGCGGAGTCACTCGACTAGTGAGCTATTACGCACTCTTTGAATGGTGGCTGCTTCTAAGCCAACATCCTAGTTGTCTATGCAACTCCACATCCTTTTCCACTTAACAGTTACTTTGGGACCTTAGCTGGTGGTCTGGGCTGTTTCCCTTTCGACTACGGATCTTATCACTCGCAGTCTGACTCCCAGAGATGAGTCCTTGGCATTCGGAGTTTATCTGGATTCGGTAAAGCGTGAGCCCCCCTAGTCCAAACAGTGCTCTACCTCCATGACTCTTACTCTGAGGCTAGCCCTAAAGCTATTTCGGAGAGAACCAGCTATCTCCAAGTTCGATTGGAATTTCTCCGCTACCCACACGTCATCCAAACACTTTTCAACGTGTCCTGGTTCGGTCCTCCAGTGCGTCTTACCGCACCTTCAACCTGCACATGGGTAGGTCACTTGGTTTCGGGTCGACGACACCTGACTTTCGCCCTATTCAGACTCGCTTTCGCTACGGCTCCGTTTCTTCAACTTAACCTCGCCAACTATCGTCACTCGCCGGTCCATTCTACAAAAGGTACGCCATCACCCCTTAACGGGCTCTGACTACTTGTAAGCACACGGTTTCAGGTACTCTTTCACTCCCCTCCCGGGGTGCTTTTCACCTTTCCCTCACGGTACTGGTTCACTATCGGTCACTAGGGAGTATTTAGCCTTGCCAGATGGTCCTGGCGGATTCCGACGGAATTCCACGTGTTCCGCCGTACTCAGGATACTCTTAGGTACAAATCAGTTTT
>NZ_KI535340.1:976879-1026346 GCF_000160075.2 Abiotrophia defectiva ATCC 49176
TAGCTTATTTGCGTTTGGTGAAGTTGACCAGGAAGGGGCGTGTGTTAGCCTGCCAAGCATCGTTTAGATCAATGAGGATGGCGCCAATTAATCGCTCAGCAGAAGCGACATTAGGATAGACGCCAATGACCTTATCCCGCCGTCTGATTTCACGGTTTAAACGTTCGACAGAGTTAGTCGTCCGCAAATTGGGATGGTAAATCTCAGGCTCCATCATAAACAGGACGGCATCTTCAAAGCCCTCATCTAAAACCTTTAAGGCCTTCTGATAGCGAGGATTGTCCGCGACAGTGGCCTCAAAATCTTCCTTAAGCCGCCTTGCATGTTCGGCGGTGGGTGCCTGGAATATGGCCTTCAACTTAGCGCGTGCCTCGAAACTCCCTTTTCTAGGAATGGTCTCGACAATGTTGGACAAGAAATGAAAGACGCAACGTTGCCAAGGGACGCCGACAAAACAGTGCTGGATGGCTGCTCTGAGGCCAGAATGAGCGTCTGAAATAATCAGGGTAGGCTGGCTCAAACCACGGGCTCGCAGGGACTGAAGGAAGGTCAGCCAAGCCTCCTTGCTTTCTTCTTCTGACACCCAAAAGCCGATGATTTCGCGCTTGTTGGCCTCGTTGACGCCTTGAGCTAGGTAGACCGCCTTGGATACCACACGACCCTCTTCACGCACCTTAATGTAAAGGGCATCGAGGTAGAGATAGCGAAAGTGGCTGTGGGTCAGGGTCCGATTTTTGAAAGCTTCAATCTCAGGATCTAGCCGCTTCATAACGTCTGACACAAAGGACTTGGAAACCGTCTCGCCACACAGTTCTTGCACGATTTTAGTGACTTTGCGTGTTGAGACCCCATTGACCACCATTTCCATCATGGAAAGCAGGAAGGCCTGTTCGTTGCGCTGGTAACGTTCAAAGAGTTCGGTTTTGAACTCGCCAGAACGCGTGCGTGGGACTTGTAATTTAAGGGTGCCGATGGATAGCGTCCATTGGCGTTCATAGTAGCCGTTGCGATAATCTTGGCGCTGGTCGGAGCGTTCATGGGGTGCGGCTTGGATGAACTGGTGGCGTTCTTCTTCCATGTAGGCATTAAAGACGGTAATGGCCAGCGACTTCATGAGCGTGTTCATGTCACTGTTTAAAACTGCCTCTGTTAATTCTTCAAGTTTTAGGTTAATATTAAGGTAAGTCATGGTAATCTCCTCTTTCAATGTTTTCCGACAACTACATTGTACCAGAGATTACCTGGCTTTTTCTTTTTACACAATTATAGGGACTTAATCGATAAGTAGCCTGTTGGGTATAGACGGTCAACTCATTCTGATAGACTTCCATGGCAATCAAATCTTGACTAGCCACCATGATTGTCTTGTCATCGACTAGGAGTGGAAGCCGTGTAAGGCCAGAAGAGGCATTTTGATTTTCTTCTAAAAGCTGCAACACTTGCAGGGCCTCAGCGTTAAGCTTAGCCGCTTCCACGGTCACATTGACCGTATCTGGGGCTAGTTGGGGATTTGGCTCAAATCGTATATTCACAGGGACTTCCTCCTAAAACAGCGTCTTCCCCCCTATTATAGACTATGTAAGGCCAGTTTGCGACTGAATTTGCCTAAGATTGGCATCAGAATGAGGAAGAGGAGGCCGAAGCCTAAGAGAATGAGAACTTCCTGGCTAGCGCTAGTTAAGAAACCAACATCCAAGCCGACACCGGTGTGGCGCAAGATTTGTTGTAACATGAAGTCAGGCACTTGCCGGGTCATGGCTTCTTGCGTTGGTGCCAGGAGAATGTGACGGAAGAGGGAGGAGAAGTATGGGGCAGGTGTGACTTGAATGACCCAACGACTTACTTGTGGTAAGAGACCTAGCGGTAAGTAGACGCCAGCGAAGAAGCCAAGGGAAGTGGATAGTAATAACATGACATGGCCGAAGCTGGTCACGCTTCTGACAAAGCCAAAGAGTAAGACATTGAAGCTAGTCCAAACCAGGGCTGACAAGACCATAGAGCCCAAGAGTTGAAGTAATTGCAAACCTGATAGGGTCATGCCCGCTGTGAGGGCATAGTAGGCAAATAATAGGCCTAGGGCAAGGACTTGCATAATCAAACTGATTAGGGCACTGGCTAGGAAGTAGCCAAATTGCATTTGATTATAGCTTAAATCGCTTAAGAGGAAGTCGGCTAGGACGCCTTTTTCTTTATCTTCAACCATTGGGCTAAGACCTGCTGCGCTAGTAGTAGCCCCGACGATGGCTAAGATTCCTCCTAAGAGCCAGTAATCCAAGAAGGTATTAACGCCAGGTAATTGTGGCCATGAAGAAGCCATGTTGTCCTTGAGGAAGGCTAGGTAGAGAATGAAGGTGATGAGGGCACCCAAGAGTGAGAAGAAGACACGACTCTTTTGGATGAAGTAGAGGCGTAGGCAACGAAGTGTGAAGTGTAACATATTAGCGGATCTCCCTTCCGGTTAAATTAATAAAGAGGTCATCGACACTACCGTGATGGTATTCAAAGTGTTTAATGAGTGGGCGGTAACGATCTAAGAGGGGCCAGACGGATTGTTCAGGCTTGAGGTCAACCTTCAAGAGCGGACCATCTAGGCGGACTTGGTAGTCGGGGGCAAGTTCTTGGGCCAAGGCTTGTGGATCTTCAAGATCTAAGCTTAAGGTGTCATAGGCATATTGAGCCTTAAGCTGGCTAACCGTGTCGGCTGCAATCAAGTGACCGTGGTCAATAATGTAGACATAGTCGGCATTTTCTACTTCTTCTAAGTAGTGGGTGGTTAAGAGGATGGTCAGGCCTTGTTCTTGGCGCAGGCGCAAGAGGGCATCCCAGATGACATTCCGTGTCTGAATATCTAAGCCAGTTGAGGGCTCATCCAGAATTAGGAATTTAGGCTGGTGGACCAGGGCGCGAGCGATGTCGACACGACGGCGTTGACCACCGGATAAGGTGCCATAGCTTTGCTTCAAGATTGACTCGAGTTCAAAGACTTGGATCAGGAAGTCCAGCTGACTGGCTTCAAAGTTACGGTAGCATTTGGCCCGACTTAAGAGGTTTTGGCCAACGGTTAGATCTTGGTCTAAAATACTGTCTTGGAAGACCACGCCTAGTTGGCGTTGATAGTCTGAGCGGGAGAGTTGCTGGCCTTGGAAGATAATCGAACCCTCGCTTGGAGACAAGAGGCCTGTTAGCATCTTAATAGTGGTGGATTTACCGGCACCATTGGGACCTAAGAGGGCTACTAATTGACCTTGAGGGATGGATAGGTTGAGTTGCTGTACGACCGTTTTATCGCCGTAACGTTTGGTTAGGTTTTGGGTTTGAATTAACATGGGGGTGTCCTCCTTTACTACAGGCTTATCTTACCATGATGTTTGGTCCTTGCCTTGATAAAAAAGCTAAGTGGTCAAAATTGGGGCTTAAGTGGTAAGAGAGGGGGGCCAAAATGCAAGAAGTGGAAAATGAAGGAGTTTAGGAGGGGGCTATCTGGCAAAAAATACTTAATCAGTCGGCCATTTTTTTTGATTATCTTTTGGATGGCTTGTTTACTTAAAATGATAGCGAACAATCTAATAAAGAGAGCGCTTTTACGGGATATGTGGCTTTCTTTTAACGAGCCAAGTCCAGCCTAATATGTTATAATAGGGTCAAGAAATTTAAAAGGAAGTGCCCTAATGTCTCAATATGATGTGAAGCAAGTGGCTTGCCACCAATGTCAGGCACCAATCGACGTCAAGGTCTATGAAACAATCGATGTCACTGACCAGTCACCGGAACGTGAAGCCATTCTGTCTGGGGAATTTTTCAAAGTAAAATGCCCTGAGTGTGGCTATGAGGGCATGGCGGATTACGGCTTCCTCTATCAAGATTTACAAAAGGGCCTTGTCCTCTTCTACGAACCAGATCCTAGTTTTTTTGAAGAAGATGTGCAAGTATTGAAGGACACCTTCACCCCTGAACAGATGGCTGTCACCACTATCCGGATTGTACACGGCTTGCCTAATCTCTGGGAGAAGATTCAAATTCATGAGGCGGGACTAGATGACCGCATTGTAGAGTTACAAAAATACTTGGTCTTTGCTGGTTTCCACCAACAAATGCCGGACCAGCCTATTAAGCATATTCTTTATCAAGTGGCCAAGGAAGGTAAAGCCCAATTTCTGCTAGGGGATGACCATGAATTGGTCGCGACGGTGGCCTTTGACCAGGGCCAGTATGACCTAACCAAGGACAGTTTTGCCCAGGAGCTAGCCCGCTATGGGGGTGGCTTCTTCATCAATCAGCAATGGGCGGAATGGCTCATGGCTCAACTAGAGCAAGACCAAGACTAGGTGATGGGCATGAATCAACAAAGTTCAGAAACCATGGCGGCCATCAATCGTTTCCGCGATGAACGTCATTGGCGACCTTATCATAATGAGAAGGACTTGGCTATATCGATTGCGATCGAAGCGGCCGAATTGATGGAAATTTATCAATGGCGGACACCTGAGGAAGCTAATAGTCAAGATTTAGAACATATTAAAGAAGAAGTAGCAGATGTTTTAATCTATACTTATATGCTGGCAGATAATTTAGGCCTGGATATTAACGACATTATTGCGGACAAACTGCGTAAGAATGCCATCAAGTACCCAGCTCCGCCAACAGAATTAGATGGAGCTGCTAGTGAGTAGCTTCTTTTATATTTAAAATCACATCTTCGCAGAATGTGGTGGAGTTTTTCATATCTTTTTCATATACGTGGTGTAAACTATGAATTGTAGAAAAGTAATCACTTGTTCTAGTAGAGAACAAGGAAATGTTTGGAGTGAGTGAGTATGTTGAAATTTATGCAAGCAATCCAAGCCCATCGTAACTCACAGGTCCTGGCTTGCCAATTGAATCGTTTGAATCAGGATGCCCAAACACTCACCTATCAGGACATGTGGCTAGCTGTTGACCAATTAGCAGGCTGGTTGCATGAGACCTTGGGCCAGGACCGTTCACCCCTAGTCGTATACGGACATAAGCATCCCTACATGTTGGTTTATTTCTTGGCTTGTCTCAAGTCAGGTCATGCCTACTGTCCCATTGATTTATCCATGCCGCTGGATCGAGTGGCCGCGATTATTGAGAAGTTGGCGTCACCTTTGGTGCTTACGACCGAAGACTTGCCACTCGATTGCCGGCAAGTCACTTTAGCCCAAGCTCAAGCCCTCGTGCAGGCGGGGAGCTATGATGCGCCAGCTGATGACCTGGCGGTTAAGGGTTTTGAGACAGCCTACATTATCTATACCTCTGGCTCTACTGGCCAACCTAAAGGAGTCTGTGTCTCAGCCGAGAACCTGGACAATTTCTTGACTTGGTATCTGCCACTGATTCCAGCCCAGCCAGGAGAGCGCCCTGTATTCATCGGCCAACCACCTTACTCCTTCGACCTGTCGGTCATGAGTGTCTATCCTGCCCTCTGCATGGGTGCTACCTTATACCAATTAGACAAGGGCTTGTTAAGCAATTATGGGGCCTTATTCAATTGCCTCAAGCAGTCGGGCATTTCCACTTGGGTGTCCACACCGTCCTTTGTGGATACTTGTTTGGCCGATCCGCAATTCAATCAAGAACTGCTGCCCCAAGTCAGACGTTTCGCCTTCTGTGGTGAGAAACTTCAGGCTCGTACGGCTCAGGCCCTCTTGGATCGTTTCCCGCTGGCCAAGGTCTATAATTCCTATGGCCCAACTGAATCAACAGTTATGATGACCTGGGTGGATATCGACCAAGCCTTGATAGATGCCTATCCTGACAATTTACCGGTTGGACGTGTCCGTCCTGGTAGTCAGGTCAAATTGCTACCCCTAGAAGAGGCAGAAGAAGGCCAAGGCGAAATCCAAATCATTGGGGATACAGTCGCTCAAGGTTACTATGGTCAACCTGAATTGACCGCTCAGAAATTTGGCCAGGTCGGTGGTCAACCTGCCTATAAGACAGGGGACGTGGGTTACTTTGAAGATGACTTGCTCTTCTGTAATGGACGGATTGACTTCCAGATTAAGTGGCATGGCTACCGGATTGAACTGGAGGACATTGATGCTAACCTAATCAAGCATCCTCAGGTCAGCCAAGCCATCACCCTACCTAAGTACGAAGGCGATACGGTCAGAAGTTTAGTTAGCTTTGTGGTCTATGACCAGGTCATCCAGCAACGTTTCCAAACGGTGCGTGAACTCAAGGCGCATTTGAAGCAAACCCTGCCAGACTACATGATTCCTAAGAAAATCGTCTTTTTGGATAGCCTACCCCTTAATCAAAATGGCAAGGTCGACCGGAAGGCCTTAGGAGGGCTCTTATGACCTACTTTGGTGATGAAAAGTTTGCTCTGATAGCAGCGATTTTCTGCCTAGGCGGATTGCTAATTCGTTGGCGCCAATGGCCAATCAAATATTGGCTGGCCCTAGGCTCCTTGATTATCTATGCGGGTGTCTTCGGCGCAGATCTCCAACATTTGGCAGTCTCGCTTGGCTTTTTGGTCTTTCAGTATGGCTTGATTCAATATCAATTTCGCCACCCTAAGATCAAGTGGCCAGTCTACCTGTCCTTTTTACCTCTGGTTCTGGCCAAGTTACATGAAATTTGGCCACTCTACAGCTTTGGTTTTATCGGCATCTCCTACCTATCATTTAAGGTGGTGCAGATTCTGCTAGAGACTCAGGACGGCCTCATTAAGGAAATGTCCTTGGTCGATTACCTGAGCTTCCTGCTCTTCTTCCCAGTTGTCAGTGCCGGCCCTATTGACCGTTCTAAGCGCTTTGTGGCAGATACGGAGAAAATTCTGGACTGGAAAGACTATTGGGAACTGCTGGGGCTAGGCAGTTATCGCCTGCTACTCGGGGCTGTCTACAAATTTGTCATTGCTGCCGTCATTTTCAAGTGGCTGTCGGCTTTGCAGGTTGGCAATTATTTTTACTATTTGATTAAATACGCCTACGGCTATACCTTCTATTTATTCTTTGACTTTGCTGGATATAGCCTCATGGCAGTAGGACTCAGTAACCTGCTAGGGATTGAGACCCCAATGAACTTTAAGCAACCTTTTTTGGCCATCGATATCAAGGATTTCTGGAATCGTTGGCACATTAGCTTATCCCAATGGCTGCGGGACTTCGTCTTCTCTCGCGTCATGATGAACTTTATTCGTCATAAGCGTTTCAAGACCCGGCTTAATCGGGCCATGGCAGCCTATATGGCCAATATGCTCTTCATGGGCTTTTGGCACGGTTTCTCCTTCCATTATATCCTCTACGGTTGTTACCACGGGGTTTTAATGGCTGGCTTTGAAGCCTATCAGAAGAAATCAAAATTTTATAAGAAATACAAAAACCACTCCCTCTACAAGCTAGTAAGCTGGGCAGTGACTTTGCAATTGGTTGTCTTGGGGATGTTCATCTTCTCCAATAAATTTCCGGAAGTCGTAGGGAAGTGGCTAGGATTTGGACAAGGTTAGGAGTGAGAGTATGGAAGAACAAGTATTAAGCCTCTTAGAAGAATTGTGTGAAGATGAAGTGGTGCGTGAGGATTTGGATATCAATCTCCGTGACGAAGGACTCTTGGATTCCTTAGGTTTCGTTGAAATGCTAGTGCGGATGGAAGAAGTCTTCGGCTTCGCAACGGCACCAACGGAGGTCACCTATGAAGAGATTGATACGCCACGCCGGGTCATGGCTTACGTTAAGAAACGAGTGGCTGCTTTATGATTAAAATGAAGGCCTTAGTCTATGCCATTTGCTTAGCCATTGTCAGCATGATTGGCCTCAATGCTTCCTTGTCCGGGGCCTACCAGGTGCCAGATAACAGTATACGTTACGGCCGGCAAGTGGAGAAAAACCAGAGTAAGGATATTTTGACTCAAAATATGGACGCCCAGACCTTAACAGTCTTCGGTTCCTCGGAGTTGGTCCAAACCTTTAAGGAAAACTTCGACCCTAGCGTGGTCTTCAACTACAAGGACTTTCACCTGATGGAAATTGGCCGTGGGAATTATCGCAATCTTACCTTGGCCTCCATCTTGGGTTCTGTGGGGGATAACCTGCCCCAACAAAAAGCCGTCTTATTGGAATCCCTGCAATGGTTTACCAAAGAAGGAGTACCACCTAACGCCTTACTCTATCGTCTGTCTTTTGAGCATGTTTATAATACCTTAAGTAACCCTAAGGTAACGGAAGAACACAAACGTGCCTTTATTGATCGTTTGCTAGAAGCCTCGACTCAGCATCCCCAAGTGCACGATGCCTTGGCTCGCTATAAGAAGGCCCTGCTAGACGAGCCAGATAATTGGCTAGAGAACCAATGGGCGCGGGCTCATTACCAGCTAGATGTCTTCAAGAACAAGATTCGCTATGCCCTAGCTGACAAGGATCCTCTGCCATTGGCAGGTGATCAGACACCGGACTATGATTGGGATCAACGTTATAAGACCATTGCCCAGCAAGAAGGGGCAGCAGATAAGACCAACAATAATGAATTTCAGGTTGAAAATCATTATTACACCAATGAAATTGGTCAAGATTTAGAGAAGTTTAAGAACAGTGATGTAGGAAAATACGTCACCGATTCACCAGAAATGAAAGACTTGAACATATTCCTCGACATCGCTCAAGACCTGGGCGTGGATGTCCGTGTCGTCCTCCTACCCGTTAATGGTAAGTGGTATGACTACACCGGCTTCCCTAAGGAAGACCGCCGGGCTATCTATGAGGCAGTCAAGCAAGTGCTGGATCAACGTGGGATCAAGTATTATGATTACCAGGATGATGATTACGAGCCTTATGTCATGCAGGATATGTTGCACTTAGGATGGAAAGGATGGACTCGCCTTGAAAAAGATCTTTATGAATATGGTAAGCAAGATTAAATCCTCCAAAATTCTCCAACTCATCTTGTGGATTGCGATTTTCTATGTATTGATTATGATCCTCGTCATCTACGGATTGGCTAAGGATACTGGAGGCGTGCAGCCTTACATTTATAGTAGTTTCTAAGAATGAAGGACTAGGTCGGCTGACCTAGTCCATTTTTTTATGCCTTAATCGTTTGAGTGGTCCTGCCAAGACAAAAAGACTATAATAGAGCTAAGAAAATAAGAAAAGGGGAAGTGCTATGACACATAAAGTAGAACGTGATCTAATTAAGACAGACCTCTTCCAGGCAGTCAATGGGGCCTGGTTAGAGACGGCTGTCATCCCGGATGATAAGCCAACAACGGGCGGTTTTTCGGATTTGGCCGACAAGGTAGAAGCCGACCTGATGAAGGATTTGGCCGACTTGATTGATCAGCCTCAGTCACTGACCAAGATGCAAAAGGAAATGGTGGCTTACTATCAGTTAGCCTTGGATAAGGAAGGGCGTGCTGCTCTAGGTATGAGTCCCTTGCGTCCTTATATCGAGCGCATCCAAGCACTGACCTCAGTAGCTGACCTGACTGAGTGGGCTAAGACCGGTATTTTAGAAGGCCTACCAGGGCCCTTCGGCCTAGGCGTGGTCCAAGATATGGCTGATTCCAATCGCTATGTGGTGCATTTGGGTCGCCCAGGATTGATTTTGCCTGACCGTACCTACTATGAGCCCGACCATGCGCAAGGCCAGCAATTATTGGCAGTCTACCGCCAAGTGGCCTTAGACTTACTGACTTTATTAGGCTTGGATGCTAAGGAAGCAGTAGAACTGGTGACAGCCGGCATGGCCTTTGATGCCCGTCTAGCTCCTTATACCTTATCTAAGGAAGAAGCGGCAGAATATGTGGTCTTCCACAACCCTCGCAAGTTGGATCAAGTGGCGGCTTACTCCGACCAAATCGACTTCAAGGCAGTGCTAGAGTCCGTCTTAGGTGGCTTGCCTGAGACCCTAAACGTGGGCGAACCTAAATTCTTCGAGGCCTTCAAGGAACTAGTAGATCAAGCTGATTTGACTGAGCTTAAGGCCTGGTTGACCTTGCGTCTGGTTACGGGTGCGACCAGCTATCTGTCTGAAGAGGCGCGGGCTATCAGCCATCGTATGACCCAGGCCTTGACCGGTAACCCAGCCATGAGACCTTTTGAAAAATTGGCCTACAGCCATGTCAATCAAGCCTTCGACCAAGTCTTAGGGGACTTCTATGCCCAACGCTACTTTGGCCCTGAAGCCAAGGAAGACGTGACTCAAATGGTCAAGAACATGATTGCCATCTACCAAAAACGCCTAGAAACCAAGGAATGGCTTAGCCCTGCCACTCGCGAAAAGGCCATTCTCAAGCTACAGAAAATGGACCTCTTAGTGGGCTATCCTGACAAGATTCCGCCAGTCTATGAGGAGTTAGTTGTCGGCGACCGCAACTTCTTCCAGGCTTCTATCTTCTTCACCCAAGTAGCAACTCGCTACAACCTCAGCAAGTGGAAGAAGCCAGTAGATCGCGACCTTTGGGAAATTAGTGCCAACACAGTCAACGCTTACTATGATCCATCTAATAACTTAATCTGCTTCCCAGCGGCTATTCTGCAGGCGCCATTCTATAGCCTGCAACAATCAGCTAGCGCCAACTATGGGGGGATTGGGGCCGTGATTGCCCATGAAATTTCCCATGCCTTTGACAATAATGGCGCCCAGTTTGATGAGACCGGTAGCTTGTCTAACTGGTGGACGGAAGAGGACTTGGCTCACTTCAACAGCCTGGCCGATAAGATGATCAAGCTCTGGGATGAGATTCCGTTTGGTGACGGCAAGATTAATGGGACCTTGACCGTCTCTGAAAATATTGCGGATGCGGGCGGTCTAAGCTGTGCCCTTGAAGCAGCTCAAGCTCTGCCGGATGCTGACTTGGAAGACTTCTTCTTCAACTGGGCCCGCGTCTGGTGCCGTAAAGCACGACCAGAGTATATCAACCTGCTCCTCAATATTGACGTTCACTCGCCAGGGGAATTACGGGCCAATATGGCGCCTAAGAACTTGGCAGCCTTCTATGAAACCTTCGGGATTGAGCCCGGCGACGCCATGTATTTGGCACCTGAAGACCGGGTGACTATCTGGTAATCTCAAGCTAATAAGAAAAAGCCCTTGGCGGATGGCATTTGTCCATCAGCCAGAGGGCTTTTTTTAGCCATTAAAGGCATTAACAATAGTGTCGACGTTCTTAATCATAACGGAGATAGAACCGTCAGGATTATTAATAAACTCAATGACTTCAGGGTCATCATAGAGTTCAGTTGGCACCATGAGCTCGATGCCATTAGCCAGCTTAAATTTTTGCTTGGCGTACTTCTTCTCATACTTAGGCACGTTGTTGACTGCAATGTTGGTTGGGACTTCTCGTTTGACTAAGGCCTCACGCGCCGCATCCTGGGCGCCAAGGTTGTCCTTGAAGACCTGGTGGGTGATTTTTTCCGCATTAATGACATGGTCCTCTTCTAGCTGTTGCAGGATAACCTTCTGAGTAGTCGCCAGGGCTTGATAAGGTTCTTGGTCAAATTGCTTGGCGGTATCGGCGACTGCCTTTTTGATTTGCTTGATTTGTTGAGGTGCCGCTTGAGGTGGGACGATTTCCAGAATGCGCTCGGATAGGTAGAGGCAACGCTTGCCTTCAA
The DNA here is from genome assembly GCF_000160075.2 of Abiotrophia defectiva ATCC 49176. Lineage (GTDB taxonomy): Bacteria > Bacillota > Bacilli > Lactobacillales > Aerococcaceae > Abiotrophia > Abiotrophia defectiva. The sequence continues at coordinate 988,462 of NZ_KI535340.1, forward strand.
TGACATATTGCTTCTCTAGAATTTGGTAGTCACCAGTAGCCAGGTTAAGTAAGAAGAATTCCGATGGCGTCTGGGTCGGACTAGGGAGAATAGCGTGGTGCATGACCAGCTGATTCACTAATTGCGATTCGGCCGAGAGAAAATGGGTCACCTGACTGGAGTAGTCCAGTCGTATCAGGCCGAAATAGCGCTGTTCATGGTCATCACTAGCCTCGAAGAAGAGATAGTCGGCAGCAGCGATTTCTTCCGCTGGCCCAATCAAATCGAATAGCTTATCGGCTAGGCTAGTGGATTTGTCAATCAGGCTGGTTTGGTCATCCTTGAGACTAGCCCAGAGGGCGCTGTCCGCTTCTAGCTTAGCGCGTTTGGGTTCTGCCTTTTGGACCTTGGTCAGGAGCTTATCCAGGTAGGTCCGAATCAGGGGCGAGGATAAGTCCATGGCTTCCTGGGATAGGAAGAGATTACCAGCATCCTTATCCAGGATGTGGAGAATGGCATGGTGAATGTACATGTTGAGGAATCCTTTCTAGTGAAGAAAAAGGGGGCAGGAGCCCCCTAATATTTGAGATGCTTAGACGCGTTGGCCGACAAAACGGACCATGTCATCAACAACTTGACGGGAAGGGGTAGTCATGACATAGAGACTGTCCCCAAGTAAATCAGCGAAAGCCTGCGGAATGCGGGCGGTCATCTTGATCTGGTCAGCGTATCGCTCCAGAATGTCTTGGTGGCTGGCCACATAAGTATGCTCATCGCGACGGGCTACCGCCAGGCAGTAGCGACCATGGGCTGTCTGCTTTGGCAGTTCTTGGCCTGTCACTAGCTTAGCCCAATAATCGTAGAGGTCAATATCATGGGCATAGTTGTAGATGTCGATACAGAAGCCACCGGCTGGGCGGTTGTTATATTCAATGGCGATAAAGTCATCGTCTGGCGTCCGGAAGAATTCGATATGGAAGAAGCGCTCCTTCATACCGAAGGACTTGATGATGGCATGGCCATATTCACGCAACTTAGGATGGAGTTCCTTCTCAATATAGAAGGCATTGTCCTTACGCTCCAAGACTAATTCCAGTGGTGGATAGTAGTAGGTCAGACCGGTTTCGAAGACAATATTGCCCTCGGCATCAATCAGACCATCAAAAGTCGTCACCGTTGGATAGGAGACAAACTGCTCCAGGAAGTAAGGAGTGGACTCGCCCCAAGTAGCCTTGAATTGGGCCACATCTTCTGGCGTCATCAGTTTGTAGGTAGCGGCAGCCCCCACGCCATTATCGGGTTTAGCAATCAGCGGCAGGCCTAGGTCTTGGACGGCGGCATCGATTTCTGAAGTCTGGCTAACCACACGACCGTCCACGACCGGTACGCCGGCCTTGCGGAAGTATTCCTTCATAACAGACTTGTACTTGGTCTTGGCCAAATCTTGGGGTTTGACGCCAAAGATATTGAACTGCTGACGCAGACCAGCATCCAATTCCAGCCAGTATTCATTGTGGGACTCAATACGGTCGATCGGTCCATATTTGTGGAAGAAGAAGGCGACCGCACGAGTGACTTGGTCCAGGTCTTCCAGATTATCCACTCGGAAATATTCAGTCAGAGTCGCTTTGAGCTCATCGTTGAGTTGGTCATAAGGTTCCTGGCCAATCCCTAGGACATTGACGCCATGTTGACGTAACTTATAGGAAAAGGGCTGGAAGTTAGCAGGGTAGTAGGGAGAAATAACAATATAGTTCATAGGGAATCCATCCTTTCTGCTAGGGTCAGGGGCCTTTAGCCTACCATTCTTCACTTAGGAAACGTAGGCAATCGGGTAGATAGGTTGCCCAGGCTTCTTCACTGTGGGTGGCGTCAGCCGCAATAATCAGTTGGAGTCGGTCCTGGGGCATGCAACCAGCCAGTAATTGTTGATAGTAGCTGAGGGAGGCGTTGATGTAGATTTGTTTCATGTTACCGTGGGTCAGGTCGCGGTCGGTGTCGTCTCCTTCTTGGGTCCCCACTTGGATAAAGATGCGTTGGCTAGGGTCTAGCTTTTGGCGGCTAATGTAGCGGTTGAAGGCTTCCACGGTTAACCAGGAGGCACTAGAGAAGACCCCTAGGTTACCAATTTGGTCCGCGTATTCTAAGCCCATAAATTGGGTGATATTGCCACCCAAGGAAGAGCCGGCCATGGCAGTGTGGCGTTTGTCAGGCTTGGTCCGGTAGTGGCTATCGATAAAAGGCTTGACTACATTCATGATGAAGTCAGCATAATTAAGGCCTTTGCCCCCAAGGCGCATGCCTTCTGGAATGGGTGTATTAGTGAAAGGCCAAGGTGAATATTCGTTGAGGCGGTTTTCGTTATCATTGTCAATCCCGACCACAATCATTTGGGGGATGTCAGGATTCTTCTTGATGGCGGGAATGATTTTCCAGGAGTGGCCACTGAAGGATTCGCGGCTGTAGAAGACATTCTGGCCGTCATGGAAGTAGAGAACAGGGTAGGACTTGTTCTCGTTCTTCTGGTAATCCTTAGGTAGGAGGACCCGAATACGACGAGGCTTGTTGGTGTATGGGACAGTTAGTTCATGGGTATGCATTTCTAGATAAAAATAGGCTGCGTGATGCATGGCAGGGCTCCTTTCTTAGTCCTCCATATTTTAACATGAAGCCAGGGTCTAGGCTAGGAATTTTTGGCCGGGTCAAGCCTTGAGAATATAAAGAAAGTGTGAAGAAGGCTAGAAAGTTCTAGGACGAGGCCAAAACCTAGGCTTATAGGGACTTAATTCTATCCTAAAAGATAGTCAGTCTATGAAAAGTGCCTACTAGTTTTTACTAGGGTAAGCTTCTTATAATAGAGATGTCTTTATCTCTCTATCCCAAGGAAAGGAGTTTATGATGTATCAAGAAACATTTGATTTAGAATCTGTCACGCTCAATGTGATTAATTTGCCCTATATGGTGGCCTTCTATCAGCAGGCTTTAGGGATGGCTATCTTAGAAGAAAGTCCTGAGCGCGTAGGTTTAGGCGTCCAAGGCAGTGACCGGCCCTTGCTCTACCTAGAAGCAGTGGCCGCGCCACAGGAAAGCCAAGCCCGTTACGGACTCTACCATGTAGCCTATCTCTTACCAAGCCGAGAGGACTTAGGGACTTTCCTAGTTCATGCTATCAAGCAGGCCCTGCCACTGATTGGGGCTTCAGACCATGGCTACTCTGAGGCCATTTACCTAGAGGATCCGGAAGGCAATGGCATTGAAGTCTATCGCGATAAGCCAATCAGCCAATGGGAGATTGAGCCTGACGGTCGCATCCCAGGCGTGACCCTAGAAATGGATGGACAAGGCGTCTACGATAGTGCCAAGCCACTTGATGGGCCCTATAAAATGCCTGAAGGCTCTCGCATTGGTCATATTCACCTCAGTGTCCAAGACAGTAAGCGAGCGGCTGTCTGGTGGAACCAAGTGCTAGGCATGGAGACCAAATTCCAGATGTCTTCAGCGGCCTGGATGTCATCTGGGACCTATCACCACCAATTAGCTGCCAACCAATGGGCAGGTAGTCGTCTAGCGCCACAAGAACCAGACCAAGCAGGACTTAAGCATTTTAGTATTGTCGCTAGCTCGCCTCAAGAAGAGGCTGCAATCGTTAGCCGGGCCCAAGATTTGGGAGCCCAAGCCCAAGACCTAGCAGGGGGCTGGCAAGTAACCGATAGCAATGGGATTAGCCTAGTTTTACGGAGTTTGTAAGCTTGTCCATACCTTGGCCTTGCGCTATAATAGTGTAGCGTAAGGAGGTTATGCCATGAAATTTTATTCTTATGACTATATGAAAAGTCGAATCAACTTAACGGACTGGTTACAATTGACTATTTTCGTTGGCTTAGCTATCTTAATTGGCTTGGCCATATGGTTTTACTACCATCGCAACAAGGATTCTAAGTACCAAGAATTAGCCATCATTGGGATTCTCTGCTTCTTTATCTTAGCTGGGACTCGTTGGCAAGATGCGCAAGCCAAGCAAGCAGCCATTAGCCAATATTCAGGAGCTAGTCACTTGATGGAACAGGTGGCTGAAGATTTGGGGACTAAGCCCCAAGCGCTCTACCTCAATACGGAAGCAGCGGCCGACGGAGGTATTATCAAATCCGGTGACCGTTACTATCGGACCATCATCGATAAAGAAGGGCACTATATCCTTGAGGAAATGGCAGTTCAGATGCCTAAGATTGAATTGGTGGAGGTAAAGCCATGACATTAAATTTTTTAGATATCGCCATTAAGCTAGCCTTAGGCTTGTTGGCCCTAGTGGTTGTCATTAATTTGACTGGTAAGGGCAATTTGGCGCCGGCTTCGGCCAGTGACCAGGTCCAAAACTATGTCCTAGGGGGCATTATTGGTGGGGTCATTTATAACCCTGGTATTTCAGTCTTGCAATTTTTGATTATTCTCATGATTTGGCTAGTGTTGGTTCTGAGCTTCAAATGGCTGAAAACCCACAACCAACTTCTTAAGAAGACCATTGATGGGGAACCAACGGACTTGATTAGCCGTGGCGTCATCGATGTGGAGGCGACACGAGCAGCAGGTCTAACAGCTCAAGATTTGGCCTTCAAATTGCGTAGTCAGAATATCTACTCTATCAAGAAGGTTAAACGGGCAGTGATTGAACAAAATGGCAGCCTCAATATTGTGGTTTACGGTGAGGAAAATCCTAAGTATCCTCTAATTACAGACGGACATATTCAATATAAAACCTTGGATTCAATTGATAAGACCGAAGAATGGCTCATGCAAGCTATTGCAGAAGCAGGTCAGGAAGATGTGGCCAAGATTTTCTTGGCAGAATATATTGATGGTAACATCACCATAGTGGAATACTAGGCATGCGTCTGGATCAAGTCATGAATCAGGCGGGACTAGGTTCCCGTAATCAAGTTAAGCGACTGCTCAAGAGTTGTCAGGTACAAGTCGATGGCCAAGTGGAACGTCGCCCCAACCGTAATGTGGATCCTGGCTTGCAAGAAATCAAGGTCCAGGGGAGAATCTTGACCCAGCCGGCCGAGACCTATTGGCTATTACATAAGCCCCAGGGAGTCTTAACGGCAGTCACGGATGACCGCTTCACTACGGTCATTGACTGCCTGGCTCCTCAAGACCAGGCGCCAGGCCTTTATCCAGTAGGGCGTTTGGATCGGTCTACCACTGGCCTGGTCTTTCTGACCACCAATGGCCCTTTGGGTTATCGCATGTTGCATCCCCAATACCATGTGGAGAAGGAATACCAGGTGGTGGTCAATGGTCCGCTGACCCAGGACCATGTGGCTAGTTTTGCCCAAGGCATTCTGATTGACCAGAATCGTCCCTGTGCGCCAGCCCACTTGGTAATTGAGGCCTCTGGTCCGCAAGAAAGTCGGGCCCGCCTGACTATTCGGGAGGGCAAGTTCCACCAAGTCAAGAAGATGTTTCTGTCGGTGGGTGTCAAGGTGACGCAGCTTCACCGTCTGCGCATGGGCCATCTGGTTTTAGACCAGGACCTAGCCCCTGGTGCCTATCGGCCGCTTAAGCCAGAAGAACTGGATCAATTGAAGCACTATCTTTAAGGATAGTAATGGGAAATATTTAGCAAAAAGTCGATAATCGTTGAGAAAATAGGCTTTTAGCCGTATAATGTATAGTATCAAAAAATAGAGTGAGGAGTGTTGAGCGTGAAAGAAATCGTCATTGTCGGTGCCGGTTATGCCGGTATCTCGGCCGCCCGTAAGTTGGGCAAGACCTTCAAGAATGACGCGGATGTTAAGATTACTTTGGTAGATAAGCATGCCTACCATACCTACATGACTGAATTGCATGAGGTAGCGGGGGGACGTGTGGAAGCTAACGCGGTCAAGTATGACTTACAACGTATCTTCAACAAATACAAAAAAGTACAATTAGTAACAGACACTGTGGTCGGGATTGATGAAGCCACTAAGACAGTCCAAGGTGAAAGCTACAGCTATCATTATGATTATTTGATTTTAGCCATGGGTGGCGAAGCTAACGACTTCGGCGTCGCAGGTGTTAAGGAAAATGGCTTTACCCTCTGGTCACTGGCGGCAGCAGAGCGCATTCGAGCTCACATCAAGGAATGCTGTGCCAAGGCCGAACACGAACCTAACCAAGCTAAACGTCGTGCCTTACTCAGCTTCATCGTCTGCGGTGCAGGCTTTACTGGGGTTGAAATGGTCGGTGAGCTGATCGAATGGGTACCTCGCTTAGCTAAGGATTACCACTTAGATGAAGAAGAATTCTCTGTTCACTTGGTAGAAGCTGCGCCAAAAATCTTGGCTATGGTGACTGAAAAGGAACAAGACAAGGCCATGCGTTACATGACCAAAGTTGGTATCAAAGTCTCAACTGGTGACGGGATTCAAGCCGTTAACAAGCATAATGTAGAGTTGGCCTCAGGCAAGACCATCGACAGCTACACCACAATCTGGACTGCCGGGGTGCAAGGTAATACCGAAGCCAAGGTCTTTGGTTTAGAGACTGGCCGGGCTAACCGTCTGGTGGCTGACCAATACATGGAAGCTAAGGACCACCCAGGTATCTATGTGGTAGGGGACTTGGTTTACTATGAAGATCCAAATGAAGGCGGTCGTCCAACGCCTCAAATCGTTCAGGCAGCTGAACAAACTGGGGAAACCGCGGCCCACAACATCATTGCCGATATCAAAGGAACTGAGAAACACGCCTACAAGGGTAAATACGATGGCTTTATGGTCTCTATTGGCTCCCGTTACGGGGTGGCCTTCCTCATGGGCAAATGGCATTTGACTGGCTTCTTCGCTATGTTGATGAAGCACTTAGTCAATGTGCTCTACTTCTTCACCATTCGTTCCTTCTACTACATGTGGACCTATGTTCGTCATGAGTTCTTCAAGATTAAGGACAAACGCAACATTTTCCGCGGGCATTTAGCTGCTCACGGTAACATCCTCTGGTCCGTGCCACTGCGTTTCTTCTATGGGTCTGTTTGGCTTTTAGAAGGGCTTAAGAAGGCCTTCGGTCTCTGGGGAACCACTAACTGGTTTGGAGACAAGGTTGTCTTCCCATTTGCCTGGTTACAAGAAACTGCAAATGCTGCAGCATCAGCTGTGACTTCTGGGGCCTCTGAGGCAGCTAGCTCTGTGTCATCTGTTGTGACTTCTGGCGCCTCTGAAGCCGTTAGCTCCGTATCTTCTGCAGTGACTTCTGGTGCTTCTGAAGCAATGAGTTCTGCCGCTAGCTCTGCCGGTGGCGCTGTCGCTCAAGCTAGCCATGCGGTCTTCGGCCTCAGCTACGCTTACGGGGAAAGTCCAAAACCTGTCTTAGACGGTATGCCAGATTGGTTCGCGGCTATTATGCGCTTCTTCGTGCCTAACCGCGATATGGCCCTCTTTATGCAAAAATTCATGACCGTTATGGAAATCTTAATTGGGTTAGCCTTGATTGCAGGTCTCTTCGTCTGGTTAATCAATGCCGGGACGGTGGTCTTAGTCACCATGTTCTGCTTATCAGGTATGTTCTACTGGGTTAACATCTGGTTTATTCCAGTTGCTATCGCCCTTATGAATGGCTCTGGTCGGGCCTTTGGTCTGGACTACTGGGTAATGCCTTGGTTAGGTAAGAAGCTGGATCGTTGGCTCTATGGCCGCACCAGTCACCACTATGGTCCACCAGCCTAAAAAATCAAGTAAATAAGGAGGCCCCCGTGTGGGGCCTCGCTTTGTAAGAGGAGCTAGTCTCCTCTCACTTTCTAGAAAGGAGGCCAACCATGGTTCACCCGATATGGGAGTCTTTACCATATATTCAAGAGGAACTCGTGGCGGTCAAAGCTCTGATGAAGTCAGAGCTCCAGCTTAAAATCCCGGATGTCCGAGAGAAAATTCTGGCCTATATGGATGCCCCAGGCAAGTACCTGCGGGCCGGACTCTGTCTGGCCATGGCCCAGCTGACTCCAGAAGGCATCACCCAGTCCAAACGCTATATTGCGGCAGCCATTGAGGTCCTACATTTGGCCACGCTCATTCATGACGATGTCATTGATGAGGCGGATACTCGCAGGGGCATTGAGGCCCTCCATATTCAAAAGTCCAACCGCCTAGCCATCTATGCGGGAGACTATCTTATGACCTATGCGGCTCGCTTGATTCAAAAGAGCCAACAGGAATTTGACCGCAATCCTCTGGATGCCTGGGTGATGGAGGGGATTCTGATAGGGGAGCTTAACCAACTTGCCAACCAATACCGTCAGGGCATGACCATGTATGATTACCTACGACAGATTCGAGGCAAGACGGCCCTCTTATTTGCAGCCGCGACTTTCTTCGGCTACTATAGCCTGAGCCAGTCAGCCCTGCAGAATCGCCAGGCCTTCTACCTAGGCCAAGCCATTGGTATGGCCTTCCAGCTCCGAGATGACCTAATAGACTACCAGGTGGATGCCAAGGTCAGTGGCAAGCCTCGTATGCAGGATGTCCAAAATGGTATCTATACAGCGCCCCTAATTCTAGGCTTGCAGGCGGATCCAAGTCTGCGTCAAGAACTTAAGGAGCGGGGTCAACCTTGGAGCCAGCAAGAGCTAGATCGACTTTATCAATCCCTAGTGGACTTAGGGACTTTGACAGAGACGGAGCGCCTGGTAGACAACTATCTGGCCAAGGCTGAGAAACGACTCAGAGGACTCGGGGGCAAGCAAGAGAGCCAGGCACTAGTCAACCTGCTCAATCAAGTTATGAAGCGACACTTTTGATAGGGGCTTGTCATGGACATGAGACTCAAATTGCGTTAAACTATAGGATGTAAACATATACAGTAAAGGGGTATTTGGAATGAAAAAATCATTGTTAAAATCAACCATGCTCTTAGCAGCCGTTTTATCTTTGGGGACTAGCTTGTCTAGCGTTGTTTTAGCGGAAGATGCTAAACCAGCTGCAACCACTACTTTTGAAGTCAAAGACTTGAAAGACGGCGAATATACCGCTGTGTCTGACGCTGACGAACGTGGCTGGAAACTCCACCACACCATCGTAGTTAAAGACGGTAAAGTCGCTTCTTCTAACTACGACTATGTCAACGACAAGGGCGAGAAGAAGTCTGAAAACGCTGAGTACAACGACAAAATGAAAGAAAAAACTAAAGTTTCTGCGGCTGAAGCCATGAAGAAATTAGACGAAAGCCTGGTAAAAGACGGCAAGGCTGACGTAGTGACCGGCGCAAGCCACACTAGCGAAGTGTTCTTCTTCTCTACTAAGGTACTCTTGAAACAAGCCAAAGAAGGTAAGACTGGCGAAGTCAACATCTCTAAATTACCACTTCAAGATGGCGAATATACTTTGGAAGCACCAGCTGACCAACGTGGTTGGACTACCAAGTTCGTCCTCACTGTCAAAGACGGTAAAGTAGAAAAAGCAGACTACGACATGTACAAAGACGGCAAACGTAAGTCTGAAGATGCTGACTACAACAAGATGATGGCTGACAAGGCTAAAGTCTCTTACGCTGATGCAGTTAAGCAATTAAACGAAGCCTTAGTTAAGTCTAGCAATGCCAATGTAGATGTTGTGACTGGGGCAACCAACACAACTAACGCCTTCAAGACCTATGCTAAACAATTGTTAGAAGCAGCCGCTTTAGGTGAAAAAGAAGTCATCAAAGCTGCCGTTGTTGGCGAATAATAAGTAGTGAAGGGAGGCTGGGATTGTTCCCGGCCTCTATTTTTATGGCTCCAAGCAGAGCCTGCCTGATCTATCAGGTAAGATTAGCAGGTGGCAGACCAAATAGGCTGTCACCAAAAAGGAGTAAGTATGAAGAAAACAACTATAATGCAAGGCTTGGCTTTGGGCTTCTTAATCTTAGGCTCCTTGAGTCCCGTTTGGGTTAGTGCTGAGGAGACCAGTAGCAGCACCAGCCAGTCTGATAGCAGTGCTAGTGCTGAAGCGAGTCCAGAGCCCTTACCAGTAGTCACCACGCCCCTCATGCGGGCTGAGACCAAGCTCCATACGGCCGTCACCCTGCAAATTTTCCATGAGGGGTCAGAGGCCGAAGCGGCCATGACCGAAGCCTACGACTACATGGACCGCATGGAGCAACTGCTATCCACCAACTTGGAAGGGTCGGATGTCTACCGCATTAACCAGGCGGCAGGCCATGAGGCGGTCAAGGTTGATCCAGCCACCCTGACCATTATTAAGCAGGGCCTAGAAACAGCGGAAGTATCAGGCGGGCGCTTCGATATTTCCATTGGGGCCGTGTCCAATCTCTGGAAGATTGGGGATGTAGATGCGCGCAAGCCTAGCGATCAAGAAATTCAGGCAGCCCTGCCTAAGATTGACTACCACAAAATCACTCTAGATGAAGCAGCCCAAACGGTACGTCTGGAAGAAGAGGGCATGGCCCTAGAATTAGGTGGGATTTCCAAGGGCTATATTGCCGACGGCATCCGCAATATCTTCGCCAAACACGGCGTCAATACGGCCATTATCAACCTAGGTGGTAATGTCATTGTCATGGGCACCTCGCCATCCAGTCCTGAGGGTTGGAATGTTGGGGTCCAAGATCCTGATGAGGTGCGGGGTCAAGTCGTGGGAACCAAACGGGTCATCGACGGAACAGTCGTGACTTCTGGAATCTATGAACGTTATGTGGAAGTGGACGGGGTCCGCTATCACCACATCCTGGATCCTAAGACGGGCTACCCGGTGGATAATGACCTGTCAGGGGCGACTATTTTTACCAAAGTATCGCTCAAGGCCGATGCCCTGTCGACCACACTCTTCCTCTTGGGGACCAAGGATGGCTTGGCCTTTATTGAGAGCCTAGATGGGGTTGAAGCGGTGCTGATTGATAAAGATCACGGGGTCCACGTGACTTCTGGCCTCAAGGATAGCTTCCAACTAACGAATGAGGGGTATCATCTTGTTGAAGATTAAGCAAAAGCTAGCGATTTTCTTTGAGTTTGTTGAGCTCAGGACCAAGGTGGCCAGCGTCTTTCCCATGCTGGCGGGCTTCTTGTGGACCTATTATCGCTTGGGGCGTTTCAATTGGGTTAATGCTAGCCTCTTCGCCTTGGCGGTGCTGAGCTTCGATATGTGTACGACGGCCATTAATAATGCCGTTGATTACCACAAGGCCGTGGATCTGGATTACAAAACCAGCGAAAATGTCATTGGGGTCCATCAATTAGATTTTGGGCAAATGGTCCGGATTATTTTTGGCCTCTTGGCCTTCTCGGTTATCGTCTCCCTAGTCATTGTCAGTCGGACGGATGTCCTCCTGCTAGTGCTTGGCGGCCTCTGCTTCCTAATAGGGATTGGCTATACTTATGGACCTATGCCCTTATCACGCCTGCCCCTAGGGGAAGTCTTCTCAGGCCTTACCATGGGTTTTGGCATCTTCTTCCTAGCCGTCTATATGACCGCTTACGACCAGTTGCTTTGGAGCCAGTGGACAGGTGGGATGGTGACCATTGGCTGGAACTGGGCCCTGACCCTGGAGCTCTTCTGCTACAGCCTGCCCCTGGTCAGCTTAATTGCCGGCATTATGCTAGCCAATAATACCTGTGACTTGGAAGTGGATATCCGCAACCACCGCTTCACCCTAGTTTATTACCTAGGCAAAGCGCGAGCGCTAGCCCTCTATACTGGTTTGCAAGTTCTGCCCTGGCTAGTCTTATTGGGCCTGGCTTTGACAGGGCGCCTGCCAATCTGGGGCTTGGTGACTTTTGTTGGCCTGGCTCTCCACTGGCCTAAGGTCCTGGCCTTCCGCGCCAAACAAGTTAAGCGCGAAACCTTCGTCCTCTCGGTCCAATCCTTCGTCTTGGTTGCCAGCCTCTATTGTGCTTGGTTGCTGCTAGGCATCCTCTTGCCTTAACTAAATGAATAGCCTCCCTAGCTTGGATGACAGGTCCGAGTTAGGGAGGCCTTTTTGGGTATGAGAGCCTATGCTATAATAGGATGAAAGGGGTGATAGGATGAAAGCAGGCCGTCTTTTAGGAATTTTGCATTATTTGTTGGCTCATGGCCGGACTCCGGCCCGAGTCTTGGCCCAGCGTTTTGAGGTGACCGAGCGGACCATTTTGCGGGATATGGATGATCTATCGGAATTTGGCGTGCCGGTTTATGCCATTCAGGGCCAAGGGGGAGGCTGGGAAATTGACCGGCGCTATGTCTTGCCGGCTGGACTGCTCCAAGAGCAAGAACAGAGCCAGATTCTGGCCGCACTAGAAGCCAGTCAGGCTGATGATGGACTCTTAGATAAGTTGAAGGCCCATTTCAAAGGCAGTCAAAAAGCTGACCACTGGCTCTTGGTGGACCAAACTACTTGGCATCAAAGCCCCCATCTATCTCATGACTTTGACCTACTCAAGCAGGCTATTTTGGAGCGTCACTTGGTGACCTTTCGCTACTGTTCTAATCAGGGTATCTGGAGTCAGCGGCAGGTGGAGCCAGCTCGGCTAGTACTCAAGCACTATCGCTGGTATCTCTATGCTTGGTGCCGGGAACGGCAAGACTTTCGCTATTTTAAGTTAAGTCGTATGCAGGACCTCCAAGTCTTGACGCAAGGCTTTGAATCGGATTATAGCCACTTGGACTTGCCCCAGACCCTGTCTGAGGCAGACTTAAGTCCAGTCAGTCTACGCTTTGATGACCAGGTGGCTTATCGGGTCTATGATGATTTCGCTGGACTAGCGGTCAAAGATGACCAAGGCAGCCTCCTAGTTGAGACCCAGCTGCCAATTAGTCAGGACCTGGTGGCCTACCTCTTATCTTACGGAGCCCATGTTCAAGTCCTAGCCCCTCAGTCACTAGCCCAATCATTCCAGCATCAAATAAAAGAAATGTGGCAAAAAACTCAACCCTGACAGAAGATGTCGGGGTTAGCTTGCTATACTAGACTTATCAAAGAGTTAAAGGAGGAAGTATCATGACCTACGATGTCAAAAAAGTCGATCCCCTCTACAAGGCCAAGGAGACGCCAGCTCTAGTGACCGTGCCTAGCCAACGCTTCTTAGAGATGACGGGGCAGGGTGACCCCAATGAGGAAGGGGGTGCCTACAGTCAGGCGCTGGCCATTCTCTACGGTGTAGCTTACGCCCTCAAGATGTCCTACAAGACTGACTATGTCATTCCCAACTTCCAGCAATATGTAGTCGCGCCCCTAGAAGGCCTCTGGTGGCAAGAAGACCAGCTTCAAGGGCAAGTCGACTATAGTCACAAGGCTAATTTTCATTGGCACGCCTTAATCCGAGTACCTGACTTCATTCGGCCAGAGGATGTGGCATGGGCCAAGGCGCAAGTCAAAGACAAGAAAGGTCTGGACTGTCAGGCGCTCACACTGGTTAGCTTGGACGAAGGCCTCTGTGTGAAGTAAAAAATATTGGTATTACAGAGAAACATAAAATATGATACAATAAAAACAATTAATAGTTCGATCATTTATCAAAGAGGAGTAAGCATTATGAAAAATATTTATATGTATGTTCAAGATACTATGGCCGATTTTGAACACGGCTACTTGATGCATGCACTAAGTTTACAGGCTATGTTAGGAGAACCTAAAGTAAAATTATTAACGGTTTCTAAAGGGAAAAAGTCTATAAAAACTGCTGGAGGAATGACAATTGTTCCAGATTTTAATCTATATGATATAGATACTGCAAATACAGATGCTCTATTGCTTATCGGAGGAGATAGGTGGTTGAACAATGAGCAAGATGACGTTTTAGAACTTGCCTCTAAACTATTACAAGAAAATATCTTAGTTGGAGCTATCTGTGGAGCTACTTTGGGATTAGCCGAAAAAGGAATTTTAGATAATCGATATCATACAAGTAATGCTTCATTCTTTTTAAGCCAGATGAGCCAACATTATCGAGGACATGATTATTATAAAGATGAGATTGCAGTTCAAGACGGAAAGCTTATTACTGCGTGCTCAGCCGGGTCTTTATTATGGGCTAAGTTTATTGTCGAGGAGTTGGGACTGTATTCAAAAACTACAGTCGAAGCATGGTTTAATTATTTTTCAACGGGAGATCCTCAATATTATGTCGAAATGATGAACTCTCTAGAAAAAGATGCATTGGAAAGTTAATATGAAAAAGATTATTTTCCTTCGTGGAGTAACACCAACTGGTACCAATAGAATTCCAAAAATGTCTTATTTAGTAGAAATCCTAACAGAAGTTGGTTTTTTAAATGTTCAAACATATATTCAGAGTGGGAATATACTGTTAGAATCAGAGTTATCTGACGAAGAAATCAGAAAGTTAGTTCATGATACGATTTTGGATAAAATTGGAGCTGATTTATCAATAATTATCAAAGAAATTAATCAATTAGAGATTGCTATTCAAGAAAACCCATTTGATAATACTTATGAGAGTTCTCGTATTCATCTAGTTTTTACTAACGAAGAGATTCCCGAAAGTACTCTAACAGAACTTAGTAGAGAGAATTTTGGAGATGAAGAGTTCTATGGTGGTAACGAGTGTTGTTACCTATATTTACCACGTGATGCTCGAAAAAAACGTTTAAACACTAATTATCTTGAAAAGAAATTTGGAATTCGGATGACTATGCGAAAATTGAGTGTAGTTAACCGACTTTCAAAGTTTTAATCAGACAGAATCAGATAAAATTATATTAAAAAAACCTAGAAACACTTGAATCCTGTCAATAATTTTGTGTAAACACTCACGAATAGTTTCAGAGTGTTAATCAAATAAGCTTTAAGTGTGTTAAAACAGTAGCTAACCCCTTTTTGGATTCATTTAATTTGCTTGAAATTATAATCTTTAAACAAGATAACTACATAACGTTCCATATCCTCCTTGTTAGGGGAAAGAAGCTTCTTTTTGTTTGAGATCCTAGATATAGTTCTATTGAGTTTCTTTATTTTTGGAATTCTAAAAGACATAAAGGGTTTAAGCCAAACAAAAGGCGACTAAATATCTAGACGTAATCTAATTTGAATTATCTTTATCCGGGGAATGAGTCCGTGTCTTTAACGGGGTTACCAAAAAGTTACAAAAATTTGAAAAATGAGTCTATTTTGCAAGATTCAAAAAGCTTAAAACCCTATTAAATCAAGGTTGTAAGATTTAAATAATGTAGTTATGGAACTCTGTGTCCAGTGCCTGCACCTGGGGAGCTATGGTAAGGAGCCTGCCACCATGGCTAAGATGCATGCCTTCATTGAGGATTCTGGCTATGAGTTAGACTTCCAAGAGGGCCGGCACCACCATGAAATCTACCTGTCCGATCCCCGGCGGGTGGCGCCGGACAAGCTTAAGACGATTTTGCGGGTGCCGGTTAAATGATATTAAGAGACATCAAAAAACGAGACTGGGTCAGCGATGCAGTCTCGTTTTTTGATTAGTTGACATTATGGCTTTCATTTGGGGCGAGTTCACTGGCATCAGATTGGTCTGAGATTGGCGCCTCCTGATAGCCTTCTTTCTCCATATGACGCCGCCAGTCACTGGTTTTAACTTGCGTGATTGCCAGCAAGGTATCATCGGTCAAAGTGATGCGACCAGACGCATCGTAGTGGAAGACTAGGGTCAGAGGCCGTCTCGGTTCATAACCATCTAAGTAGGCGACACGAACTAATTGCTTACTATGCTTGATGGCGTAAGTTTTCATAAGGCTGCCTAGCAGCCAGCGATCAAAGCGATTCTTTTTCGTTTTGGTACTTAGGCTGAGACTTAGGTCATTTATAAAGGGTCTAATCTCTGATTCGAAGTTGTCCAAGGATTGCAATTCGCGATTGTAATGGTCCTCGTCTATGCTACGTACCAGCACTTGAGCAGTCACGGTATCACCCTGTATGTCTAGGGAGACAATCTCATAGGCGTTAGCGAACTGCAAGGATTTCATGGTGAGTTTCAACAAATCCTCGACAATTTTATTGGCGCTATAGGTCTCGGCGAGGAATGTCACTTGATAGTCCTCCGGAAAATCCCATGAGATGGCATCACGGTAGGCTTGAAGGGTTAAGTTTGCAATCTTTTGTTGCAGTTTGTAATCATCCATCTGAAAGAGGTCCATACGCTTGTTTGCACCATTTTCATAGTAGAAGGCCTGAAGGACAAAATTAAGATCATCGCGAACTTGTTCTTGGGAGCGCGGCGCAGGATGAAGCGTGAGAGACTTTGACTCAATGGCGTTATCTGGCTCTGAGCGATAGTAAAAGTCTCCATTATAACGATCTGGCTTATCTGTAGCCGAAACAGATAGAGTTATCAAGAAATGCGTGCTAAATAAGACTAGGGCTAAGAGGATTAATTTAAAGCGTTTCATCGAATCACTTCCTTCTATAAATAGTTGCCTTAATTACAAGATATCAAGCTAAGGCATCTATGTCGTTTTTTTGCAACGAGGCATAGGATAAAGGCTCTATTTCTATAAATCGGTTTTCTATCGACTTTCGCTTGAGCTATTTGATGAATCACTGGCTTGGTCAGAGGAATTGGACCAGGTGGCCTATCGGGTCTATGATGATTTCGCCGGACTAGCGGTCAAAGATGACCAAGGCAGCCTCCTAGTTGAGACCCAGCTGCCAATTAGTCAGGACCTGGTGGCCTACCTCTTATCTTACGGAGCCCATGTTCAAGTCCTAGCTCCTCAGTCGCTAGCCCAAGAATTCCAGCATCAAATAAAAGAAATGTGGCAAAAACTCAACCCTGACAGAAGATGTCGGGGTTAGCTTGCTATACTAGATGTATTAAAGAGTTAAAGGAGGAAGTATCATGACCTATGATGTCAAAAAAGCCGAGCCCCTCTACAAGGCCAAGGAGACGCCGGCTCTAGTGACCGTGCCCAGCCAACGCTTCTTGCAGATGACGGGGCAGGGTGACCCCAATGAGGAAGGGGGTGCCTACAGTCAGGCGCTGGCCATTCTCTACGGTGTAGCTTACGCCCTCAAGATGTCCTACAAGACTGACTATGTCATTCCCAACTTCCAGCAATATGTGGTCGCGCCCCTAGAAGGCCTCTGGTGGCAAGAAGACCAGCTTCAAGGGCAAGTCGACTATAGTCACAAGGCTAATTTTCATTGGCACGGCTTAATCCGAGTACCTGACTTCATCCGGTCAGAGGATGTGGCATGGGCCAAGGCGCAAGTTAAAGCCAAGAAAGGTCTGGACTGTCAGGCGCTCACACTGGCTAGCTTGGACGAAGGCCTCTGTGTCCAGTGCCTGCACCTGGGGAGCTATGATAAGGAGCCTGCCACCATGGCTAAGATGCATGCCTTCATTGAGGCTTCAGGCTATGAGTTAGACTTCCAAGAGGACCGACACCACCATGAAATCTACCTGTCCGATCCCCGGCGGGTGGCGCCGGACAAGCTTAAGACGATTTTGCGGGTGCCTGTTAAACCTAAGGCTACCTAGTAAGAAAGAGCCCTTATCGCTAAGATAAGGGCTCTTTTACTATAAATTAGTTTTCTATCGACTTTCGCTAGAGCTATCTGATGAATCACTGGCTTGGTCAGAGGATTGGGAGTCGGATGGTTTCTTCCAGTCGCGGTTTTTGATTTGGGTAATGGCCAGCAGGGTCTCATCGGGAAGGGTCAGGCGACCTTGAGCATCGTAGACAAAGGTTAATTTAATCTCGTGTACGCGGGTTGGATATTCTAGGGGGACCCGGTGATTGCCGTCGATATTTACCTCATTGATAGCATAATTCTTGAGCGCTCGGTTAATGAGGAGGCTAGCTGCTGGACTCTCAGGAAGGTCCTTTGTGTACTTAGCTCGCATTTTTTCAATATAGGGCATGATCTCAGATTGGAAGTTTGGTGCATGTTGTAGCATGACTTCATACTGGTATTGATCGATATAGCGAACCTCAACGGAAGCATTGACCGTGTCGCCGTCTATTTTGAGGTCTTTGATGGCAAATTTATTGGCGACCTGATGGGAGTCCACCATCACCTTAATGCTGTCACGAAGCTCCTTACCGAGGGTGACTGGTTTGCCTAGGAAGTCAACGCTATAGTCGGCACGGATAATGTCGCCGTATGGCTCTTTCAAGGCGGCAATACTAAGTTCAGTCAACTTATCATATAAGGCTTCATCATCCATTTGCACTAAATCAGCCCGTTTAGGGGCACCAGAATTATAGTAAAAGGCTTGGAGGGCGAAGGTAACATCTTCACGTACCTGGTCTTCAGTTCTTGGCGCCGGATGGAGGGTAAGGGTGGTGGCAGGAATGGCATCGAGGGGTTCTTCAATATTGGTGAAGTCTTTATCACGGATATTGATGATTCGAGGCGCTGCTTGGACCATAGGACCGGCTAGGCAGGTTAAGGCTAAGCTAGCTAGCAGGACTTTTTTGAGTGCTTTCATAGAATCACTTCCTCTGTAATAAATATATTAGGATAATGATACCATAATAGGATGGGCTTGTCTTCCTTTCAGTGCAATTTGTGGCGAAATGGTGTAAACTAGTAGGTGATAAGACAAGAATGGAAGTGACTGTATGAAAGCAATCCGTCTCATGGACGTTGTAAAATATACCAAGGCCATCGACTATACGGCCAAAGATCGTCAGATTTCAATCACCAGCGTCGAATTTGATGCCCGCAAGGTGACACCTGGCTCTCTATTCGTTCCGCTAGTAGGGGGAGCGACAGACGGCCATTCCTATATTCAACAAGCCCTCGATAATGGGGCGGTGGCCACCCTCTGGTCCGCAGACCCAGCTCAGGCGCCGAGTGATGACCTAGCAGTGGTCTTCGTTGATGATACCCTCCAGGCCTTGCAAGACTTGGCTAATTTCTACCGTCGGGACCTTAATCCTATTGTGGTAGGGGTGACGGGGTCAAACGGCAAGACCACGACCAAGGACATGACCGCTATGGTTCTCCAAGCCAAGTACCGGGTTCACAAGACTCAGGGTAACTACAACAATGAGATTGGCTTGCCTTATACCTTACTTCAGATGCCAGAAGATACCCAAGTGGCGGTCATCGAGATGGGCATGTCCGACTTCGGGGAAATTAAGCAACTGAGTGAGATTGCCCAACCTGATATTGCGGCCATTACCCTGATTGGCGAGAGCCACCTAGAGTTCTTGGGTTCCCGGGCCGGGATTGCCCAGGCTAAGTTGGAGATTCTATACGGCCTCAAGCCAAATGGCGTCTTGCTCTATCCAGCCAATGAGCCATTGATTGAATCCGAAATGCCTGAAATTGATCAGCCAATTTACCTACGTTCTTTTGGCTTCACAGACCACGCTGATGCCTTCGCCTATGACATGGTGGAGGAAGTGGACCGAACCTACTTCAAGACCAATCTGGAACCTAACGTCACTTGCACCATTCCAGTCCTAGGGGCCTACAATGTCAGCAATGCCCTGATTGCCCTCAGTGTGGCAGAGCTATTGGATGTGCCACTAGAACAGGCAATCTTCCAATTAGCCAACTTCCAGTTGACGGCTAACCGCCTAGAATGGCTGACTACCCACCAAGGGGCGCGTCTACTTAATGATGCCTACAATGCTAGCCCAACCTCCGTCTTAGCCGTGCTTAAGAGCTTGGCTGCCCTTAACTTGGCGCCTGGCCAACGCCGAATTGCTGTCTTAGGAGATGTGCGCGAACTAGGTGAAGCCAGTGCCCAACTACACCGTTCCCTTGCCCAAGGCCTAGCGCCAGAAAGCTTCGAGCGGGTTTACCTCTTTGGTCCAGAAATCGCTAGTCTCTACGAGACCTTGCAAGACCGCTATGAAGCCAGTCACCTCTTCTACGAGCCAGCTGACCACAGCCGCTTAATTGCGCAATTGCAGGCTGATTTGACAGATAAGGACCTAGTCCTAGTCAAGTCTAGCTTCGGAACAGACCTCTTGCAGGTAGTCACTGCCCTAACTGGTAAGGAGACACACTAAAAGAAAAGAAGAGCGACAAGCAGGAGATGGCTTGTCGCTTTTTTGCATAGGATGAAGGTGGATAGGGAGCAATTGGCTTAGCAATCCTATTGCATATAGTAAAGTAAGGTTGTACAATTATGGTAGCGTAACCATTTCTTTTCTCTCTTGGATTTATGGGATGTAGGTGCTATGAAAAATGAAAAATATTATCAAGTGGAATCTCCTATTATTTTTCTCAATATTAACCTGTTTTTCATCATATACAATGGTGCAGTGGGAGCAAGATGCTCACCTGCGACAACTCTTCTTGCTCCCTGATTCCTATCAACAATTCAGGGTGCCAAGCTATATCAAAGAGCCAGAAAAAAGAGCGCGACTAAAGCAAAAAATTAGTGATGCTGAGCCAAGAATTTGATGTCAATCTTGTGGTCAGAATCAGTAATTTAAGTGCTACTTCATTTCAAGAAAGTTATCAGCAAAGAGATAGCTCGCGGAAGAATTTTGATTATTTCATAACAAAATTGAATCGAAGTCAACTTTTGGACCACCTAGAAATGAAGCCTCAAGCAGATGAGAGTTCGGGTCTTATTGCGTCAAGGGTGTATAACAATGGGCATTTCTCTGTCTATCAGTTTGAGCAATTAGAAGACCATTTTTATAGTCTGTTTCTTGAGACGGATAATCCTCAAACCTATTCAGCTTTCCTCAAGCAATTTCAACTAGCCTACAATGAGGTAATGGGGACAAACTATGGCTTGCAAGCCTTCCAATATAAGGGTGCCAAAGAAAGTATCCTAGGTAGAAATTTCAAACCTGCAATCAAAAGTATGATTTATGGTGCCATTATTTGGCTCTTACTCCTGATGGTCTGGCTACTCAGTAAGTCGAAAGAATTAGCTGTACTGAGAATGCATGGTTATAGCAGTCTTCATGCTTTGTGCCATCTTTGCCTTGATCGCGTAAGCCTTGGTTTTTTACTGACCAATTTGGCAGTTAATCTCTGGTTGATAAAAGATTTGAGCCGCTTAAATTTCCTATGGATAGGGCTGATTTACCTAGCTATCGCTTTGTTAGCTTGGTTGGTTATTGGCCTGCTCTCTTGGCTACCCATAAATTCTCTCTTGGGGCAATTGAAATTTAATCACTACTTTTTAATGCCTGTCATTGCCACTAAACTATTTGGTTTCTTTATTTGCTTTAGCCTGCTATTGCCAATTACGGGTTTGATGGCGGTCTATCGGGGAGGAGAGCATGACCCGTCTCTCAATAATTATGGAGTCCTCTATCCAGGGTTTCCTGGCAAGGACTTCTTTGCTGCGCGAGACGGGGACGACATCTACCGTGGTCTTTCTTTAGTTCCTTTATTTAAATATCTGGATCGCTTTAATTTAATTATCTTTGATACCAGTCAATTGGCTAGGCCTGGTTTTAATCAAGAAAAGCCATTCGGTAATCGTGTCATGGTAAATGAATATTACCTTCATAAGTATCCTTTGCTGACGACAAAAGGTCAGCCGATAAAAGTAGATACAGAGTCGCCTAAACGTATCGTAATAGTGCCTGACACACTCTTGCCATATCTCAAAGAAATTAGGGACTATTATGCAGAAAAAAACAGGAATACGGAAGTGCTTGAACAAGATGTGGAAATCTACGTTCGCGATAGTAAGCAAGCCATTGTTGACCTCAATCATCCTGGTCGTAAGCTAGCTGAAGATGTGATTTTTCTGGTTCAGAAGTACAATGATTATGACCTCAATTGGTGGTATATAGGGGGGATTGGGCTGGAGTCTCGAGCTAAGATTGATATGACGATGATGACTGCGCAAGACTATAGGGATTTAAAGAATCTACTCAAGGACTTGGCCCAAGATGACAATTTTGCCTACCTCCTGCCTATCTCCAAGGTCAAGGAAGAACGCTATAAATTAATTATTGGGGAAAATGTGGTCTATCTAAGTCAAATTGGCTTTGCTGTCTACTTGTTGTTTGGCATTACGCTGCTAACGGTCTTGTTATACACTAAAGTCTATGCTAATAAGATTGCCGTAAAATACCTTCATGGCTATTCCTTATCCCATTCCTTTGCTTGGCTTTATCTCATTCTAACGATTCAAGCCCTCATCTACGTCTTGTATATTTGGGGGAATGGCATGGCGGGTGAGTTTTATCTGGCCCTTGCCTTAATAACTTTAGGTGAGTTAGCAATGATAGGATACAGTATTCGCTCTATTGCCAGACGTCGGATTGTCGATTACATTCAAGGAGGCGAAAATACATGATACACTTAGCCCATATTGATAAAAAATTTGGCCGACACCAAGTCCTTAAGGACGTCAATCTAGATGTTCCTGCACACTCCTTTACAGTTATTCATGGCAAAAGTGGTAGCGGCAAGTCTACGCTGCTCAATATTTTAGGTCTTTTGACTCATTATGATGCGGGCCAATACCAACTGTTTGGACAGCCCGCACCTGCACCCTACAGCAGTCAAGCCATGAAATTGCGACGGGAAGCAATTTCCTATGTTTTTCAAAATTTCGCCCTTATCGACAATGAAAGCATCGAGCAGAATCTTAAGCTAGCCAGTCACTATCTGCCTAAGTCTCAAGCTAGCCGACAGGCCATGCTAGCGGCTTTAGAGGCAGTGAATCTCGACTTGCCACTTAAGACCAAGGTCTACACCATGTCAGGCGGAGAGAAACAACGCCTAGCTTTGGCTCGACTCAAATTACGGGACAGTCGTCTCATTCTAGCCGATGAGCCAACAGGTTCCCTAGACGCCGAGAATAAGACGATTATCATCCAATTACTCAGATCATTTGCTGACCAAGGAAAGGCAGTGCTTGTCGTAACCCACGACCCAGATTTCCTCGAGGTAGCCGACTCAAGGATGGAGTTGAATTAGGCTAGATGAGCTATGGCCTCTAAAGCCACGATTTATAAGTAAGTCAGGATGTCATTTGCCTGGTCCTCTCAGTTGTGTTTCCCTCTTAGTCATGGTACACTAAGAGTTAGAGGTTACAACCATACAACGCGTTAACAAAGCAACATGTGTAACTTGACCGCTTGATGGCCGACGGATTCGGCATCGCCGGCGGTCAATTTTGATGTCTTGATGACAAGATGCCACTGGAATCAACCCCAAAATTTTAGATAGAAAAGAGACGATATACCTTTGAAATTTACAGAACTTAACCTGATTCAGCCCTTGCTCGACTCACTAGCCGATATGGGCTTTGAAGAGCCAACCCCGATCCAACAACAAGCAGTGCCTGTGGCCTTAGAAGGCCAAGACTTGATTGGTCAAGCCCAAACAGGGACCGGGAAGACGGCGGCCTTTGGCTTGCCAATGCTCAATAAATTGGACAAGAACCAATCTGCCATCCAAGGCTTGGTAGTAGCCCCAACCCGGGAATTAGCCATCCAAGTACAAGAAGAACTCTACCGCTTAGGTAAGTACCAACGTGCCCGTATTTATGTGGTCTACGGGGGTTCCTCCATCGGTAAGCAAATCGAATGGATCAAGCGTAATCAACCACAAATCGTGGTCGGGACACCAGGTCGTATTCTAGATTTGATGCGTCGTAAGGCACTTAGCCTCAAGCATCTCAAGACCTTAGTCTTAGACGAAGCCGACGAAATGCTCAACATGGGCTTTATTGAAGACGTCAAGGAAATCGTGGCGACCACGCCAGCTTCACGTCAAACCCTCTTGTTCTCAGCGACCATGCCACCTGAAATCCGCAGCTTAGCAGACCAATTCCTTAAGGAACCTGCTCACGTCAAGATTGAAGCCAAGCAAATGACCGCTGACTTGATTGAACAGTTCTTCATCAAATGCCGGGATGACGAGAAGTTTGATATCTTCACTCGCTTGTTGGATGTTCAGATGCCAACACAAGCCATCGTCTTCTGCCGTACTAAGAAGCGGGTTGACGAAGTGGCACGGGGCCTCAGCCTGCGCGGCTACAATGCTGAACTCATCCACGGTGACATCCCGCAACAGAAGCGGACTAGCGTCATCAATGCCTTCCGTCAAGGTCAAGTAGAGCTCTTGGTAGCGACTGACGTGGCGGCGCGGGGCTTGGATATTTCCGGCGTGACCCACGTCTACAACTATGATATCAGTCAGGACCCAGAATCTTACGTTCACCGTATTGGTCGTACAGGCCGTGCCGGCAACGAAGGCATGTCCATCACCTTCGTGACGCCAGCGGAAATGTCTTATCTGCGTGTGATCGAAGATTTGACCCGCAAACGTATGCAACCAATGAAGCCGCCAACCTTGAAGGAGGCGCAAGCAGGTCAGGTTCAATCATTGATTGATCAGCTTAACGAGACCTTGGAAGCCGGCGATGCTGATGAGCACCGCAACACGGCCAAACTCCTGCTCAACCACTATCAAGCTAACGACTTGGTAGCGGCTATGTTAGGGCAAATCCTGTCTAGCAACAGCCAAGTAGAAGTTCAAATTTCACCACAAAAACCATTGCCAAATGCCCACCGCAAATCCGGTGGCTACAAGACTGGCAAGGGCGGCGGCAACGGCCGTCGTGGTCATCACGGTAAGAAGCGGGACTTCCACAAGGACCGTGGCGACCGTCAAGACCAAGGTCATAAGGAACGTTTTGACCGCAAGGACAAGCGGCCACGTTCAGCTGCTAAGCCTGTAGGCAAGCCTAAGGCGGACGGCGGCAAGAAACAATATACCATTAAAAAACGAACCAACTAACCAGAGAATAAGCCCAAAGGAGCGTGGCGATCGTGCGTATTGGAACTGACATTATTGAAATCGACCGAATTCAAGAAGCAGTGGCGCGGTCGCCACGCTTTGCCTCTAAGGTCTTGACGACAGAAGAATTGGCGCGCTATGAAACTATGAAGGAGAATCGGGCCCTTGAATTCTTGGCCGGCCGTTTTGCCGCCAAGGAAGCCTATGTCAAGGCCTTGGGGACAGGCATTGGTCGGATTCGCTTCACCGATATGAGCATTGCCAACAAGCCATCGGGTGCCCCTTATTTTGCGGTGGCCCCCCTGACGGAAGGCGTCCAGCTTAGCATCAGTCATTCAGACCACTATGCTACGGCCACCGTCCTGATTGAGCAAGACGAAGCCAGCTTGCAGGCGGCTTTGGCCCAGTATTTGACTAGAGAAGATTAGAGTAAAAGGTAGGAAAGTCTTATGTCACAAGCCAGTGAACACCGCCCAACAGTGGCGATAATTAATCTCAATGCAATTCAACACAATGTGAGGGAAATGAAGCGTCATCTGGAGCCAGACCAGGCCCTCTACGCCGTTGTTAAGGCTAACGCTTACGGGCACGGGGCAGTTGCCGTCGCCAAGGCAGCCCTGGCAGCCGGCGCGCAAGGCTTGGCCGTTGCTACCGTTGACGAGGGGATTGAACTCCGTCAAGCCGGCCTCCTAGCCCAGCCTATCTTAATCTTGGGCTTGGTAGATCCTCGCGCCATCGCTGAGTTGGTCTACTATCGCCTGACCGTCATTGTCTCTGACCTAATCTGGTTCCAGGAAGCCTGGGCTCAGTTAGTGTCCAACCACCAAGAAAGCCTCTTGGATGATGCCAAGCTCAAGGTTCATCTGGCCTTGGATACGGGCATGGGGCGCATCGGCCTACGGACAGTAGAAGAAGTCCAAGCCTTCGCTGAGGGCATCCAGGTCTTTCCTTGGGTCAACTGGGAAGGGGTCGACACTCACTTCTCAACTGCCGGCGGGGGTGACCCTGCCTATGTGGAGACCCAGTGGGCTAAGTGGCAGGAGCTACTGACCGCTGTACCGGACTCGGTTACTGTGCGACACTATGCTAACTCCGCCATGGGCGTTTGGTTCAAGCGTCAGCCTGTTTCTTCCATTGAGCGTTTTGGTATCTCCATGTATGGCATGCATCCTAAGGACGAGCGTTCTAGCCTGCCCATTGATTTGCAGCCAGCCCTCCAATTGATTTCAGAAATTGTCTACGTCAAGCAAGTGGAAAAGGGCAGCAAGATTTCCTACGGGGCAAGCTATGAAGCCCAGGAAGATGAGTGGGTTGCGACCATTCCAATCGGCTATGCAGACGGGTGGTTCCGCCACTACAAGGACATTCCTGTCTTGGTGGAAGGCCATGCTTGCCCAGTCCTTGGCGTCATCAATATGGACCAACTTATGATTCGTTTGCCGCATCAAGTGCCAGTGGGAACCACCGTTACCTTGATTGGTCAGGACCACCACTTGGAGAACCATGCAGCGGATTTGGCTCGCCTGGTTGGGACCATTTCCTATGAAATCTTCTGCGGGCTCAGCGATCGCATTCCACGGATTTACCTTCAAGATGAGGAAGGGGAGGACTAAGATGCTTACTGTTCATCAGCTGACCGTCGGGTCACTCGAGGAAAATACTTATGCAGTCGTCAATGAAGCTGGCCAGGCCCTCTTAATCGATCCAGGGGCTGACGCGCCTAAGATTCTGGACTGGATTGAGTCCAGGGGTTGGGCGCCACAGGCCATCCTTCTGACCCATGCCCACCACGACCATATCGGGGCAGTGGATGCGGTGCGGGACCGTTATGGCATTCCACTCTATATGCATCCAGTGGAGTCAGGCTTCCTCAATCAACCAGAACTCAACCTGTCGGCTTACTGGGGTCAGCCTTTTACGGCGCGTCCAGCAGAAGTCCTCTGGGAGGATCTAGGGGATAAGGAAGTGGCGGGTTTCCACTTCAAAGTGGTCTTCGTGCCAGGCCATAGCCCAGGCCACGTGGCTTATATTTTTGCTGATGACCATTTCGTACTATCCGGTGATACCATCTTCGCCCAAAGCATCGGGCGGACGGACCTGCCAGGTGGCTCCTACATTGAGCTTATGCAGTCCATCCATCGGGAGTTGATTCAGTTGCCAGAAAACTATGTCCTCTATCCAGGTCACGGCCCGGCTGTGACCGTCGGCGAGTCCTTGGCGACTAATCCCTATTTTGAAGTCTTTCGCAATTTGTTTAAGCATCGGTTTGAAGAATAAAATAGTTGAAGGGGTGGTGAGGACTGACCCCAAAAAGTGAGAATTAAATAAAAACACCTCCAAGTTGGATTTGGTACAATATAATCAAATGCACACGGAGGTGTTTTTATTTAATTCTCATTTACGTGGGTCAGTGCCAAAGGTTATGAAGTTTGGGCAAGAAAACACAATATCAAAACAATGGCTGATTCAATATTAAACTTAGAGAACAAGGAATTAATTCAATTACACAACTCGATGATCTAATCAAAAAATCTGCCGATGATAGACAAGTCTTGTTAGATAAAATAAAGATAATTGAAGAAGTTAAGTGGATTAACAAGATACTAGATCATACTTCAGGAAAACTGGCCGTTATTGAATGGACAAAAGAAGATCTTTGTGGTGATAAACTTTATCAGATATAGGAGGAAAAATGAAGAAAACTAAAGTTGCCTTTGTGTGTGTTCACAATTCATGCAGAAGTCAAATCGCTGAAGCACTGACAAAGAAATTTGCAGGAGATTCTATAGAGGTATATTCTGCAGGAACAGAATTAAAGGATCAAATTAATCAGGATGCAGTAAGACTTGTCAAAGAAATATATGCAATTGATATGGAAGAGACCCAAAAGCCAAAACTTTTAGATGACATTCCTGAAGTGGATTATCTTATTACAATGGGATGTAATGTCGTTTGTCCTATTTTACCTTACACTGTTAAAAAAGATGATTGGGGACTTGAGGATCCTAGTGGAAAAAATGATCAAGAGTTTATTAAAACAATTAAGGAGATTGAAAGTAAGGTTCATAAATTAATAGAGGAAGTTGAGGCAATTTATTTTCGTGTGGAATTATAAAAAGGAGTCATCACTTGATGAACTCCTATTTTGAGGCTATATAAGTTGCAGTTTTCTTATATGTATAACGATAGATTAGTGGATTCTCATCTAAGGTGCTTATGTCGAAAATGAAGAAGTGATCAAGGTTATCTCTAGCCTTTTCCTTATTGAGGACAAAGTAATTCTTACGAGAAGTTGCCATTGTTTTGAGGATATTATCAGTCAGAAAGGTCAATGGAATATTCATGTTGGAGTAGCGGTAGAAGTCACGTTCAAAATCTTGGTGGCTCTCGCTGTAATAGTCCATTTGTAGGTGATTACGCTGAAATTCAAGCTGATTCATAGAGCACCTCCTCAACAAGTTCAATACTAATAATGTTATGTACTTAAAGTCTTATGCAGATTGGTTATTTTGTTATTAGAATTGGGTACTCCAAGTCTTTTTTTATGAATTTTTTTATTCACTCAAAAAAACACTTGAATTAATTAATGAAAAGGGCTATACTATGTTCAAGCAAATACTTGAATGGTATTGGGGTGAGAATATGATTAAAAAAGATACTTGTGAAATTTATTATTATGACGAAGAAAAGGTCAATCGAATACAAGGTAATTTACAGACAGTAGATATTTCTAGTGTTGCCCAAATGTTAAAAGCTATTGCAGATAAAAATAGAGCAAAAATTACCTATGCATTGTGTCAAGATGACGAACTGTGTGTGTGTGATATTGCAAATATTATAGGTGTTACGGTTGCAAATGCCTCTCATCACCTGCGAACGCTCCATAAGCAAGGGATTGTTAAGTTTCGAAAAGAGGGAAAACTTGCATTTTATTCATTAGATGATGAGCATATCAGACAAATTATGATGATTGCATTGGCACTTAAGAAAGAGGTGAAGATCAATGTCTAGTGGGAAAGCAAAACAGTTCGAAGAAGAAATGAAAGCCTATCGTGTTCAAGGATTTACTTGTACTAACTGTGCAGCCATTTTTGAAAATAATGTTAAAGAACTTCCCGGTGTTCAGGATGCGAAAGTAAATTTCGGAGCATCTAAAGTTTATGTTAAAGGGACGACAACCATTGAAGAATTAGAAAAAGCAGGAGCATTTGAAAATTTAAAAATTCGAGATGAAAAAGAACAAAGGGTAGAAGGAGAACCTTTTTGGAAGCAGAAAGAAAACATTAAGGTATATATATCAGCTCTTTTACTTGTAGTTAGCTGGTTCTTAGGAGAGCAGTATGGTGAAGAGCATGTTCTACCGACAATTGGTTATGCAGCGTCCATTTTAATCGGTGGATATTCGTTATTTATTAAAGGTCTCAAAAATTTAAGCAGATTAAATTTCGATATGAATACGCTTATGACTATTGCCATTATAGGAGCTGCAATTATTGGTGAATGGGGTGAAGGGGCAACCGTTGTTATCCTATTTGCGATTAGTGAAGCATTAGAGCGTTATTCAATGGATAAAGCACGTCAATCTATTGAATCTTTAATGGATATTGCCCCAAAAGAAGCGTTAATTCGACGAGGCAATGAAGAAATGATGATTCATGTTGATGAGATTCAAGTTGGAGACATCATGATAGTTAAGCCCGGTCAAAAGTTAGCAATGGATGGAATAGTGGTTAAAGGTACATCGACATTAAATCAGGCTGCGATTACAGGTGAAAGTGTTCCAGTAACGAAAATCACAAATGATGAAGTATTTGCAGGAACCTTGAATGAAGAAGGGTTACTTGAGGTTAAAGTAACAAAACGAGTTGAAGATACAACTCTTTCAAAAATCATTCACTTGGTAGAAGAAGCCCAAGCAGAACGGGCCCCCTCTCAAGCGTTTGTCGATAAATTTGCAAAATACTATACACCAGCTATTGTCATACTAGCTCTTTTAATTGCAGTAGTTCCACCATTATTTGGCGGAGACTGGAGCCAATGGATTTATCAAGGATTAGCTGTATTAGTGGTTGGTTGTCCTTGTGCCTTAGTAGTCTCAACTCCAGTTGCTGTGGTTACAGCAATAGGAAATGCAGCGAAAAATGGTGTATTAATTAAAGGTGGTATCCATTTAGAAGCAGCAGGACACTTAAAAGCGATAGCCTTTGATAAAACAGGAACATTAACCAAAGGGATTCCAGCTGTAACAGACATTGTGACATATGGTAGAAATGAAAATGAATTAATAACCATAACATCAGCCATTGAAAAAGGATCGCAGCACCCTCTTGCTTCAGCGATTATGCGAAAAGCAGAAGAAAATGGATTAAAATTCAATGAAGTAACAGTAGAGGATTTTCAATCCATTACAGGTAAAGGCGTTAAAGCCAAAATAAATAATGAAATGTATTATGTGGGAAGTCAAAATCTTTTTGAGGAATTACACGGAAGCATTTCAAGCGATAAAAAAGAAAAAATTGCCGATATGCAAACTCAAGGTAAAACGGTGATGGTGTTAGGAACAGAAAAAGAAATTCTTTCGTTTATTGCCGTAGCCGATGAAATGAGGGAATCGTCTAAAGAAGTTATCGGCAAGTTGAACAATATGGGAATCGAAACAGTGATGCTAACAGGCGATAACCAAAGAACGGCAACAGCCATCGGAAAACAAGTTGGTGTTTCGGATATTAAAGCTGACTTACTTCCAGAAGATAAGCTTAATTTTATTAAAGAACTTCGAGAAAAACATCAAAGTGTGGGGATGGTCGGAGATGGCGTGAATGATGCTCCAGCCCTTGCGGCATCTACCGTTGGTGTAGCAATGGGTGGTGCTGGAACTGATACAGCTTTAGAAACGGCTGACATCGCCTTAATGTCTGATGATTTGAGTAAATTGCCATATACAATAAAATTAAGTCGTAAGGCTTTAGCAATCATCAAGCAAAACATTACCTTCTCTTTGGCGATTAAATTAGTGGCATTACTTTTGGTCATGCCCGGTTGGTTAACACTTTGGATAGCGATATTTGCTGATATGGGAGCAACTTTACTTGTAACATTAAACAGTTTACGCTTATTGAAAATCAAAGAATAGGTTCTAAAATGGGTGTCAACAATCGGGTGCGATCATTGAAAACAATGTTATGCTTCAAAAGGGATATTAACAGGAAATATACAACTAAAGGACGCTTTAACTGAGCAACGGAAAAAGCCAAATTTCTCAATTGATGTTGAGAAATTTGGAGAATGTTTATACGATTAGTAAAGTTGGCGAAAATAATAAAGTTATTAATCTCATGGAGTATTTGAACTTGCAAAAAAATATTTATGAGTCATTGTACTGACCCCAAAAAGTTAGACAAAAAATATTATTGAAAGGATTTAGTTCTATACTGAACAGGACTAAGTCCTTTTAGTTTTGCTTTAATGCGTTTATTGTTGTAGTAAAAAATATACTCGGTAATAGCTTGCTCCAGTTGATCCAGAGACTTGAAATTTTTCTCAAATCCGTAAAACATTTCTGTTTTCAAGATACCAAAGAAGGACTCCATCATGCCATTATCTATGCTGGTTCCCTTGCGAGACATGGATGGACGTATGCCTTTACTGGCAAGAACAAATTAAATGTACCGCATATTTATCTTTCAATTCTTCCACTAACTATACAACTACTTGAGGCGACACTTCCTTTCCAATTCCTTGTATTTTTTAATATTTCTAATTCAACTTCTTTTCTTTTTAGTTCTAATTTTAATTGATCGATTTCTGAAAGTTCAGCCATTCCTTTTTCGTAAGAATATTGTTTTCCTATCTGTTGGTGGAAACGATGAGTTTCTCCATTTTTATACCATCTAAACCATGTTTCTACTTGAGTTTCATTTTTTTATGTTTAACTCCTGCATTATTTGTTTTGTACTTATATCCCTGTAATTTCATTTCTACGGCTTTATTCTTTGTATCGATAGAATAGGCCACACGTTTTTTAACCATAAAAAGACACCTCCATGTGCATTTGATTATATTGTACCTAATCCAACTTGGAGGTGTTTTTATTTAATTCTCATTTACGGGGGTCAGTGCCGTGAGCATGCCCACCCTTTTTATGAAGAAGGCCGATTGGGCTGGATTCAAACAAATAAGAGCCTCAAAAGTTGGACCTAGGATCCAGCTTTTGAGGCTCCTTTATACTTTGCAGGCCTTAATTTCTAGCCTTATTCTTCCCGATACAAATCCGCCTGTAGAGCATACAAATCAGCATAGTAGGTGTTATGCTGAAGTAACTGGTCGTGGTGATCAAAGCCGACGACTTGGCCGTCTTTTAGGACTAATACCTTATCGGCTTTTTTGACCATGGCCAAGCGGTGTGTGACAAAGAGAACAGTCTTGTTTTCCGCTAGTTCAAGAAACTTGGTGACAAGTTGATTCTCTGCGCGTGCATCTAAGGCAGCAGTTGGCTCATCGAGGATGAGAATGGGTGCTTGAGAATAGAAGGCACGTGCCAAGGCAAGTTTTTGCCATTGGCCACCCGAAAGCTCGCGGGAATCTTCAAAACGTTTGCCTAGGGTTTGGTCCAAGGTTAGCAAGTCGCCTTCTTCAATTCCGCCACGTTGCAGGCTGGCTTGCAAGGCAAGGGGGTCATCGGCTTGGTCAATTCGTGATAAGGCCACATTCTCTCGGACCGTCAGGTCAAACTTAGCGAAATCCTGGAAGACGGCGCTGAACTGTTGCCGGTAGTGGACGATATCTAAGTCCAAAATGTTATGGCCATCAAACTCTACCTGACCCTGATCCGCCAGATAGAAGCCTAATAAGAGTTTGATTAAGGTAGACTTACCGGCCCCATTTTCGCCGACCAGGGCGATTTTTTGACCACGTGCCATGTCAAAGCTGACCTGGGATAGGGTGGCTTTATCTGCGCCTGGATAAGTGAAGCTGACATTTTGAAATTCGAGTGAGTCAAATTCGCTCGGAACTTCTTGATTTCCAAAACTGGTTTCTTCCTCAAGTTCCAAGAAGTCAAAAAAATTAGACATATAGAGGAGCGTATCATAGAGCAAGCTCGAATCCTCTACCAAGCGACTGACACCTTGAATGGTGTAGGTAATGGCAGTCGCAAAAATCATAATAGCGCCCACGGCGAAGAGTCCGGACTTGACCCCTTGAACAAGATAGGCAAAGCTCAGGACGCTGACAAGGCCAGTCACTACTAGAAAGGCAGTTGAGAGCCAGAGCTGACGCCGTCGGTTGCCTTGAACTGCGGAGCGTATTTGGCTGAAAATTTGCCGATACTTATTTTGGAAGTAGCCATGCAAATGATAGAGACGGACTTCCTTAATATAGTCTGCTGTCAGTACAACACTCGCGTAGTAGCTTAGTTTGCGCGAATCCTCGCTGTTGGAAACTAGGGTTTCAAAGGCCTGTTGCTGAATCCGATAAGCCATCAGACCTTGAGGAATCAGCACCATGATTAAAATCACCGCAATCAGCCAATGGAATTGGCTGAGGAGGGCGAACATGGAAATCACCAAGAGGGTATTGCTGATGAGACTGGTCCCGAAAACTAGCAGATTGACTGGACGCCAACTGGCTTCTGAACTGATTAAATCAATTTTATTGTAGAAGTCATGGTCTTCATACCAAGCCAAGGTCTGAATAGATTCCGCTTTTTTCATTATCTGATCATTAAGGGCAAAGGTTAACTGGTCAGTCAAGCGCCCCTGTAAATAAAGGTTGAGAGGGGTCATGGCGTTGCCCAGTATGAAAGCTAGCCCCCAAGCTAATAGGAGCCAGACCCCTTCTTGGCTACCACTTGCCAGTTCGTTCATGAGCTGGTTAATCAGATAGAGCGTCAGGGAAGGCAGTAAGGCTTGTAGGGGAATAGTAATCAAAAGTCCCAGAGCTAAGCCACCCGCTGCCTGCCAGACAAAACGAAGACTGCGGTAGTAGAGCGACATATAGGATGTGAAAGTAGAAAATAGGGTCATAAATTATAGGATCAAGCAGTTGATAGCGCTTGAGTTAGGTTTCCTGAATCGTAGGAGTGATTGGGGAAAGGGTAGCTTTCAGATAGACTAGCCACATCCTTACTAGTATGAAATGCTACCTTTCCATTGTTTGTTTGAGTCACTGAATCTTTACCCCAAATCATGTTAGCCAAAGGATACTTTGAGTCGTGATTAAGGAATCCATAGAAAGCAAAATTCGACATGCATAAACCTCCGTTCATCGTGATGACTATTATAAGTGTTGATCGATGACGACTAGCATTGTAAATCGGTTTAAGGCACATCCTTTGTTTCAAGGAAGTGACCTAGTTAAATTGAGTCATGGGTATCACTTCTTTCAAATAAGACTAGGGAGTCAAATACATAGGTTTACTAGTATTATACAAGGGAAAGTTAGAAAGTCAAATTGATTTCTACTTCTAATCTAATTATATGTGTATATCATTAGATTGATAACATACCTCAAATAAGAGAGAGTGGCTGAGAAATCATTCAGGTTACAAGCTAAGCTTAAAGGTAGCCAGCTCTACGTTAGACAAAAAAGCAGTAAATCGTAAGTGATTTACTGCTGATTGCCTTTTTGGGCGCTATTTAGATTTATCAATTTCCTTGGCTATTTTGCTCTTTCTAAGTTTCCTCTTTGCCACCTTACTTAAGAAAACCAGGGGATTGAGGCTGTATGATAGTTGCCAGTGAAAGTAGTTGATCCACTCTATGAGGGCGAAGAGCCAAATGGCTACTGCTATCAGGCTAACTGGCCAGGAGCTGAACTCGATTAGGATGATTGGGATGCCGAGGGCTAATAGGATGAGGTCTACTTGTCTGAGTAGGCCATAAATTGGGCCCGTTTGCTTGATCGCAAAGCTAGGCTTGCTAAGGCGCTTGATCAGAATCCACCAATAAAGGGAACCTTGTAGCAAGATAAGGCTGACTAGCAGGAGGGGGTAAACGATGGCAATTAGGGCTTGTGGTGTGACCAAGTATTTTTTGAAGAGCAAGAAATTGAGCCAGAAGACGGCAAGGGCAACTAATTCGCCGCTGGCCAGACTATATAGTTTTTGCTTGATATGACCTTTCACAGTATGCGCCACCTCCCTTATCTTAAATTCTAAAGGGCTTAGGAGCCAAATACAAGTTTAATTTAAAAAAGGGCTTCCAAAATGCTTGGCACTGGTGTATAATGAAAAAAATATTAAAGCAAGAGGTGAATCTAATGAAAGAAACTAGGTCCCTTAACGTCAATTCCCTCAATAGCACTGGCTATTCTTGTTCTTAATTTATGGTATCTAGCGAGTTAGGAGGAAACACCATGAGTCATACGCAATATACCCTAGCAGCCAATCGTCGGTACGCAAGCAAGCGGACCTTATTTTATTCACTTCTAGCAACTTTCATGCTAGTCTTATCCCTTGTTACGCCTAGTCTAGCCCTGGCTCAATCTGATGCCTTGTCTGGTACTTACCTAGCGCAATCTACTCACCTCATTAAGAAAGTAACCGTCACGGAAACCGTTATGGAGCTTGAGATTGATGCCGAGCAACTTGCCAAGCAGGGTCAAGCCTTCCAAACTTTAATGACCGTCAACCAGCGAGCGCTAGCTAAGAAGATCAAGCCCGGCATGACCAGCCAGGAAATCGAGAAAACGCGCCAAGAACTGGGGCTGGATGTGGCCGCCTATCAGAAAGCCCTAGGCCAAGAAGTAGAACCAGATAAGATGGTAGAAGTCCTGGAGAATCAAGTGTCCGGTCTTTATGCCCATGTCAGAGAGACAGGGACCATCTATCTGCGGCTAACCAAACCTGAACTGAGCCAGTCAGAAGGCACTATTCGGGTTCGCCTACTGGGTGAAGAAGTCCTGACCTTGACCGAGGCCTCAGATCAGGGCTTTAAGTTGGATCAGGTTTCCTTTGTTAAGGAATAATCTCTTAAGCACCTTGCCTGAGGGCAGGGTGTTTTTGTATTTGGGAAGGCCTTTTGGGCTTGCAGTTGCTACTTTATCCCGCTACAATAAAATGAGAAGACATAAGGAGGCCGGTCATGACATTTCCAGCAGGATTTCAAGCAAAATATTTAGCCCTATTGGGCCCAGAGGAGGGGCAGGCCTTCCTGGATTCCTTTAAGTTAGAGGCGGAGTCCGGCTTCCGGGTCAACCCTCTCAAGGCCAGTCAGTCAGCTTTGCCTGAATCCGCTCAGCCCATGCCGGGCACCCCTTGGGGCTACTATGGCAAGGTGGCAGGCAGCTCGACCGCCCATGTGACGGGCTTGGTCTATTCTCAGGAGCCAGCCGCTCAAATGGTGGGCCAGGCAGCCGAGCCCCAGCCAGGGCTCAAGGTCCTGGACTTGGCAGCAGCTCCTGGGGGCAAGTCGACCCATTTGCTGTCATACTTAGATAACCAAGGCCTCTTAGTAGCCAACGAAATCCATCCCAAGCGCAGCAAGATTCTGGCTGAGAACCTGGAGCGCTTCGGGGCTCGCAATGTGGTGGCAACCAATGAGTCGCCAGAGCGCCTGGCCCAGGTCTTTCCGGCTTACTTTGACCTGATTGTGCTAGATGCGCCTTGCTCGGGGGAGGGCATGTTCCGTAAGCAGGCTGAGGCCATGGACTACTGGACGCCGGAATATCCTAGCCAGTGCGCGGCGCTACAGCGAGAAATTCTGGAGCAGGGGCTACTCATGCTTAAGCCGGGCGGGACCTTGGTTTATTCGACCTGCACTTGGGCGCCAGAGGAGAATGAGGATATCGTGGCTTGGTTGCTGGAACATTATCCGCTGACCTTGCTTGAGGTGCCTAAGCTCAATGGCATGGTGCCAGGCCTGTCTTATCCTGAGACGGCCCGCATGTATCCGCAACATTTCCGGGGTGAGGGGCAGTTTGTGGCCAAGTTCCGCTATGAGGGGCAGGAGACTGAAAGTAAGTCTCGTAAATTCAAGCCGCTCAAAGCCAAAGTGACGGCTGAACAGCTCAAGCTCTGGCAGGACTTTGCGGCTAGTCATCTGACTGTGACCTTGCCGGGCGTCCTCCAGACTTTTGGCGACCATCTCTATCTCTTGCCAGAGGGCCTGCCGGATTTAGGCAAATTACGCATTGCCCACAAGGGTCTGCATTTGGGCGAATTCAAGAAGAAACGCTTCGAGCCTAGCTTCGCTCTGGGCTTGGCGTTGCGGCCGGACGAGACGGTCAGCCAGGTGGCCCTGTCCGAAGAGCAAGTCACCCGCTACCTAGCCGGCGAGACGGTCGACCTGGCAGAGGACAAGCCAAATGGCTGGTACCAAGTCCTAGCGGGCGGTAACGGCCTAGGCTTCGCCAAGGTCACCGGCCGAGTACTCAAGAACTACTATCCAAAAGGCCTGCGCCTACGCCGCAACTGAGTGGAAACAGGAGAAAGGTTAGGAGCTAGTGGTCCACTCCGCCGAGTGGACCACTAGCTCGGGTCGGAATCCCGGAAAATGACGGAAACCAGGTCAAAAGCTAAGAGCCAGTGGTCCACTCCGTCGAGTGGACCACTAGCTCTGGTCGGAATCTCGGGAAAGGGCGTAAACCGGGATTAAGTCCCTATAATTGTGTAAAAAGAAAAAGCCAGGTAATCTCTGGTACAATGTAGTTGTCCGAAAACATTGAAAGAGGAGATTACCATGACTTACCTTAATATTAACCTAAAACTTGAAGAATTAACAGAGGCAGTTTTAAACAGTGACATGAACACGCTCATGAAGACGCTGGCCATTACCGTCTTTAATGCCTACATGGAAGAAGAACGCCACCAGTTCATCCAAGCCGCACCCCATGAACGCTCCGACCAGCGCCAAGATTATCGCAACGGCTACTATGAACGCCAATGGACCTTATCCATTGGCACCCTTAAATTACAAGTCCCACGCACGCGTTCTGGCGAGTTCAAAACCGAGCTCTTTGAACGTTACCAGCGCAACGAACAGGCCTTCTTGCTTTCTATGATGGAAATGGTAATCAATGGGGTCTCTACACGCAAAGTCACCAAAATCGTGCATGAATTGTGTGGCGAGACGGTTTCCAAGTCCTTTGTGTCCGATGTGATGAAGCGGCTGGATCCCGAGATTGAAGCCTTCAAAAATCGGACCCTGACCCACAGCCACTTCCGCTATCTCTACCTCGATGCCCTTTACATTAAGGTGCGCGAAGAGAACCGCGTGGTGTCCAAGGCGGTCTACCTAGCCCAAGGGATTAACGAGGCCAACAAGCGCGAAATCATCGGCTTTTG